>NZ_JBICSO010000001.1:0-585581 GCF_043197155.1 Nonomuraea sp. NPDC049269
GGGGGGGTTGTGCGGGGTCTCACCTTCGCTGCGCGTCGCCCCCCCCACTCTCTCGGCGGGGGGCGCGACCCCTCGCGGGGGGGCGGGGGCCCCCCCCCCCCCCCCCCCCCCGACGGTCTGCGGTGTCCCGTACCCGTCGTACGGCACCGAGCTTCTCCAGTTCGTCGAGCATGTCGACGACCACACTGGCGGTCACCCCGACGGCCTTGGCCAGTTCCAGTTGTGCCCGGGGCCCGCCGGACAGGAACTCCAGGACAGCACAGTGCCGCGGGCGCAGGCCGAGCGGGGCCAGGCGATCCGCGAACTGCCCATTTGCTTGCTGGCCCAGCTTGCCCAGCAAGAACCCCACCGTGTTGATCAGCGACCCTTCCACCGTCACACCACCAATGCTACCCTAACCATATGATTAGGCATCCGAATGATATGGCTACCTCACTAAATGCGCGTCGATTCAGCGCACTTGTCGCGCTCCTCACCGTGGTCACATCTGGCTACTTCGCGGTTTCCAGCCTGGCGGACCCGGGCGGGCTGGTGCCCGGAGGAGATCAGGCCGCTCCCAGGATCTATGCCGCCTACATGGCGGCCCGCAGCGTGGTGCTGCTCGGCGGAATGGTCTGGCTGCTGGCCCTACGCGCGTGGCGTTCCCTCGGCCTGCTGCTCGCGTTGAACGGCGCGGTCCAGGTCGGCGACGCGGCGATCGGCGCTGCTCACCATCAGGTCGCTCAGACGATCGGCCCCCTTGCGTTCGCCGCCGCCTTGCTAATGGCCGCCCGGCTGCTCGCCGGCCGCAATCCAACCCCGGGACGGATTCGACCGACCTCACGGTGAAACCGGCCGCCGAAGCGATGCCCTCCGCCTGAGGCATCGTCCGCCCAAGGAGAGCGACCAGACGGCCCGCAGGCTGAAGCGGGGCGTGTCAGGCAGGCGCAGAGCCTGCAGACCACCGAACTGCCTACCCTCGTGACCAGGAAAGAGGATCGTGCGTGCCTGCGCTTCCGGCTCTGCTCATAGACCCGTTGTGGGCTCAGTTCGCGGCCCTTCTTCCAGCTCGCCCGGTGTATGCCCCCTCGCATCCGCTGTACTGCCACCGGCGGCGCGTCGCCGACCGGGTCGTGTCCGACAAACTGATCCAGCTGCTGCGGTTCGGCTGCTCGTATGAGGCGATCGCCGACTCAACCTGCTCGGCGACCAGGATCCGTAACCGCCGCGATGAGTGGATCAAAGCTGGAGTATTCGCGCAGCTCAAGCAGATCACCCTGGAAGCCTACGACCGGATCGTCGGTCTGCTGCTGGAGCACATCACGGTAGACGGCTGCATCGCCAAGGCGCCCAGCGGAGGCGAGCTGGCCGGACGGTCCCCAGTGGACCGGGGCAAGCAGGGGATGAAACGTTCGCTGCTGGTGGACGGCTACGGCATCCCGCTCGGCCGAGTACTGGCACCGGCCAACCGCAACGACTCGCCCCTGCTGGCGCCCACCCTGGACAAGCTCGACGACCTCGGCCCGCTGCCTGACGACATCACAGTGCACCTGGACGCCGGCTACGACCCCGGCAAGACCCGCGACGAACTGGACCGCCGCGGCCTGACCGGCGAGATCGCCCGCTGCCACGAACGCCAAACGGTCATCGTCGATGCGTTCTTCGACCTCGCCGACGCCATCATCACGATCCGTAGCCTGATCCGCCGAGCCTGGATCACCCACCGCTGGACCAACCGCCCCGAATGACGCCGCTGACGATCACCTATCGGCGCGACCTCTAGGTCAGGTTAGCAACGTCAATCCTGGTGGTCACGGGGTCCCGGTAGTAACGGCCGCGGAAACAACGGACACCGCTGACCAGCAGGGATGTGGTCTGGGCTGTGGTCAGCCTTCCTGACTGACATGTTCACGGCTGGTGCTCTCGCGGTGTTTGCGTAGTTCCCGATATAGCGTGGAGCGGCTTACCCCGAGTTCGGCGGCGACCGGTTCGGGGATCGCGCCCTCCTTGATCCGCTGGGCGGCTCCGACGCGGGTGGTCGCGTTGAGCTTCGCCGACCGCCCGGTCGGCAGCCCGCGGGCCTGCTTGGCGGCGCGGGCACCAGCGGCGCACTCCAGCATGTAGATCCGTTCCATTTGCGTGAACATCGCCAGTCGGGGACGGGCTTACGACACAGTGGTCACGCTGGTCGGCGCCATCGCGCATTCGGTGATGGGGGCATTGAGGAGAAGGGTTATGCGACCGGAACCCGGTGGGCCAGTTGGTCGCCGAGAGAGCTACGGCGGTACAGGACCTGTCGTCCTTGGCGCGCCCGGGTGACCAGGCCCGTGGCGTACAGCACGCGAAGGTGCTGGGACACGGCGCTTGGGGTGACGCCGATGCGGCGGGCGATCTCGGTCGTCGCCAGTGGTTCCTGGAGGATGCGAAGCAGTGTGGCTCTGGGCGCGCCGAGCAGGGAGGCGAGAGCCGTTGCGTCAGGGGGCGATGCCGGGGCCCAGAGCGTCGCTACTGCACGGCTGGGGTATGCCAGCACCGGTGGATCGTCCGGGTGGATGGGGGGCGCCAGCCTGTGTGCGAAGACGGACGGTATCAGCAGTAGCCCTCGACCGGAGGCCGTGATGCGGTGCTCGCCGGTCACTTCGTCGATGTGCAGTACTCCGTCATGCCAGCGCAGGTTTGGGTGCACGTCGCTGAAGAGCAGGCGCGCGCCTCCTTTGGCCAGTTGCCGCGCGCGGTAGGTCATGTCGGCTTCCAGCGTGAGCCGTATCTGCGGCCACATCGGTTTGATGGCGCGTTCCCAGTACCGGCCCAGAACTTCACAGAGGGTGGCCGTGAGCCTGACGACCTTCGCGTCGGTGGCAGTGGCGTCGCGAAGAGCTTCGGGGAGCGGTCCTGGCGCGTGTGGGGCCAGCAGGTCGTGGCGGACCAGATCGAGGGAGGTTTGGCGGGCGATGGCCAGTTCGTCGTCGAAGGCCGGGGCGAAGCGTTCTGGTCGTGGGGTCAGGAAGTCGGGAAGGAGGTGGCGCCTGCCGACCAGGGACGTCAGCAGTTCCGTGTCGAGCGTGCCGAGTCTGGGGAGTACGGACCTGTGCCACGGCAGATGCCGGGCGGACAGGGCCCGGATCACGTAGCACCCGCAGGATGAGCACGGTCTCCTGCAAGGGCGAGACGGCAAACCGGGTGTCGGCGAGGTCCTCGACACCGAGCACGAAGCTGATCATTAAGCCGTAGGCTACATCTTTTGCCCCGTACGCGGCGCTGCCGTGGACTTAACCAATGACACGCGAAACCCAAGAGCAACACATCGCGATGGCCCACGGGCAACCGATCGTCACGGGCGCGGCACGTGGCGTCGATGCCGTGACAGTCGGTGATCGACCCGCCCTTCCCCCTGGCATGCGGGCCCAACTCAATGCGGGCTCGTTGATGGGCGTGCCGACGTTCGGCCTGCGGCCCCACCTGACCGAACCGGAGCAACTCGACGCGTGGAAGCCTGACGTCGCTGTGATCGGCGCGCCATGGGACGACAACACGACCAACCGCCCTGGCGCTCGTTTTGGCCCCGGGCGCTGAGCGCCAACGCCTACGATGCGGGCAGCTACCACCTCGATCTGCAGGTCGAGATCTTCGACCACCATCACGTCGTCTGGAGTTGGCACCGCGACTTCGTGTCGCACCGTCCTTGTTGAGCTGCCGGGCGATCTTCCTGCGATATGTCTCATCCGCCAGATAGCGGGCGGCGTAGACGGTACGGCGAAGTGCCCCGTACCCCTTCAGCGCCGCCGCCAGGGTGTTCTGCCGGGAGGAGGCGGACAACTTGCCGACGATCAGGGAGGCCGTGGCGTGCCCGAATTTCCGGTAGAGGGCGATCTTCCCCAGGTCCCGGATGCGTGGCGAGAGCTGCATCCCGACGAGGTCGAACAGCGCGAAGTTGACCAACAACGCCGTGCGTATCGGTCGCGTGTTCGGTGATGGGCAGGTCGGTCTTGTTGCCCATGATCTCGTCCAGCACGTAGTGCGCCTCCCGGCGGTTCACCACGATCACCTTCGTGCCGAATGTCGTGTGCCGGTCCGAGACGTGAGTGTACGTGGACAAACCCTGGCCGACGAAGTACTTCTTCATAGCCCGCGCGGTCGTCGACTTGCCCTTGACTGGGAACCGCTGCCTTATGTGGAATCTGGCGTGGCGACTTTGTTGGGCCCTGGATGTCAAGTGGGAGAAGTACCCGCGGGTCGCTTAGCATGGGCGAAGCCCGCCGATGGCTGAAGTTCACCGCGAACATCGGGCGTGCCCCGAACACGATCGACGCTTACGGGCAGGGCGCTTGAGGACCACCTTCGCTTCTGTTCTGTGGTCGGCGCCGACCCGCTGACCATCAGGGCTGATGGGGTGGCGGCCTGGATCGGCAACATGCGACAAACGCCCGGGCGCGAGGGGCTCCAACGTGGTTCGCCTGGACACCGCGGCCGGGCTGTCGAATGCGACGATCCAGCAACGCGTCGTCGTGGTCCGTCCCTTCTACGAGTTCCTCGTCGAGGATGGGCTGCGCGAGCGCAACCCGGTCCGGCGCGGGCACTCCTCCCGGCACGACGGTCGAGCCCGGCAGGGTCTGGTGCGCCGCATCGAGCAGGCACCGTGGATTACCAGTGAGGCCGCGTGGCGATCCATCCTGATCGCCGCCACAGCCCAGCCGCTCCGCAACCGGCTGATGGTCGCGTTGGCCTACGACGGCGCACTGCGCCGTGAGGAACTAATCCAGCTGGAACTCGGTGACTTCGAGCCGGCAGTTCGGCCTCGCCGGAGCCGAAGTCCTTCAGCCCGAACGCCTGGACGATCTCCCAGGTGTGTTCCGTCCGGGCAGACGATCCTCGCGGGCACGGTGGTGCTGCCCAGCCCGTACTTCGCCAACCATAGGTGCTGCCCTGGCCCGTATGGAGCTCCAGGAGAGCATCCGCGCGCTGGTTGAGCGGCTACCCGGACGGCGGTCGGCGTAGGGGTGATGAGAATCGGAGCCCCGGCCCTCATCACCAGGGGTGAATTCTTCATGATCGAAAGTGAAGATCTCCCGGGATGGTAGAAATGGGGCGAAAGTGGGGGTGTTGATGCTTGGGGGCGATGGATGATCCGGGTTCTGCTCGCCGAGGACATGCACATGGTCCGAGGGGCACTGGTCGCGCTGCTGGACCTCGAACCCGACATTACGGTGGTCGCGGAGGCGGCGACAGGCGACGAGATCGTGCCCAGGGCGCTGGAACACGCGCCGGACGTGGCGGTGATCGACGTCGAGCTGCCCGGCGTCGACGGGCTCACCGCCGCGGCCGAGCTGCGCAGGCGGTTGCCTCGATGCCGGGTGCTGGTCGTGACGAGTTACGGCCGCCCGGGAAACGTCCGCAGGGCCTTCGCCGCCCAGGCGTCCGGGTTCGTGGTCAAGGACGCCCCGCCGCACCGGCTGGCCGACGCCATCAGGAGGGTCGCGGCGGGTGAGCGGGTGATCGATCCCCAGCTCGCCGTGGCCGCGCTGGAGGTGGTGGAGAGCCCGCTCACCGAACGCGAGCTCGATGTGCTGCGCCGCTTCGCCGAAGGGACCGAGCTGGCGGAGATCGCCCAGCAGCTGTACCTGTCCCTGGGGACCGTACGCAACTACCTGACCACGATCGTCACCAAGCTGAACGCCCGCAACCGGCTGCACGCCGTACGGATCGCCACGGACGCCGGGTGGCTCTGAACCCTGCCGGCGTGCTCGTCTGGTTCGTGTGCGTCTCCTGGGTGATCCGGGTGACGTCGCACCTCGACCGGGGCACGGACGCCACTCTGGTCATCGCCTGCATCACGCTGGTCGCCCTCCTCCAGCTCCCGATCTCCGTGCCGGGCAGACGGCGACTTCCCCGGTGGGCGCTCCTGGCCACTCAAGCGGTATGCAACTACCTGCCGTTGTTGATCACCCCGCAAGCCTGGTGGACAGGCGCATCCGCCTTCGTCGCGGGCTCGGTGCTCCTGGTCGTCAGGGGCCCTCTCGCCTGGCCCCTCTTCACGCTGATCGCGGCCCTGGAGGGCGTCGTCGGAGTCCTGCTGGGCCGCGAGCCCGTCGACATCTACCACATGACCGTCGCGCCGATCACCCTGGGCCTGATGCTGTACGGGCTCAGCAACCTCGCGGACCTGCTCGGCAGGGTGCGGCAGGAGCGCGGCGAGCTCGCCGCCCGGGTCGAAGAGGTTGAACGACTCCGGCTGTGGCGCCACACCCGCGACCTGCTGCTGACCGGCCTTTCGACGATCGAAGAGCTGGCCGAACGGGCCCGGCGCCACAATGGACCAGACAACGGGCATGCTGCCAGGGGGCTGGTTGCGCAGGCGCTCACCATCGCACGACAGACGCTCGATCAGGTGCGCTCCCCGCCCGCCACCCATGCCCCCGCCCGGCTCCCCGCCCACGACTGGCCGATCGTGCGGCTGGCCACGCCGATGCTCGTCGTGGTGCACCTCATCTTTATGGGGCAGGCGGTGTTCAACGCCACCGCCGGCACCGTCGATGGGTCCGGCGGCAACAGGGCTGGCCTCTTCCTGTTGCCAGTGACCTTCGGCCTGCAACTGTGGCATCTGGTTGCGGCACGCTCCGGCGGTCGCACGCGAGGCTGGGCATGGACGCTGGCGCTGCAGGCCGTGGCGACCTACCTGCCCGTGGCGCTCGGCGGGGAGTCCGGCCTCATCGTGTCGGGCTTCCTCAGCGGGCTGGTGCTGCTCTACGTGGCGGCACCGGTCTCCTGGGCACTGTGCGCGGTCATCACTGGGGGCAGCGTCGTGAGCGGTGTGCTGGGCTGGAACCCGGTCACCGCTGTGTACTTCGGCTGCAGCACGCTCTCAATGGCTCTGGCGGTCGACGGGCTGACCCGGCTCACCGCGCTCGTCGCCGAACTCGGACGGACGCGCGCGCAGCTCGTCGAGATGGCCGCGCTCCAGGAACGGCTCAAGGTTGGCAGAGACGTCCATGACCTGCTTGGGCGCGGCCTGACCGCGATCACGCTGCACGGGGAGCTGGTGCTGCGGCTGCTCGGCACCGACCCGCCCCGGGCGGCCGAGCAGCTCACTCTGCTGGCCGAGGCCGCACGCGCCTCGGGCGCCGAAGTGACCCGTTTGAGCGGTCCGCAGGCACACCTGTCGCTGGCGGGCGAGCTGGCCTCGGCGAGGGACGCGCTGGAGTCGGCGGGTGCGCGCGTCCGCGTCGCGGCCGATCCCGTCCCCGCCGCGGTGGACGCACTGCTGGCGGTGGTGCTGCGCGAGGCGATCACCAACGTGCTCAGGCACAGCACGCCCGCCGAATGCCTCATCGAGGCGGCTGCCGAGGGCGGGAGGGTACGGCTGCGCGTCGTCAACGACGGAGTGCCCGACGACCCACAGGCGGCCGGCCCCCGGGGGGACGGCCCGCAGGGAGGCGGCAGTGGCCTGCACAATCTGCGCGTCCGCCTTGACACCGCTGCCGGGGCGCTCGTCACCACGCGCACGCCGGGCCGATTCGAGCTCCGCGCGGAAGTGCCGGCCGATCATGAAATCCTCATTCCGTAAGGTGAATGCGGCGACTGTCCCTTTACCCCGCCCGGCGTCCACACTGCTCAGCGACGACAAAGATCGACTGAATCGGACTGATGCACGTGGACGGCATGAAGCGCCGACAATTCCTCACGCTGGCCGCCCTCTCGGGTGTCACCGTGGCCTGCGGCGCGGACTCGCGACCCGACGCCGTCCGGCCAGCTGGCAAGCCGGCCTTCCGCAACGCCCTGCTCGTCCCACCGCTGCTGAAGCCGAAGGTGGGCAAGGACGGAGTGCGACGGTTCGACCTGGCCATGCAGCGCGGCCGGACCGCGATCCTGCCCGGCGCACCGGCCGAAACCTGGGGGTTCAACGGTTCCTACCTCGGGCCGACCCTCCGGGCGTCCCGAGGCGACAAGATCCAGGTCGCAATCACCAACCGGCTCGAGGAGACCAGCACCGTACACTGGCACGGCATGCGGCTGCCGGCGAAGATGGACGGCGGACCGCACCAGCCGATCGAGCCGGGCACCACGTGGACGCCGCACTGGGCTCTCGACCAGCCCGCCACCACCTCCTGGTACCACCCGCACCCGCACGGCACGACGGCCATGCACACCTATCGCGGGCTCGCGGGCATGTTCATCATCGACGACGACGCCACCACGGGATTGCCGGCGACGTACGGGGTCGACGACATCCCGCTCATCCTGCAGGACAAGAAGTTCGCTCCGGACGGCTCTCAAGCAGGCGACCCACTCAAGGGCACCTTCGGCATCCTGGGCGACCACATGCTCGTCAACGGCACCTACGACCCGTACCTCAACGTCACCACCGAACGGGTGCGCTTCCGGCTCCTCAACGGCTCCAACGCCCGCATGTACCACCTTTCCTTCTCCGACCGCCGCACCTTCCACGTCGTCGGCAACGACCAGGGGTTGCTCGCCGCACCCGTACCAGTCGACCAGATCTCCCTGACACCGGGCGAGCGCATGGAGGCCGTCGTCGCCTTCGCCGCCGGCGAGCAGGTCGTCCTGCGCACGCTCTCCGGGCCCGACGACATCGACGAGGGCGACTTCGACCTCCTGAAGATCGTCGCGGCACCGCGACTGCCCACCTCCCGGCCCCTGCCGGCGCGTCTGGCGGACATCACCCCGATCACCGTGCCCCGGGGCGCCAAGGTCCGCCAATTCCGGCTCAACGGCCACGACGCCATCAACGGCAAGGAAATGGACCTGTCGCGCATCGACGAGGTGGTCCCCGCCGGAGCCACCGAGATCTGGGAGATCGAGAACACCGTCTACGCCCACAACTTCCACATCCACGAGGTGGCGTTCCAGGTGCTCGACGTGGACGGGAACAAGCCACCCGCCTACGCGCAGGGCCGCAAGGACACCGTGTACGTGCCACCCAAGAGCACGGTACGGCTCGCCGTCCAGTTCGGCCGCTTCACCGATCCGGCCACGCCGTACATGTACCACTGCCACATCCTCCGGCACGAGGACTCCGGCATGATGGGACAGTTCGTGATCGTGAAACCCGGCACCGAGAACCAGGTGCCCCGCACGATCGCCGCCCACCACACGATGTAGCACCCTCAGGCACTGCGGAACACAAGGGTGGTGCCCGAACCGGCCTCACCGTGCCGGTCAAACGAGGCCTCGGCCAGCACACGGCCGAGGCCCTGCACCCCACAGGAGGCACAAGAGCGCCTGCACCAAGGCGCCAGTCAGGCGGTACGCCAGCACGACGACCAGCCACCCATATCGGTTCCGCGCTCGCTCGACATCGAGGTCGACCTGCATCAGCCGCGCTCGTGTAGGATCCGCAGTTCCGTGTCGGATGGCAACGTCTGGACCTGCGCTTGGTGGACAGTCCGCGTGATCTGTCGACCGTGCTTGTCCGCGTGGACGTGTCGGATCCGCTCGCCATGTCGGCCCGGCAGGGACCTTGATGGCGATCGTTGGCAGCTGCGTCCCGGCCCGATCGCAGGTGACCACCCGGAGCGTCAGCCTCCTGACTCGCCGGTCCGCGCGGCCTGTCGAAATTCGAGGGACTGTACGGTTTTCGGCTCTGTCCCGTAATCGGTGGTAGCGCTGAGTGCTCACCTGCCAGGCTGGGCCGTGCTGAAGATCGACGATCTTATGGGTGTGGTGTTTGCGGGGCTGTCTGCCCTGGTCATCGAGGATGTAAGGGACGAGTACGGCCTCATTCGAGTAATGGCCCGTACTCGCAACAAGCCGGTGCCATGCCCGGTGTGCGGGGTGCCGACGGGTCGGGTGCACGGCTACTGCAGCCGGACGGCCACGGATGTTCCGGTCGACGGGCGGCCGGTTCATCTCATCGATCGGGCACTCGATCACCCGGCCGGTCATCTGATGGATCTCGGCCTGGTGCCTCAGCTCGATGAACTGGAAGAAGGTCTTGAGCGCCTGCGCGCGGGCCAACCTGGTGCCCTTGGCCGCGGTGCGCAGCACCTTGCCGAAGTACACATCCACGTCGGCCGGCTCCATCTCCCACAACGACCGGCCGAACCACACCCGACTTTGCTCGAGTTGCACCACCTCACCGCTGATCGTCGCGGCGGCAAGACCAGCAGCGGCCCGGGCGAGCACCAGCCCGGCCAGCACGTCAGTCTCAAACCCCGCGATCTCTTCTGGACCCGCAGGGGTGCGGACCTCACGCAGATCTCGTACGACTGCCAGGCTCAACTCGTGTCCCCTCGCCTTCACCGAATCAGTAAGACGAACAACCGAGACGATAGAACCTCAGAAATCCCGAGGCTCCTTCAGATGACAGAACCAGCATGAATGGAACAAGAAAGCCCAGGTCCTGGGACTACAACGCTGACAGTGACCCCCAGAGAACTCCGGGGTTGTTTCATATTCTTGACGATGTCGGGCATCGGGGTGCCCTTGTCGCGCAGCGCGCGGGCGAAGAGCATGGAGCCCATGCCGTGCGGATCGTAGATCCCGGTCAAGGGTCCGCTCAGCAACTCCAGCTGAATCCCCGTGGCCTGCAATAGCTGGCTTTGCAGCTCCTGGGTGACCGTGGAGCAGCGTGCGTAGCCGATCCGGATCGGCACCCTGTTCGTCTCCGGCGGCGCCTGAGCGACCTCCAGCCTTTGCGTCCATTTCTTGCCCGGTCCGCGGTCGGCCGGAACGGGCACGGTGAGTTCGTCGCGCAGTGACGGCACGAGGATGAACGGCGCGGTGTGGTACTTCGCGGCGCGGGTGCGGCAGGCACTGCCGGCGGGGACATCGCATTGCGGGCAGGGGTGTCGCTCGACCGCGGCCGCGGCGTCCTCGGGTCCGAGTTGCATGCCGCCAGCCCCGCAGGACTCTGTCAAAAGCAGGGTAGTTCTGCAAGGTGTTGTGCGAATCGCGACCTGGGGATCTTCGGCCCGGATCAAGTGGTTCGCAGAACTGTCACAACTGGTCATTTATGAGAATCCGGATCGTCAAGTTCACCTTGACGGTTCCTTCTGCCGGCGACGACCCGTCAACTTGGCTAACCTGTGCCCGTTCTCGGCGGACTTGCCGAGTCTCGCGGCTCCCACGACCTGGTGTGTAGTACTGGCAGGGCCAGCTATGCCCTTGGTGATTCGGCTGGGTGAAGAGCAGACTTAGGGCATGGGCAATAACGACTTGGGCGACTTCCTGCGGGCCCGCCGTGCTGGGCTCACGCCGGATGAGATCGGTCTGCCGGTCGAGTTCGGCGCCGGTCGCCGGGTCGCCGGTCTGCGGCGCGGTGAGGTCGCGCAACTGGCCGGGGTGAGTATCGAGTACTACACCCGTCTGGAGCAAGGCCGCGCCCGGCAACCGTCCGAACAGGTACTGCATGCCCTCTGCGACGCGCTGCGGTTCGATGACATCGAGCGGCGGCATCTGTTCGCCCTCGCGGGCACCACAGCCGGGCACAAGGACCGGGCCGAGCACTCGTCACGGCTACGACCGGCGCTGCGACAGGTGCTGGAGTCGATGGATCTGGCTTCTGCTTTTGTCAGCGACCGGAACCTCACTGTCGTCGGAGGGAACACGTTGTGGGCGTTGCTGTTTCCCGATGTGGCCGAGCTGCCGCGCCGGGAACGCAGCATGGCGCGCTGGACGCTGCTGGATCCACGTGCTCGCCTGGTGTGGTGTGACTGGGAACGCGTCGCCCGCGGCTACGTGCATGGGTTGCGGCTGGCCGCCGCCGCCCAGCCGCGAAACCAGCGCATCGCCAATCTGATCGGTGAGCTGATGATGCGCTCACCCGAGTTCCCGGCGTGGTGGTCAGAACACCGCGTCCAGGAACGCAGCACCGGCCTCAAACGCCTCCACCACCCTGTCGCCGGTGACCTGGAACTGCAGTACGAGATCTTCACCTCGGTCGCCGACCCGGGCCAATCGCTCGTCGTCTACTGCGCGCCGTCCGGCTCGCCATCTCAGGAGCGCCTGCGACTGCTGGCCGGCTGGGGCAGCGAACCCGCCACCGCGACTACCCGGGACACCGCCGCCGAGTCCTGACCACCGCCCGAACCGGGCGATCCAGCACCAACACCACCCAGACACGACCCCGCCATACCCGCGGGGTCGATGCCGCCGTGCCCACGCACGCCCCGCGGCCTGACTCTCATCCACGAAAGGACACCCGTAGTGAGCAAGACATTCCTGATCACCGGCGTCAGCACCGGCCTCGGACTGGCCGTCGCCCGACGAGCCCTGGCGGCGGGGCACCGGGTCGCGGGCACCGTGCGCGCCGAGCAGCACGCGGCCACCTTCCAGGCACTGGACCCCGACCGCGCCCGGGCCTTCATCCTCGACCTGTCCGACGCGGACCGGATCGACCCCACGGTGCGGGCCGCCGAAGCGGAACTGGGCCCGATCGAAGTGCTCGTGGCCAACGCCGGCTACGGGCTCGAAGGCACCTTCGAAGAGTCATCGATGGCCGATCTGCGCCGCCAGTTCGAGGTCAACGTATTCGGCACGGTAGCGACCGTGAAAGCGGTCCTACCCGGCATGCGGGAACGGCGCGGCGGCCACATCTTCGTCATCACCTCGATGGGCGGGCACACCACCTTCCCCGGACTGGCGTTCTACGAAGGCAGCAAACACGCCCTGGAAGGCATCACCGACACCCTCGCCCAGGAGGTCACCCAGTTCGGCGTGCGGGTCACCGCCGTAGCTCCCGGCGCGTTCAAAACCGACTGGGCAGGAAGGTCACTGGTCCGCGCACCACGCAGCATCGCCGACTACGACGCACTGTTCGACCCGATCCGAACCCGCCGCCAGGCCCTCGCGGGTCAGGGCGTCGGTGACCCCGATCGCGCGGGCGACGCCATCCTCACCCTCCTGGACGTGGAGAAGCCTCCCGTGCATATCCTGCTCGGCTCGGACGCGCTACGCCTGGTCACCGCCGGGCGCCAACGCGTCCAGGACGACTTCGACGCCTGGGAGAAACTCAGCCGCTCCACCGACTCCACTGAAGGCGGAGTAACAGTCGCCTGACACTGGACAATTCACCAAGACAGCGGCCGGTAACGGCGCTGTGGCTACCGACCCACCCGGAGACAGCGACAGCGCCACATCCGACACATGATCAACGAAACGCCACACGTCGTCGACCCGCACGTCGGCGTTGTCGGCCAGGCGCCCGCTGACGTACCTCAGCGCCTCATCCAGGGTGGCGGCATGGCAGGCGAGCAGCGCATCGGGCTCTTCGGGCAAGCCCAACGTCGGTCTTGGCCGCCGCCCACACAGCACCGTCCAGCAGCCCGGCCTGCGGGTTGCGGTAACGGGTAGAGGACTGGGCGTAGATCTCCCGGTTCTTCAGATGCCGGCGGAACTGCTCCAGCGCCACGAACATGTAGGCGCCGCTCGCACCGGCCCCGCCGCCCGGCTCGGCGAGCGCCCCGCCCAGGTGCCTGATCTGCACGTTGATGAGCGGTTCGACCGGCTTGGCCAGCAGGAGCTCCACCGCGTCCGCGTCCAGGCCGGTGAGCAGCTCCGCACGAGCGATGGATGGGGCCGGATCGGTGGGCTCGGCGGTGATGTCACCCAGGTCGGCCAGATCCAGCGTCACCATCGGCGACGCGCCGGGTGGCTGGACCCGTACTCCAGTCCACACCATGAGGAGGTGGAGCGCAGCCGCCGTGGCACTGTCGTGCTGTCGGATCGATGACGACCGGCGTCCCGGAAAGTTCTTCAAGGAAGTCCGGGAGGAAGTGTCGGATCGGGGCGGTGGTGTTCGTAGCAGGGGTGAGGCTGTCCGCAAGGGGGCGGCGCCAAGGCGAAGGAACCGCGATCATGAAGCTGACGACCGTGACTGAGGTCACCATCGATGGAGTGATGCAGGGAAACGGCGGTGCGTCGGATGAGAATCGCAGGAACGGATTCGAGCGCGGCGGATGGGCCCCGGGGGCGGGTGACGCGTGACGATCCAGGTCTACCGGCCGGCCGGGCGCCCGCGGTATGCAACGGCCTGAAGTCCCTACTACCGAACCACGCGGTCTTGACACCACAGGAGATGATCTTCAGATGCAGTATCTGGTTTCCGTGATCGACGACAAGAGCAATCCCGGCAGCACGGACAGGCAGCCTGCCATCAGCGCGTTCAACGAACGGCTGATCGCCGAGGGCTACTGGGTTTTCGCGGGCGGACTCGCGGACACCGACACGGCCACGGTCATCGACAACCGGGGCGAGCAGGCGGTGGTCAGCGACGGGCCTTTCGTGGAGTCGAAGGAGTACCTCGCCGGCGTCTGGGTGTGGGAGGCCCCCGATCTGGATGTGGCGCTCAAGCTCGCCGCCGAGGCGTCGAAGGTCTGCGATCGGAAGATCGAGGTGCGACCGTTCCTGTGAGCGACGTCGAGCAGGCGATCACCCGGGCCCACCACGACGAGTGGGCACGGGTGGTGGCCGCCCTGACCAGGCGTTTCGGCGACCTCGGCATCGCCGAGGAGGCGGCTGCCGAGGCGTTCGCGACCGCCGTGGAGCGATGGCGGGCCGACGGCCTGCCGCCCAACCCGGGCGCGTGGCTGACCACCACGGCAAACCGCAAGGCCATCGACCGGATCCGGCGGGAGAACAAACGCGACGACAAGCACAAGGAGGCTCAGATGCTGCACGACAACACCCCACCCGAGCCGCTGGGCGCCATCGACGACGACCGGCTCCGGCTGATCTTCACCTGCTGTCACCCGGCGCTGGCGGTGGAAGCGCGCGTGGCGTTGACGCTGCGCATGGTCGGCGGTCTGACCGTGCCCGAGATCGCCCGTGCCTTCCTTGTGCGGGGGACCACCATAGAGCAGCGCATCACCCGCGCGAAGGCCAAGATCAAGGCAGCTCGCATTCCCTATCGGATGCCGTCCGCCGACGATCTGCCGGCTCGTGTCTCCGGCGTCCTGGCCGTCCTGTTCCTCGTCTTCAACGAAGGCTACCTGGCCAGCGGTCCCGACACCGATCCCGTACGACACGACCTGACCACCGAGGCGGTCCGGCTCACCCGCCTGATCCGCGCGCTCCTGCCGCAGGACGGAGAAGTGGCCGGCCTGCTGGCGCTGATGCTGCTCATCGAGGCCCGCCGCCCCGCCCGGGTCTCCGCCGGCGGCGAACTGGTCCCCCTGGCCGAGCAGGACCGCGGCGCCTGGGACGTGGAACTGATCGCCGAAGGTCATCGGCTGGTGCGCGAGCGCCTGGCCGCTGCCGCTGCCGGGGTGGCTCCGGGTCGCTATCAGATCCTCGCCGCGATCAACGCGGTGCACACCTCCGCCCGCGACATCCGCGACACCGACTGGTCGCAGGTCCTCGCCCTCTACGACCAGCTCGTCCGCCTCGACCCCTCGCCGATCATCGCCCTCAACCGGGCCATCGCCGTCGCCGAGCTCGACGGGCCGGAGGTGGCACTGGCCATCGTTGACCGCCTCGCCGAGGCGTTGGCCGGCTATCACGCCTACCACGCCACCCGCGCCGACCTGCTGCGCCGGCTGGGCCGAAGTCAGCAGTCACGCGCGGCCTACGATCGGGCCATCGAGCTGGCCGGCAACACCGGCGAGACCGCCTACCTCACCCGCCGCCGCGACCAACTGCAGTAGCGCCCGCGTTTGAAGAGCGCACTTGATACAGCATCGGCCCCTTCGCGGGCGCCGTCAGTACCCCGGAGAGCCTCTCCGCCCGACGCGAGGTGAACGACTGGATCCGTACCACCGACACGACGGCATGCACCTCAACGACAAAGGCGCTCAAGCCATGGCCGACGCCGTAAACCTGGAAGCGCTCGCGGTGCGGGTCCACGTGCCGACGCCGCTCACAGGCCACATCTCCCGGCGGCGAGTGCGGTGATCGCGCACTCGGCGGCGTGCCATGCCGCCAGCGCGGAGGGGAAGGGCCGGGCCGCTTCCCAGCGTCGGGCTGCTTCCCAATGTCGGGCCGCTTCCCAGTGTCGGGCTGCTTCCCAATGTCGGGCCGCTTCCCAATGCCCACAGCCGTGGGAAGCACGGTCGCCCGGACCGCTCACGATCCGCCACTGCCAGGCGGTGCGTGCGGCGGGGAGCGAGGGGTGGAACCAGACGGGCTCGGCGGCCGAGGGCGCGTTCTCCGCCACCTGGACCAGTACGCCGTATGCCATCCCGTCGATCACCGCGGTGGCGTACCTCTCGCCGTTGTCGTCGACAGTCCAGTCCAGGGGTGTCGGAGTCGACTCCGACACCTCCAGAAGGGCATCCGCGAGGTCGGCCAGACTCCGGTACAACGCGGCACGTACCGCATCGGCGTGGTGACGGCCCCAGTGGCACGGGGCCCGTTCGGCGATCTCCTCCGCGAGGATGCGCGCGGCGAGTTCGTCCAGAAGGTCGCCGTTCACGAGACGTCCCTCCGCCAGGGTCGCGGCAGCACCCCACATGAGATCGTCGCAGGTCATGGCGGTGCTGCGCGCCAGCTCCCACAGGTCGGCCGATCCCAGGTCGTCGACCGTGCGCCGGATGCAGAGTGCGGCCGTGTCCGACGGGGCCGGGACTTCCGCGGTCAAGAAGCCCGCGCGCACGTCCGTGGCCGCGCTCACATCGCCTGGCTGCAGCACCCCCAACGGCAACGACCCCACCGCTTGGAGCACCTGCCCATAGACACGGCGTACGAGACGAGGCCCGGAGGAGGGTGCCGGTCGTCCCGCCAGTGCGCACAGGGCGTCCAGCAGTTCCGCCGGCGGAACCCTCAGGCTGGTGCGCGCCCTCGTCAGACGGCCGGCCATCCTGGTCAGTCGTCCAGCACTGCCAGGGCGTCGACCTCCACGAGCAGCCTCGGCGGAAGCCGCATGTAGACGGTGGTGCGGGCGGGGAAGGGCTCACCGACGGCCGCCGCGTACGCCTCGTTCATCTCGGCCAGGTGGGCGGGATCGGTGAGATAGACGCGGAACATCACGACGTCCTCCAAGCCTGCGCCGCCCGCCTTGAGTACGGCGGTGACGTTGCGCAGGGTCTGCGCGGTCTGCTCGGCGACCGTGGTGCCGACGACCTCGCCCGTGTCCGGATCGAGCGGGAGCTGCCCGGAGACCTGCAGGACGGGGCCCTTGCGGATGCCTTGGGACAGCGGGGCTGCCAGGGCGGGTGCGTTCTCGGTGGTGATGACGGTCCTGGTCATGGTGTGTCCTTAACGGGTCTGCTCCAGGCCTGTCGTTCCTGGCTGCGGGGATCCTCGACCTGGGTCCACTCCGTGTCGATGCGCATCGTGGCCCGGCGCTCGTCGTCGTAGGAGTCCCAGCCGGGATTGCCGGTCCTGGCGAACCGGACCCAGGTCTCGTGCATGCGGGCGGCGAGATCCGCGGGCGGCTGGTCGGGGCCGAGCAGGGCGGCGGATCCGTGCAGCTGGGGGAGATTCGCGAGATCGAAGACGAAGGGCAGCTCGACCGCGTGGGTGGCGCCGAGCTCTCCGTCCAGGGCATGGGAGCGCCAGGCGAACTCGTAGGCGTAGGTGGCCGACTCGGGGTGGGCGGCATGCGCGCCGGCCAGGGCCCAACTGCCCGCGCCGAACAGCGCGTCGCCCATGATGGCGGAGCGCAGCTCGCCGAAGGACGCCTCGGGGCGTGCCTTCCGGTACGTCTCGACGAGTCGCGCCGGATCCGGGTGCGAGCGCGCCGCCGCGTCGTCGACGTCCCCGGCAGTCGAGGTGGAGTACTTGTCCACGGGGACCAAGTAGAGGTTTCCCTCTTCGGTGTTGGTCCCGATGAGCAGGTCCACGTCGTTGCCGAGGCCGGCGGCGACGGATTCGGCGGGCTGCGTGTCGAGGACGAGGCTGAAAGGGCTGAGCCCGATCAGCGGGTCGCCGTGGCTCTCGGTCCGCAGGTCGATACCCCCGAGCCGGGAGGCGGCCTCGACCAGGCGGTCGTCGGAGATGCCCGCGAAGGCGTCCACGTGGGGCTCGATGCCCAGGGCCTCGGCTGCCGCCTTGGTGACGCGGGCGGCCTGCTCGGTGGTGAACGCCCCCAGGCCGCTGCCGCTTTGGACGATCGCCCGGCGGAAGAGGCCCGCGGCTTCGGTGGTGGCGAGGACGCCGCCGACGATGGTCGCCCCGGCCGACTGGCCGAAGAGGGTGACGTTGTGCGGGTCACCGCCGAAGGCGGCGATGTTCTCCCGCACCCAGCGCAGTGCGGCGACGACGTCGAGCAGGCCGCGGTTGGCGGGCGCGCCGGGGATGTCGAGGAACCCGGCGATACCGAGCCGGTAGTTGAGGGTCACGAGGACGACGCCGTCGCGGGCGAAGGCGGAGCCGTCGTACATCGAGGACCGCGTCGATCCGGCGACGAATCCGCCGCCGTGGACGAACACCATGACGGGCAGGTCGCCGCCGTCGGCGGCGGGCGTCCAGACGTTCACGGTGAGGTAGTCCTCCCCACGGCTCCAGCCGGTGCCGAAGTAGGGGGACATGTCCACGCTGCCGAGCCTGCGCTCGGACTGCGGCGCGTTGGGCCCCGGCACGGTGGCGTCCCGTACGCCGTCCCACGGCTCGTGCGGCCGGGGCGGCGCGAACCGGTCGGCGCCGCGGGGCAGGGCGGCGTAGGGGAGGTTGCGGAAAGCGGCGGTGTCGCCCTGGCGCAGGCCGCGGACGGCCCCCTGCGCCGTGGTCACGATGGGGTCGGGGTGGTGGTTCACAGTGGTGCCTCTCCGCGGGCCTCAGCCCTGCTCGGTATACGGGGCGAAGGGAGCCCAGCCCTTGATGGCGAACTTGTCTCCCTCGCGCGCCACTTCCGCGGCGCCGTGGCCGCCGAGGTGCGCGGGGATCAGGAGTGCGTTGTTGTCGGCCGCCCAGCCAAGAACCTTGCGGCGGCTGGCGCGGGCGCCCGCGGGGTCCTCGCAGAAGCAGCTGTTGGTGTCCGGTTCGAGGATCTGCACGGGGCTGTGGAGCAGGTCGCCGACGAACACCGCGCGGTCCGTCCCGGAGGTGAGGGTCAGCACGGAGGAGCCGGGGGTGTGTCCGGGAGCCGCATCCAGGCGCAGGTCATCGTCGATCTGGTGGCTGTGCTCCCACAGCAGCGTCTGGCCGGCCTGGTGCACCGGGGCCACGCTGTCCTCGAAGACGTTCTGGTTGCCGCGGCCGAGCAGCGGTTTGTGACCGTTCTCGGGATTCCAGAAGTCGAAGTCGTCCTTCGGCATCAGATAGGTGGCGTTGGGGAAAGTGGGCACCCAACGCCGGCCGTCCAGGTAGGTGTTCCAGCCGACGTGATCGATATGGAGATGTGTGTTGATCACGATGTCGACGTCCTCCGGTCGGACGCCGGCCCGGGCGAGATTGGCCAGGAAATCCGTTTCCAAACGACTCCAGACCGGGGCGTACGGGCGCTCCTTGTGATTTCCCACGCCGGTGTCGACAAGGATGGTCTTGCCCCCGCTGCGCAGCAGCCAGGTCTGGATCGCGGAATTCACGATATTGGTCGCGGAATCCAGGAAATGCGGGGTCAGCCAGGAGGCGCCGTCGTTCCACACTTCCTTGGTGCTTTCGGGGAAGAAGGTGTCGGTCGTCATTTCGACGGGGCCGAAGTATTCCCATACCCGGGTGATGGTGACATTGCCGAGCGTGATTTGTTCCATGAGACTTCCTTAGGAATGCGAAGGATTCCCTGAAACCGTACGAGCGACCCCGGCGCGCGCGGTATCCGTAACGTGACTGCACCTGCGGACATGGCCCGGGGCGCCGGTCTCGGCGGCTTGTAGCCTGGGTGGGCAAAGGCAAGGCGGCTCCGATCGAAGAGCCACAATTCCTGGAGACTCCGTGGACGAGCGCGCAGGCGGCCTCGGTGCGGTCATGGGACCGGATCCGGGGGAGCTGATCGTCGGCCGGGACGCGGAACTGGCACGCCTCTTCCACCCGGTGGACTCGGTGCTGATGCTGGTCGGTGACCTGGGCACGGGGAAGAGCGCGCTGCTGGATCGCGCGGTGCGCCGGGCTGAGGCCGAGGGCGCTCTGGTGCTGCGTGCCGAGGGAAGCGAGTCGGAGTCGAGCCTGGCGTTCTCCGCACTGCATCAGTTGTTGCGGCCGGTGCCGGTCGAGGTGAACGGGCTGCCGGACAGGCAGCGTGCGGCGCTGCAGGGCGCCTTCGGAGTGGGCTCGGCCACGTCGGGACCCGATCTCATGCTGATCGGGGTCGCCGTCCTGAGCCTGCTGTCGGCTCTGGGTGATCACCATCCCGTGCTCGTGGTGCTGGACGACGCGCAGTGGTTCGATCGTGCTTCCCTGGACGCGCTGTCCTTTGCCGCCAGGCGTTTGGAAGGTGAACCGGTCACGATGCTGATCGGAGCCCGTGGCGGTGATCATGTGCCGGGATTCGACCGTCACCTGCCGACGCTCACCCTGGGACCGCTTGACAAGGTCGCCGCCAATCGGCTCCTTGACCTGCAGCCTGACAGCCCCACCGGCCGCACCAGGACGCGGATCCTCGACCAGGCAGGCGGCAATCCGCTGGCACTGGTAGAGCTGACGAGGGCGGCCACCGCCCACGACGCGGCGACGGGGCTGCCGTCCGCAGGTCCGCTCCCGCTCACCGATCACCTGGAGCGGATCTTCGCCGCCCGCCTGAACGGCCTCCCCGCCTCCACCACGCGGGCCCTGCTGCTCCTGGCCGCCATGGACAGCGCCGACTCCGTGATCGCCGTCTCAGCCGGGCTGCCGCGCGCCGAGGACGAGGCCTGGCTACCCGCCGAGCAGGCCGGACTGGTCCGGCGGACCGGTCGCGACGTCCGGTTCCGCCACCCACTGGTCCGGTCCGCCGTCTATCACGCGGCGTCCTTGGGCGCCCAGCGCGAGGCTCACCTGGCGCTCGCCGAGCTGCTGCTGAACGAACCGGACCGGCGTGCCTGGCATCTGGCCGCCGCCTGCCCGGGACCCGACGCGGCCGTGTCGGCGGAACTGGAGCGGACCGCCGCCCGGGCCCGCCGGCGCGGCGGCCATGCGGCGGCGGCCAAGGCCCTGCAGCGCGCCGCGGAACTCGCACCGCGGCGCGCGGACGGCGCCCGGCTGCTGGTCGAAGCCGCTTCAGCGGCCGTGTTCACCGGAGACATCGCCTGGGTCGAGGAACTGGCCGCCCAGGCACGCGCACGCACGGATGACGCGACCCTGCTGGCCTCCGCCGCCGTGCAGGCCGGACGGCTGGCGGTCCTGACCGGACGCCACAGCGTGGTCTTCTCCCGGCTGGCCGACGCCGCCGAGGCGCTGGCGGTCTCCCAGCCCGCCATCGCGCTGGACCTGCTGGCCGGCGCCGCTGTGGTCGGCTTCTACTCCGGAGAGGACACCCAGCGGCACCGCGTCCAGGACATCCTGCGGCGCCTTCCCGAGGACGCAGGCTTGCGCACCTGGGTGAGGGCCGTAGCGGACCCCTTCGACGACCGGGCCGGACTCGTCCGCCTGCTCCCGCGGTTGGCCGCCGAGGCGGAAGCCCGGCCGGAGCAGCTCACCACCGTGGGGATCATGGCGTGGCTCCTGGACGAGACTCCGCAGGCCGTCCGCGCCTTCGACGAGGCCTTCCACCGCTGGGAGCTGCAGGGACCGCTGCCGGAGGGTCTGGGCGGCGCGGTCGCCTGGGCCCAGGTGGAACGGGGGAGGTGGGGACAGGCCCGTGAGGCCTGCGCCCGTACCACCGCGGTCGGCCGGGCGGCCGGCCTCGATCACGCCGTGGCCTGCGCGGCCACCGTGGACGCCACCGTGCTGGCCTTCCAGGGTGACACGGCGACGGCCCGCGTACAGGCCGAGGACGCGCTCACCCTGATCGATCCGCTGGAGAGCCGCTCGGTCCGCGTCTATGCCCGTCGTGCGCTCGGTGCCGCGGCAGCCGCGGAAGGCGCCTACGAGACCGCGTACGACCAACTCCGCATGATCTTCACGGCGGACGGCGCGCCCGTGCACTACCACGCCTCCTACCCGGCCCTCGCGGATCTGGCCGCCGCCGCTGTGCGCTGCGGCCGTCGTGAGGAGGCTGTCGAGATCGTCGAACGTTCGGCAGGTGAGCTGGCGGACAACGCTTCACCTCGTCTGCGTGCGCTGATCAGCCGAGCCCGTGGCCTGCTGGCGGACCCCGAGGCCGCCGAGCCGCACTTCCGGGCGGCCCTGGCGGATCCGGTACTGGAGTACTGGCCCTTCGAACGCGCACAGACCCTGCTCGACCTCGCCGAATGGCTACGGCGCCGTCGGCGCATCGCAGAGGCGCGCGGGCCGCTCACCGAGGCCCTGGAGGCCTTCCGGCGCCTGGGCGCACGCCCGTGGATCGAGCGCGCCCGGGCCGAATCGCGCGCCGCCGGCCTCGACGTCACGGACTCGACCCCCGACGCGCTCGCCGAACTCTCCCCGCAACAGCAGCAGATCATCAGGCTCGCGGCCCGCGGGCTGACCAACCGTGAGATCGGCGAAAAGCTCTTCCTCTCCCCGCGCACGGTCAGCTCGCATCTCTATCGCAGCTTCCCCAAGCTGGGCATCACCGCCCGATCCCAGCTGCGCGACCTCATCGAGGGCACCCTCTCGGGGGCCGGCCACCAGGAATAAGGGCACGTCCGGGCCATGGAAGCAGTCACCTGACGCATACCGCACGCCATCCCGACCGGACCAGACTGGGTAACCCGCAAGGTGACCCCTTCGCCCCGGTTGTTCCTGTGAGCTCTGCGGAAAGCAGGGTGAAGGCCAGTGGCCGGACGGGGACGGCCGACCACGACGAAGGAACGGAAATCCATGGTGGCTGCGAAGACAGTGTCGCTGTGGGAGCGATTCGCCGCAGCCGACCCGGGGCTGCTGCGTCTGACCGCCGGGCTGCGCGCCATCCTCGGCCTCGCTCTCACCCTGGCCACGCTGACGGTACTGGACCAGCCCTCTGTCGTGCTTCTGACCGGCGGCTTCACAGCGGTGGTCACCTCGTTGGCGATCAGCGACCCGCATCCCCGCAACCAGTTCCGCACTCTGCTCGCGGGTGCTCCTGTGACCCTTGCCGCCCTGACGGCCGGGGGCCTGCTGGCACCTTTCCCCTTCGCGTCCCACCTGGCCTTCCTGCTGCTGATCTTCGCCGCGGTCTATGCGCGCCGTTTCGGACGACGGGGCCTGGACCTCGGGATCTTCGCCTTCATGGCCTACTTCCTGTCGCAGTTCGCCAGGATCCAGCCCCACCAACTTCCGCAGCTGACCGGAGCGTTGACCGTCGCCTTCGCGGCAGCCGCGGTCACGCGCTTCTGTCTGGTGCCCACAACGTCCTACGGCATCCTGAGGCGCCTGAGGGCGGCGTTCGACAGACGGCTTCGTGATGCGCGGCAGGCCATGTCGGAAGTACTCGCGGACGGGGGAGCCGGCGTCGGCAGACTCGAACGACGTCTCGACCGGCTGCACACCTCCGCGCTGCTGCTTCAGGAATTCCTGTACGAGGCTCCCGAGGGGCTGCTCCGCGACACGACGGCGGAGCTGGATCGGACGGCACATGCGGACGCGACCGCGCAGCGCCTCGGGCTACTCGCGATCCGCGCATCGACGGCCTCCTCCGCCAACACGGAGACGGGGGACCTGGCAGAGCGTTACCGTGTGGCACTCCGTCCTGGGGCGACTCAGCCTTCAGGCCCGTGGCGGCACACGACGCGGCAGGCGTTCCAGGTGACCGCCGCGGCCGCACTCGCCGTACTCGGCGGACAGCTGGTCTCCCCGCACCTGTGGTACTGGGCCGTGGTCACGGCATGGGTCGTCTTCATCAATGCCGAGCACACCGGGGACGTCCTGCTGCAGAGCGGCCGGCGGCTGATCGGCACCATCGCCGGGGTGCCGTTCGGATACGGCCTCGCCGTCCTGGCCGACGGGCACACGACCTTGGCCCTGGCCTTTCTCCTCGCCTGCGTCTTCGGGATGTTCTACACCCCATCCGGCAGCTACTGGGCGGTGACCTTCTTCATCACCGGCTCGCTCAGTATGGTGCTCGCAGTCCTGCGTACGCTCTCCCCGGAGCTGCTCGTCCTTCGCGTCCAGGAGACCGTTCTGGGGGCCGGGTGCGGGATTCTGGCAGCCGTGCTGATCGTCCCCACGACTGTCCGCACGGCCGCCGACATGCGTCTGAGGGAGCTGCTTCTCGTGCTCGACCACCTCATGCGCTGTGCGCCGCAGGCCGGCGTCCCGAAGCCCGTACTCGATGCGCATGATCTTGATCAGGCGCTGGAGGCCTTCCGCAAGGCCTGCCGCCCCCTGCTGCATCCGCTCAATCCCGGCCGCGCCGAGCGCGCCCGGGTCCGCCGCGTTCTCGACCGCGTGGAAGCCATGTCCTTCCACGCGCGAAGCCGGACGAGCCAAGGCCTCTTGCCCCCACAGCCTTGTACGCGCCGATCGACATCGGCGGTGTGTCATCAGGGTGATGGAAGGTAAGAGAGGGTCATAGCTGGGTGGCCGTGCGGATCAGCCTCGCGAGGGCGGGGGAGCGGCTGTGCGCGGGCCAGGCGATGTGGGTGACGACCGGGGGCGCGTCGGTCAGGGGGACGGCGGTGTGCTCGGCCCATAGCCAGGCGCGGGCGGAGTCGGGGATGACGGCCACGGTGCGTCCGAGGGCGATCAGCTGGGCCAGCTGCGTCTGGTCGTGGACCTCGGGGCCCGGGCCGGGTGGGTACGTGCCGTGGCAGGGCCAGCGGGCGAGCGGAAGATCGGGGACGTCGCTGACGTCGGCCAGGGACAAAGTCTTGCGCGCGGCGAGGGGGTGCCTGGCGGGCAGGACGGCGATCTGCCCCTCGGTCATCAGTTCCTCGCTGTCGAACCCGGCGAAGGAGTTGAACGGCTTGTGCATCAGCGCCACATCAGCGCGGCCATCGCGCAGCAGCCCTTCCTGCTCACCAATGCCGCACGGCAGCACCTCGATCTCGGCGGCGTCGGGCTCGGCCGCGTAGGCGTCGAGGAGCTTGTGCAGCAGCTCGTGAGACGCGGCGGCCTTCACCGCCAGCACCAGGCGATTGCGGGGGCCACCCGGACTATCAGCGCCACCGGCGCGACGGGTGCGGCGAGCGGCGGCGGTGGTCGCGTCGAGGGCTGCGCGGCCCTCGTGCAGCAGCACCTCCCCAGCGCCGGTCAGGGAGACACCGCGGCGGTTACGTTTCAGCAGGGAGACGCCGAGGCGCCGCTCAAGCTGCTGGATCGCCCGCGACAGCGGCGGCTGGGCCATGCCGAGGCGCTCGGCGGCGCGGCCGAAGTGCAGCTCCTCGGCGACGGCCATGAAGTACCTCAACTCGCGGGTCTCCAAGGTGTCCACGGCCACACCTTACTTCAGTGATACCTACCAGGTATGACAGTGCACCGTATCGGTGTTGGATGCGCCGCTCGTCCGTGAGCGAACATCAACGGCATGAGCGAAACGAAGATCGCACTGGTGACCGGCGCGAACAAGGGAATCGGGTACGAAATCGCGGCCGGGCTGGGCGCCCTCGGGTACCGCGTGGGTGTGGGAGCCCGTGACGAGGCCCGGCGCGAAACCGCCGTTGAGAAGCTGCGCGCCGGCGGGGTGGACGCGTTCGGGGTGCCGCTGGACGTGACCGGCGACCAGAGCGTCACCGATGCCGCGGAACTGGTCGAACGGCAGACCGGGCGCCTGGACGTCCTGGTCAACAACGCCGGTATCTCAGGAGAGATGGGGCCGGGGTGGGTGCAGGACCCGACCACGCTCGACCTCGACGTGGTCCGCACGGTCGTGGAGACCAACGTCATCGGTGTCATCCGGGTGACCAACGCGATGCTGCCGCTGCTGCGGCGCTCGGCGTCGCCACGCATCGTCAACCTCTCCAGTGCCGTCTCCTCCCTGACCCGGCAGGCGGACCCGGACATCGAGATCGGCCCCATCATGGCGGCCTACGCGCCGTCGAAGTCGTTCCTCAACGCCGTCACCGTGCAGTACGCCCGGCACTTCGCCGGTACGAACATCCTGATCAACGCCGCCTGCCCCGGCCTGGTCGCGACCGACTTCACCGGCTTCCATGGACCCCGCACTCCTGAGCAGGGCGCGGCCACGGCGATCCGGCTCGCCACGCTGCCCGACGGCGGCCCGACCGGTTCGTTCTTCGAGGACGACGGCGTCATCCCCTGGTGACCCCGAACCTGTCGTGCAGCGTGCGGCACCTACATCAAACCCGGTCCTGGGACCATCGCCGCCGTCACCGACGGCTGCCGGACTGATCCGCCGACGTCCACGGCCTCGGAACGGATGGCGGTCGCCCCTGGCTCCGGGCCGCGGTGGGGTGCGCCCGGGTGTTCGTCAGTCGGTGATGCCGCTGTATGCGATGACCTTGGTGGGGTGCAGGCGGACCACGAGTTCGCCGGGGACGGCATTGCGTCTGCCGAATTCCGCGCCCTTGTCCGCGCCCATGTAGCGGGCGCCGGCCCGGCCGGCGACGTCGAGGAGCTCGTCCAGGTCCTCGCTGAGCGTCACATGGCCGCGCGCTTCGACATAGGCGAAGGGCGGGGCGTCGTCAGCGACAGAGAGGGCCGCGCGGGGGCTGCGTCGCAGGTTGCGGGCCTTGGCCGTGGTGCCGCCCGTGGTGAACAGGAAGTCCTCGCCGTCGAAGATGTACCAGACGGGGGTGATGTTCGGGGTGCCGTCGGCCCCGATGGTGGCAAGCCGTCCGGTGGGCGCCCCGCGGCTGACGAAAGCGTGCCATTCCTCGGTCGACATCTTGTGCATCGGTGATCCTTTGCCTGTGGCTGGTCTGTGGTCATCCGGGACTGCGGTTGCGCGGAACCGTCTCCAGGGCGAGGTGACAGGAGTGGTCGACGACCTCGGCAACCAGGTCAGACGCAGGTTAACCTCGGCGGCCACAGGTGTGCGGGTCGACAGGCCGCCGGGACCTGAGGGACATTTGTCCAATCCACCGGCAGGCGAGGGCGGTGACACTCTGGCCATGACCATGCGGATTCTCATCTCCGGCGCCAGCGTCGCCGGTCCGGTGCTGGCGTACTGGCTCACCAGGCACGGCTTCTCCGTCACCGTCGTCGAACGCGCGCCGACTCTGCGCAAGACCGGCGGCCACGCGGTCGACCTGTTCCGGCCCGCAGTGGACATCACGGAGAAGATGGGCGTGCTCCCGCGCGTCATGGAGCGGGCCACCGGCACGAGCCGGATGACCATCTACCGGGAGGGCTCACGGCGTCCCGTCCGGGTGGACCTCTCCAAGATCTTCAGCGGCGCCTCCGAACGGCACGTCGAGATCATGCGCGACGACCTGAGCGAGATCTACTACGACGCCGCGCGTGACGACGTCGAGTATGTCTTCGGCGACTCGATCACCGCGATCTCGCCCGACGGCGAGGTGCGGTTCGAGAACGCCGCGCCGCGCCGCTTCGACCTCGTCGTCGGCGCGGACGGGCTGCACTCCAACGTGCGCCACCTCGTCTTCGGCGACGAGTCCCGCCTCAGCGCCTTCATCGGGGCCTACCTCGGGGTGCTGACCCTGCCCAACACCTCCGGCCTCGACGGCGAAGTCCTCATCCACGTCGGCGTCGGCCGCACAGCCGGCATGTACGGCGCGCGGCATCTCGGCGAGGCGCGGGCGTTGTTCCTCTTCCGTAGCGAGCGCGAGCTCGACTACCACCACCGGGACGTGCCCCGGCAGAAGGAGCTGCTGCGCGGTGCGTTCGAGGGCGCCCACGCCGACGTGGACCGCTGGCTGGACGAGCTCGACCGCACCCCGGCGTTCTACTTCGACTCGATCACCCAGCTCCACATGGACACCTGGTCGCGCGGGAGGGTGACGCTCGTCGGCGACGCGGGCTACTGCCCGGGCCCGGCCGTCGGCGGCAGCACCAGCCTGGCCGTCGTCGGCGCGTACGTCCTCGCCGGGGAGCTGGCGCGAGCGGGCGGCGATCACGAGCGCGCCTTCCCCGCCTACGAGCGCGCGATGGCGGAGCACGTGCGCGGCAGCCGCGCGGTCGCGCTGAGCGCGGCGAACACCCTGATCCCCACCTCCCGCCTGGGCGTGTGGGGACTGGCCCAGGGCGCCCGCCTGCTCTCCGCCCTGCCCGCGGGGCCCAGCCGGGCCCTCATGCGCCTCACGACCAAGAGCGCACGCCTCTACAACTCGATGACAGTCGACGACTACCCGCCCGCATCAGGAGGCCGGGTCGGCCTCGCGGGCGACCTGGGATCCCGGTAGTGGTGGCTGGAAAAGCGCACGCCTCTGGTCATGACCGTTCCGCCGGGCAGTTTCGGGGGCCGACGCTCTGCCCCGCACCGATGACGGTGACCTGGGCAGCGCCTCCCGGCGTGGCGGCGACCGTACACACGATCTGGTCGACGGCCAGCGTGGACAGTTTGCCGGCCGGAGTGGACACGGTCACCACCAAGTGGCCGACCGGCGCGGCGGTCACCGAGAACGGGCCGGTTTCGGGCGGGATGGCGGTGGTGAATCCGCGCGCCTGTTCCCTCGCGGTGGGTCCAGCTGCCAGCAGGGCGAGCGTGTCCGCTTTGAACATCGGACGACCACTGGGCGGGCGCGTCACGGCACTGAGTCGGCCGTTCTTCACCAGGTAGAGGGTGATCGTCGTGTTTGGTGCGACGGCTCCGCTCGGCGGGTCGGCGCCGGTGATGACGTCGGTGGGTCGCACGCCGCAGCCGGCCACGGCGAGGAGCGATACGAGGCCCGCGGCGAGCACGCGGCGGGCGAGCCCGGTCCTCACTCGGGGCCTCCGTCCGGATCGTGTGTCCGGCGTGGCAGGCGCAGCGTGAAGATGGCGCCGCCGTCCGGGGCGTTGGTGACGGTGAGGTCGCCTCGGTGCAGGCGCGCGTTCTCCCGCGCGATGGCGAGGCCGAGACCGCTGCCCTCGGACCTGGCCCTGGCCGCGTTGGCCTTGTAGAACCGGTCGAACACGTGCGGCAGCACCGCTTCGTCCAGTCCCGGCCCGTGGTCGCGGACCTCGAGAGCGATCCAGTGCGGGTCGGCGGAGAGCTGTACCGACACCGGTGGCTCGCCGTGCCGCAGGGCGTTGCCGACCAGGTTCGCGAGGATGACGTCCACTCGGCGCGGGTCCAGCCGCGCCGTCACCGCGGGTGGAAGCTCGGTGCGCACCTGCTCCGACCAGCCCCGGGTACGCAGGGTCGCGCACACCAGCTCGGCCACGTCGACCTCGTTCAGCGCGAGGGCCGCGACGCCGGAGTCGAACCTGCTGATCTCGATGAGGTCGTTCACCAGCCCGGTGAGGTTGAGCGTCTCCTGGCTGACCAGCCTGGCGGCCCGGCCGGCGTGCTCGGGCAGCCCGGCCGCTTCCTCGTCGAGGACGTCGGCGACCGCGGTGAGCGCGGCCAGCGGGGTGCGCAGCTCATGGGACACGTCGGCCACGAACCGGCGGGCGTCGGCCTCCATCTCGCGCAGCTGCTTGACGTGCCGTTCCAGCTCCGCGGCGGTGTTGTTGAACGTACGTGCCACCTCGGCCAGCTCGTCGGAGCCGCGGACCGCGATCCTGGCCCGCATCTCGCCCTCACCCAGCAGGCGTGCCGCCCGGCCGAGCTCGCGCACCGGGCCCAGCACGCCACGGGTGGCCAGCAACGCGAGGGCGACCGCGAACGCCAGGGCCGCCCCGCCGGTGAGCCAGGCGAGTGTCGCGAGCTCGTCGATGCTGGCCTGTTCGGCATGGAGGCTGCGCGCGGTGTAGACCTCGATGCCGGAGATCCGCGCCGGCTGGTCCCGCTCGGCGATCAGCAACGGCGTACCGATGATCAGGATGGGCTCGCCCTGCAACATCACGCGTTGCCACACGATGTCGCCGTCGGCCACCGCCTGTCGCAACGCCGGTGGAATCACCTCGAGATCCGGGATCTGCGCGTTCCCGGCCGGCCTCCAGCGCCCCGGCGTCAGGCCGGCCGACGAGCGCAACTCGTGGTAGACGGCGACCGCATAGCTGTTCCCGTCATTCGCGGCACGGGCGATCTCGTCGAGCTCGTCCGGGCCCGGCGCCGCACTCCGCAACGGGAAGACCGTCTCCAGGCGGCTTTTCATCGCCTGGACCGCCGCATCCTGGGCCCGCACGAGGATGGCGTTGCGGGCCTGGACATAGATCCCGCCGGCCACCGACGCCGCGGTGACCACACACAGCAGCGCGAACGCGAACAACAGCCGGGCGCGCAGCCCCAGGCTCGGCCAAGATGCCACTGGCGGCTCACACCGGCCCGAACCGGTACCCGAACCCACGCACCGTCTGCACGTAGACGGGCGCCGCCGAGTCGTCCTCGATCTTCGCGCGCAACCGCTGCACGCATGCGTCCACGAGACGTGAGTCGCCGAAATACCCGTGCTCCCACACCGACTCCAGCAACTGCTGGCGGCTGTGCACCCGGCCCGGCGTGCCGGAGAGCTCGAGCAGCAGGCGCAGCTCGGTCGGGGGGAGGCTGACCGGCACGCCGCGGTTGGTGACCACCAGCCCGGCCCGATCGATGGTCAGGTCCCCGTGCCGCTCCAGCTCCGCCTGGTCGCGGCCGATCCGCCGGAGCACCGCGCGAATGCGTGCCTCGAGCACCCTGGGCTGCACCGGCTTGACCACGTAGTCGTCGGCGCCCGCCTCCAACCCGGCCACCACGTCCATGTCGTCGCTGCGCGCGGTCAGCATGATGATCGGTACCTCCCTGGCGGCCCGGATGCGGCGGCAGACCTCGAACCCGTCCATGCCAGGCAACATCAGATCGAGCACGACGACGTCGGGAAGGTCCGTACGCAGCCGGTCCAGCCCCTGCTCGCCGGTCTCCACCGCGCGCACCCGGTGCCCATGCCGGGTCAGGGCCAGCTCAAGACCCTCCCGCACGGCCGGGTCATCCTCGATCAACAACACTCGCGACACGCCGCCGAGGTTCACAGCACGCTCCGTAACTTGCCCGCCGGTCAACGCCATCCACTGTGGGCCGGCCGTGTCCCCGCCTCGTCCGCGCCGTGTCATGGTTGTGTCACGGTCGCGGCTACGGTGACCGCCGTCGAGAAACGATGACATACGGCGGACAACGCGCGCACATTTGGCGCCAATCGTAGCCGTCATGGACGAACCACGCACCATCCCACCTCGGCCCCGTGACCGGCTGTACGCCCTGGTCACGCTGGTGCTGGCCGTGCTCCTGCTGCCCGCGGCATTCGTTCGCCATCCCGGCCGCGCCCGCGAACTGGCCTGCCGCTGGGCGTTACGGATGCGATTCCCCGCCGAGGACCTCAGCGGGCTCACCGGCGGCGCCATGGCGGCGTTCAACGCGGCGCGCACCGAGGCGCTCTGGCGGCACGGCCAGCTCATCGGCCTCACCTCGGGATACCGCGATCCCCTTGTCCAGCAACGGATGTTCGACGAGGAGGTGCGCCGCTCCGGCTCCCCGGCCTCGGCCCGCATGCTCGTGCTGCCACCGGCGGAATCCAGTCACGTCAAGGGCATCGCGCTGGACGTGCGCCCCCACGAAGGCGCGCGCTGGCTCGAGGAACACGGCGCCCGCTACGACCTCTACCGCATGTACGACAACGAGTGGTGGCACTTCGAGCACTGCCCGGACAGCGGCGACACGCCACCACGACGACGACCCCACCCCGGCGTGGGCTACGTCATCGAGAACGGAGACCAGACGTAGCCCAGATCCGCATCTACCCAGGTACAGGCGTTCGAAGAGGGGTCAGGGGCATGTCGTCGGGGAGTAACAACAAGCCCGGATCGCTGGGATCGCGCCTGCAGGCGGCGCGCGAGACGGCGTTCGTGGGGCGAGAAGAAGAGCTCGCGGTTTTCAACGCGGCGTTGTACGGCGGCGGCTGCAGCGTTCTGTACGTACATGGTCCCGGCGGCATCGGGAAGTCGGCCTTGTTGCGGCGGTTCGCTCAGGAGGCCGCGGTGGCGGGGCGGCCGGTGTCCATGGTGGACGGGCACATGCTGGAGTCGGCGGCATCCGAGGCCGAGCTGGTGCTTCGCGATGCGGACGCGGTGCTGCTGGTCGACGACTTCGAACGCATTCAAGGCTTGGAGGGATGGCTGCGCGAGTGGTGCCTGCCGCGGGTGCCCCTGGGGGCGCTGGTGGTGATCGCGGGGCGAAATCCGCCGGATATGCGGTGGCAGGCGGATCCGGGATGGGCTGGGGCGCTGGAGGTGCTGCCACTGCGTGACCTGCGAGCCGGAGATGCGCGGGCCCTGATGGACTCCTCCGGGGTGCCGGCCGAGTTGCGCGAGCCGCTGCTGGCCTTCGCCGGTGGTCATCCGCTGGCGCTCCTGCTGGGGGCGGCCGTGGCGGTGAAGGACGGCAGGGCCGGCAGGCGGTGGATGCCGAATCAGGTCGTGGTGGCCACGTTGCTGGATCAGCTGGTGGGCGAGCCGCCTTCGGCGGCGCATCGGCATGCTCTGGAGATCTGCGCGCATGCGTACATGACGACGGAGGACCTGCTGCGGGCGGCCTTGCCGGAGGACGCCGGGACGTTGTTCCGGTGGTTGCGGCGGTTGCCGTTCGTGGAGTCGGGCGGTCTCGGGCTGTTTCCGCATGCCGTGGTACGGGCGCTGCTGGAGGCGGACCTACGATGGCGAGATCCCGAGGGGTACGCGGTGATGCACGACCGCATTCACGCCCATCTGGCGGAGAGGGTGCGCACGGCGAGCGATGTGGACCTGGTCGGCGCGGTTGCGGCACTGCTCTACCCGCATCGCGGCAACGGAGCGCCGGCCGATTTCCACGGTCGCCACGACGAGGGCGAGTTCCAGGAAGAGGTGTTGCGGGAGGAGGACATCGGCGCCTTGCTCCGGGTGGCGACGGCAGCGGAGGGTGCGGCGTCCGCGAGCCGCGCCGCCTTCTGGGCGGAACGTCAGCCGGCGGCGTTCCGGGTGTATCGACGGATCGAAACCGGCGAGCCCGTGGCGTTCTCCGCATGGTTGCGGTTGGCGGAACTCGATGAGGAGGAGCTGACGGCCGACCCCCTCGTGGCCAGGGCGTGGGCGCATGCGCGTGCCACCACGCCGTTGCGCGCCGGTGAACATGTGGCGGTCAGCCGAGTGTGGGTGCTGCCGCCGTACCGCGGAAACTCACCGGTGATGGATTTGATCCAGTGGCGAGTGATCGGCAATTGTCTGCGGGCCGAGCGGATGGCATGGTCATATATCGAGATACGGCATCTACGGTGGCACAACGGGATGCGTGCCATTTCCGGGGAGCCGGGGGATGAGGCGTACACCCTGTTCGTTCATGACTGGCGCGCGGTGCCGGCGCGGGCGTGGCTGGAGCGGATGAATCACCTGCTCGTCGCGGGGCCCGCCGGCGGCCCGAGTGCCGCGACGGCGAAACTGGCGGTGCTGTCCCAGGCGGAGTTCGCCGAGGCGGTTCGCAAGGCGTTGCGCCAGTTGGGGCGGCTGGACGCGCTGGCCGCCTCCCCACTGACCCGCACCAGGCTGATCGCCGATCGGGCCGGGCAGAACCCGGCCACGGCACTGGGTGACCTGCTACGCCAGGCGATCGACGACCTGCGTGAGGATCCGCGCTCGGTCAAGTTCCACCGGGCGCTGTCCGTCACGTTCGTCCGCGGCGCGCCCACCCAGGAGCTGGCCGCGGAACGACTCGGCCTCCCTTTCACCACCTACCGCCGCCATCTGACGGCCGGCATCGAACGTGTCTGCGCCGACCTGTGGCACCGGGAGCTGTATGGCACCGACGCACCGGCGTACCGATCCGGCTGAGCCGCCACATCGTGCCAGCTCAGTCGGCGAGCGCGAGGCCGGCCGCCGCCTCCGCGTGCAGTCGAGCGCTCGGCAGCACCGGGATGGCGCTGTCCTTCTCACTGATCAGCAGCTCGATCTCCGTGCAGCCGAGGATGACGCCTTCAGCGCCGTCGTCCGCGAGGTCTTCGATGATCTGGGCGTACGCGTCTCTGGACGATTCCCGGAGCTCCCCGCGCACCAGTTCGTCGAAGATCACGCGATGGACCAGCTCCCGCTGCGCACGCCGCGGGACGACCACGTCGAAGCCGTGGGCGGCCAGCCGATCCCGGTAGAAGGGCTGCTCCATGGTGAACTGAGTGCCCAGCAGACCGACCTTGCGCATGCCCCTGGCGCGGACCTCGGCGCCCAGGACGTCGGCGACGTGCAGCACGGGCCCGCTCACGGCCCGCGCCACGTCGTCGCTCACCCGGCTGAAGGTGTTGCTGCAGATGAGCAGGAGGTCGGCGCCGAGATCCTCCAGTTTCCGGCCCGCACCGGTCAGCAACGTACTCACCTCGTCCCAGCGGTCGGCGAAGATGAGGTCCTCGACGGTCGTGTAGTCGACCGACCAGATGAGGCTGTTGGCGGAATGGCTGCCGCCGAGCCGCTCGCGTACCCGCTGGTTGATGATCTGGTAGTAGATCACCGTTGATTCCCAGCTCAACCCGCCGATAAGACCGATAGTGCGCATGGAACTCCGTTTCGCCAGCTTGTAGAACTTGGTCAGGCGTCGGCCAGCGCGCGGGCGCAGGCACCGAGCCCGATCTCGCTGGAGGCCTTGACGAACACCACGTCTCCCGGTTCGAGCAGCGCGATGGCCAGATTCAGGGCCCCGGCCACGTCCTCGACGGTATGGACGGCCATGCCCTGGTTCGAGGACGCCGCTGCCCACGCCATCGCGAGCGGATCCCCTGCTCCGACCGCGATCAGCACGTCGAAGCGGAGGTCGGCGACGAGCCGGCCCATCTCCGCGTGCCGGGCGCGGGAGGCGTCCGCCTGCTGCCCCATCGCGCCGAGCACGGCGACGGTACGACGAGTGCCGGCCAGGGCCTTCACCGCTCGCAGCCCGGCCCGCATGGATTCGGGGCTGGCGTTGTAGGCGTCGTTGACGATGGTGATGCCGTCAGGTCGTTCGACGATCTCCAGCCGGCCCGCGGAGCGCCGCCGTGCGGCGTTCAGCCCATCGGCGATCTCGGCGACGCCCAGGCCGAGCGCGGTGGCGACGGCGGCGGCGGCCAGCGCGTTGCTCACCTGGTGCTCGCCTATGAGGTCGAGCTCGACCGAGGCCCGGCCGGAGGGCGTCACCATCTCGAACGCGGTCCGCGCGCGGTCGATCATCCGCACGTCTTCGGCTCGCACCTGCGCCTCCGCCGACCCGCCGTACAACAGGATCTGGGCCTTGGTGCGGCCGGCCATGCCCATGACGTACGGGTCGTCGGCGTTGAGCAGGGCGAACCCGTCCGCCGGAAGTGCCGCGACCAGTTCGCCTTTGGCCTCGGCGATGTCGGCCGGCCCGGCTCCCATACGCTCCACATGTGCGGTGCCGACATTGAGCACCAGCCCGACCTGGGGCGGTGCGAGCCCGGTCAGGTACGTCAGGTCGCCCTTCCGGCCGGCACCCATCTCCAGCACCAGGTATCGGGTGGTGGCATCGGCACGCAGCACGGTGAGCGGCAGGCCGAGCTCGTTGTTGAACGACTTGTCGGTGGCGACCGTCGCGGCGTGCCGTTCGAGCACCTGGGCCAGCAGGTCCTTGGTCGTGGTCTTGCCCACGGAGCCGGTCAGGCCGATCACGGTCGGGCTGATGCGTTCGAGCAGGTGCCTGGCCAGCAGGCCGATCGCGAGCTGGACGTCCTCGACCACGAGGGCGGGCACGCCGGCGGGCCTTGAGGCCAGCACGGCGACGGCGCCGTCGGCGATGGCACCGGCCGCGTAGTCGTGACCGTCGACGCGGGCGCCGACCGTCGCGACGAACAGGCCGCCGGGCACCACCTCGCGGGAGTCGACCGCCGAGGGCGCCGTCACCAGCGCCTGCGGGTCGCGCACGTCGGACAGGCTCGCGCCGACGACCTGCGCGATCTCGTTCAGCGTCATGGGGATCACGAGCCGCTCCTGGCGAACGCGAGGTCGATGAGGCGGCGCAGCAGATCCGGGTACGGGACACCGCTCGCGGCCCAGGCCCTGGCGTAGACGGAACGGGAGGTGAAGCCTGGCATGGTGTTGATCTCCAGCACGTGCAGGCGTCCCGTGTCCTCCTCATAGAGGAAGTCGACACGGGACAGGCCGTAGCCGCCGATCGCCCGGAAGGCGCGCAGGGCCAGCTCGCGAACGTCCTCGGCCACCCGTTCCGGCAGCACGGCGGGGATGATGGCCAGCTCGGCCTGGCTGAGGTACTTGGCCTCGTAGTCCAGCCAGTCGCCGGGCACGATGAGCTCGCCGGGCACCGAAGCATCCGGCGTGTCATAGCCGCCGAGCACGCCGCAGATGATCTCGCGCGCGGTCACACCCTGCTCGACGATGACCACCCGGTCGTGAGCCAGCGCCAGCTCCACGCCCGCGCGCAGCTCCTCCATGGAGGTGACACGTGAGATGCCGATGGAGGAGCCCATGCTGGCCGGTTTGACGTACATCGGCCAGTCGAGCGACTTCACCAGGCCCCAGTAGTCGGTGGTGGTGCGCCATTCGTGCTCGGTGAACGACACATGCGGGGTGACCGGAATGTCCTCCGCCAGGAACGTGCGCCGCATCGCGACCTTGTTCATGGCCACGGCCGATGCCAGGACGCCGCAGCCCACGTACGGGATGCCCAGCGTCTCCAGGTGACCCTGGACGACGCCGTCCTCTCCGAACGGCCCGTGCAGCGCGGGGAAGACCACGTCCGCCAGATCGCGTCGCAGCTCAACCGGCCACCTGCCCTGCCGGTCGATGATGACGGCGACGGGCTCGTACAGATCCCTCGGCAGAGCGTCGAGCACAGCCTGCGCCGACTGCAGCGACACCTCATGCTCGGCGGACGGCCCACCCGCCAGCACAGCCACGCGCACGCGTTCAGTCACGATCAACCTTCCTCAGGGGAACGGAGACAGCACCGCCGCCGCCGCATGACCAGCGCGCCGAGTGTCGGCTCTTCGCCTGACCAGTTCCCAGACCATTCGCTGTCCAGTTCCAGACCAAGGCTTGCCAGCTATTCTGTGTTGCTAAGTACTGGTAGTCGGTGTTACTGTCTACTGGTAGTCAGCAACACCAAGTAGCTGAAGGGGGTGTTCCATGGGCAAGCAGGTGACGGAGCTGCTCAAGGGAACGCTGGAGGGCATCGTCCTGGCGATCCTGTCCAGCCGGCCCGCGTACGGCTACGAGATCACGGCGTGGCTGCGGGATCAGGGCTTCTCCGACATCGCCGAGGGCACCATCTACGCGCTGCTGGTCAGGATCGAGCAGCGCGGCTTCGTCGACGTGCAGAAGGTCCCGTCGGAGAAGGGACCGCCGCGCAAGGTGTACACCCTCAACGCCCAGGGCCAGGAATATCTCGCCGAATTCTGGAGGACCTGGAGCTTCCTCGCAGAACGGCTCGAACAGCTCCGCAAAGGAGGCAGCTGACCATGTCCGACGCTGAAAAGAGCGGCTTTCTCACAAAGGTGATCGGCCCCAAGCGGCAGTGGCGGCAGTACAAGGCGCGCGTGCGTCAACTTCCGCCGAACTACCGCACGGCGGTCGAAGCGATCGAGCGGTACCTGATGCACTTCGTGCCGACCGACGGCGAGAGCAACGCGTCGATGTTCGAAGACCTCGCTGACCTGTTCGACCAGGCCGCGGCGGACGGAACGCCGATCCGCGAGATCGTCGGGGAGGAGCCGGTGGAGTTCGCCGAGGCGTTCGTCCATAACTACTCCGAGGGTGGCTACGTCCCCGCCCGTGAGCGGAAGCGGCTCACCGACGCCATCACGCGCGCCGCCGGAACACTGTAGGTAAGGAGATTGATGATGGGAACTGGCAAGAGCGGCTTCTCCGTAACGGGGCTGCGCAGACTGCGTGAGGTGCTGGCCCGGCATGTCGAGTCCGGGAAGATTCCCGGGCTCGTCGCCCTGGTCAGCCGGGGCGAGGAGACCCACGTCGAAGCGATCGGGACGATGCGCCATGACGGTGGCGCGCCGATGAGCCGCGACACCATCTTCCGGATGGCCTCGACGACCAAGCCGGTCGCGGTGGCGGCGACGATGGTCCTGCTGGATGAGTGCCGGCTGCGGCTGGATGACCCGGTGGATCCGTGGCTGCCCGAACTCGCCGACAGGAAGGTGCTGAAGCGCGCCGACGGCCCGCTGGACGACACCGTGCCGGCCCGGCGGCCGATCACCGTACGGGACCTGCTCACCTCCACGTGCGGGCTCGGACTGGATATGACGGCGCGGACCGCTCCGATGATGAGCGCGTTCTTCGAGCAGGGGGTTTACGGCCAGGAGGACGGATGGATGTTGCCCGAACCGGGACCGGATGAGTGGATGCGCCGCCTGGGCACGCTCCCGCTGATGTACCAGCCTGGAGAGCGGTGGCTGTACAACGTCAGCGACGACGTGCTCGGCGTGCTGGTGGCCAGGGTCACCGGCCAGTCGTTCGAGACGTTCCTGCGCGAACGCGTCTTCGATCCGCTGGGGATGAAGGACACCGCCTTCCACGTGCCCGCCGACAAGATCGACCGGCTGCCGCCCCTGTACGCTCCCGACTGGCAGACCGGAGAGTTCCGCGTGGAGGACGAGGCCGAAGGGGGACACCACAGCCGGCCTCCGGCCTTCCAGTCAGGCGGCGGCGGACTCGACTCGACCGTCGACGACTATCACGCCTACTTCCGGATGCTGCTGAACCACGGGATGAACGGCACCCAACGGATCCTGTCGCGGCCCGCCGTCGAGCTGATGACCACCAACCGCCTCACGCCCGAGCAGACCGCCGCCCTGCAGGCCTGGGCCCGCAGCGTCGTCCATCTCTCGCACGGGCAGGGGCAGCAGGGCGGCTGGGGCTTCGGGATGACGGTGCGCACCTACCGTGGCGACTACGCGCCCATCGGCCAGTTCGGCTGGGACGGCGGAGCCGGCACCACTACCTACGCCGACCCGGACAACCAGCTCGTCGGCCTCCTGCTCACCCAGACCGGGATGTCCACCCCGGATTCGGCGCGGGTCATCCACGACTTCTGGACCACCCTCTACCAGGCGATCGACGACTGACTCCCGCATAACCGTAGGCCTTACAGTGGGTTCGTCGGTTTCCCAAGTTGGAGGGCAGGATGACCTCCGTCCCATCGGCCGCCATGGCTTCTCCCCGTTCGGTGCTTGCCAGGGACAAGCTGATGCGCACCGCGGAGCGGCTCTACGCCGAGCACGGGTTCGCGAGCGTGTCGGTCGCGAAGATCGGGGAGGCGGCCGGCCAGCGCAACAAGTCGGCGGTCCAGTACCACTTCAACAACCGCGACGAGCTCATCATCGCGATCCTGGAACGGCACATGGCCAGGATCGAGAAGCACCGGGTCGCGCTGGTGGAGGCGCTGGGCGAGCCGGGGGAGGTGCCGCTGGAGGAGCGGATCCGCTGCCACATCCTGCCGAACATCGAGCACCACATCGAACTGGGCACGCCGTCCTGGTACGGGCGGTTCCTGGCTCAGGTGATCGTGGAGCCCAATCTGCGGGAGTACGCGATCCAGGCGCACGGGAACCTGCCGTCCGTTCGCCGGCTGGACGAGTTCGGCCGGGCGCAGTGGCGGAATGACGATCGCGCGCTGATCGCCCAACATCACGAGATGATTCGCCAGCTCACTGTGCACATGTGCGCCGAAGTGGAATACGACTTGGCGCATGGGCGCATCGATCCGGCGGCCGCGGAAGAGTCCTGGCGTCGCTTGGGCGAGAACCTGATCCAGGCGATCTGCGGGCTCAGCGTCTCCTTGCTGGGAAATCGCTAGCGGAGGTACGTGCGGACATCTGCTACAACAGCCACCTGATCGGATTCCATCACGGCCGCTCGTTCAATGTCGAAAAGTATCGATCGCACGCCGCCGGCTGGAACCCGTTGCCGCCGTGGCAGCAGCCTGTCCTCCATGCCTACTCACGACCTCGACAGGGCCTGTCCTCCTCCGGAGTGCTGCCGCTCCCGCTGGGGAGGGTGGAGATCGTCGCGGTCTCCGCCTTCCGGGAGATGTTGCCCGAAGAGCCGGTGCCCGCGCTGCCGTACATGGCCGGTCAGACTGTAGCGGTCAGGGACGTGAACGCGGCCCGCTCCCCGGCCTCAGGCACGTCACGCTAATCTGACCACGGTGGCTGCCCCGGTCCTGGACGAGCTCGATCGTGCCATCATCCACGCGCTGCACGTGGATGGACGCGCGCCCTTCAGCCGCATCGCATCGGTGCTGCACGTGTCCGACCAGACGGTCGCGCGCCGCTACCGCCGGCTGCGCTCCGACGGATTGCTCAACGTGGTCGGCCAGTTGGAGGCACGGCGGCTGGGCTGGGTGCAGTGGTTCGTGCGGATCCAGGTCACGCCCGACGCGGCCGTCCCCATCGCCGACGCCCTGGCCCGCCGCCCGGACACCTCCTGGGTCAGCCTCACCTCAGGCGGAACGCAGATCGTCAGTGTCATCCAGGCACGCAGCCCGCACGAGCGTGATGCGCTGCTCCTCGGGCAATTGCCCCGTACGCCAAGAGTGGTCGGGGTAACGGCTCACTGCCTGCTGCGGGTCTTCGCCGGCGGTCCCACCGGCTGGCACGGCCGAGCCAACTCTCTCGGACCGGAACAGATCGCCGCGCTCAGCCCGCGGCACCCGCAACGGGAACAGCACGGGCGGGTCCTCCTGGAAGAAGGCGACGAACAGCTGGCGGCGGCTCTGGCCCGCGACGGCCGCGCCGGCTATCCGGAGCTGGCCCGGGCCACCGGCTGGTCGGAGATGACGGCCAAGCGCAGGCTGGAACAGCTGCGCGGCCGCGGCGCGCTGTTCTTCGACGTGGACATCGATCCTCTTCTCCTGGGCTTCGAGATGGTCGCGATGCTCTGGCTGACGGTCGAGCCGTCCGCGCTCCGCCGCGCTGCCGAGGCGATCGCCGCCCATCCCGAGGTCGCCTTCGCCGCCGCCACCACCGGCCCGACCAACCTGCTGGTCTTCGTCGCCTGCCACGACGCCGAAGCACTGTACGACTACCTCGAGGGCGGCATCGGAAGCCTGCCGGGGGTCCGGCAGATCGAAAGCGCTCCCGTCATCCGAGACAGCAAGCGGGCCGGCACAGCTATGAAGGCGGCCCGCGGGTCGGGTGGTTCGCCGAACGTCGCGAGGTAGATCCGGTGCCGGTGGCAGCCAGAAAAAGATTCTCAAACTCGGCACGCTTTCGATGTCGAGATTGTGGATCGGGCTCCGTCCCAGGGACATCAGCGGCCACGACGGGCCCGCGCGACGAAGAAGGAGAACCATCATGACGCTCCAGCGGATGGACAACGTCGGCATTGTCGTCGACGACCTTGAGGCTGCCATTGCGTTCTTCGTGGAAGTCGGCATGGAGCTGGAGGGCAAGGCGCAGATCGAGGGCCTCTTTGCGGACCGTACGGTCGGTCTCGACGGCGTCCGCTGCGACATCGCGATGATGCGGACCCCGGATGGCCACGGCCGGCTGGAACTGGCGAAGTACCGCAGCCCCGCGGTGATCGCCGCCGGACCGCACAACCCGCCGCACAACACGCTGGGCATGCATCGCGTCATGTTCGCCGTCGACGACATCGAGGACGTCGTCGCCCGTCTACGCGCTCACGGCGCCGAACTCGTCGGTGAGCTGGCCCGGTACGAGGACAGCTACCGGCTCTGCTATGTCCGCGGCCCCGAGGGGATCATCATCGCGCTGGCCGAGCAGCTCAGCTGACAACCCGTCGCGGCCGACCAAGAAAACGACAAGGGATAGGAACAACCGTGCGACCGAACGAGATCACCGAGATTCTGAACCGGCCGATCAGCCAGGAACTGCTGGCCCGCGACCTGACCCGCTTGGCCTATGTCGCCAAGGACGGCACACCGCGCAATGTCCCGATCGCGTTCACCTGGAACGGCTCGGAGGTCGTCATGTGCACGTCGAAGAACGCTCCGAAGCTCCAGTCCTTGAGCGAGAACCCGATGGTCGCCCTGACGATCGACACCGAGGTACACCCGCCGAAGATCTTGCTCATCCGCGGCCGGGCCGAGCTGGACGTCGTCGACGGCATCCCGGCCGAGTATCTGCAGATGAACGGCAGCTACCAGATGACGCCCGAGCAACGGGTCGAGTGGGAGGCGGAGGTGCGTTCCCTCTACGACGGCATGGTCCGGATCGTCGTGACTCCGACCTGGGCGAAGCTGATCGACTTCGAGACGACCCTGCCCAGCGCGGTCGAGGAGCTGATCCAGCAGCGGGAGGAGCGTCAGCGCGCCTGAGCGCCGTACGTGGAAGGTCGAAAACTCGCAATGAACACGGCCACAATGGGCCGTACCGCACAGAGGAGAAGATGATGGCCAAGTATCTGCTGCTCAAGCACTACCGAGGCGCGCCGGCAGCGGTCAACGACGTGCCGATGGACCAGTGGACGCAGGACGAGATCGACGCGCACGTGCAGTACATGCGTGACTTCGCCGCTCGGCTTGAGGGCACCGGAGAGTTCGTCGACAGTCAGGCGCTCTCCCCGGAGGGCACCTTCGTCCGCTATGACGGCGAGGGGCGGCCGCCGGTCACCGACGGCCCGTTCGCGGAGACCAAGGACCTGATCGCCGGCTGGATGGTGATCGACGTCGAGACCTACGAGCGGGCGCTCGAGCTGGCCGGCGAGTTGTCCGCGGCGCCGGGTGCGGGTGGGAAGCCGATCCACGAGTGGCTGGAGGTGCGCCCGTTCTACGGCGTGCCGCCCACGGTGACCGAGTGAACGAGTCGCTGCTGCGGGAGCTGGTGCCCGCGGTGATCGGTGTCCTCGTCCGTCGCGGAGCCGACTTCGCGGCGGCCGAGGACGCCGTGCAGGACGCCCTGGTCGAGGCCGTGCGGGTGTGGCCGGACGACCCGCCGCGGGACCCCAAGGGCTGGCTGGTCACCGTGGCCTGGCGTAAGTTCCTCGACGCCGCCCGCGCCGATACCTCCCGGCAGCACCGCGAGGTACGCGTCGAGACCGAGCCCGTGCCCGGCCCGGGCGAGGCGGTGGACGACACGCTCCGGCTGTACTTCCTGTGCGCGCACCCATCCCTGACACCGGCCTCGGCCGTCGCGCTCACGCTGCGCGCGGTCGGTGGCCTGACCACCCGCCAGATCGCGCAGGCCTACCTCGTGCCGGAGGCGACCATGGCCCAGCGGATCAGCAGGGCCAAGCGGACCGTCTCGGGCGTCCGGTTCAACCAGGCCGGTGACCTCGCCACGGTGCTGCGCGTGCTCTACCTGGTCTTCAACGAGGGCTACTCCGGCGACGTCGACCTCGCCGGCGAGGCGATCCGGCTCACTCGCCAACTGGCGGCCAAGACCCACCATGAGGAGGCCGCGGGCCTGCTCGCGCTCATGCTGCTCCACCACGCCCGGCGCCCGGCGCGGACCGGCCCCGACGGCAGACTCGTACCCCTTGCCGAGCAGGACCGCGGCCTGTGGAACACCCGCCTGATCGCCGAGGGCGTCGACGTGCTCCAGACGGCCCTCGCCCGCGACCGCCTGGGCGAGTTCCAGGCCCAGGCCGCCATCGCCGCGCTCCACGCCGACGCCCAGGCGGCCGAGGAGACCGACTGGGTGCAGATCGTCGAGTGGTACGACGAACTGGTGCGCCTCACCGACAGCCCGGTGGCCCGCCTCAACCGGGCCGTCGCGGTCGGCGAGGCCGACGGCCCGCGCGCCGGCCTGGCCGCCCTGGCGGAGCTCGACCCCGCCCTGCCCCGTTACACCGCCGTCGCGGCGTACCTGCACGAACGTGACGGTGACCCGGTGACCGCGGCACGGCTCTACGCCGAAGCCGCCCGATCGGCGCCCAGCCTGCCCGAACGCGACCACCTCACGCGACAGGCCGCACGGCTCAACGCGCAGCTGCGCGGTTGAGCGGAACATACGTAGCTGCCGCAGGCTCTCCGCCGAGCCGAACCCGCACCGTGCCCCCATCTCCGCCGCGGGCAACGACGACGGTGGTCACGCGGGCGATGTCGGGTAACTCCACTAAAGCAGGGTGCGCTGCGAGGGCCTGCAGCACACCCCGCCCCAGCGGAACTACGGCTTCCGCGCTTCTAGAGGAGCGGAAGGCGGCGCACCCCGCTCATGGTCGGCGTGGGGATGAACTCCACGGGGTCCGCCGGATCGGTGCGCAGGGGATCGAACCGGTCGAGCAGGATGTTCAGCGCGACCCGCCCCTCCAGCCGGGCCAAGGGGGCGCCGATGCAGAAGTGGATGCCGCGGCCGAACGCGAGATGCGGGTTGGGATCGCGATCGGGATCGAACGTCTCCGGGTTCGGGAACTGCCGGGGGTCCCGGTTGCCCGCCGCGACCCAGCACATGACCATCTGATCGGCCGGGATGGTCACCCCGCCGAGCTCGACCTCGCGCATGGTGGCGCGGCCGAGGGCGGCGAACGGGGTGAGGAGCCGGAGTGACTCCTCGATGACGGCCGGGACCGAGTCGCGGTTGGCGCGTACCCTGTCCTGCTGGGCGGGGAAGGCGTCCAGGCACAGCACCGTGTTGCCGAGCAGCATCGTCGTGGTGATGTGCCCGGCCAGCAGGAGCACGATCGCGAAGTTGACCACCTGATCGTCGGGCAGGTGCTCCCCGTCCACCTCGGCCTCGACCAGCCTGCTGAGCAGGTCGCCGCGCGGCTGCCGGCGGCGTTCGGCCGCGTGGTCGGCGAGATAGTCGCTCATCTCCCGCCACGGCTTCATCGTGGCTGCGAGGTCCGCGCTCCGCTCTTCGGCGGACCGGTTGAGCGAGACCTTGGCGTCTCGCTGGAACAGTCCGTCCGCCCACCGCTTGAACAGATCGCGATCACTGCTGGGCACCCCCAGCAACTCGGCGATGACGATGACCGGCAGCGGGTAGGCCAGATCGCGCACCAGCTCGAACCGCTCGCGCTCCCGTGCCGCGTCGAGCAGTTCGTGGGTGATCGCGGCGATCCGCGGTTCGAGATCCGCGACGACCTTGCGGGTGAACGCGCTGCTGACCAGCTTGCGCAGCTTGCCGTGCTCCGGCGGGTCGATCTGGGTGATGAACCCGTCCAGCGAAAAGCCCTCCTCCGGCAGCATGCCCTTGGGGACTATCCGCATCGTGTCGGAGGAGAAGGTCGCGGGGTCGCCGATGACCTCCTGCAGCTCCGGGTAACCGTAGACGTTCCACATCCCGGCTTGCGCGTCGAACTCGACGGGCGGGCCCGATCGGGGCCCGTGCAGCCAGAAGTGTTGCTTCGGGACGTCGTACCGCTCGACGAAGTCGGCCATTGCCTCTCCTTGGTTGAGGATCTCTCTGTCGAGATGTACGTCAGGACGATTTCTTGCGGTATTCCGCCCAGCGCTCGAGCATCTCCTCGGAGTCGCGCAGGATGAAGTCGAAGAACTCGCGGGTGTCCTCCACCCGGGCGCGCCGCTCGGGTGGGCCTTCGCCGAGGATGGACAGCCCGAAGTCCAGCGTTTCCAGGCTCCTCCGAACGCCGTCGAGCTGAACCTGCATGACCTGCGCCCATCCGCCGCCGATGATCCGGTAGCGGTGCTCGCGGGCGGCTGTGGGCACGCGCTCGATCATCCCGCTCACCTCCAGTTGCCTGGCGACCGTACTGACCGCGGTCTTGCTCACACCGAGCTCGGCCGCCAGGTCGGTGAGCGAACGGTCGGGCGGGTCGCAGATCATGAGCCACGCGTGCAGGCGGCCCATCGTGCGCGTCCCGCCCAGACGCTCCATGACCAGCCCCATCCGGTCGACGAACTCACTCTCCTGAGGCTCCACTGGCGCCAACTCCGCAATTATCGTCAAGTACGTACTTTACGAAGTGTACATCGCGGCGCCGGGACGCGTGAAGAGCCGTGCGGGGACCCGCAGACCGTGACGCCCGCGGGCGGCGGGTCAGTGGGAGTCTGGTCTGGGGATATGGACGCCGGCGGCGCGCAGCTTGGTCTCGAAAAGCGCGGCCAGCCGTGCCGCGGCCGGCGTCCGCTCTTCGCCGTGGTGGGCGATCAGCGTGTACCGGGTCGCGGCCTCGGTGCGGGCTTGCAGGCCGGTCACGGTCTTCAGCAGTGCGGGGTTGGCGAGGTAGTGGTCGGCCGCGACGGTGGCGAGTTCGGCGATGCGGGGGTCGTCCGGGTCCCAGGCCGCGGCTTCGGCTGTGCGCTTGCCCAAGGCGACGAGCCCGGTGTCTTCGAGGGCGTCCTCGAAATGGGTGAGGTAGTCGTCGAAGCCTTCTGGGACCAGGGCCTTGGCCAGCACCCAGCCCTCCCTGGTGGCCGCCACCTCGTCGGCGGAGAATCCGCGGCCCCGCATCCGCTCCAGCAGCGCCACAGCGCGGTCGGGCAGCAGAGCCCGGTCACCGTCGGCGAGCCGATGCAGCGTGTCACGCCGCGCGGTCAACTCCTCGATCCGTTCGGTGAGCTGCCGCTCGACGTCGGCGAGCGCGGCCGCGAACAGCGCGGCGTCGGCGTCGAGCAGGGGCCCGATCTCGGCCAGCGGCACCCCGGCGGCGGCCAGCGTCCGGGCCTGCACCAGCCGCAGCAGATCGGCCGATCCGTACCGCCGGTAGCCGGAGCTGTCGCGTTCCGGCTCCTTGACCAGGCCGAGCTTGTGGTAATGCCGCACCGTCTTCACCGTGACGCCGACGAATGCCGCCGCCTGCCCGATCGTGACTCCGTTCCTCATCTGCCCAGCCTGCCTTGTGCTCGAGGTGTACGGGTCGCAGGTGCTCAGTCCTGCCTACGGCAGAACACCTCGTTGACGAGCCTTTGCTGGGCGCTCTGGAATGCTGTCGCGATGGACAGGTCGGCGTCGTCCACGCAGTTCAGCGCGGCGGTCAGAGTCTTGCTGCCGTCGGGTGTGCTGTACATCAGCGCCGCGTGGCCCACGGCGGCGCCGTTGTGGGAGATGACGGTACCCCCGCCGTCCGTTTTCACCACGAACACTCCCAGGCCATAGGCCATGTTCGGGATGCCCGTGGGGTGCGGGGTGCACATCTCGGCCAGGAGCGGGGCGGGCAGGAGCTTGCCGCCCAGCAGGGCGGAGATGAAGGTGTGGAGGTCCTGGGTGGTGGAGATCATGTCGCCGCCGGTGGAGATCCAGGACGGGTTCTGGCGGGTGACGTCGACCGTCTTGTCCTGGTAGCGGTAATAGGCGTGGGCGTACGGCTCGGGGATCTCCGGCGAGGCGTCCGGCACCACAGTGCCCGACAGGCCGAGCGGCCCCAGGATCAGCCGCCGCATCTCCTCGGCGAGCGAGCGGCCGGTGACCTTCTCGATCAGCAGTCTGGCCAGCACGTAGTTGGTGTTGGAGTAGCTCCAGCCCGTCCCCGGCTCGAACCGCGCCGGCTTGGACAACGCCAGCTCCACCAGCTCCTGCGGCCGGTAGGCCTTGAACCGGTTGTCCAGCCACTCTTCGCCCGTGGTGCCGTAGGGGATGGGGATCCCCGTCACGATCGTCCCGTCGTCATAGACCTCGCCGGTGAAGTTGAACACCCCGCTGGTGTGCTGCAACAGCATCCGCACGGTGATCCGCTCGTCCAGCCCGAACTCGGGCAGGTAGTCCGCCGCCGGGGTGTCCAGCCCGATCTTGCCCTCGGCCACCAGCTGCAGCACCAGGGTCGCGGTGAAGGTCTTGGTGTTGCTGCCGATCCGGGCATGCCCGTTCGTCGGCGGCTTGGCGGCCCCGCCCAGCTCGGCCGCCCCGGCGCTGCCGGCCCATTCGCCCCGCTCATCATGTACGCGCAGCTGCACCCCGACGAAACCGGAATCGACGATCTCCTCGATCGCCTTCTGCAGTTCCGGGCGATCCTGCCCCGCAGTGGCCACCCCAGCGGCGTCGAGGGCGGCGGTGATCTTGCGGGCCATCTCGGCCTTGGTGGGGCTGGGCTTGTCCGGGTGGACCTGGGCGGCTTCGATGGCGAGGAGGATGGTGCCGCGGAAGTTGTCGGCTTCCGCCGGAGCTTGCTCGCCGAGCAGGCTCATGGCCGCGGTCAGGGCCGGCAGCACCTGGTCGGCGAGTTCGGCGACGGTCTTGCCCGTCAGTTCGATGTCCTTTGCCTTCGCGGCGAGCACGTGCCCGACCAGACCGGTCGCCGACGTCAGGGCGATGGTGGCATTCGTGGCGGTCTTCTGGGGCGAGCCGGTGGCGGCGGCCATCAGCGACACTACGCCGTACGCGGCGGTCCGCAGAGTGCTCTTGTCCTGGTCGGAAAGGGTGATGGACATGGTGGTTTGCTCCTTCAAATCTTTTATGTCCGGTCGGCGTCGCGCCGCTGCGAGGAGCTTCCACCCTGACCTAAGGTCAACCTCAACCGTGATCTGGCTCACTGAAAGGCTCACACATAATGATCTTCACCCAAGCCGAACTCGACTATCTGACCACGCAGCCCATCGGGCGGCTGGCCACCGTGTCGCCCGACGGGCAGGTGCAGAACAACCCGACCAATTTCTTCCTCGATGCCGACACCGGCACGATCGTGATCGGCGGAGGCGCGCTGGGCGGGACGAAGAAGTTCCGGAACGTCCAGCAGGGCAGCACGGTCGCGTTCGTCGTGGACGACCTGGCGGCGGTCGATCCGTGGACGCCGCGCGGCATCGAGATCCGGGGTTCGGCGGTGGCGCTGACGGACCACGAGCCGCCGGTGCCTGGCTTGTCCCGGCAGATCATCACGATCACTCCCAGTCGGATCATTACTTGGGGGTTGGACGGACCCAGGACGAGCCGCAAGGTATGAAAACGCGTGGCCCCTTACGAGAGCTTCGTCTCGTAAGGGGCCACAAACCGGGACGCGTCAGCCCATGATGATCGTGAGGCCGAATGCGCCCTGGTGAGGGATGCGGAGGGCGTGGAAGCGGCGGGCGCCGTCGCGGAAGTAGCGCACGCTGCCGGCCGCGATGGTCGCCTGCAGGGGGGTGTCCCAGCGGAAGCGGATCGTGGTGCGGCCCCGGCGCACATCGAAGCCGTCGGCGGTGGCGGTGGTCGAGCCGCCGAACGTGGCTCGCGTGCCGTCGGTGAAGGTGAGGACGTCCTCGGGCTGGAGGATGAGAGGGATCTGCTCGGTGGCCGCGGCGTTGGCCGTGACCGTACGCCGGATCGTCTGGCGAGTGACCAGGATGTCCGTGGTGACGTTCGCGTTGCCGTACCGGATGCCGAAGGCGCCGGGGACCCGGCCGCCGGTCCACTCGCTGCCACCGGGGGCGCCGCGGAAGTAGGCGGCCGGGAGGTCGCCGTTGGAGTCGGGCACCTGACCGGGGAAGACGGTGGACCAGCAGGCGTAGTTGTTGTCGTTGAGCCCGCAGATGATCGTGCCGGCCTCGGGATGCCACAGGAAGGTCAGGCCGGTGCGGGCGCGGGAGGCGCGGTCGCCGAAGTAGCCGCCCAGGTACAGGCCGGGCTTGCGGACGTACAGGAAGTCCTGGCCCCTGTCCCTGCGCAGTTCGACGAAGTCCTGCGAGCGCAGGTAGGGCAGGTCCGCGATGGCGGCGGTCCGCTGCCGCCGGGTGGGGAAGCCCTCGCCGTACAGGCCGTGGGTGAGGATGCGCGGTGAGGTGTCCTGCTTGGCGAGCGGTGTCACCGGTTCGGTGGACGCGGCCCAGGAGGTGCGGGCGTCGGCCAGGTCCTCGCGGGCGGTCATGAACGCCGACAGCAGCGGCACCTGACGGGTGAACGTCCAGTTGAGCGCGGTCCGGTCGGGGTCGGGCCGGACCTCGTCGTACCAGCGCGCGCTGGTACGGGTGGACGGCGCGACGTTGACCATGTACCCGGCGCCGTCGGGCTCGCGCAGCAGGTTGTAGGACAGGAAGCCGGTGAATCTGCGGGCCATGTCCACCAGGTGCGGGTCCTGGCTGTGGAGGTAGGCGTCGGCCAGCTCGGGCAGCATGACCTCGAAGTTGTAGTTCATGTCGTGGCCGCCCTCCTCGTGGAAGAAGCCCGCGGAGCTCACGCCGGTCGCGGCGATCCTGGCGAACGCCTCGCGCAGGCTCGTGGCGAGCGCGGGGTCGGGGTCGAGCTTGAGCGCGTGCGTGGCCCCGGCAAGGCCGGAGCTGGTCTGGTTGGCGTAGTTGAGCGGCTCCTGCCAGACGGTGCGGTTGGCGGGGTCGAGGAACCACGTCATCGTCGTCCGTAATGCCGCGGTGATCTGGGACTGCCGGGTGGGCAGCGCCCCGGCCGCGCGCAGGATCCGCAGGGTCTTGGCGAGGTAGCCGAGGCCGAATCCGGTGGGGGCCAGGCCGTGCTCATTGCGGCTGTACTCGGGGAAGGACCCGTCGGCGTGCTGGAGCGACAGGTAGTGGCCGAGCGCCGCGTCGAGGGCGGCCAGCAGGTTCGCGTCCCCGGCGTACGGGTTCCACGGGCGGGCGTTGGCGTAGAACCAGGCCAGCGTGAAGACGTGCTCCTGCACGCGGGCGTTGTACGGCGCGGCCGGCGAGCGCCACCAGCCGCCGGCGAAGAAGCCGGTGTCGTCCATGTCGTTGACCATGGGCGCGAGGGTGGCCAGGTACGGCGCGAACCGCTGCTCGTGGGGGGCGAACAACCTGCGGTCCAGACCGGGCGGCGGCGGCAGGTCGGGGACGGCGGCGAAGGCGGTGCCGGGCGCGAGCATGGGGACTGCCGGGAGCAGGGCGGCGGCGCGGAGGAGGGTGCGGCGAGAGAGGGTTCGGCGAGAGAGCGTTCGGCGAGAGAGCATGGTCAGCCTTTCAGACCGGTGTGCGCGAGCCCCTCGATGAACTGCCGCTGGGCCAGTACGAAGACGACCAGGATGGGCAGGGCGGTCATCGTGGCGGCGGAGAGCTGCACGTTCCACAGGGGCGAGCCGTAGGCGTCGACGAACTGGGTGAGCGCCTGCGGGAGGGTGAACTTCGACGGAGTGGACAGGAAGACGATGGGTTCGAGGTAGAGGTTCCACGAGTGCAGGAACGTGAAGATGGCGACGGCGCCGAGCGCGGGCCTGGCCAGCGGCAGTGCCACCCGGTAGAAGGTGCCGAAGCGGCCGAGCCCGTCGACCCTGGCGGCCTCCTCCAGCTCGCCGGGCAGCGTGATGAAGAACTGCCGCATGATGAAGGTCGCCAGCACGCTGGGCGCGCCCAGGATCGGCACCAGGATCAGCGGCCAGTGCGTGTCGGTCAGCCCCGCCGTGTGGAACATCTGGAACAGCGGGACGATCGTCACCTCGCTGGGGATCAGCAGGCCGACGAGCACGACCAGGAAGAGCACGTTCTGGCCGGGGAAGCGGATGCGGGCGAAGGCGTAGCCGGCCATCGCGGCCACCGCCATCGTGCCGACGGTCACCACCGCCGCGATGTAGAGGCTGTTGAGGTACTGCTGCCCGAACGGCTGCAGCTCGAAGACCCGGCCGTAGGTGGAGAAGTCGAACCGGGAGGGCACCAGCGCGGGCGGGAAGGCGAAGATGTCGCTGATCGGCTTCACCGACGAGGTGACCATCCACCAGGTCGGGAACACGAACGGCACGCACAACACGCACAGCAGCGCGTACAGCGCGAGCTTGACCCTACGACTCATGGAAGACCCACTTCCGGCGCAGCCGCCACTGCAGCAGTGTCAGCGCCGCGACGATCAGGAACAGCAGGACCGACAGGGTGGCGCCGTAGCCGAGGTGCCGGAACTGGAAGGCCTGCTGGTACAGGTAGTAGACGAGAACCGTGGTGGACATGCCGGGCCCGCCCTGGGTGAGCACGGCGATCTGGGCGAACACCTGCAGCGACCCGACCACGGTGATGATCGAGGTGAGCAGGATCGTCGGGCTGATCAGCGGCACCGTGATGCGGCGGAAGCGGGTCCAGGCGCCGGCGCCGTCGAGCTCCGCGGCCTCGTACAACTGGCGCGGCACGCCCTGGAGCGCCGCCAGGAACAGGACCATGTTCAGCCCCACGTTCTTGACGACCTGGACGACGACGACCGACAGCAGGGCGGTGCTCTCGCCGCGCAGCCAGTTGGGTCCCTCGACGCCCGCCACGCCGAGCACGCCGTTGACGCCGCCGTCCTGCTGGAGCAGGAACTGCCAGACGATCGTCCAGGCGACCAGCGACACCAGCACCGGCGAGAAGAACAGCGTGCGGAAGAACGTGGTGCCGCGCAACCGCTGGTTGAGCAGGATGGCCAGAGCGAGGGCGAGGGTGAGGTTGAGCACGACCAGACCGACCGAGAAGAGCACGGTGCTGGTCAGCACCTGACCCATTTTCGGGTCGGCGAGCAGCTTGGCGTAGTTCTCGCCGCCGATGTACTCGAACGTGCCCGCCAGCACGTTCCACTCCTGGAGGCTGTAGTAGACGACCAGGCCGAGCGGCACCAGGACGAACAGCACGCTGCCCACGAGTTGCGGCGAGATCAGCAGATAGCCGACCAGTGCGTCGCGCCGGGGGATGGTCCAGAAGGGGCGGCGCCGGGTGGCGGCACGCGCCGCCACCCGTTCGCCGAGGTCCGAAGCCACCACGTCATCCGCCCAGCAGCGGTTGGATCTTCGCGCACACGCCGTCCAGCACCGCCTTGACGTCGGCGTCCGGCTTCCACAGCGGGTCGAGGGCGGCCCTGGCGGTCTGCGCGAGCTCGGCCTGACCGGTGTGGCTGGGCTTGACCACGCCCTTCTGGATGCCGTCGATCACCACCTCCTGGAGCTGGTCGCCGCTCAGCATGGGGCTGGTCTTGGCCATGGTGTCGGCGGTCAGCAGCGAACTGCGCGCGGGTGGGAAGTACGCGGCGAGCTTGGCGGCGTTGGCGGCATTGGCGAAGTAGGCGAGGAAGTCGGTGGCCTGCTGAGCCCGCGGCGACTTCTTCAGCACGCCGATCCCGGCCTGGCCGATGACCGCGTACTTGCCCTTCGGCCCGGCGGGCAGCGGGACCAGGTCCCACTTGAACGTCGCGTCCTTCAGCATGGCGGCGCGGGAGATCTGGGCGACGGCCATCGCGGTGTCACCGGAGAAGAAGTCGACGGCGGTGCCCGGCCCCGGCATGGACTTGTCGGTGAAGATCGCCTTGTGCACGAACGTCATGGCCTCGACCATCTCGGGCGCGTTGAACTGGCAGGTGCCGCCGTCGTCGCTCCACGCCTTGGCGCCCCAGCCCTGCCAGATGGTGGCGAGGTTGTCCCAGGCCTTGTAGTCGAAGTTGAGGATGGTCAGGCCGTTCTTGCCCTTCGCCGCGATGGCCTTGTTGATCTGGTTGGCGTGCTCCCAGTCCCACTGGCCGGCCTTCATCAGCTCGCGCGGCGGCTTCTGGCCCGCGGCCTTGACCAGGTCGGTGTTGACGAAGACGCCGAAGGGCGAGGTGGAGAACGGGTAGGCGTACAGCTCTCCCTCACGCTCCCACAACCGGGTGGCGGCCGGGACCAGCTCGCCCACGTTCTCGATCTTGCTCTTGAGCGGGACGAGGGCGCCGGAGCCGACGAAGTCCGGGGCGGAGTTCTCCAGGATCCACGCCATGTCGGGGGGATTGCCGCCGGCGATCTGCGTGGTCAGCGTGGTCGTGTAGTTCTCGAACGGGATGGGATCAAAGGTGATCTTGCCGACTTGCGGGTGGGACTTGCGGTACTCGGCGGCGATGTCGTTGAACAGCTTCAGGTGGGCCTCGTTGGAGGTCCAGATCGACATGCGCAGCGGCTGCGGGCCCTGCGCGGCCGGCGCGGTGCCGCCGTTGCCGCAGGCGGTGGCCACGAGGAGGGCGGTCAGCGAAAGGGCCGCCAGCTTCCCGGGAGCTTTCATGGGGGTTTCTCCTTCTGGCGTTGATGACGGCGTCAGTAGCCGGTGACGTCGGGCCAGCGCGGCTCCACGCCGTCGCGGACGAGCCGCTGCTGGAAGTCGGCCAGGAGCCGGTCGTCCGCGCGCACGGCGTGCGGCGTGGTGGCCTGGTCCAGGCAGAAGGCGGCGAGCGCGCCGGCCGCCTCGCCGACGTTCCACTCCACCGGATGCAGGCGGTAGGCGCCGTTGGTGATGTGGGTGGTGCCGATGTTCTTGCCGGCGGGCAGCAGGTTGGTCATCCGCTGCGGGACCAGCGCCCCGAGGGGGATCTCGAACGGGGAGCAGGCGACGTCGATGTAGTTGTCGCCGCCGGTCGACGGGTGCAGGTCGATGCGGTACATGCCCACGCCCACGGAGTCGTGATAGGAGACGGCGCCCTTGTCGCCGCGTATCGCCACGGACAGGTCCTGTTCGGTGACGGTGGTCAGGGCCCGGATGCGCCGGGACTCGCGGATGTAGGCGGCCTGGGCGAGCCCGTCGGCGCTGCCGGTGACGTCGCCGCGCAGCCGCAGGCCCCGGTATCCGGTGCCGCCGTCGTGGCGGGGGGCCTCGGTCTGCAGCCAGTACATCACCGACAGGGACAGCTCACGGGCGGCCGCCAGGTGCCGGTCGGCGTCCGGCACGTCGATGACCGGCCCCTCCAGGTAGTCGATCATCGGCCAGTTGACGAGGGTGATGTCACTGGCGTAGGCGCCCGGCGTGAAGTTGCGGCGCGCGGCGATCCTGCGAAAGGTCCACAGGTTGGCGTCGCCCGGGTTGACGCGCTGGTCGGCCTCGACGAGCTGGGGGTCGTCGTCGGGATTGGGGGTGAAGGAACGTTCCATGATCGCGAGGGTGCGCGGGTTCGGGCACCGCCACGACAGCAGCTTGTCGCCCCAGAAGGGCGGCTCGTATGTTCGCCAGAAGTCGTAGGAGGCGGGCCGATCGATCGTGTGGTCACCGTCGACGTGGTCGACCGCGAAGCAGAAGGAGACGGCCTGCATGTTCAGCGGTTGCGCCTCGGCGGGCGCGCTCGGCTCGCCTGTCTCCGATTGTGCCTCGAATCCGGTGACGTACTCGGTGCCGGTCAGGGGCAGCAGTTCGCCGGTCTCGGTCGCGTCCAGCACGTACGGCGCGACCAGCACGATCTGCTCGGCGTCATTGTCGCGGTGTGCCAGCCGTACCGACGTGACGCGGTCGCCATCCACCTCCGCGCCCACCGGCCGGTACGGCTGCAGCACTCGTAACCGGCCCGAGCCCCGATAGGGGGCGAGCATCGCCTCGATCACCGCGACCGCGACCCTGGGCTCGTGGCACAGGCGGCTCACATGACCGGCTCCCGGGTTGAACTCCCGCTGCGCCCGCGCCCGTTCGGTGAGCGGGTAGTGGTCGCGGTAGTAGCGCCGGATGCCTTCGCGCAGGGTCCGGTAGCTCGCCGTGACGCCGAACCGCTCCACCCAGGAGTGCTCGTCGGGCGGGACGGCCTGGCTGGTGAGCTGGCCGCCGAGCCAGTCGTGTTCCTCCGTGAGGACCACCGTGCGGCCGGCCCGCAGCAGGGCCAGCGCGGCGGCGACGCCGCCCAACCCGCCGCCGACGATGACCGCGTCTGCTGATATCTCAACCACGTAGGGATCTCCTGTCACTTTCCGGATGCCGGAGCCAGCGTGCTGCCGGCGATCAGCTCGCAGGGGAGCAGTTCCTGCGGGCTCCCGCCGGTCTCCAGCACTCCGGCCAGCAGTTGTACGGCTCGGTGGCCCATCTCACGCCTGGGGATGCGGAATCCCGCGAAGTCGGTGTCGGCATGGACGGGCCGGGTGAACGCGCCCAGGGTGAGGATGGACAGGTCGCGGGGAATCTCCATGCCACGCTCCCCGGCCGCTCTGGCGAGCGCGACGCAGTCGGCGTGCTCCTCGACGAAGACCGCCGTCACCCCGGCCGCGACCAGGTCCTCCAGGGGTGCCTCGGGCGGGAGGTGGCGGCCGTCGACGCCGCCGGCCACCACACCCTCGTGGAACCCGCGCAGTCGGTCGGCCCTGGACTCGCCGCCCGTGCCCGCCCCGACATAGGCCAGACGCCGATGGCCGAGGGCCACCGCCCGCTCGACCAGTGCCCGGACCGCCGATGGGTAGTCGGCCCCCACGTACGGCACCGGCCCGCCCGCGTCGTCGCGGCGGCCTACGGAGACGAACGGGATCCCTTCCGCCAGCAGCCGGGCCAGGTCGTCACGGTCGACCGTACGGCCGAGCAGCAGGCAGCCGTCGGCCAGCCGCACGCGGCTCTCCTCGTTGAAGATCTGCCGTCGCGCCCCCGAAACCGCCCTGGCGCTGGTGAACAGCAGCAGGTCGCAGCCGATCTCCTCGGCGCACTCCTCGATGCCGGTCAGGAACGGATGGTAGAAGTCGGCGCTCTCGGTGGGGAAGACCGCCTCGTAGGTGAACACGCCGAGGATGCGGTTGCGGCCGTCGGCGAGCCGTCGCGCGGCGGGATCGGCCACGTAGCCGGTCTCCTTGATCACCCGCAGGACCCTTTCGCGGGTCTCGGGGGCGATCCGCACCTCGGCGTCGCCGCGCTTGTTGAGCACGAGGGACACCGTCGTCTGGCTCACGCCAGCCATCTTGGCGATGTCCTGCTGCGTGAGACGTCGGCCCGGACCAGTCACCGTCTGTGTTCTCCCATGAGTCGGCAATGCGCATTAGCAGCTTGGTGGGGCCCTATCTTTCGCGCGGAGATGCGTGCTGTCAAGAGCGAATTTTCCCACGTTAATTCGTATTAGCATCTTGACGCGGCATTCCGCTGGGGGAGAGCGTGTGAGTCCGCACCGCGACGCAGCGTGAAGGAGTCCAAATGATCCGACGGCGGACTGTGTTACTGGGCGCGGCGGCGGGCGTGGCCGCGGGCCTGGGTCTCGGACCGGCCGCGAACGCGGCGGCGGGCCCGGCCGGGATGCCGACCTACCGGTACCTGCGCGACGCCTTGTCCCTGCCGCTCAGCCACAACCCGACGGGGGAGTTCATCTTCCCCTGCATCAGAGGGGTGTACGACAAGCTCAGCAACCCCCGATCGCGCTACTACCTCTATTACGCCCCGCACGAGGACCCGGGCGGCATCTGCGTGGCCTTCGCCGACTCCCTGGCAGGCCCCTTCGACGACTACTCGGGCAACCCGATCATCGACAACCACCTGCCGACCACCACGGTCTCGCACGTGTCCTCACCCCACGTGACCTGGGACGCCGCCACCCGGCAGTTCTTCTGCTACTTCCACGGCGAGAACTACACCACGCGCGTGGCCCGCTCCACCGACGGCGTCACCTTCACCGACGAGACCCCGATCCTGAGCACCCGCCTGGTGCCCGGCACCTCCGAGACGTCCTACGCGCGGGTCTTCGAGCATGCGCTGCCCGGCCGGAACAACAAGTACGTGATGACCTTCATGGGGGTGCGCAACGGCCGTCGCATCTTCTACGGCTGGTCGCCTAACGGCTGGGACGGCTGGCAGTTCAGCGCGACCCCGCTGGTGAACCCCGAACCCGACGGCGTGACCGACATCTCCGGCGCCACCCTCGTCAAACGCAACGGAACCACCTACGCGGCCTATCACGGCAACGACGGCAGGATGCGGATCACCGAGGTCGGCAACGCGTTCGACAAGGAGACGCACCTCGGCGTCTTCCACTCCCCGATTCCCTCGGACAACGGCAGGGTGGCGGCGCCGTCGTTCGGCACCCAGGACGGTGTGTCGTACATGTTCTACGAGGCGGGTCCGCGACTGAACGCCCGCATCTGCATCGCCCGGGCGGTCTGACAGCCGTTGATGAGCCGGTGCTAACCGGCGTGGTCTTCCTGCCGCCCTCGGTGCGCCGTCACCGGGGGCTCGGCCGTTGACGGGAGGGCCGCGGCGATGCAGTCGAGGACGCGCTGGAGCCCGTGCCGGAACTGGTCGTCGCGGCTCAGGTGCGGCTGGCGCGCCTCCATCACGATCTTGGTGAAGATCGGATACTCCCCGCTCTTCACCAGCCGGTCGACGTACGAGTAGCTCCGCGCCATCCACTCCGACTCGCTGAGCCCGCTGCGGCGGACTTCCTCGGCCGAGTTGATCTCCTCGCGGACGGTGCCCTCGATGTAGCCGTTCAGCATGGCCATGAGGCCGAGGTTCTCGTCGATGGAGACGAAGGCGTCGAGGACTCCCATCAGCCGTTCGATCAAGAGCAGCTGGTTGGGGCCGAAGCTGGGGAGTGACCGCTGCACGGCGCCGATCCACGGATGCCTCAGCCACATGGCCCGCCACTCGTCGGCGTAGCGGGTCAGGTCGGCGCGCCAGTCGCCCGAGGGCATGCCCGTGACGTCGATCTCGCCCTGCAGCCGGTCGGCCATGAGCTCGATGAGGTTGTCGCGGCTCGGGACGTACCGGTAGAGGGACATCGCGCCCGCGCCGATCTCGGCGGCGATCCGCCGCATGGTGGCGGCCTCCAACCCCTCGGCGTCGGCGATCCGGATCGCCGCCTCGGTGATCTGCGCGCGGCTGTAGACCGGCTTCGGCCCGCGGGCCGGGCGTTCGGGTCGCATCCAGATGTTCACGTACTCGGCGTCGGCCACCGTCTCCTCCTCCCCAGTTGCGTACATGGTACCCAGTAACCTAACCTGACCCGCAACCGCGTACAACGTACCCAGTGGAGGGAACATGGCTGATCCGATCGTGATCGCCGAGGGGCTGCACAAGTCCTTCGGCGAAACCCATGCGTTGCGAGGACTGGACCTGAGCGTGCCGAAAGGAGCGGTCTGCGGCGTGCTCGGGCCGAACGGCGCGGGCAAGACGACCGCGGTGCGCATCCTGGCGACCTTGTCCGATCCCGATGCCGGGCACGCCCGCATCGCCGGCTACGACGTCGTTCGCGAGGCCGGCCAGGTGCGGGCAAGGATCGGGCTCGCGGGCCAGTACGCCGCCGTGGACGAGAAGCTCACCGGCCGCGGCAACCTGCGCATGTTCGGGCGCCTCTACCACCTGTCCCGGCGCGAGGCGCACCGGCGGGCCGACGAACTGCTCGAACGCTTCGGCCTGATGGACGCCGCCGATCGGCAGGTCACCGGCTACTCCGGCGGCATGCGGCGCCGCCTCGACCTGATCTCCAGCCTCATCCTGCGCCCCGAGGTGCTCTTCCTGGACGAGCCGACCACCGGCCTGGACCCGCGCAGCCGCGGCGAGATCTGGGACAGCGTCCGCGAACTGGTGGCGGACGGCACCACGGTGCTGCTCACCACGCAGTATCTGGACGAGGCCGATCAGCTGGCCGACGACATCGCCGTCATCGACCACGGTCAGGTGATCGCCACCGGGACTCCCGACGAGCTGAAGGCCACCATCGGCGACCGCCTCGACGTCGAACTCGAAGACCCCGCCTCACTGCCGGCGGCAGCGACCGCGCTGAACGCCCTGGCCGGGACCGAACCCACGATGACCGGCGCCGACCAGCTCAGCGTCGCCCTGCCCAGCGGCAGCTTCCGGCTCGCCGGCATCGTGCGCGAACTCGACCGCGCCGGGGTCGCCGCCGCCGACGTGAGGCTGCGCCGCCCCACCCTTGACGAGGTGTTCCTGCGCCTCACCGACCGCAAGGAGAGCGTCCGATGACCGCGTACACCCGCCTGCGCTGGACGTTCGCCGACGGACTGACCCTGATCGGCCGCGAACTGGGACGGCTGCGCCAGGAACCCGGCGAACTCATCGGCGCGCTGATCTTCCCGGCCATCATGGTGGTGCTGTTCGGATACGTCTTCGGCAGCGCGATCCAGGTGCCGGACGGCGGCGACTACCGCGAGTACCTCATGCCCGGTCTGTTCGCGATGGTGACCTTCTCCTCGGTGATGGGGGTCATGACGCGGATGGCCAGCGACGCCTCCCGCGGTGTGATGGACCGGTTCCGCTCCATGCCGATGGCGCGCTTGGCGGTGCCGTTCGGGCAGACCGGCGCCGACCTGCTGATCGGCCTGCTGATGCTGGCCATCATGGTGGGCGCGGGCCTGCTGGTGGGCTGGCAGCCGCACCGCGGCCTGATCCCCACGGCCCAGGCGTTCCTGCTGATGATCGTGGTGCGGTACGCACTGAGCTGGGTGGGCGTCCATGTGGGCCTGGCGGTGAAGAACGACCAGGTCGCCGACGCGATGGTGCCGCTGTTCCTGCCGTTCACCATGCTGTCGAACGCGTTCGTCCCGACCGACGGCATGCCGGGCTGGCTGCGCTTCCTGGCCGACTGGAACCCGGTCAGCGCGCTCACCGCCGCCTCACGGGAGCTGTTCGGCAACCCGGGCGCCCCGTCCGGAGACGTGGTCTGGCCGCTCGCGCATCCGGTGGCCACCGTCCTGCTCTGGTCGGCGGCGCTGCTGGTGGTGTTCGTCCCGCTGTCGCTGCGTGCCTACGTGCGCAGGGGACGGTGACGGCCCGGCCCGGCGGGTCGCGAGCCACGCGCGGCGTTGAGGCCCCGTGCCAGCAGCGGTCAGGTCAGGGTTCCGTGTGCCGGTCGAGGCCGAGCGTGGCGATGAGGTCTTCGTGGAGCTCGAACCAGACACGATGGCAGGAGTCGACGTCGGTGCGGTCGACCCAGGCGCCCTCCCCGGCTCGGGCGCGCGCCAGGGCCGTGGTGAAGCGTGTGTCGTAGCCGCAGAACCGGGCGAGGACGTTTCCGAGCCGGTCCGCGAGTGGTGTGAGCTCGCGATCGATGCCGGCGAGCTCCAGGAGGACTCCGGCGTCCCAGGTGGGATCGGAGTGGTCGTTGACGGCGAGCCGATCGCCGGCGGTGGGCCGGAGTTGCCAGTCGGTACAGGCTCGTTGCAGGAGGGCGTTCAGCGGGAGGAACGCGCGGTAGACGTCACGGACCTCGTCGGCACCGCCGACGCGGGCGAGTTCGGCCGCCAGCCGGCGCTCGTTCTCGGCTCGGCCCCGTTCGGTCAACGACCAGCCTCCGGCGCCGGCGAAGGCGCTGTGCTCGACCCACCCGTATGCCTCGGCGTCGTGCAGCAGCTCTTTCGTCTCGGCCGCGTCGAGACCGTAGCGATGGGCGATCACCGGGGTGTCCGCGAACCCGGTGATGCGCACGGCGTGCAGGACCAGGAGGTCAGGCGCTGAATCCCGCGTCACGAGCCGGCCTCCTGCCGAGCGCTCAGGCGGGTGTACCACTGCTGGCACGCCTGCGGCGAGTTGAACCCCATCACCTGCGCCATCTGCGCCCAGGTCAGTCCGGCACTCCGGGCCATGAACAGCAGGCCCGATTCGAGTCCTTCGACCTCGGCGCGGGCAGCAGGCAGGAGGGCGAGCGCGCTCAGGATGTCCTCCGGGTCCAGGTCGGCGCAGCGCCAGACGGCGAACTGCAGGAGGTCGACCGCAGTCGGCGGGGCGGGCGCGGGGCGCCACGGGCGGGCGTCGAGCGCGGCCGCACCCAGGCTCAGAAGGCGCTCAGACGCGTCCCGCTCGCGGTGGGCCTGGACGTGTTCGGCGTGAGCGACGTCCGGCTTTGCCGGGACGTGTTCACCGTGCTCGGTGTGATCGAAGTCCTGCTTGCGTGGCATGCACCTCATGGTGCACACTCAACGAAATGTTGTCAACATTCTGTTGAAAGGCGGGCGGATGATCGTACCCCTCATGGAGGCCGCCTCCGATACCTGCGGGGGCAAGGCGGGCGCGCTGGGCGCGTTGCTGCGCGCGGGTCTGCCGGTTCCTGACGGCTTCGTCGTCCCGTTCGCTACCTACCTCGCCGCCCTCCGGGACCTGGACGATCTTGACTCGGTGCGGCAGACGATCGAGGCCAGCCCGGTCGTGATCGAAGCGCTGGGACGCGCGCTCGACGAGCTCGGCGATCCGCCCGTGGCGGTCAGATCATCGGCCGCGGATGAGGACACCGGTCAGGCATCGGCGGCCGGTCAGTACGAGAGCTTTCTCGCTGTGCACGGAGTCGGCGAGGTCGCCGATGCCGTACGTGCCTGCTGGGCCTCACTGTTCTCTCCACGTGCCATGGACTACCGGCAGGACCAGGCTTCCGACGGTCCTGTGATGGCCGTCCTCGTCCAACGCCATCTGGATGCCGAGGTGTCCGGGGTCATGTTCACCCCCGCGGACCCGGACGACACGACCGAGATCGAGGCGTCCTGGGGCCTCGGCCCCAGCATCGTCGGGGGCACGGTCACCCCTGACGCCTACCGCGTCGCGGGGGACGGGTCGGTCACCCGCACTGTCGCGGACAAGCGGACCCGCCTTGACCGGCGCGGCACACGGCTCGTCGTGAGCGACGTGCCCGCTCAGGCCCGGGACCGGCCGACGATCGACGACGCGACCGCCACACGGCTCGCCAAGCTGGGCAAGGAGATCGCCGCCCTGCGCGGCGGACCACAGGACATCGAGTGGTCGATCGCCGACGGCCGCACCTGGGTTCTGCAGGCACGACCGGTCACCGCCGCGCCCCCACCGCCTTCCAGCACCTCGGACACCCCGGCCGCCGCACTCACCGGAACACCAGGCAGCCGCGGGACCGTGACCGGCACCGCGAGGATCGTCCGCGGCCCCGGCGACTTCGCGCGCGTGCACCCGGGCGACATCCTCGTCTGCCCCTTCACCGACCCCGCTTGGACGCCGCTGCTGCGCATCGTCGCCGGCGTGGTCACCGAAACCGGGGGCGTGCTCTGCCATGCCGCGATCGTCGCCCGCGAGCACGCCATCCCCGCTGTCCTGGGCGTCCCGAACGCGACGAGCAGGCTCCACGACGACACCGTCATCACCATCGACGGCTCCACCGGCACCATCACAGCGACCAAGCCACCAGCAGCTCGAAAGGAGCCGGGAAGCGGATCCGCACGGACGCCGCGCCCCTGACCGCCCATGACAACGCGACACCTTTACCTTGCCCGCCACGGCGCGGCCGACGCGTTCGGGGAGCTCACCGGCATCGGGCGGCGGCAGTCGGGCCTGCTCGGCGAACGGCTCGCCGGCCTACCGGTCGACGCCGTGTGGCACTCTCCGCTGCCACGCGCCGCGGCGAGCGCGTACGAACTCGCCCGGCATCTCCCGAACGTGCCCGTGGCCGAGGCCGCCGAACTCATCGACCACGTGCCCTACGTTCCCAGTCCGGCCGAAACACCCCCGTCCTGGGCCGGCTTCTTCGACGGCTACGACGACACCGAGGCGGCCTCGGGCCAAAGGCTGGCCGAGGCGCTGGTCGCCCGGTTCGCGAAGGTCCCCGGCACGACCGCCCAAGCCGACACGCACGAGATCCTGGTGACGCACGCCTATCCGATCGCGTGGCTGCTGCGGCACGCACTGGACGCGCCGCCGGCCCGGTGGCTCGGACTGAACAGCGCCAACACCGCACTGACGGTCATCGAGTACCGCGACCGCCTGCCGCCCACGATCGTGATGTTCAACGACATGAGCCACCTCCCGGCCGATCTGCGCTGGACCGGGTTCCCTAAGGGGATGCGGCCGTGAGCCCAAGTTCCCGCATGACGAACGCCAGCCAGAAGCTCTGCTGCTGAACGATCGTGCTCCAGTTCGTCCCACCGTGTCCCGCGTCGGACCAGACGCGCAGCAGGATCGGATGGGAGGAGGTGGTGGCGGCCTGCGTTCTGGCGGCGAACTTGCGGGAGTGCCAGGCAGGGCAGCGGGGGTCGTTGGCGCCCGCGTCCAGCAGGATCGCCGGGTAGGCCGTGCCCGGTTTCACGTTGTGGTAGGGGGAGTAGGCCATGAGCACGGGCGCGTCGGCCGGGTCGTTGGGGTTGCCGTACTCGGAGAGGGTGGCGGCGGTGCCCACCGGGTCGCGGGCGACGCGCATCAGGTCCAGCTTGGGGGCGCCGCAGACGACCGCCCGCCACAGTTGCGGCCGTTGGGTCACGGCCGCGGCGGTGAGCAGGCCGCCGTTCGAGGCGCCCTGGATCGCCAGCCGGTCGGGGGTGGTGACCCCGTCGGCGATCAGCTGCTCGGCGATCGCGTACAGGTCGTCGAAGGTGTTCTGCTTGGCGTGCAGCCGCCCGCCCTCCCACCACTGCAGGCCGAACTCCCCGCCGCCGCGTACGTGGGCGTGCGCGTAGATCCCGCCCGCCTCCACGAACGCCGCCAAAGGGCCGAGATAGGACGCCAGAACGGCGACGTTGAAACCGCCGTACCCCTGGATCAGGGTCGGCTGCGGGCGCGAACGGTCCAGGTCGGCGCGGTGGACCAGGGTGCAGGGCACGCGGGTGCCGTCGGCCGACGTGGCCCACACGCGGGTGGTGACCATCCCGGTCAGGGTGTGACCCGACCCCTGCAGGGCGGTCAACGTCCCCGATTCCAGCTCATAGTGGTAGACCGTGGGGGATTGGGTGTAGGAGGTGTAGCCGAAGGTGATCGCGTCCTCGCAGCCCACCACCTGGTCCATCACGCCCAGCGCGACGACTCCCTGGGCGATGGAGCTGACCGAGCCCTGGCCGGGCAGCGGGACCTCCCCGAGGTCCGCGCCGTCCAGGCCGAGGATCCGGACGCGGGAGACGGTGTCCACCAGCTCGCCGAGTACCAGCCGGTCGCCGACCAGGGTCACACCGGTGAGTACGGCGTCGCCGCCGGGCACCAGCTCGGTCCAGGTGGCGGGGTCGCCGGGGCTGTCCAGCGGGATGCGGACCAGGCGGCCGCGCGGGGCGCCCGCCGTGGTGACGGCCACGTAGGAGCCGTCGACGAGGACGCCCTTGTACAGATGCTCGGCGTCGGTGATGAACTCGCGCCACTCCCACGGTTCGTCCAGGCGGGCGATGAAGTGCGGCCGGGGCCGCAGATGGTCGACCTGGAGCAGCGCCCAGCGCCCATCCCGGGAGATCTTGGGGATGGCGAACATGTGCGGGATGTCCAACGGCTCGGGCTCGGCGGGCGCCGGCTGCCCCAGCCGGTGGAAGAACAGCCGCCACCGTAACGCCGCCGCTCCTGCCTCGTTGGCCATGTAGAAGAAGCCGCTGCCGTCCGGGAGCCAGGCCACCAGGCCCGGTCGCTGCTGCGGTACGCCGTCCAGCAGCACCTTCCCGGTGTCGATCTCGATCACCTTGAGCGCCGGCAACTCCTGGCCCCCCGCGTCCAGGGAGTACGCCAGCAGGCTGCCGTCTGGTGAGGGCTGCGGGCTCATCCGCAGCGGCGTACCGTCGGACATCTCGTTGAGGTCGATCACCATGCGCCATGGACCGGTGGGAGCGTCCGCCGTCTCGAAGACCATCAGCTCCCGTCCGTCGGGAATGCGGCCGCGGAACCACCGCGGCCCGTATCGCACCGGGACCACCAGGTTGCGGGCGTCCATCTGCTCGACCAGGTCCCCGACGCGGGCCGCGAGCGCCTCATGATGCGGCCAGCCGTGCACGTAGGACCGGGCCAGCTCGTCCTGGGCCCGCTGCCAGGCCGCCACGCCCTCCCCGTCGTCCTCCTCCAGCCATTGGTAGGGGTCGTCGAAGACCAGCCCACCCACCTCGTTGCGCTCCGGCCGTACCGGTGCCTCGGGATAGCGCATCCTCGCGTCACCCTCCTGATTCGTGTTCGTCGCGCGCCTTACGGACGCGCTCGAAGTAGCTCATGATGGCGGGCAGGTCGCCCGCGTCCAGCCAGTCGATCTGGCGGCTGATCTCCTCGCTGATCCCGGCGCTGTTGTCGCGCCAGAACGCCATTCCGGCGGCCTGGGCCCGCTGGTCGACCTGTTGGTCACCGCTCTGGAGCGCGGTCGCCAGCGCCTCCCAGCGCGCAGCCACCTCCCGCACCCGCGGGTCGTCTACGGGGGTGTCCGCCAGCACGTGCTCCCGGGCCTCCCGGAGGAGGACGAGCCACTCGGCCCGGAAGCGCTCCATCGCGTCCTCACCGAGCTGCATCCGGCGTTTGGCCAGGTCGTCGCGTACCTCCTGGCCGAAGTAGCTCTCGTACACCGAGATCATTTCGAGGGTGGTCATGAACTGCTCGGGGTCGGGCATGACCGATTGGTCGAGCAGTCCCGCCAGCCCGCCGAGCCGCTGCTTCAGCTGCCCTATCCGGGCGACTTGCAGGTCCAGTTCGGCCAGCTGGGCGGCGAGCAGGCCGCGCATGGCCGTCAGGTCGTCCACCGGCCGCGCGAGGACGTTCGCGATCTCCTCCAGCGACAGTCCCAGCCCGCGCAGGGCGCGTACGCGATACAGCTGCCGCAGATCGGCCCCGGTGTAGCGGCGGTGGCCCGACGCGGTCCGCTCGCCGGCCTGGACCAGGCCGATCTCGTCATAGTGGTAGAGCGTGCGGATGGTGACACCGGTGGCCTTGGCCAGTTCCCCGATGGTCCATCGACGCTCGTCGCCGTCGTTTCCGGTCACGGACACGACGGTAAGACCTCCCGCCACGGGAGGTTCAAGCTGGTTACCCTGAGAATCATGGTCGCGTTATCCGCCGTCGCCGGCCGGGCGTCCCTGTGGTGATCGGGCTCTCGCGCTGGGATCGTGCCTCGGCTGCTCTGCCGTACCTGTTCATCCTGCTTCCGGCGGTGTTCGCCCTGCTGCGGGAGTGGCGGCCGGAAGTGCTGGTCCTGGCGGTGTTCGCCGCGGCGTGGCACTGGTTCATGGTCGCCTCGCGCTTCGCCCGGATCGAGCGGCCGGTGGCGGGGATCGGCTACTTCGTCGTGCTGCTCGCCGTCATCGGGGTGCTGGTCGGCCTCGACTCGCTGTTCTTCGTGACCGGTGTCGGCGCCTTCATCCAGGCGTTCAGCGTGCTGCCCGGATGGTGGGCGTACGCGGGGGTGGTCGCGACGGCCGCCGTGCTGGTCGCCGGACGCGGGCGGACCCCGAGCGAGCTGATCTTCTCCTTCCTCGTCGCGGTGCTGGTCGCCTCCGCGGCCGGCCTGCTGAACCGCACCATCTCCGCGCAGAACGAGCAGCGCAAGGTGATGATCGCGCAGTTGGAGGAGACCGGCGCCAAGCTGGCCGCGCTCGCCGAGGAGAACGCCGGCCTGCAGGCCCAGCTCCTGGTCCGGGCTCGGGAGGCCGGCGTGCTGGGGGAGCGGCAGCGGATGGCCAGGGAGATCCACGACACCCTCGCGCAGGGGCTGACCGCCATCCTCACCCAGCTCGAAGCCGCCGACAGGGTGATCGAGGACGCGCCCGCCGCCCGCTCGCGCCTGGACACGGTGCGCGCCATGGCCAGAGAGAGCCTGAACGAGGCCCGCCGCTCGGTTCAGGCGCTGCGTCCGGCGTCGCTGGGCGAGGCCCAGCTCGCCGCCGCCCTGCGTGACGTCGCGGCGAAATGGACGCAGACCACCGGCGTGCCCGTCCTCGTGTCGGTCACCGGTGATCAGCTGCCGCTGCACGCGGAGGTGGAGCTCACCTTGCTGCGGGTGGCGCAGGAGGCGCTGGCCAACGTCGGCAAGCACGCCTCGGCCGGCCGGGTCGGTCTCACCTTGTCGTACATGGAGGATGTGGTGGTGCTGGACGTACGGGATGACGGCTCCGGCTTCACCCCCGGGGCGACTGATCCCTCGAAGGAGGGCGGTTTCGGGCTCATCGCGATGCGGCAACGGGTCACCCGGCTGGCCGGTGACTTCCAGGTCGAGACGGCCCCCGGTCAGGGGACGGGGATCTCCGCCACCGTTCCGGCGATTCCCGCGACTGCCTCATGAACCCACCTATTCGCCTGATCATCGTGGATGATCATCCAGTCGTCCGCGACGGGCTGCGCGGGATCTTCGCCGATGACGACGCCTTCGAGGTCGTCGGCGAGGCGGCCGACGGGCCGGAAGCGCTCGTCGTGGCCATGCGGACCGACCCCGACGTCGTGCTCATGGATCTGCGCATGCCGAAGATGAGCGGCGCCGAGGTCATCCGCCGGCTACGCGAACAGGCACCCGCCGTCCGCGTCCTGGTGCTGACCACCTTCGACGACGACGCCGACGTCCTGCCCGCGATGCGGGAGGGCGCCACCGGCTATCTGCTCAAGGACACCCCCCGAACCGAGCTGCGCCGGGCCGTGCAGGCCGCGGCGCGTGGTGAGACGGTGCTGTCCCCTTCCGTGGCCGGCGTGCTGACGCCCCGAGCGCAGCCGCCGCGACAGCAGCCGCTGAGCCGCCGCGAACTCGAACTGCTCGGGCTCATCGCCCGGGGCGCCACCAATCGTGAGATCGCCGCCAAACTGTTCATCACCGAGGCGACGGTGAAGACGCATCTGCTGCATGTCTTCGCCAAGCTCAAGGTGAACGACCGGGCGGCCGCGGTCGCGGCGGCGTACGAGAACGGCCTGCTCAAGCCGAGCAACCGAGGCTGAGGCAGGCGCTCGCGGTCAGCGCCCCGCTGGTGTGATGGTGGAGATCCGCGTGGCGAGTTCGGCCAGGTGCGCGAGTGAGGAGTCGGCGGCGGCATCGGGGACGGCGACGATGACGTGGTCGATGCCCAGAGCGGCGAGGTCGCCGCAGCGCTGGACGCTCTCCTCGATGCTCTGCCCGTCAGGCACCCGCATGTGGAGGGTCTTCTCGATCTCCTCGTAGGGCCGGCCCAGCCGCTCGCAGTGCGCGCGCAGCACGCCGAGCTTGTGCCGTACGTCGGCGCCATCCAGGAAGTTGCAGGCGTCGGCGTACTCGGCGACCAGCCGGAGCGTCTTCTTCTCCCCGCTGCCGCCGATCAGGATCGGCGGACGCGCCTGCGGGGCGTTGAGCGTACGTTCCAGCCGGTAATGTCGGCCCTCGTAAGGCTTGTCCTCCTCGCTCCACATCTGCCGGGCGATCTGGAGCGTCTCCTCCAGCCGCTCGAACCGCTCGGCCGGCGAAGGGAAGCGCAGGCCGAGCCCGCGGGCCTCCGACTCGTACCAGCCGGCGCCGATGCCGAGGACGGCGCGACCGCCCGAGAGTGCGTCCAGGGTGCTGACCTGCTTCACCAGCAGTCCTGGTTCACGGTAGACGGCGCCGGTTACCAGGGTGCCCAGCGTGACCCGGCTGGTGAGGGCGGCGGCGTAGGACAGCGCGCCGTACGCCTCCAGCATCGGATCCTCCACGGCGCCGAAGTTGGGGATCTGGAAGAAATGGTCCATCACCCACAGACTGTGCAGTCCCGCTTCGTCGGCGCCGCGGGCGACGGCCGCGAACCGCCCGGAGATGGCGGAATCACCGCCGGGCCAGGTGAAACGTGGGCAGGTCAGACCGAGCTTCATCGATACTCCTTGATCGGGTGGCATGCCGCCGCAGGGTGACGCGTCACTGCGGGCATGAAAAAACCCTCTCGCCTGGGTCGCTGGACCCGAGGCCGAGAGGGCGTCGTGGGAGTAATTATCTCACGCCCCGCAGGCCGCATGGGGCACCATGCGGCCGACATTTCCGGCTATGGCACCATCGCGTTATGCCGATCGACCAGCACCTACTCCTCGCTTTCACCGTGACCACGATCGTCGCCATGATCACTCCGGGGCCCGACATGCTGTTCATCCTGGGCTGTGGGATGCGGGGCGGTCCGCGCGCCGGCCTGCTCGCCACGGCCGGGGTGGCGACGAGCGAGGCCGTGCACATCGCCGTGGCGGCCGCGGGACTGGCCGCGCTCTTCGCGGCGGTGCCGGTCGCCTTCACGGTGGTACGGATCGCCGGCGCCGCGTACCTGATCTACCTCGGCGTGCAGACCCTTCGCCGCAGCAAGGCCGGTCATGATGAGATGCCCGTCGTCGGCGAAGGGATGCCGGGCCGGCGGGCGTATCTCAACGGCTTGTTGACCAACCTGCTGAACCCGAAGATGGTCACCTTCACGATCGCCTTCCTTCCCCAGTTCATCAACCCGCGGCTGGGTCAGGTCTGGCTGCAGTTCGCCATCCTCGGCGCCATTCTGATCGTGTTGGAGTTCCTGGTCGACGGCCTGGTCGGAGTGCTGGCGGGACGGATCGGAGGATGGCTGCGTCGCCGGCACGCCGCGCGCCGCCGGCTCGACATCGCGACGGGGAGCATCTTCATCGGGCTGGGAGTACGGCTGGCCGCCGAGAAGTGAAGCGCCGAATTAGACAAGACTATGCAGACCGGTCTATTTTCTAGAGGGTGGCGATCAAAGGCGATGAGACGCGGGCCCGGCTGATCGAGGCGGCTCGGACGCTCGTGGAGGCGAAGGGCTACCACGGCACCGGGCTCAATGAGGTGCTCGCGGTGGCCGGCGCCCCTCGGGGTTCGCTTTATCATCACTTCCCCGGCGGCAAGGACCAGCTGGTCGGCGAGGCCCTCGCCGCCGCGGGCCGGGAGGTCGACGGCATGGTCGAAGGGCTGGCCGCGACGGCTTCCACCGCTCGCGATCTCATTCAGGCCCTGTTGGACGGGCTGGCCGACCGGATGGTGGCGGCCGGCTACGCCAAGGGCTGCCCGGTGGCGACCGTCGCCCTGGAGGTCGCCGCGACCAACGACGACCTCCAGCCGATCTGCGGCGGCATCTACGCGGGCTGGCAGCGGGCGCTGGCCGATGCCCTGCGGGCCGACGGTCACGACGCGGAGGAGTCGGACGAGCTCGCGGCGACAGTGCTCGCCCTGATCGAAGGCGCGCTGGTGCTGGCTCGCGCCGGCCGCAGCCGGATCCCCATCGAGCGGACCGGCCGCCGCATCGCCAAGCTGCTCGGCACTGGCTGACCAGCGCAGGGGGTGCCGGCGCCTTTTTTCTGCTCACAGATTATGTAGATCGGTCTAGAGAGGAATGGGAATGGAAGAGACGGACGCCGTGGTGTTCGGCGCGAACGGCTTCATCGGCAGGTGGACGGTGCTGCACCTGCTGGAGCAGGGCCGGACGATCGCGGCCGTTCTCCGCGAACCGGTGCAGAGCCGCGCGGGCGAACTGCGCGCCTGGCTACAAGATCACGGCGTGAGTGCCGAACGGCTCGTGGTCGTGGCCGGTGATCTCACGGCCGGTACGGGCCTGGGGCTGAGCGGGGCGGACGACGAGCGGCTGGCCGGCGTACGGGAGGTCTTCAACACCGCCGCCGTCTACCGGTTCGGGCTGCGGCGCGAGGAGGCCAGGACGGTCAACGTCGAAGGCGCCCTGAACGTGCTGCGCTGGGCCGCGACCCGGACCGGCCTGCGCAGGCTGGTCCACGTGTCGGGCTACCGGGTCGGGCTGGACCCGGTGGCGCGGTATCCGCTCCCGGAGGCCGAACTGGTGAAGCTCTACCGAAGCAAGGGTGCCTATGAAGGCTCCAAGACCGAGGGGGACGCGGCCGTACGGGTCATCGCGGCGCAGTTGGGGGTTCCGCTGACCGTGGTGAATCCGAGCACCGTGATCGGCCACTCCACCACGGGCGAGGCCGGCCAGTACATCGGCCTGGCCGAACTGGTCCGCGACCTGTGGATGGGTAAGCTTCCGGCGCTGCCGGGCACCGCCCGTACGTTCGTGCCCGTGGTGAGCGTGGATCATTTCGCGAAGTTCATGGCCGCCATTCCCGACCACGACCCGGAGCCCGGCGGCCTGCACTGGGTGCTCGACGAGAACACCCCGGACCTGCCCGACCTGGTGCGCCTGCTCGGCGGCCACCTGGGCGTACCCGCGCCGAGGACCCTCGTACCGGTGTCCCTGATCCGCCGCCTGCCCGCCGCGCTGACCGGAGCCAACCCCGAGACCCTGGCCTTCCTGACCGAGGACCGGTACGACACGGTCTCAGCCGAGAAGGTCGCCGAGGCCGCGGGGCTCCGGCAGCCACCCGTCGAGACCGCGCTGCGCCGCTGGGCCGATCGGCTGGTGGCGGAGAGGTTCGGGACGGCCCCGGGCGGGCTTCCCGGCGGCTTCCACGACGTCGGCGGATCCCGGACCTATGTCGCCGGCGACAGGACCTCGCCCGGCTTCGTCCTCCTGCACGGGCTTCCCCTCGACGGCGAGTCCTGGCAGGGAGTGCTCGGCGAACTGGACGAAGCACCCGCCCTCGTCGCCGATCTGCCGGGACTCGGCCGTTCCGCGCCCACGGCTGCCACCTCGCTGGACTGGCTCACCGATCTGCTGGCGCCCGTACGAACCCGGCCCGTCATCGTCGCCCACTCGGCGGCCACCGCACCGGCGCTCCGCTATGCCGCCGCTCATCCCGAACGCGTCTCGGCCCTGCTCCTCGTCTCGCCCTATTTCCTCCAGGAGGAGGCTTCGTGGCTGCTCCGTACACCGATGCTCGCCGCGCCACTCCTGAAGAGGATCTCCACCGACCGGCTCGCGACCTCACTCCTGGGCACGAGCGGCGGCGTTCCCTCAGACGAGGCCCGTCGGGCCATCGCGAGCGCCGCCGCCCAACTACACCGGCCCGGCGTCGCCCGTCGTACGGCCCAGTGGCTGCGGGCCGCGTACCAGCCCACAGAACGCGCCGCCCTCCAAGCCCTGCTGGGCGGAACCGTCTCAGTCCCGGTCCACATCGTGGCCGGACAGCTGGATCCGCTGGTCGGCGAGCCCGGCCCGGCCACTGTCACGACCGTCCCCGGGACCGGGCACCATCCGCACCTCACTCACCCCGCCACCATCGCCGCGATCATGCGGCGCATGGCCGGCGCATCGACCCGGAGCCCACGGTAAGGGCCCGGAATCAGTGCTCCTCGGCCGCCGGCTCCAGAACGAAGAGCGGGATCTCCCGGTCCGTCTTCTTCTGGTAGTCGGCATAGTCCGGGTACGCCTCGACGGCGCGAGCCCACCACACGGCCTTCTCGTCCCCGGTCACCTCGCGTGCCAGCATGTCCTGGCGCACCGGGCCGTCCTGAAGCTCCACCCGGGGGTCGGCCACCACGTTGTAGTACCAGACCGGGTGCTTGGGGGCGCCTCCCAAGGAGGCGACCACGGCGTAGGAGCCGTCGTGCTCCACCCGCATGAGCGGGGACTTGCGGATCTTGCCGCTCTTCGCGCCCAGGGTGGTCAGGATGACGACAGGCAGGTCCCGCCGCCGCACGTCTTCCGAACCGACCAGGCTGCCGAGCGTCGTTCCTTCCGTACCACCGGAGCTTTCGTACAGTTCCACCTGGTCACGTACGAACTGCGCCGTGCTCGGCTCGTACTCGCCTTTGAGTGGCATGTCGCCCATCTCCACGCTGTCGACGAATCTTTGCTCCGCGCAACACAGAGAGCGGGCACGATCATTCCCGGTCACGCGTCCCAGGTGACCGGGAGGCTCTTGACCCCGTAGATGTCCGCGGCCTCCGGGCGCAGGGCGACCTCGTCGGCCGGCACGGCCAGGCGCAGGGTGGGGAAGCGGTTGAGCAGCGCGGGGAAGGCGACGCGCATCTCGACGCGGGCCAGTTGCTGGCCCAGGCACTGGTGGATGCCGTGGCTGAAGGCCAGGTGCCCGCCGTCCTGCCTGCGCAGGTTGAGCGCTTGGGGGTCGGTGAAGCGTTCGGGGTCGCGGTTGGCGGTGTTGAGAGACAGGATGACCGTCGTACCGGCCTTGATGGTGTGGCCGCCCAGCTCGACGTCCTCCAGCGCGACCCTCTGGAACTGCTTGGCAACGCTCAGATAGCGCAGCAGCTCCTCGACGGCCCCTTCGGTGAGCGCGGGGTCGGCGCGCAGCGCGGCCAGCTGCTCCGGGTTCCGCAGCAGCGCGAAGGTGCCCAGCGCGAGCATGTTCGCGGTGGTGTCGAACCCGGCCGACAGCAGGATCAAGGCCATCCCTTTCAGTTCCTCGTCGGTGAGGTCGCTGTCGAGCAGGTCGCTGAGCACGTCGTCGGTGGGGTTGGCGCGTTTGGCGGCCACCAGTTCCGCGAGGTAGCTCTGGGTCGCGGTGTAGGCCGCGAACTGGTCCTCGTCGCTCACCTCCCCGCCGAGGAACTTGTCGATGTTGTCCTGGAAGGAGCCCCGGTCCTCGTACGGCACCCCGAGCAGCTCACAGATGATGATGGCGGGGATGGGCTTGGCGAACGCGGTCACCAGGTCCGCCGACGGCCCGGCCTTCTCCATCGCGTCCAGGTGCTCGGCGGTGACCTGCTCGACGCGCTCGGTGAGCAGCCGCATCCGCCGTACGGTGAACTTGCCCACCAGGGGTTTGCGGTAGCGGCCGTGCTGCGGCTCGTCCATGAGCAGGAACTCACCCGGCGGCGCCGGCGGGACCTCGAAGCCGCCGTAGTCGATGGTCGGGTGGTGGCCCATGAGCTCCTTGCGCGAGCTGAACCGCGAGTCGGCCAGGACCGACCGGACCAGGTCGAAGCCGGTGACCAGCCAGCCCTGATGTCCGTCGGCGAAGGGGAAGTGGCTGATCGGGCTCTGCTCGCGGGCCTGGATCAGCTCTTTGGGCGGGTCAAAGGGACAGCCGGGCTGACGCGTGGCCGGCATCGTGGTGACGGTGTGTTCCATGGCATTCACCATCGCCGACCGCCCTGATATGGGGCCGTCGCCATGCTGACACGGCCGCTGACATGACACGGCACAATGTCTGATGTGCGAGTTGAATTGCTTGGACCGTTCGAGGTTCGCAACCACGATGGGGTCGTGGCGGAGGTTCCCGGGATTCGGCTGCGCGCGCTGCTGGCCGCACTCGCCCTCGAACCGGGCCGGATCGTCACGCGTGCGAGGCTGGTGGACTGGATCTGGGGGCAACAGCCGCCCGCGGACGAAGTGAATGCCTTGCAGGCGTTGGTGTCCAGGCTGCGCAGGGCGTTGCCTGACGGCGTCATCGAGGCGAGCTCCGGCGGATACCGGCTGGCCGTGGCTCCTGATGCCGTGGACGTGTCTCGGTTCGAGCACCTGGTCGGTCAGGCCCGTGCCGCCGAGCCCGCCGCGCGGGCGGATCTGCTGCGCGCGGCCTTGGCACTGTGGCGCGGTTCGGCCATGGCGGACATCGCACTGCGAGACAGCGATGCGTTCGACGCCGCGGTCGCGCGTCTGGACGACCTCTACGTCGCCGTGCTCGGCGATCGGGTGGATGCGGACATTCGCCTCGGCCGTGGCTCGGAATTGGTCTCCGAGCTGACCGAGCTGGTTGCCACGTACCCACTGCGAGAGGGGTTCGTGGCGGCCTTGATGCGAGCGCTCGCCGAGGCGGGGCGTGGCAACGAGGCGTTGACCGTCTACCAGCGGACGCGCGAGCGGCTCGCTGAGGAGTTGGGCGCCGATCCGTCGGCCGAGCTCTCCGCGCTGCACACCGCGCTGCTGCGGGGTGAGCTGGGCGAGCGGGCGGAGAACCGCAGGACGAACCTGCGCGCCGAGCTGACGAGTTTCGTCGGCAAGGACGATGACATCGCCGCGGTCGCCGTTCTGGCCATCGGGCACCGACTGGTCACCTTGACGGGCGCGGGTGGCTCCGGCAAGACGAGGCTGGCCACGGAGACCGCGCGGACGATGCTCACCGAGCTGCCGGATGGGGCGTGGCTGGTCGAACTGGCCTCGGTGGGGGCAGGCGGCGATCTGGCGCAGGCCGCCCTTACCGCGCTCGGCCTGCGTGACCAGCCATTGCTCGGTGGTGCGCGGGACGGGGAGCCGATGGATCGGCTCATCGCCGCGGTCCGGGAGCGCACGATGTTGCTGATCCTGGACAACTGCGAGCACGTGATCGAGGCGGCCGCCGCTTTCGCGGACCGGCTTCTGGGGGAGTGCCGGAGGCTGCGGATCCTGGCCACGAGCAGGGAGCCACTCGGCATCACCGGGGAGGTGCTGTGGCAGGTCGAGCCGCTCGCGCTGCCCGCGCAGGGAGCGGACCCCGCCGAGGTCGGGTCCTCGCCGGCGGTGCGACTGCTGCGGGACCGCGCGGATCTGGTGCGCAAGGACATCGGCTCCGACGCGCACGCCTTGTCGGGCATGGCGCGGATCTGCCGGGCGCTCGACGGGGTGCCGCTGGCGATCGAGCTGGCCGCGGCACGGCTGCGCACCATGTCCGTCGATCAGCTGGCACATCGGCTCGATGACCGGTTCCGGCTGCTGACCAGCGGCAGCCGTACGGCGCTTCCCCGGCACAAGACGCTGCGCGCGGTCGTGGACTGGAGCTGGGATCTGTTGACCGAGGCCGAACGCGGCGTGCTGCGGCGGCTCTCGGTGTTCGCCGGCGGGGCGAGCCTGGAAGCGGCCGAACGGGTGTGCGGGGACGAGGCACTCGCCGGGGAACAGCTTTTCGACGTGCTGACCGCGTTGATCGAGAAGTCGCTTCTCCTCGCCGACGGCGAGGGCATGCCGCGCTACCGGATGCTCAACACCATCAGGGAGTACGCGGCGCACCGGCTGGCCGAAGCCGGGGAGACCGAGCCGGCGCGCCAGGCGTACCTTGCCTACTTCACCGAGCTGGCCGAGACGGCCGATCCGCACCTGCGCCGGGCCGAGCAACTGGAGTGGCTGTCCAGGCTCGAGGCCGAGCACGACAACATCAGTGCGGCCCTGCGCGGGGCGATCTCCGAGGGATGGGCCCAGGAGGCGATGCGGCTGGTCGGGGCCGCGGGCTGGTACTGGTTCCTCAGCGGGCACCGGACCGAGGGCACCGAGTTGAGCATCGCGGCGGCCTCGCTGCAGGGTGAGGTCTCCGATGAGGTGCGGGCGCTGGCGTACACCATCGTGACGGTGTTCCTGACCTCCGGGCCCGGCCGCGATCAGTATCAGGCGGAGGAGTGGATCCACAAGGCGCACCGGCTCACCCAGCGCGGCGGGCATCACCACCAGATGCTCGGGTTCGTCGCGCTGTGGGAGCAACTGCTGCGGGCGCCGACGGACTTCCTGCCCGTGCTCGAGCCGCTCATCACCGACGACGATCCCTGGGTGCGCGCGCAGGCCAGGATCACTCGCGGCCGATTCCGGCTCACGCTCGGCGGCGACGAGACCGACGTGGACATCGACGCCGAGATCGCCCTCGCCGAGTTCCGCACGCTGGGTGACCGGATGGGGATCTCGTTGTCGCTGACCTTCCTGGCCGATCGGCTCGCCATGCGCGGCGAGTTCGCCCGCGCGTGTGAGCACCACGAAGAGGCGGCTGTGGCGCTGACCGAGGTAGGCGCGATCGAGGACGTGGTCGGCCTGCGGGCGCGGCAGGCTCAGCTGTACTGGCTGCTCGGCGACGAGCGATCCAGCGCATCCGCCATGGCCGAAGCGCAGCGGTACGCGGAGGGGATCACCTGGCCGGACACGCTTGCCGACCTGGAGCTTTCGAAGGCGCAGCTGGCGCGCTGGCGCGGCGAGCCGGACAAGGCACATCAGCACCTGGCCATGGTGCGGGCGATGCTGGGCAGCGAGGAACTGAGCGCCTTGGCCCGCGTCAAGGCCGCGAACCTGTCCGGCTACCTCACCGAGGATCTCGACAAGGCCCGCGAGTATCGGACCGAGGCGTTCCGCGCCGCTGTGGAGATGACGTATCCACCGCTGATCGCCGAGATGTTGATCGGGGTCGCGGATCTCGCACTGCGCCAGAAACAGTACGAGCAGGCCGCCCGATTGCTCGCGGGAAGCGACAGCGTGCGCGGTACACCTGATCGTTCGCAGCCGGACGCCTCCAGGATCGCCGCGGACACGCGGAATCGCCTCGGTGAAACCGCGTTCACCGAGGCGACCCGTGACGGACAGCAGCGGGATTGGCGTGAGCTGGCCGAGATCACCCTCGCTTCGTGAACGACGCGCGCGCCCACAGGTAGCCGATCAACGTGATCGCCCGGGCCGTCGCTGTCCTGACGCAGCCGCTGACACGACACCTACAACGTCTCCAGCGGCCGCTTCACCGTACGGGCGTGCCCTTTGCCCCCGTGGGGAACTCCTCGATGCCGAGCACCCGCAGCAGCTCCAGCCGCTCGCGCGTATCGGCGTCCGCCGGGGTGAGCACCAGCAGCTGCTGCCCCTGATCGGGAGTGACCAGGGTCTCGCAGTCCATGGTCAGCCGGCCCACCCGCTCATGCAGCATGGTCTTGCGGTCGGCGCGCCGGACCGCCACCTCGTGCTCGGCCCAGAGCCGGCGGAAGTCGGCGCTCGCGGCCCGCAGACGGTCGACGAGTCCGTCGACCGTGGGGTCGCCGGACCGGCGGCCGGCGGCCGCGCGCAGGTCGGCCACGAGCTGACGGGCCCGATGCTCCTGCTCCTCGGGCGGACAGACGGCGCGGACGGCGGGCTCGGTGAACCAGCGGTACATGATGTAGCGCCGGTCGCCGGAGAAGCCGGTCTGGTCGCCCATCAGCAGGACGGCCGCCCGGTTCTGGGCGAGGACCTCCCCCAGATCGGACAGCACCATGGCCGGGGTGTCGCCGAGCAGGTCGAGCATGCGCATCAGGCCGGCGCGGGCCAGGCGGGCCACCCCGTCGGCGGGCGGCGGCCGGTGGCCTGCCAGGTGGAACAGATGGTCACGCTCGTCGTCGGAGAAGCGCAACGCCCGGGCCAGCGAGCCGAGCAGCTGGGTCGAGGGCTGACTGCTGCGACCCTGCTCAAGGCGTACGACATAGTCCACCGACATGCCGGCGAGCATCGCCACCTCTTCCCGGCGCAGGCCGGCGGTGCGGCGGCGAGGGCCGTCGGCGAGGCCCACCTCGGCCGGACGGATCGCCTCGCGGCGGCGGCGCAGGAAGTCGGCGAGCTGGTCACGTTGCATGGCCACATCCTGCCTCGCGGCCCGTCAGCCGAGCCAGGGAGCGGCTCTCCCATGATGAACGCTCCGCTCCCGCAGGTCCCGGCCCGGGCCCATGGTTGGGGGGACGACATCTGACAACGAGGGAGAACGTGATGCGGAGCCGAACTTTGGGCGACACCGGACCGACCGTGTCCGAGCTGGGCCTGGGTGCGATGGGCATGTCGGGCGGTTACGGCGCGACCGACCGCGCGGAGAGCATCGCCACCGTGCACGCCGCGCTGGAGAGCGGCATCACACTGATCGACACCGGCGACTTCTACGCCATGGGCCACAACGAGTTGCTGCTCGCCGAGGCGCTGCGCGGCCGGGATCGCGACAGCTACCAGCTGAGCGTCAAGTTCGGCATGCTGCGGGGGCCGGGTTCCGAGTTCGGCGGGCATGACAGCCGTCCCGATGCGGTGAAGAACTTCCTGGCCTACTCGCTGACCCGCCTGGGCACCGACCACATCGACATCTACCGTCCCGCCCGGCTGGACCCGGCGGTACCGATCGAGGAGACGGTGGGCGCGATCAAGGAGATGATCGACGCCGGACACGTGCGGCACATCGGCCTGTCGGAGGTCGATGCGGCGACGATCCGCCGGGCGCACGCCGTGCACCCGATCGCCGACCTGCAGATCGAGTACTCACTGCTGTCCCGGGCGGTGGAGGCGGACGTTCTGCCCACACTGCGGGAGCTCGGCATCGGCCTGACCGCCTATGGCGTCCTCGGCCGCGGCCTCATCTCCGGGCACTGGACCGCCGGTCACACCGCCGGTCCCGGCGACGTCCGCGGCATCAGCCCGCGCTTCTCCGGTGGGAACGTGGAACACAACCTCGCCCTCGTAGAGGCCCTGCGCCGGGTCGCCGAGGCGAAGGGCCGCACCGTCGCCCAGCTGGCCATCGCCTGGGTGGCCGCACAGGGCGAGGGCATCGTGCCGCTGGTCGGCGCGCGCACCCGCGAGCGGCTGGCCGAGGCGCTGCCCGCGATCGACCTGGACCTCACCGCGGATGACCTCGCGGAGATCGAGAAGGCGGTGCCACCGAACGCGGCCCGCGGCGACCGATACCCGCCCGCGTTCATGTCCAACCTCGGCGTGGGCAACTGAGCCCGGCTCTCCGGCGGGGAGTCGGCACCCTGGGCGACCCTGATCAGCTCTCTGCTGTCTCAGTTGCCTTGACGCTGGTGGCAACGTTCTAGCGTGGCCGCGACAAGTGGGTGCCGCATCATCGGAGGAATGACGGATGAAGTTCGGGATCAGCTACAACTCGGCCTACTACGGCGTTGACCCCGAAAGGATCACGGCCTATGCCCGGCATGCCGAGGACTGTGGCTTCGAGTCGCTGTACCTGCCGGAGCACATCGCGCTCTATCCCGGCGCCGCGGTCGGGCCCTTTGAGCTCCCGCCGTCACTGCCTTACGGCGATCCGCTCGATTGCCTGAGCTTCGTCGCCGCGGCCACGGAGCGGATCCTGCTCGGAACGGGGGTGCTGCTGCTGCCGTACCACCATCCGGTGATCCTCGCCAAGCGCCTGGCGACCATCGATCTGCTGTCCAAGGGGCGGATGCGGCTGCTGACCGTGGGCCTCGGCTCCTTGGCGGGCGAGGCCCGGGCGGTGGGGGTCGACTTCAGCACCCGCGGCCGTCGTACTGATGAGGCGATCGATGTCATGCGGCTGCTCTGGGCCGGCGGCGAAGAGGGCGTCAGCTTCGCCGGGGAGTTCTTCGCCTTCGAGGACCTGTGCCAGTTCCCCAAGCCCTACGGGGTCACCCACCTGCCGATCCACATCGGCGGATCGAGCCGGGCGGCCGCCCGCCGCGCCGGACGCCGGGGCGACGGCTACTTCCCCGGCGGCGCGCTCGATCTGAATGAGCGCGCCATCCAGCTCGACCTCGCCCGCTCGACCGCCGTCGAGGCCGGCCGCAGCCCGGAAGCGCTGGAGTACACGCGATGGGGGTCGATCGACATGCCCGCCGAGCAGGTCGAGGCACTTGCCGCACAAGGCGTGACCCGCATCGTCGTGAACCCCAGCGCCCCCGAACTGGACCAGCAGCGCGATGAGATGTCCGCGTTCGCCGAGCGGTTCGCCCTCCGCTCGCACAGCCCGGCCTGACGGCGGCGCCGCCGATCGGCTCTGATCAGACCGAACGCGCGGGCGGTCCGAGGCAGGGGGCGTCGCCGGCCCGCGTGACCACTGTTTCGTCGGCGGGCTGAGCGAGGCTTCCGTGGCGCCGACCGAGGTGCCGGTGGCCGAGGGTGAGGCCGGCGATCAGGACGCCGAGGAAGGTCACGCCGGCGGCCAAGTAGTACGCCATGGTCAGGCCGTTCGTGAGCTCCCGTCGCAGCGCGTCGCCGGCCAGGCCGCCGATTCCGGCGTTGGCGACGGCCACCATCAGGGCGGTGCCGATCGCCAGCCCGGTCTGGTGGGTCACGGACGCCATCCCGGAGGCGACACCCTGCTCGCTCGCCGCGACACCGTTGCCCGCCGCGATCCACATCGAGGTCCAGACGATGCCCATCCCCAGACCGGCCACCATGATGCCGGGCAGCACGGCGATGAAGGGGGAGTGGGGAGAGACGGCAAGGGCGAGCAGGATCATGCCGGCCGTACCGATCAGCAGGCCGGTGGTCAGGGCGGCGCGCATGCCCGCACGGGTGACCAGCCGCTCGGCGACCTTGGTGCCGACGATGTTGAGCAACGTCAGCGGCAGGTACGCCAGGCCCGCCCGCAACGGGTCGTACCCGAGGATGTCCTGGAGGTAGACGGTGAGCAGGTAGTAGTGGGCGCCCAGGCCCGCCCCGAACACCGCGGTGACCGCCATGGCCGCAACCAGGCTGGGATTGGCGAACATGCGCGGAGGAACGAGCGGATCGCGGCTACGGGATTCGATCACCGCGAACACCACCAGCAGCGCGAGGCCGAGACCGAAGGCGGTGAGGATGGACGGGGAGGTCCAGCCCCACTCCGGGCCCTGCGCCAGGACGAAGACCAGCAGCGTGATCCCGGCGGTCGCGGTCAGCGCACCGGGCACATCGAAGCGGCGTTCCCGTACGTCGGCCCCATCGCGGGCCGGGTCGGTGGGAAGGAGTGGGAGGGCCGCCAGGAGAGCCGCGCAGGCCAGCAGGACGAAGATGTAGAAGGTCGACTCCCACCCGAAGACGTCGGTGAGCACTCCGCCGAGCAGCGCGCCCGCGGCGAGACCGCCGCCGCCCGTGGCGGCCCACACGGCGAGCGCGCGGTTGCGCGCGGGGCCTTCGGCAAAGGTGGTGCTGACCAGGGACAGCGTGGCGGGGAACAGCAGCGCCGCGGCCAGCCCCTGCACGGCGCGCACCGCGATCAGCGGTCCCGGGCTCCCGGCGAGCCCGCCGACCAGCGATGAGCCGGCGTACAGAACGAGGGCGATGATGAACACGCGCCGCCGCCCCAGCAGGTCCGCGGCCCGGCCGCCCAGCAGCATGAAGCCGCCGAGCGTGACCGCGTACGCGCTGACCACCCATTGCAGGCTCTGACCGGAGAAGCTCAGCTCTCGCCCGATCTCGGGCAGCGCGACGTAGACGATGTTGTAGTCGATAGCGATGATGAACTGGGCGAACGCCAGCAGTGCCAGGGTCCACCCCAGGCGGCGGGGCGATGGGGAGACATCCGTCATGCCGATACGGTAGAAGTTCACATCAATGTCAGATTCAACCCGAGGCGGAGCATGCGGATCGGTGAACTGGCTCAGCGCACCGGCGTGAGCGAGCGCTCACTGCGCTACTACGAGCAGCAGGGGCTGCTGACCGCCGAGCGCACTCCCGGCGGCCATCGGGATTTTCCGGACAGCGCGGTCGACCGGGTCATCCGCATCCAGGAGCTGTTCGCGGCGGGCCTGCACAGTGAGAAGATCGCGCGACTGCTGCCCTGCATGCGGGACGCGGACGGCCGCCCCTCCGAGATCGCCACGCCGCGGCTGGTCACCGACCTCGCCGCCGAACGGGACCGGATCAACCGGATGATCACCGACTTGATCCGCTCCCGTGACGTTCTGGACGAAGTGATCGACACCGCATCGGACCAGCGGCCGTCCTCTCCCTACTGACGGCGACAGGTCAGCGGAACACTCCGGTGTGACCGAGGGAGTAGCGTCCGGGCTGCGGGAAGAAGCACAGGCCGTGCGGCCCCTGACCGACTTTGATCTTGTGGAGCAGTTTGCCGGTCTCGGTGGAGAAGACGTAGACGACCCCGTGGTACCTCCCGGAGAGCCAGAGCTGCTTGCCGTCCGCCGACACTCCACCCATGTCGGGTGAGCCGCCGCCCGGGATCCGCCACCGGTCGACCACCTCGCGGCGGGCGAACGAGACGACGGAGACCGTCCCCTCGCCCCTGTTGGAGACGTAGAGCAGCCGCGCGTTCCTGCTGACGTACAGGCCGTGCGCGCCCTTGCCGGTGCGCAGGAAGCCCACTCGCCGGAAGGTGGTGGCGTCGATGATCCACACGCCGCCCGCCATCATGTCGGCGACGTAGAAGCGCCGCCCGTCGGGCGAGAGCTTGACGTCCTGCGGCATGTTCCCCGCCCCGACACCGATCACCTTCTTCACGCGGGGGCGCCGCCAGTTGATCGCCACGAGCTGGCCGGAGAACTCGCAGCTGGCCAGGAAGACGGATCCGTCGGCGGTGAAGTCGCCGTGGTTGACGCCCCTGCACGGCAGGTCGAGGGAGCGGATCAGGCGCATCGAGTGCGGGTCGCGGAAGTCGAGGCGGTTGTTGCGTTCGGCCATGACCAGCGCGTACGAGCCGTCAGGGGTGAAGTACAGGTTGTACGGGTCGTCCACGGGCACCGGTTTGCCGGGGCGGCCCGTGACCGGGTTGATGGGGGTGAGCCGGTTGCCCTGGTTCTCGTTGACCCACAGCGTCTTCAGATCCCAGGAGGGCACGACGTGCTGGGGCAGGGCGCCGACCCGGTAGCGGTGCACGACGCGGAAGGTCCGCGGGTTGATGACGTCCACCGTGTTCGACTCGCTGTTGGGGACGTACACGCGAGGGGTCAGGTGCTCGACCCGTGGGCTGAGCATTCCTGGCCGGTCATGGGCGTACACGTTGGTTTCGCGGGCGACCGGCCGGGCGTGCTTTCGCGGCGAGGGCTTCAGCGGTGGCGCGGACTCGATGGTCGCCACCATGGGCGCGGGCGGCGGACCGCAGGAAACCACGGCGATGGCGGTCGCAACCAGCATGATCATCATCCGCGGCAGTCGCATGCGCCACAGCCTAGGAAGGCGTGCGGCGGCGGCCGTTTCCACAAGGGTCAAGGTCGCGTACGCACAGGGTCAAGGGATGGCATCACGAGAGGGCTTGACCAAGCGCTCGTTCAAGCATATATATCGGAAGGTAAACATATGTAGCCGTCCCGATATCCGATCGGAGCCCCAGGTGGCGCGTACCCAGGATCAGCGACGAGCCGAGACCCGGGCCCGGCTGATCGACGCGGCGGCGGACCTGTTCGCCCGCAAGGGGTTCCACGCGGTGTCCGCCGAGGCGGTGGCCGATGCGGCCGATCGCACCACCGGCGCGCTGTACAACCACTTCGGCGGCAAGGAAGGGCTGCTGCTCGCGCTGCTGGAGGTGTGGAAGGACCAGGCCGCGGCCGAGTTGCTCGCCGGGTTCGAGGAGATCACCGAGCTCGACGACCGGCTGGCCGCCCTGTTCCAAGCGCTGACCCGTACGGACGAGGATCGCGGTGCGTCATGGCTCCTGCTCGAACTGGAGCTGTGGCTGCACGGCGCGCGCGATCCCGTCATCGCCGAGCCGCTGGCCAGGCGCTACGCCGACATCCGGGCCCGGCTCGCCGGCGGGCTGTCCGACTGGGCCGAGACGGCAGGGGTGCCGCTTCGCCGATCACCGGAACGGACGGCGACGGCCGTGCTCGGGGTGCTGATCGGCTGCGCGGTGCAGCACCGGCTCGATCCCTTGGCGGTCGAGGAGCGGGCCGTCGTCGAAAGCCTGCGCGACCTGCTCGGCCTGCCCGACCTCCTTCGGGGTGGCCCGGACCACCCCGAACTGCTCTGACTGCTCGACTCCTAGCTCATCGCGCCGAAAGGGAGCCCATGCGGATCAACCTGCTCGAAGACACGTGGGAACGCGAAGTTCCGCACGACCAGTTCGCCTACCTGCGCCAGAACGCGCCCGTCCACTGGCACGAGGTCCCCGACGACACCGGCTTCTGGGCTGTCACGAAATATCATGATGTGAGGGCTATCAGCAGGGATGTGCATACCTGGTCGACCGAGATCGGGACCGCGTTCATCCGTACGCAGACGCCGGAGTTCATCGAGATCGCCAGCATGACGCTCCTGAACATGGACCCGCCCAAGCAGACCCGCTACCGCCGGCTGGTGAGCGCGGGTTTCACGCCCAGGACGATCGGCCGGCTGCGCGGGACCGTACAGCGGCGCGCCGAGAAGATCGCGAACGACGCGCGCGACCGGAACGGCGAGGTCGAGTTCGTGACCGACGTGGCCGAATATCTGCCGCTGCAGATGATCTGCGACCTCATCGGCGTCCCCGAGGAGGACCACCACCTGATCTTCGAGTGGTCGAACCGCATGGTCGGCTTCCAGGATCCCGACTTCCGCACCACGCCCGAGGATGGCGAGAACGCCGCGGCCGAGATCTTCGCCTACTGCGACGGCCTGGTCGACGACCGCCGCCGCAACCCGCGTGACGACATCCTCACCGCCCTCGTGCAGGCGGAGGTCGACGGCGACAGGCTGACCAGGGACGAGATCGACTCCTTCTTCGTGATCCTCTGCGTCGCCGGGAACGAGACCACCCGCAACCTCATCGCCCACGCCATGAACGCCCTCATCACCCACCCGGACAGCTATCGCGACCTGGCCGCCGGTCTCGACGACGAGGATCTGTGGCGCAGCGCCACCGAGGAGTTCCTGCGCTGGGGCTCCTCGATCCACAACTTCCGGCGTACGGCCACGCGCGACACCGAACTCCGCGGCCAGAAGATCGCCGAGGGGGAGAAGGTGGTCACGTTCTACATGTCCGCCAACCACGACGAGGACGTCTTCGCCGATCCGTACACCTTCGACATCCGCCGTAACCCCAACGACCACCTGACGTTCGGTGGCGGCGGCCCGCACTTCTGCCTGGGCGCCAACCTGGCGCGGCTGCAGATCACCTGCATGATCAGGGAGCTGCTGCGCCGCTTCCCCGAGGCGGAGCACGCGGGGCCGGTCAAGCGGATGCGGTCCGATTTCATCAACGGGATCAAGCACATGCCGGTCCGCTTCTCCCTGCCGAGCTGACAGCCGACGGTCCTCTGACACGAGCCGACCGTCTGGGTACGCGCGCCGGCCGTCCAAATAGGCCCGTCGTTAACGAAGCTGCGATTAGGTACACGCTGTCCGTGTAAGCCCAGGTCAGCGGTCCAGACGTCGTGCTGTCCGAGGTTCCGGCTCGAACACGGCCCTCGAGTAGGAAACGTCCGGTGAACCGGGGTTACTGTCACATTTGTTAATCAGCCGCCAGTGGGTTGACCAGGTCAGTCTTGCTGGATGGCGGAGTTCGAGGGTGTCGCGTTCATCCGGTCGGATGTTGAGCGGTTCTGTGCCGAGCTGGTTGGGTTGGCTCCGGCGATCAGGTTGCGGCGGCTCGCAGAGTTGCGGGTGATGCTGGACAGCGTGGTCGCGAGGCGTCGAGGGCAGCGATGGCGGACGCGCGGGGGGAAGGCTGGGGGTTGCGTCGGATCGGTCAGCATGCGGGGATGTCGCACGAGCAGGTACGACGGTTGTTGGTAGATGTTCCGTCCGGTAGCACGGCTCAGGGGGCTTTGGATCTAGACCCATGAGCGCCGGTGCCCTCGCCGATTTCGTGCTGGCCCGGCTGCTCGAAGAAGAGCAGACCCCGGACCTGTCCCCGAGCCGACTTGCCAACACAACGGCTGGTGCCCCTAGCCCCCCCGCCAGATCCTTGATCATGACGGCATGACGGCCAGCATTGTTGATGACTGCCGCAAGCAGCTCACCCAACCCGATGGCTGGCCTACCACCGCCATTTACGCTGACAGGCCCTCAGCGCGATCGCACGAGCGGTGCTTCGCGCGTGTGTCTCCGACCAGCGAGACGATCGACTCGAAGCCGGAGGAGGGAGGGGGACCCAGTTCTCGTTGCTGATGCCCGTGGACACCCGGTGGAGGTCGTCGGCCTCCTCGCTCAGGGCCTTACCAACGCCGAGATCGCTGACTGGCTCGTGCTGTCGGTCCGCACGGTGGACACCCACGTCTTAGCCGATGCCAGCCAGGCCGGGGCACCAGCGGCCCGTAGTGTTAGCTGTGATCGTTTCGCCCGGCGTGGGGTGGAGGCGCGGCGAGGCTCCCAGCGCTGGCGACCTTCGCGTGCAATTGCTCGCCTTCAGCCCCCGAACGGCGATCACCCCACCTCTCCACTCTCAACCGTGAACCCGCCTCATGCCGACCGAGAGCCCGGCTGGAACACGGGGAGACGTTTCTCCTGGAGCGCGGCGATGCCTTCCTGCACCTCCGACCCGGCGAACCCGAGGAATTCGAGCGCCAAAGCAGCGTCGAAATGCGGGGTGGCAGTTCGCAACCAGGAATTGAGCGCCTGTTTGGTCCAGCGCAACGCGGTGGGAGCACCGCCCGCGAGCCGGATGGCGACGTCGGTGGCCTTGTCGAGCACCTCGCTATCGTCCACCGCGAGTGAGACCAGGCCGATGCGCTCAGCTTCCGCGCCGTCCAGCGGGTCACACGTGAGCAGGTAGTACTTGGCCTTGGCCAGTCCGCACAGCAGCGGCCAGACGAGGACCGCGTGGTCACCGGCGGCGACGCCCAGTTTTGTGTGGCCGTCGATCAGCCGGGCGTCCTTGGCGACCACGGAGACGTCAGCGAGCAGGGCCACGACGAGTCCCGCTCCAACCGCCGCCCCGCGTACCGCCGACACCACTGGTTTGGTGAACTCGATGAGGTTGGTCACGAGTTCACGAGCTTCGCGGAGCCCAGCGGTCCGGGCCTGCGGGTCCTCGGCCAGGTTGCGGACCCAGTCGAGGTCCCCGCCCGCGCTGAACGTGCGGCCCGCCCCGGTCACCAGGACGGCGCGCACCCGCGGGTCGGCCTCGGCGTCGCGCCAGACGCGGGTGATCTCCCCGTGGCCCACCGCATCGAGAGCGTTGGCGCGGCGGGGGTTGTTGATGGTGATCCGCAGGACACCTTCCGAGACCCAGCTCAGGTCCAGCCGCTGGTATTCCGGATACCCGTCCATGATCCTCCTTGCATAGTATCGATCGATCGATACAATACATTCGTGTCAATGGAATCCCCAACCCCAGCCGCTGACAGCCACGCCCGACGAGTGCTGCTCCACCATCGAGGGCCGGTGTCGGTGGTGACGCTGAACCGGCCAGAAAGGCGCAACGCGCTGTCCCACCAGATGTTGTGCGACCTCATCGATGCACTCGTCGAGGCGGACGGGCACGACCAGACGGCAGCCATCGTGCTCACCGGTACGGGCTCGGCGTTCTGCTCGGGCGACGATCTGTCGGAGGCGGCCAGCACCGACGCCGAGACTTTCGACGAGACCATCGAGGGGCTGCAACGCGTCACGAGAGTGCTGCTCACCTCCGACAAGCCGAGTATCGCCGCGATCAACGGCGCGGCGATGGGCGGCGGCCTGGAACTGACCCTGGCCTGCGACCTGCGGATGGCCGGCCGGGACGCCGTATTCGCCTGCCCGGAGGTGGCCTGGGGCCTGGTGTGCACGAATGGGGCGTCGGTGCTGCTACCGTCCCTGGTCGGGCACGGACGTGCGCGCGACATGTTACTCACCGGACGGACCTACGACGCGACGTGGGCCCTGGCCGCTGGCCTGGTCACCGAGGTCCTGCCCGGCGACCAGGTCCTCGACCGGGCTGTCGCACTCGGTGCGGAATTGGCGAGCCGGGCCCAGGCCGTCCGACTGACCCGGCGGTTGATCAGCGACGGCAGTCATGAGGATCTGCTGCGTGCGCTGGAACGCGAGGCGGTCACGGTCGGAGAGGCGCGACGCACCGACGTGGCCGAGACGAACCTGCGCGAGTTCGCGGCTCGCCGGGTGCGAAGGGGGGCTCGGCCATGATCGAAGGCATGCGCACCCTCAGCGACCTCGTCGACCAGCACGCCCGCACCCAGCCCGACCATCCGGCACTGCGGGTCGAGGACGACGCACTCACCTACCGCCAACTGGCCGCGCGGGTCCAGTCGGTGGCCGCCGGCTTGGCGGACAACGGTGTGTGCGCGGGGCAGACCGTGGCTCTCGTCCTGCCGAACTGCGTCGAGTTCGTCATCTCCTGGCTGGCTCTGGGCCGGATCGGGGCCGTGGCAGCGCCGGTGAACACGGCGCTGCTGGGCGATGGGATCGCGGCCGCCCTGCGGACGTCCAGGGCCGAGGTCGCGATCGTCGATGAGCAGTTCCTGCCGGCGCTGAGGGAAGCGCTGCTGAGCGAGGTGAACCTGCGCGCGGTCTTCGTCCGCGGCCAGGCCGATGCTTACGCTGATGCCGCTTCCTTCCGGCGCTGGGAGGACCTGACGGCGCCCGCGTCCTCTGCACCCCGTCACGACACCCGTCCGGGAGACCCCAGCATTCTGCTGTTCACCTCCGGCAGCACCGGCCGCTCGAAGGCCTGTGTGCTGCCGCACCGGTACGTGCTCCGGCAGGCGGAGGTCTTCTCCGAGCAGCTCGGTCTGACCGCCGACGACGTGCTGTTCTGCCCCTTCCCGCTGTTCCACGCCGATGCCGCGATTTTCACCGTCGCCCCCGCGTTCCTGCTCGGCGCGACCGCGGCACTGGTGGAGCGCTTCTCGGTGCGGCGGTTCTGGGACCAGGTGCGCCGCTTCCAGGCGACCGTCTTCGACTTCATGGGCGCGACGCTGACCATGCTGTACAAGCAGGAGCCCGCAGCCGACGACGCGGACAACCCCGCCCGGCTCGGCTGGGGCGTCCCGCTTCCGGAGTGGGCAGGTGACTTCGAGCGCAGGTTCGGCGTCGAACTCGTCGAGGTGTACGGCCTCAGCGACACCGGGATCGTGCTGTACAACCGCCCAGGTGAGGCACGTCGCCCTGGGGCGTGCGGACGTCCCGTCCACCCGTTCGACGTCAAGGTTCTGGATCCCGACGGATTCGAGCTGCCGACCGGCGAGGTGGGGGAGATCTGCATCCGGCCCCTTGAGTCGCACGTGATCCTGAACGAGTACCTCGGCATGCCCGAGGTCACCGTCCAGGCGTGGCGCGACCTGTGGTTCCACACCGGAGATCTCGCCCGCCGGGACGACGACGGCTACTTCTACTTCGTCGGCCGGGGCGCGGACGTGATCCGCCGACGCGGGGAGAACATCTCCGCCCTGGACATCGAGGCGGTGATCAGCCGGCATCCCGCCGTACTGGAAGTGGCGGCGTTCGGCGTGCCGAGCGATCTCACAGAAGAGGACGTGATGGCGGTCGTGTCCCTTCGGCCGGGCGAGAGCCTGGACACCCGGACCCTGCTCTCCTACTGCGGCGACCGGCTACCCCACCACATGCTGCCGCGCTACGTCGAGTTCACCGGCCCGCTGCCCAAGACACCGACCGAGAAGATCGAAAAGCGCGTGCTCAAGTCACGCGGAACCGGCCCCCACACCTTCGACCGCGAAACGCACGACTGACCACCGCTTTCCACCACCAACGACAAGGCTTCCATGATGACCAACACCTCTCCTCTCAACCCCCCCGCTCTCGGCAACGCCACGGCGATCGTGACCGGCGGCGCGAAGGGCATCGGCGCCGCGATCGTTCGCAGACTGGCCGCTTCGGGTGCCGCCGTCGCCGTCATCGACCTCGACGCCGCAGCCGCGCAGGCGCTCGCCGACGAGGTGCCCAACGTTTTCGCGCTGACCGCCGACGTCGGCGACCACGCGTCCATGAACGAGGCCGTGGAGGAGGCCTGCACACGGCTGAACGGCCTGGACATCCTGGTCAACAACGCCGGCTGGGATCACGTGAAGCGATTCGCCGACACCGAGCCGCCGCTGTGGGACAAGCTCATCCACATCAACTTGAAGGGCGTGTTCAACGCCACCCACCTGGCCCTTCCACGGCTCGTCGCACGCGGCGGCGGCCGCATCGTCAACGTGGCCAGTGACGCCGGACGCGTCGGCTCCTCCGGCGAGGCGGTGTACGCCGCGTGCAAGGGCGGCACGATCGCCTTCACCAAGTCCATCGCCAGGGAGACCGCCCGCCACGGCATCGCCGTCAACTGCGTGTGCCCGGGCCCCACCGACACCCCCCTGCTCGAAGAGATCAAGCAGGACGAGCGCGCTGCGGCCACCATGGACGCGATCGTCCGCGCCACCCCCGACAGGCGCCTCGCCCAGCCTGAGGAGATCGCCGAGGCGGTCACCTTCTTCGCCGCGTCCCCGGCACATGTCACCGGCCAGATCCTGTCCGTCAGCGGCGGCCTGACGATGGCCGGGTGACGGCAGCAGTGATCGCAATCCGGTAGGTTCAGTCACACGAGATGGTCTCGTCAGGTAGGAGCCGAACGATGCCGCGCCCGCGCGCCGCCGATGCAGCGGAAACGCCCCGTCGTATCCGCTCGGCAGCCATCAGCCTCTTCGCCGAGCGAGGGTTCCACGGCACGGGCATCCGTGACATCGCCACACAGGCCGGCGTCACCCTGTCCTCGCTCTACCACCACTTCGGCAGCAAGGACGACCTGCTGGTGGACATCATGTTCACCAGCACCGCCCCGCTCAAACAAGCCGCCGACCAGGCGTATCAGGCGATGGAGACACCCTGCCGGCGCCTGGCGATGCTGATCGAGCAGCATGTGTGGGAGCACGTCACCGACCGGCTGGCGAAGATCGTCAGCGACACCGAGATCCGGGCGCTGTCCGGTGAGCGTCGCGACCGTGTGGTGGGCCTGCGTGACTCCTACGAGAACGTGTGGCGGACCACGGTGGAAGAAGGCGTCGCCGAGGGTGTGTTCACCGTCTCGCATCCCAAGGCGCTGACCATCGGCCTGCTGGAGATGTGCACCGCGGTGTCCCACTGGTTCCAGCCCAGCGGCGACCTCACCCTGCCGGAGCTGTGCCACAGTTACGCCGACGGGGGCCTGGCCATGGTTCGCGCCGCACGCGGGGGTCGCCCCGTGCGGCGCGTGGACCTGGAGATCGGCGAACCTACGCGGTTCCTGGTGAGCTGATCGCGGGAGCACGCCGGTTGGTGGCGAGGGTGACCAGGGCGAGCACGGCGAGGTTGATGACCAGCGCCAGCACCCCCACGTTCAGCTGTTGCAGCACGGGCGGCAGGAACGGCGCCACGTCGGCCGCGGTCAGGCCGTTCACGGTCAGGTAGGCGATGGCTCCGGTCCCGGCCAGCATCCCGGCGCTGGCGCCCCAGTGGTTGACCGGGTTCCTGCGCAGCAGGCTGAGCAGGAGCGCGGGGGTGAGCTGGGTGACCAGCGCGTACGCCAGCAGCAGCAGGTTCACGATCGCCGCACCGTCGTTCAGCGCGAGGTAGATCGTCACCGCTCCCACGCAGGGCACCGCGAGCTGAGCCGCCCTGCGGATGTCGGCTCCTGGCCGAAGCGGCTTGTACACGTTGTTGGCGATCAACGCGGACGTGGTGTTCAGCAGCATCGCGCCGGGCACCAGCGCCGCCAGCAGCCCGCCCGCGCCCACCAGACCGATGACCACGGGCGGCAGCGACTCCTTGGCCAGCCGCAGCAGCGACAGGTCGGTCTGTCCGGCCGGCAGTCCGGGCACGGCCAGCACAGCCGCGAAGCCGACGAAGAACACGAACAGCAGGAACAGCTGGTACAGCGGGAAGACGACGGCGTTCTTCTTGAACGTCGACTCCTTGCGCGCCGAGAACGTGGCGGCGAACAGGTGCGGCCACATGTAGAAGCCGAGGGTGGAGATCACCACCGTCGAGATGTACCAGGAGACGCCCAGGTTGTCCGTGTGCAGTGTGGCGAATTGGGGACGCGCCGCCTCGACCGCCGCGAACAGGTCACCGATGCTGCCGAAGTAGTGCAGCGGCAGGTAGATGCCGAGGAACCCGACCACGACCACGATCAGGATGTCCTTGACGACCGAGGTCCAGGATGAGCACGAACGGCACTGCGGCCAGGATGAAGCGCAATCACATGGTTCTCTCCTCATCCAGCGGCCAGGAAGGCGGTACGGAGGTAGACGGCCGTGGCCGTGACCATGTCGTCGACGGACACCCACTCGTCGAGGCTGTGCGCCTGGGCCAGCGAGCCGGGGCCGAACAACGCCACCGGCGAGCCGAAGTACGCCGCATCGGAACTGGCGGGGAACCCGTGCGGCTCGCAGTCGGGGACGCCGCTGAGCCGGGCCGCCGTGTGCAGCGCCTCGGCCAGCCAGTGGCCGTCGGGCAGTTCGTAGGCGTCGACCGTCCACCACGCCTCGCCGATCGACCACGTGCCCGGCTCCAGGACCGCGGCCAGCTCGACAGAGACGTCAGCGGGGCTCTCACCCGGAAGCAGGCGACGACTGAACTGGACGCGGCATCCGGAGGGCACGATGTTCGGCTTCGTGCCGCCCTCGATGACGCCGACGTTCACCGTCGCGGGGCCCAGCAGCGGATGCCGTCGCCGGTCGAGCGTGCGCTGGTAGTCGTCGAAGCCACCCAGCAGCCGGGCCGCCGTGAGGATGGCGTTGGCGCCGTGCTGGGGGACACTCCCGTGCGTGGCCAGCCCCGTGACCTGCAGGTCGTAGGCCGCGAGCCCCTTGGTGGCCAGGCAGAGCGTCAGCTCCGTCGGCTCACCGATGATCACCGCGTCGGCCCTGGGCCTGGTCGCGCCGAGCGCCTTGGCGCCTTCCTGGCGGTACTCCTCATCGCCCACGCCCGCGATCAGCAGATCTCCGGCGAGACTGATCGACCGCTCGGCCAGGACCTCGGCGACCTCCAGATAGCAGGCGAGCGCGGCCTTCATGTCGCACGCCCCCCGGCCGTGAAACCCTGCCATCGCGGACGACACCGGTGAGCGCCTGCGGGTAACCCGTCGTCTCCACCGTGTCCATATGGCCGGCGAACATCAGCGCTCTGCCCGCCGAGGCGCCGGGAAACCGTGCCAGCGCGTTGTAGCGGCCGGGGGCGTACTCGTCGACGTCGCACGTCCAACCAAGTTCGGCGAGCCGATCGCGAAGGTAGGCCGCTACTCGCTGCTCCCCCTCCTCTGCGCCCTTCGGCGCTTCGCCGAAGGGGTTCACACTCGGTTGTTCGATGAGCTCGCAGAGGGTCTTCGTCAGTCGGTCGCGATCGATCTGTTCGACGCAGCGGGCCAATTCCTCGGAGTTTGGGACGGCCATGAACACACTCCTATGTCCGGATCTTGGCAACGTATTGTATCGATCGATCGAATCAATTAGGCTGCCGCCTCAAGCACCGGGCAGCTGCGGCCCTCTCATCGCGCGCCGAGGCTCCCCACGCCCGCGTTTTCCCCATCTGCAGTCGGCCGTACCGGAGGCGAACCCTTGCCGCACCACAACGACTCGAATCCCCCACAGGCGCTGCGGCGATCCCTGCGACCTCGACATCTCTCCATGATCGCGCTGGGGGGCGTCATCGGGGCAGGGCTGTTCGTCGGTTCCGGCGCCGTCATCCACACAGCGGGTCTGCTTGCTCCGCTCGCCTACGCGGCGGGCGGAGTGATCCTCCTCCTGGTGATGCGCATGCTCGCCGAGATGGCCGCCGCACGGCCCTCGGTCGGCTCGTTCTCGGACTACGCCCGGCTCGCCTTGGGGAGCGGGGCCGGGTTCATCATCGGCTGGACGTACTGGTACTTCTGGGTCGTCGTCGTGGCCTTCGAGGCCGTGGCCGGAGCGGAGATCATCGGCGAGTTCCTTCCGCACATTCCGCTCTGGGCCATCTCCGCCGCCGTCATGGGCGTGATGAGCGTGGTCAACCTGCTCTCCGCACGCGGATTCGCGGAGGCCGAGTTCTGGTTCGCCGCCGTCAAGGTGGCGGCGATCATGGTCTTCCTGGCGATCGGGGTCGCCGCGCTGTTAGGCGTGCTGCCCGGACAGCCGGCGCACATTCTGGCCATCGGCGACGGCCCGCTTGCCCCGACGGGCGCCGCCGGGGTGTTGAGCGCCATCACCGTGGTGGTCTTCTCCTACTTCGGCGCGGAGATCGTCACCATCGCCGCCGCGGAGGCCACCGACCCGGTCAGGGCAGTCGCCAGGGCAGCCACCACCGTGATGTGGCGGGTCATCATCTTCTACGTCGGTTCGATCGGCCTCATCGTGTTGCTGATCCCACATGCCGAGATCAAGCCAGGCGAGAGCCCGTTCGTCGCCCTCCTGGAGCGGCTCGGCGTTCCAGGGGCGGCCGTCGCCATGCAGCTCGTCGTGCTGACCGCCGTGCTGTCGGTGCTCAACGCCGGCATCTACACCGCGTCCCGCATGCTGTTCGCCCTCACTGCTCAAGGTGAGGCGCCGCGCTCCATGGCCAGGACCACGGCCCGCGGCACGCCGATCCGCGCGATCGTGCTCAGCACGCTGGCCGGCTGGCTGGCGGTCGCGGTGGCCTACCTCGCCCCCGAGGCGGTGTTCGCGTTCCTGCTCAACGCCGCAGGCAGTGTCGCCTTGCTCATCTACGCCATGATCGCGATCTCTCAGCTACGGCTGCGCAGGCTGGTCGAGCAGGAGGGCGGAGAACTGCGCGTCAGGATGTGGGGTCATCCGTATCTGAGCTGGTTCACGCTGGGGCTCCTGGTGGCGGTCGCCGTCAGTATGGTCGTCCTGCCCGAAACGCGTGGCCAGCTCGGTCTCGGACTGGTCGCGCCCGCCGCGATCGCGGTGATCTACCTCGTCCGGCGGCTGTTCCGGCCCGGGGCCGCGTCCGTCCTCACGCCCGATGAGGCGCAGTGACCAGTGGTTTCAGCCAAACACTTGAAGGAGACATGACGAATCACCCGCGTCACGTGACGATCATCGGCGGGGGCACCATGGGGTGCGGCATCGCCGGCCTCATGGCCGCCACAGGCAGCACCGTGACCGTGGTCGAGGTCGACCAGGCGGCCGTAGGCCGGGTGGTCGACCGGGTCCGCCGAGAGTGGCCGGACGACGCCGACGCGCTCGCCCGGCTGGAAACGACCACGAACCTCTCGCGCACCCCGCCGGAAGCGGACCTTGTCATCGAGGCCGTGGCGGAGGACGCGAAGCTGAAGGCGGACGTGCTCGCCGCAGCCGGCAGGGTGGCGCCCCATGCGATCCTCGCCACCAACACCAGCTCCATCGCCATCGGCCGACTGGCACAGGCCGTCCAGGACCCGGACAGGTTCCTCGGGCTGCACTTCTTCAACCCGGTGGCCAAGTCGGCCCTGGTCGAGATCGTCACCGGTGAGCGGACAGCGCCGCGGACCGTGGAGCTGGCGAAGAGCTGGAGCCGGACGTGGCAACGCCACCCCGTCGTCGTCCGCGACAGTCCCGGGTTCGCCACCAGCCGCCTCGGGGTGCTGCTCGGCCTGGAGGCGATCCGCATGGTGGAGGAGGGCGTGGCGGAGCCGCACGACATCGACACCGCCATGGTCCTGGGCTACCGGCACCCCATCGGCCCGCTACGCCTGACGGACCTGGTGGGACTCGACGTGCGGCTCGCCATCGCCGAATACCTCTCCGGTGAGTTGGGCGACCGGTTCGCGCCACCGCGACTGCTGCGCGAGAAGGTCGCCGCCGGCCTCCTGGGCCGCAAAACGGGACAGGGCTTCTACACCTGGACGAGCCGCGCAGCCAACGGCCGATGACCCGCCGCCAACCGAATGGGGGACCCATGTGCGATGAAGTGATCACCGAGTACGCCGACGGCCTCGCCGTCATCACCATCAACCGCCCGAAGGCACGCAACGCCATCAACAGCTCCGTCGCCGAAGGCATCGCCGCCGCGATGGACGAGCTCGATGCCCGCCAGGACCTGAAAGTCGGCATCATCACCGGCGTGGGAGACGTCTTCTGCGCTGGCATGGACCTCAAGGCGTTCCTGCACGGAGAACGCCCCTACGTGCCAGGACGTGGGTTCGCGGGCCTGGTCGAGGCGCCTCCGCGCAAACCGCTCATCGCCGCCGTCGAAGGCTACGCCGTGGCGGGCGGATGCGAGCTGGTGCTGGCGAGTGATCTCGTGGTGGCCGCCCAGAACGCCCAGTTCGGCCTCCCCGAGGTACGTCGAGGGCTGGTCGCGGCCGGCGGCGGCCTGCTGCGCCTCCCCGAACGCATCCCGTACCAGGTCGCCATGGAACTGGCGCTGACCGGCGACTTCCTGTCCGCGGAACGGGCCCACGCGCTCGGCCTCGTCAACCGGCTGACCTCGCCGGGAGAAGCACTGGCCCAGGCCCGGCGGCTCGCCGCCGCGATCGCCGCGAACGGGCCGCTGGCGATCCGCGTCACCAAGCAGGTGCTCGTCGAGTCACGGGAGTGGCCGGCGGAGGTCGCCTTCGACCGGCAGCGGGAGCTGATCGCCCCGATCTTCACCTCGCACGACGCCCAGGAGGGCGCCCGCGCCTTCGCCGAGAAACGGGCGCCGGCGTGGACGGGGGAGTGACTCAGGTGACCCGCTCCGACTTGTCACCGCCTGCTGTCACCATCCGATACCGCAGCTCAAGCCCGTCTAGAAGGGACTCAAGACCGACCGCGAAGGCGCTCTCGTTGATCTCCTGCTGCCGCTCGGCGAGGAGATGCGCCTGCCCCAGGTGCGCGTAGTTCCCCTCGTACACGCTCGCGTCATCGGGAAACCCGCCGGCGAAGGAGCCGAGCGCCGAACCCGTGACGAAATACCGCATGAGCGCTCCCACCCGGGTGGCTTCACGGCGCGGCCACCCGGCCGCGACCAGCCCCCCGAAGACGGCGTCAGCGATCTGCAGCGCATGAGGACGCCGTCCAGGGCCCTTAGCCACCACCGAGACGATGTTGGGATGCGCGGCCAGCGTAGCCCGGTAGGACTCCGCCCAGGCCGCCAAGGCCGCACGCCAGTCACGGTCATCGCCGCCGAGCCGGGCGAACATCGACGTGTCGACCTCGCTGAGCACCGCGTCCACGACGGAATCGACCAGCTCTTCCTTGGTGGCTACGTGGTTGTAGAGCGACGGCCCGCTGACCCCGAGTTCGGTGGCCAGCCGCCGCGTGGAGGCGGCGTCGAGCCCTTCGGTGTCGACCAGGGCGAGAGCCGCGGTCACGATGCGTTCCCGGCTCAGCAACGGCTGACGAGGTCGCGCCACAACGTTCTCCCTGCACCTGGAAGCCATTCTTGAAAACTTGCACCGCTAATTTACCTGGATTACGATGCAATCAAAACTTGCACTGCTAGTTTTGGAGGACGGGATGAACCTCGAACTGTCCGAGGAACAGATCGCCGTACGACAACTCGCCGCCGAATTCGTCGCCCGCGAGATCGCTCCCCACTCCGGTGACTGGGACCGCGCGGAATCCGTCGACCGGACGATCGTGGGTCGGCTCGGCGACCTCGGGTTTCTCGGCCTGACAATCCCCGAGGAGTATGGCGGCTCAGCGGGCGATCATCTGGCCTATGCCCTGGTGCTGGAGGAACTCGGCCGGGGCGACTCCGCGGTCCGCGGAATCGTGTCCGTCTCCCTGGGCCTCGTCGCCAAGTCGATCAACACCTACGGCGATGAGGCCCAGAAGAACCGATGGCTGCCCGCCCTCACCAGCGGCCAGGCACTGGGATGCTTCGCACTGACCGAGCCCGGCAGCGGATCCGACGCGGCCGCGCTCACCACCAGAGCCGAGCGCGACGGCACGGACTGGGTGATCAACGGCTCCAAGATGTTCATCACCAACGGCACCTGGGCGGACCTCGCCCTGGTCTTCGCCCGCACCGGGGAGCCCGGCCACCGGGGCATCACCGCCTTCCTCGTCCCCACCGACACCCCCGGCCTCGAACGCCGGGAACTGCACGGCAAGCTCGGCCTGCGCGGACAGCCCACCGCCGAGCTGATCTTCGACGCCGTGCGGGTACCGGGGCAGGCCGTCCTGGGCCTGGAGAGCAAGGGCTTCTCCATCGCCATGGCGGCGCTGGCCAAGGGCCGGATGTCCGTCGCCGCCGGATGCGTGGGCCTGGCGCAGGCCTGCCTGGACGCCGCCGTCGCGTACGCCAAGGAACGTGAGCAGTTCGGCAAGCCCATCGCCGCCCACCAACTGGTGCAGGACCTGATCGCGGGCATCGCCCTGGACGTCGACGCGGCCCGGCTGCTGGTGTGGCGGGTCGCCGACCACATCGACCGCGGCCTGCCGTTCGCCACGGAATCGTCGATGGCGAAGCTGTACGCCAGCGAGGCGGCCGTGCGCGCCACGAACGACGCTCTCCAGGTCTTCGGCGGCTATGGCTACATCGACGAATACCCGGTCTCCAAGTACCTGCGTGACGCCCGCGTGATGACCCTCTACGAAGGCACCAGCCAGGTCCACAAGCTACTGATCGGCCGGGCCCTGACGGGCGTCGCCGCCTTCACCTGACCCGGTGAAAGGGAACTCCTGATGCGTCCCGTCTACTTCGCCGCTGCCCGCCGAACTCCCATCGGCAAACTGCACGGCTCGCTGTCGAACGTCCGTCCGGACGACTTGGCGGCCACGGTCCTGCGCGGCCTGCTCGCCGACGTGCAGGCACTCGACCCGGCCCGGATCGACGACGTCTACTGGGGCGCCGCCAACCAGTTCGGAGAGGACAACCGCAACGTCGCGCGGATGAGCGTCCTGCTCGCCGGCCTCCCGGACACCGTCCCCGGAGCCACGTTCAACCGGTTGTGCGGCTCAGGAATGGAAGCAGTGATCATCGCCGCTCGCACCATCGCCGCCGACGAGGCGGACGTCGTCGTCGCCGGCGGTTCCGATTCCATGAGCCGCGCCCCGACGAACCCTTCCTGCGAACGCTCGATACCCACGACACACGCCTCGGCTGGCGACTCACCAAACCCCCGGATGGCCGACCTGCACGGCGTCCTGTCCATGGGGGAGACCGCCGAAGATGTCGCCACGCGGCATGGCATCCCCCGTGACCAGCAGGACACCTTCGCCCTGCGCAGCCACCAGCGCGCCGCCGCCCACCGTGCCGGCGCCTTCGACGCCGAACTCCTGCCGGTCGAACGCGCCGACGGCGTCACGGTGACGGCCGACGAATGCATCCGCGAGAACACCAGCCCCCAGCGCCTGGCCTCACTCAAACCCGTCTTCCGCGCGGACGGTACCGTCACCGCAGGCAACGCCTCCCCCATGAACGACGGCGCCGCCGCACTCCTGCTGGTGAGCGAGCAGGCACTCGCCGACCTCGACCTCGACACAGCCGAGATCAACGAGGCGTTCGCCGCCCAGGCCCTCGCCTGCCTCCAGGACCTGCGCATCGACCCCGACCAGGTCAACCCCGACGGCGGCGCCATCGCACTGGGCCACCCACTCGGCTGCCCGGGTTCGGCGGACAGGTTCAGGTCTCGGCAGATCTTTGTGCGGGCCTTCTCCCACGCCTCGCCGGACAGCAGCCCTGCGGTGGGGTCGCCCCACTTGTTGAGGCCGGGCACGAACACCTCGTGGCGGCGCAGGGAGTCCCGGAGCCGTTCGACGGTGGCGATGGTGTAGGCGAGTTTGTCGAACCCGCCGGCGTTCTCGCCCTTCTTGGGGAAGACCCGGCGGTGCCAGGCGGAGGTGAGGAACGCCTTAGGGACCTCCTCGGGCAAGACCGGGCTCTTGCGGCGCTCCAGGCTCTTGAGGAAGTCGATTCCTTTCAGGAGTTCGAAGCCGCGTTTGCTGCCCTTGCCGCAGGTGTCGGCCGCGCCGGCGTGGAAGTCGATGGTCTTCAGTAGCTTGGTCAGGAAGCGGCGGACGCTGACATAGCGGTCCATCAGCTTGTTCTGGAAGTCCTCATCCGGTTCGCGGGCGATCTCCCCGATGGTGTCGGCGGCCGCGTGGATGGCGGCCACGTCCATCTCGTCCAGGGCGGCGCGCAGGTCGCCTTCGGGGTCGGCTGCGGTTTCGCGGATCTTCAACCAGACTTCGCGGAGCACGATCGTGGCCGTGTCCAGGTCCTTGATGGTGCGCAGCCGTTCCTTGTTGGCCTTGAACCCGAGGTCCGCACCAGGTCGCCGACGGCCAGGTCGAACATCTCGATCGCCTCATCGGCCGAGAGCGGGTCCATGGTGGCGGCGAAGGCGACTAATGTGGCGAGCTTGCGATCCCCGGCCAGGTCGGCGACGGCCTGGGCGCGGGCGGCGTTCGCGAACCGGGCGAGGGCGGCGACCTTGCCGGCCGGGATGTCCGACATGTCCCACGTGCTGGCGCCCAGGACCCGCAGGTCGACGTGTCGGTCTAGGGCCTTGCCGACGCCGGCGCTGGACACGTCGGTGGGGCTCTTGCGGAGCTGGTCCAACCGGGAGACCCGCTTGCCCTGCTCGACCACGACCAGGTCCTGCAGGACCCGCTTCTGCGCAGGGCTGGGCAGCGCGGCGAGCATCTTGTACTGGCGGGCGGCGACCCGGCCGCGTACGTCGGACACCAGCCGCTCCAACCTGCTCACACCGGGCAGCAGGATCCGCGTCTCGACCAGGCGGTGGGTGGCCAGGTCGAACAGCACGATGGGGCGTTCGTTGGTATTCCACGCCCGCCGGTACACCCAGCACGCCAGGGCGAACCAATGTTCGTCCTCGAACACGGTGAAGGCGTAGTCGTCGCGGATCTGCTTCTGGTGGTGGCGGCCCTCCATGTCCACCTTCACGGTCACGGTGGACGTGGAGGTGGCGTGCGAACGGGAAGTGGCCTTGGCATGGGCGGTGGCCTTCTGTCTGGGCCCGGGGGCGCGGGCGGGGTGGGGCGGATCTGGCCAATGGCGATGTCGGCGGCGCCGCCTCCACCCGCGCCGACAGGAACGATGGCGACGACCCTCTGCGATGGTGTGGATCACCTTGCTGCTGGCCTCTCCAAGGAGCAGGACCCCGTCCAGACCGAGTTCAATGCGGATAAGTTCGCAGAGCTCGGAGCGTGAGGTGCCAGCGTGACCGACAAGGAGGGTGCCGCTCCATTTCGGGCCGCTCCGCTTTGAATGGCAATGGGCGGAAGGCAGGAGTGTTTTCGAAACTTTCCACCTTCCGCGTGGTGGGCCGGTCTCATTCCAGCTGGCTTCTCCGCCTCAGACCGTATTCCGGCTGATTAAGCCATACCATTGGACGGCCAATAATTCTTGGACAATGAAGCCGGGGCAGACGCTCGCGACTATTAACGGCACGTACCAAGAGGAGGAAATCAAGTTTAATCAAGGGGTCTTCGCGAAACTGATCATCGGGAGAGTGTTCGTTGTTTACTCCCGCCCCTTTCCCACCCCAGCAGTCTTCGCCATTCGGCTCCAGCTCCGGCTGCATCGCCCTCAGCCTGCCGTACCAGCCGACCTGTCGTTAAGGAAGCCGTCACCAAGTACACACGAGTGGAGTTGGCGCAGGTACCGAAGAAAGGGGCAATGGGTGCTGGCGCCCGCAGTGACGTCTTGCGCATCGGCGCTTGGTGCCGATTGGTCTGCACTCCGCCAGGCGACCGGCCCCAGCAGGGCTGACCTCACGAAACGGGGCAGCGCTACCGGAAGGGCCGGAGGTTGTCCGCAGCGAGCGGCGGGCCCGGGAGGGCCCGCCGCCGCGTGCCGGATCAGCTGATGAAGAATTCGTTGCTGCGTGCGGTGGATACGCTGCCGTCGCCCATGCGTAGCACGCCGACGAACTCGTACAGACCGTTGGCCTGGAAGTCGGCGGCGTCGATCGCGTAGGTCGACTGCTTGACATAGCCGTTGTTGCCCGCCTGCGGGCCCACCGAGCTCCAGCCTTCGCCTGGGACGCCGGCCTGTTCGTTGAGGACTCTGGCGGCGAAGGTGGTGGTGTTGCCGGAGGTGGAACGAGCGCTGATGATGAGCCTGTAGCTGAACTTGTTGTCGCCTGCCGAGTCGCTCGCGTCAGCCTGCAGCATCAGGTGGAACCGGGGACGGGGGTTCCCACCGACCTCGTTGGGGGTGTCGTCCATCGTGCCGTTGGCGACGCTGGAGACATAGAGTCGTACGATCTTCACATCCGTGGCCATAGCCGGCCTCCTCGGGCTGGAGCGTCGAGCCTCGTTTCTCACCTGCCGGCAGGGCGCTCAGAATAGCCATTGGTCGAGGCGACCGTTCTTGATCAAAGGCCGCATGGCGATTCCATCAAAGAGCCGAGCCAGTTGAATGAATCGGCAGATCATCGGGATCTGCCTGACTCTGGGACCTATCGCACCCGTGAGGCCGATGGGTTCCCGAGGCCGAGTTCGAACGCGTGCCTTACCGCCCGTAATTTGTAAGACTCGCTCTATGCATACACCCTTGGCGGCAGATGTGCCAACTTCCGACCAAATCCCTATGTCCCAGGCGTCACCACCGCGTGCACCAATCCCCTGCCAAGCCGCGACGACAGCCATAACACCAGGTCAAGCCCGCAAGGCATAATTATTTGCCAATATGACCGAAATTCTCACGCAGCGTTTCACGAGGAGAACGGATTTGGCATGACAGCGTCCAGGAAATCCGGATCATACGGGACGCCCGCTGATCGCGAACGTAGCACCTCCGCAGGATATGCAGGTACAAAATTGAATGGCTTGAGTTTCGTGACTCCGGCGCGAACCGAATCAGCCGCCGGCACGGATGAGGCCGTGTTCGTAGGCGCACACGACGGCTTGAACGCGGTCGCGGAGAGGTTCGATCACCCGCCGAGTGACGGCCAGGTCGAGCAGCCCCGCGCCGGCGACGATGCGGATGGCGTCGACAAGGTCTTCGGGAGACGCGTTCTTGAGCAGGAAGCCGCTCGCCCCCGCCCGCAGCGCTTCGTACACGTTGGAATCGATGTCGAAGGCGGTCAGGACTATGACGCGGGTCGAGGGTGGGGTGTCGGCGTACAGCTGGCGCTTGTCCGCCCTCGCGGCACCGCACTACCTTGCCGATGTGGATCTTTTCGTACGCGCCTGGACGGCGTTGCGCACGGCGGTCGCCGAACTCCCGGACGAGGACTTCGCGCGGCCGTCCGGCTGCGCCGGCTGGCTCGTTCGGGACCTGGTGTGCCATCTGGTCATCGACGCCCAGGACGTCCTGATCACCCTCGTGACCCCTGCCGAAACGGAGCCGACCCGCGACGCGGTGACCTACTGGGACGTCGCCGCGACGCCGCCGACCGGCGACGACCCGCTCGACGCGTTGACCGTCCGGCTGGCCGCCGCGTACGAGGAGCCTCGGCTGCTCAAGTTCCACCTCGACGACGTCGGCTCCGCCGCCGGTCGCGCCGCCGAACTCGCCGACCCGGGCCTCCGGGTCGGCACCCGCGGCGAGGTCATCACCGCGGGCGACTACCTCGCCGCGTACGTCCTGGAGTGGACGCTGCACCACCTCGACCTGGTCGCGCACCTCCCGGACGTGGCGGAACCGCCGGCCGAGGGGCTGGCCCGGTCCCGCGAGATGCTGGAGAAGATCGCCGGCACCGCGTTCCCCGTGTCGTTCTCCGACCAGGACGCGCTGCTGGTCGGCACCGGGCGGCGTAGCCCGACCGACACGGAGAAGACCGAACTGGGCGAGCTGGCCGCGAAACTCCCGTTCGTCCTCGGATAATCGAAGTAACTACGAAAAACTAGTCACTCTTGATTCGATGTTACAGTGACGGCATGACACGCGGAGGACTGCGGGAGCGTAAGAAGGCCCAGACACGCAAGCGGCTGGCCGACACGGCCTTCGCGATGTTCCGCGAGCGCGGCTTCGACGCGGTGACCGTGGCCGAGATCGCCGACGCGTGCGACATCGCGGTCAGCACGCTGTTCGCCTACTTCCCCAGCAAGGAGTCGCTGGTCTTCGACCAGGAGGCCGCGCACGAACAGCGGCTGGACTCCGTGGTGCGCGACCGTGCGGCAGGAGCGACGATCCTGGACGCGCTGGAGGCCCATCTCGCCGCGCCCAAGCCGCGCCGGCCCGGCGAACCTTCCCGCGAGGAGTTCCTGGACCTGGTTCACGCCACCCCCGCGCTGCGCGACCACTTCATGCGCACGCAACGCACCTGGGAGACCACTCTCGCCCAGGCCATCGCCGAGGAGGCCGGGCTGCCCGACGATGACCTCCAGGCTCGCGCGCTGGCCCGCTTCGCCCTGGACGTCGGCGCCCTCGCCGAGGAGAGCCCCGATCCCGCACACGCGTTGCGCATCCTGTTCGCCCGGCTGCGCAACGGCTGGGCCGACCTGGACCGCACCCCGACCGCCCGCCCTGACACCGGCAGCCGATAGCGAGACCAGGTCCGCGCGACGGCAATCGGCGCTGATCGGGCTGCTCGCCCAGGCGGCGGCCATTCCCGCCCGGGACGTCATCGAGTCATTGGCCGCCGTACTCGCGCTCGCCCAGGCCGCTGCCGGGATCTCCGTCGCCCGACGGGAGGCCTGAGATACCGGCCAGGAGCAGGTTCGTCAGCCTCCCAACCGCGACGGCCGCCCGTTCGGGGGGAAGCGCCCGGAAGGACGCGATCGCCGACAGGCCGACGCGTACGTCCTCGACCGACACTTCGGCACGGACGACGCCGCTCCCGCGGGCACGTTCGACGAGCCGCGCCAGGCCCGCGGCCTGCGCGCCGCGCTCCTCGGCGAACACCACCGGCCGGGAGCCGAGCACCGCCTCGTTCAGCCGCCGGTCCCGGACCTGCCGCTCGGCGAAGCGGCGGATGGTCCCGCCCAGCGCCCGCCAAGGGTCGGGGTCGTCGAGCGCGGCCCGCATCTCCGAGCGGCAGACGGCGACGTGCTCGACGAGGACGGCGGAGACAAGGTCCGTACGCGACGGGAAGTGCCGGTAGACGGTCGCGACGCCGAGGCCCGCGCGCCCGGCGATCTCCCGCATGGGCAGGTCCAGCCCGTCGGCGGCGAACGCGGCCCGCGCGGCCGTCACGATGCGCCGCCGGTTGTGCGCCGCGTCCGAGCGGGGTTTCCGAGTCATTGTCGTTCGCGCGCCTCTCACTTCGCCACCAGCCGGAACAGCGGTCTCACATCCATGGCTACCGTAATGCGCATTCCTCACCTGAACCCCCGGAGGGGCATGATGTTCGCTGTCCAGTTTGACCGTTTCGGTGGTCCCGAGGTGCTCGCCGTCGGCCCGTTTCCCGAGCCGCACGCGGGTCCCGGCGAGATCCGCGTCAGGGCGGCCGCCGCCGGCGTGGCGCCCGTCGACCTCGCGCTTCGCGCCGGCCTCTCGCCGTCACGCGACCGGCTCCAGTTGCCGCACATCCCGGGTGTGGACGCCGCCGGGGTGATCGACGAAGTCGGTACGGGCGTCACCGGCTGGTCGGCCGGCGACGAGGTGTTCGGTGCGGTGGACGTGGCGCGGCTGGGCGGTGCGAGCGCGGAGTTCGTCGTGCTGCGGTTCTGGGCCGCCAAGCCGGGGTCGATGTCCTGGGAGGAGGCCGGCGCGGCGGGCAGCGGCGTCGAGACGGCGACCCGCGCGCTGGACGTGCTCGGCGTGGACGAGGGGGCGACGCTGCTGATCGACGGCGCGGCGGGCGGCGTCGGGAGCGTCGCGGTTCAGCTGGCGGTCGCGCGCGGTGCCCGGGTGGTCGGGACGGGCCGTCTCGAGAGCCGGGATTTCCTCGCCGGGCTCGGCGCGATCCCCGTCCCGTACGGGCCCGGGCTGCCCGAACGAGTCCGGGCCCTGGGGCGGATCGACCTGGCGCTCGACGTCGCGGGCGCCGGCTCGCTGCCCGAGCTGGTCGCGATCACCGGTGCGGCGGCGTCGGTGCTCACCCTCGCCGACTTCACCGGCCCGTCGCTCGGGGTCCGCCTCTCACGTGGCGAACTGGCCGGTGAACCGGACGGACGGCATGGCCTGGCTCTCGCGGCCACGCTGTCAGAGGAGGGGCGCTTCCACGTTCCCCTGCGGGAGGTGTTCCCCATCGAACGGGCGGCGCAGGCGCACGCGGCCGCCACGCGAGGACCGCGACACGGCAAGATCGCCCTCACGACCCACCGTTGATCAGCGGCGGTAGGTGCCGTCATCTCGGCGGTCGCGCGCCCACCCTGCCGACCAGCCCGGGCTGGGCTTGGCGCATGCGGTCGTTGAGGTCGCGTCGCACGCTGTCGACGTCACCGGTGAAGTTCTCCGACAGGTTGTCCATCAGCTCCGCGCAGGCCTCAGCGGCGGCCGCCGACCGGGGCAGCATGACCTCTTCGTAGGCGGCGATGGCCCGGTCGAGGTCGGAATGGGTGGCGATGGCCGTGGCCAGGTCGCTGCCGTCGATCAGGGCCAGGTTGGCGCCGATGCCGAAGGGCGGCATGAGGTGGGCGGCGTCGCCGAGCAGGGTGATGCCGGGAACGTGGTCCCAGGTGTGCCCAACGGGCAGCACGTGCAGGGGCCGGTTGACGAACCCACTGTCGTTGTCGCGGAACAGGTCGAGGAACCGAGGGTCCCAGCCGGTGAACACGCCGCGCAGGTGATCGCACACCGCCGCGGTGTCGCCGAGGTCGAGGCCGGCGGTGACATGCCAGTCCGCGGGTGCGTCGAAGGCGGCGTAGAGGCGGATGTGGGCGCCGCTGTTGCGCTGGGCCGAGATCATTTTCCCGTCGGCTCGCGCCGCCAGCGTGCCCGGCCCCACCCAGCGGGCGAGGTCGGGGTGGCGGAGGTCGACATCGTCGAGGAACGCCTCGACGATCGTGGAGCCCGTGTAGCGGGGGATGGCGTCCGAGACGGCCGGGCGGAGCCGGGACCAGGCGCCGTCGGCGCCGACGACGAGGTCGAAGTCCGCGGTAGTGCCATCGGCGAAGCGCAGGCGAGCGCCGCCCTCCAGTGGGTCGACCCCGTCCACCCCGTGCCCCCAGCGGACGGTGCCCGAGATGAGGGAGTCCAGGAGCAGGCCCCGCAACTGACCCCGATCGATCTCCGGCGCGTAACTCTCGTCACGGCTGTCGGTGGGCCGCTCGTGGTGGACCAGCGTGGCCGTGAACGGATCCAGCCCCCGCAACTCCTGCCCCTGCGCCCGAGCCAGGGCGGCGAACTGCTCGAACAGGCCGACCGCCCGCAGCGCGGCCTGACCGGTCGGGACGTGCAGGTCCAGCATGCCGCCCTGCCAGCGGGCATCGCGGGAGGCCTCCCGTTCGAACACGGCTGCCGGGATGCCGTGTGTCCGCAGGCCGCGGGCACAGGCGAGACCGCCGACGCCGGCGCCCACGATCGCGATGCGGAGGTCACGGGGAGAGGTCATGACAGGTTCCTTCTGTCGTCGGTGGAGGCCGGGGGAGTCCGGCTCGCGACTCAGAAAACCATAGTGACTACGATTATGCAATCAGTCTGATTTCGTACTGGATTCGATTTTCCTGGACAAGCTACTTCGCGATCGCCTCACGTACGGCCGGGACGATCTCCTGGGCCCAGCGGGCCAGGATGGTGAGGTCCTGGGCGCCGTGATCGGCGGAGAAGAGCGTGAAGCCCGACGCGCCGTGCTCCAGCACGGCGCCGGTCAGTTCCTCGACCCACTGGTCGACGGAGCCGCCGAGCCAGCGGCCGCCGTGGTCGCGGGTGGCGGGCAGCGGCTGGTCGGTGATGCGGCCGGGGAAGTTGAAGATCGTGCGGATCTCGCTCGGATCGCGACCCACGGACGCTGCCGCCTCGTCGATGATGGGCCGCGAGGCCCGATAGCGCTCGCTGAGCCAGTCGGCCGCGTGGCCGGGGATCCAGCCGTCGGCCACCCGACCGGTGGCGGCCAGGGATTTCGGGCCGACCGACCCGGTCCACACGGGCGGCGCGGCCACGGGAGCGGGCTCGATCTGCTTCACCTGGTAGTGGCGGCCCTGGTAGGTGACCGGCGGGCCGCCGCCCGACAGCAGCTTGACCAGGACGATCGCCTCCTCGAAGGCGTCCACGGCGTCGCCGGGCGTCAGCCGCGGCACCCCCATGTCGGCGATGCGATCCCACAGCCCGCCCGCGCCCATGCCGAGCACGATCCGGCCGCCCGACAGGGCCGACAACGATGTCACCGTCCTGGCCAGCATGGGAGCGGGCCTGGTCGGCAGGTTGGTGACGTTGGCGAAACCGGCGATGCGCTGCGTACGCCCGAGAATGAAGCCGAGCGCGGCGTAAGCGTCCAGGCGCTCGCCTAGGTAGGGATGGTCGGACAAGGTGAAGATGTCGAGCCCGTCCCGGTCGGCCTGCTGGGTCATGCGCAGCAGCTCGGGTGTGTCGTCGATGTTGGAATGCGCGCCAAAACCGAAGACGACGTTATGTGCGGACAATGTTCTGCCTTTCTGGGCAAAGAGAGATGGCTATCAGGCGGGGCCGAACTGCTGGGTGAAGCGGCCGGTGAACAGGTCGGCCCCCTTGTACGCAGAGACGGTCTCAATCGGGACGACAGCCGGGCCGTCGGGGGTGGGCAGCTGGCCGACACCCCCTCGCGGGCCGAGGGGCAACAGGATCATGGGGTGGGGCAGCGGCTGGTAGGTGGCCGTGGGCTGCTCGCCGCGCAGCTGGGCGATGATGTTCTGGGCCACCACCTCCGCGTGCTGCATCGCGTACCCCGCCATCTTGGCTTCGGCGACGTCGGTGATGTCGCCGATGGCGTAGACGCGGTCGTACCCGTGCACGTTGAGGGTCTCGGTGACAGGCACCTGCCCCTGCGGCGTACGAGTCGTCAGCCGATCGTCGGCGAGGTAGTCGCTGTTGACGCGCACGCCGTGCGCGCGGAACCAGATGTCGGCGGTGATCTCCTCGCCGCCTGTCGTAGTGGCGGTGAACGTCGCCGCCCGGCCGGGCTCGGTCGCCGGAGGTGCGGTCAGGCCGGTGTCCAGCCGCAGGTGGATCCCCCGCTCGTCGAGCTGGCGGCGCAGCTCCTCGTGCATCTCCGCGGGGAAGGCGGCCAGCAGTCGTTCGGCCGGGTCGACGATGGTCACGTGCTTGTGCGGCCAGACATCCTTGATCTCCCCGGCCAGTTCCAGGCCGACCGGCCCGGCACCGAGGATCAGCACCCGCTCGGCACCCGCCAGCTCCTTGTGGGTCCGGAGCAGGTCGTCCAGGACCTCGTCCGTGGCATCAGAGGTGGGCTTGGCGGGGTAGGCGTAGCTGGAACCGGTGGCCAGGACCAGGTAATCGGCCTCGACCCGCCGGCCTGAGGCCAGGGTGACGCCGCCGGGGTCCACCGAGACCGCGCGGTCGCGCACCACCGTGCCGCGCCTGAGCCACTGGTGGTAGGGGAAGAACATGTTGTGCGCCCAGTCGGGCTGGGTCAGCGCCCGCAGGGAGCCGGCCGAGTTGATGAACGCGTCCCGCGGGTCGATGAGGACGACATCGGCCTCCAAGTCCAGCGCCTTGGCGACCGCAGAGCCACCGTAACCTCCGCCGACGACCACGACTGTACTACTCATCATTCACGCTCCACCACAAGAAAGGACTTGAGTTCGCACCACGAACAATATTAGTTCGTAGGGCGAACTGCAACTCCTCCTCGGGTTCAGCGCGGGAAATCTGGCTCCACGAAGACGGTGGGAACCTTGTTGTCCGTCACGACGCGGCCGAGCAGGGCGGCGAGCGTGTCCCGCTCCGCCGGGGCGAACCCTGAGGTGAGTTCCTCGACGCGGCGGCAGGTCTCGGTGTAGAACTCGTCGACGAGCTTGGCGCCCTTCCTGGTGAGCGCCACTCTTACCGCGCGGGAGTCCTGGGGGTCGGGTTTGCGCTCGACCAGGCCGTTGCGCTCGGTGCGATCGACCAGGCCGGTCAGGCTCGACTTGGCCAGGCCGAGCACCGTCCCCAGTTCGCTCATGCCGTACGGCTGCGCCATCAGGACGCACAGCAACTGGCCCTGCTGCTGGGTGAGGCCGTATTCGCGGGCGGATTCTGCGTACACGGCATTCACCAGGAACGTGGACCGCACCAGCGCCGCCACCGTCCCGATTTGGCCGTCGACATTTCTACTCACTGGGACAGAGTAACAAATTCGTAGGACGAACTACCATCTCGTGCGACCGGGAACCCGCGTCCCGCGGCCCTACCAGCGCGTCCCGACCCCCCGGGCGGCCGGCGGCGAGGAAGGCGGCCGCGTCGCGGGCGTTGATCCCGCCGGCCGCGACGGAACGGACGGCGGGGAACGGCGCGAGCCAGGTGAAGCCATGCGGCCGAAAGACCGGCAGGCGCATGGTGGCGGGGCTTTGGGTGCGATGACGTGCCAAAACCCCAAAAAGGTGGGCATAGTGGACAGGAGTTACTGGTGGTGTCGGTGAGGTGGGAGAGGGTGTCAGGCGAAGTGGCGGGCGAGAGCGCTGAGAGCTGAGTGCCATGTGGCTTGACGGGCTTCCGGTTCCCGCGTGGCTGCGGCCGTGGGTCGGCTGGGTCGTGGGGACGGATTGGCCGCAGGGAGACGAGCGAAGCTTGTTCCGGTTGGCCGATGCGCTCGTGGCTGCCGCGCGGAAGGTAGTGGCCGGAGTCGACGGGTTGGCGGAGTGGCTGGCCGGCCGGAGGCAGGGGGAGTGGGATGGGGACGCGCTCAAGGCGTTCGTGAAGCGGGTCGACGAGACCGTCGGAGGGCGGAAAGCCCGGCTGGTGAAGGAGCTCGTGTCGTTCGCGATCGAGCTGAACGGGCTTGGCGTGCAGGTCCAGTACACCAAGCGGATGATCAAGCTGGCCGTGTTGCTGTTCGTGGTTCAGATGCTGTGGCTGACGTGGGCGCTGTTGCACCCGGCCGGGCGGTTGACGGCGCAGGGGCTGTTCAAGGTGCGGGCTGAGGCCGCGCGGTGGACGGTCAGGCAGTTCAGGCAGCGGCTGATGGTGAACGTCGCACTCTTCGGGGCGCTGATGGGCGGGATGGACCTGTACGTACAGGCCACCCAGACGCGGCGCGACCACATCGACCTCAAGCAGGTGGCGACCTCCGCGGGGATGGGCATGATGACCGGCGGGCTGCTGACGGGATTGGCGTGGGCGTTGCCCACGCGGTCGCTGTGGATGTTGATGGGGCATTCGGGGGTGGCGTCGGCGGGGGCGACGGTGGCGAGTTCGCTGATGAGCGGGCAGCCGCTCGATTGGACGGTGATGGCCAAGGCGTTCACCTCGGGGATGGTGGGCGGCGTGGACGCCCACTGGGCCAGTTGGACGCCGGGCCGGGCCACGGGACATGGTGGCGACGCGGTGCCGGGCCATTCGGCGGCCGGGGATGCCGGGCTTGTGCTCGGAGGGACAGACGGGCGTTCGCCGCGAGGGGCGTCCGATGGTGGCGGGCCCATGCCTTCGCCGAGAGGGCAGGAGCGTGGAGTCTCCTCCCCGGCTGAGGCGGACGGGTCGGTACGGGGCGTACAGAACGGAGACGAGTCACGGGCGGCCGCTGGGAGGCGTACGGACCTGAGCGGCGTACGGGAGGAGCCTGGTGCGGGTCACCCGGCGTCGCATACCGGACGCATCGACCAGTTGATCAACCGGGATCCGCACGCGGACGTTGACCCCCCAACTCTGCGGTTGGGGCGGGAAGATGCACCGACGGCCGGGCTGCGGCAGAACAATGGTGATCCGTCTGGTGTGCGCGCCCGTGACGCCGTCACCGGGCGGCTTGAGGACGCGCCGACGGTGCGGCTGAGGGAGAGCGGAGCGGGACGGGGCGAGAACGGTCCTGGTGGGCGGATCGAGGATACGCCGACGATCAGGCTGCGGCAGGGCGACGGCGGGAAGCCCGCCGATTCGGCCGGGCCGCGACCGGGCGAGGCGGTGACGGGCCGCATTGAGGACGCGCCGACCGTACGGCTGCGGGAAGGCGCGCCTGAGCCGGGCAGGACGGCCGACGCGAACGGGACGCGGGACGCGGGGCAAGCCGTGGACGCGGGCAGCGTGTCGGACCGGAGCAGGACGACAGAGACCAGCCAGGTGGCGGACACCTCGGCGGCACGGGCACCGGAGACGCCTGTGGCGCAGGTCAGGCAACCGTGGTACGCGCAGGAGGGTTTCCGTGAGCCGTCACGCATCGGTCACTGGACCTTCCCCGGCGAACTGGTGCGCGGGCTGCTGTCAGGGATCAAGGACCGCATCCTGCTCAGTGGCGGGATGGTCAACGCAGGACATGTCGCAAGGCTGGACTTCCATGACGGCAGTAGCGCGGTCGAGAAGGTGCTGCAGAGGCCCGGGGTCGTCGACATCGAGGCGAAACATCCGAGACGTCGCGCCGATTCCGAGGAACTGGGGTCGCTCGTCTACGAGGCGGTCGGGGCGCGGGTTCCACGGGTTTACCGGATGGGGCCGGATCGGCTGCTGATCGAGTTTCTCCACGGGTTCGGGTTGCCGAGGGCGCTGGGCAAGCCCGGAGATGTCCTGTTGATCGGGCTCGGTGACGCGCTGACGCTCAACGCGGACAGGTGGCGGACCAACTTCATGGTCGCCGAGGATGGCCGGACGGCGGGCATCGATCACGAGTTCTGCTTCATCGATCCGGCTGATCTGCACCAGATGCGCGGGCTGTCGCAGTGGGCCAGGCCGTTCTTCGACCGGTTCGAGATCGTGGAAGGGCCTGAGGGGGCTCGGTTCGCGTTCGAGTGGAGAAACAACCAGCTCAGTGCCGCTGATGTGGCGCGGATCGGGACGCGGCTGCGCGAACTGGAGTCGCACTTCACGGCCAGAGGCAGGCAGGATTGGTACACGGGGCTCATGGAACGGTGGGAGGGGATCGCCCGGCACGCGGCCAACGGGCCGGGATCGATCATCGATGGCGGATGAACGGTTACCGGGAAACCGCGTCCCGCAGCCGTACCAGCGCGTCCGGATCGTTCAACGCGGATCCGACCGCGACCCCCCGGCACCCGGCGGCGAGGAAGTCGGCCGCGTTGTGGGCGTTGATCCCGCCGGTCGCGACGAAACGGACGGCGGGGAACGGCGCGAGCTGCGCGGTGATCCAGCCGGGGCCGAGCTGTTCGGCGGGAAACGCCTTGAGCCAGGTGAAGCCCTGCGCCAGAGCCGTCGCGATCTCCGTGGAGGTGGCCACGCCGGGCAGGTGGGGGAGTCCGAGCCGCCGCGACTCGGCGACGACCTCGGGGTGCAGGCCGGGCGCGACCGTGAACGCCGCGCCCAGACGGCTGACCTCCGCGAGCTGTTCGGCGGTGGTCACGGTCCCCGCGCCGATGCTCCTGCCGTGCCCCCGCGCCGCGTCGAGCGCCGCGCGCAGGGACGGCAGGGCGTCGGGCGTCTGTACGGGCACCTCGATCAGCTCGACGCCGAACGCCCAGGCGCGCTCGCACATCTCCACGGTCGCCTCGGGATCGAGGTTGCGGAAGATGCCGAGAATCGGGTTACGGTCGAGGTGCCGGCCGAAGAACTCAGCGGCGTCCATATGCGTCTCCTCCCCAGCCCAGGTTCTTCGAGATCTGGTGGGCCGCTTCGCGGAAATCGTCGATGTGTACGCGCAGCTCCGCCAGTGGCGCGACCGCTCGCAGAGCGGTGACGGAGATGGCGTGGGTGACCTGGCCGCGGGCGTCGAACACCGGCAGCGCCAGGCAGTTGATGTAGTCCTCGTGCTCGCCGTCGTCCTCGGCCCATCCTCGTTCCCGGGTGAGCGCGAGGTCCGCTTCGAGCGCGTCGGCGTCGGTGATGGTCGTGGGCGTGAAGCGGGTGAAGGAGGCGTGTTCCAGGATCCGCGCCCGGGTCTTCTCGTCCTGGTAGGCGAAGATGACCTTCGCGACGGCCGCGGTGTGCGTCTGGGCGGGCAGCCCGATACGGGAGCCCATGGCCACGGTGCCCCGGCCGTCGATCTTGTCGACGTAGACGACCTGGTCTCCGGCCAGCTCGCCGAGGTGGACCGTGTGGCCGTACTTCTCGCCCAGCTCGTGCAGGATCGGGTGCGCGAGTGAACGGGCCTCGACCTGGTCGAGAGCCAGCTGGCCGAGCGCGATGAGCTGGAAGCCCATGCCGTACGCGCCGCCGGGCACCCGCCGGACGAACCCGCCCTCCTCCAGGGTCTGCAGCAGCCTCAGCGCGGTCGACTTGTGCACGCCCAGGTGCTCGGCGATCTGACCGAGCGTGCGGTGTCGTACGGAGACGAAACCGATGATGTCAATGGCCCGGGCGACGGTCTGCGACATAGGCGTGCGCTCCTTCGGTGAGCAGCGTGACGATCTCGTCAGCGGGAGGAAGATCGGCCAGGTCGGCCGGAGTCATCAGGACACGGGAAGCCGCGTAGTGCCCCAGCCGCAGCCGGGTCGCCTCGTCGCGGCCGTCCAGGAACCCGCTCAGCCAGCCGGCGGCGAAGGCGTCGCCCGCGCCGACCGCGTCCAGGACCTCGACCGGCATCGACGGCTCGCGGTGCACGCCCGTGGGGGTGAAGCTGACCGCCTCGATCGCGGCGTCCTTCACGATCAGGTACGGCGGGCCGTCGAGCAGCTCGCGCACGCTCTCCGCGTCCGACGTCCCCCACAGTGCCGCCGCCTCGTCCCGCCCGACGAAGACCACGTCGGCGCGGCGCGCGAGCTCCAGGAGCACGTCGGGCCCGTCGCCCGACCACAGGCCGGGACGGTGGTTGACGTCGAAGCTGACCACGGACGGCCGCAACGGGCGGTCGAACACGATGTGCCGGGTCAGGTCCAGGCAGGGCTCGGAGAGCGCCGCGGTGATGCCGGAGATGTGCGTCACCCGGGGCGGCGCCGCCGCCCAGCCGGCGACCTCGGCGGCGCTCATCGCCGAGGCCGCCGAACCCCGCCGGTAGTAGTAGACCGAGGTGCCCGACGAGGTCGGGTCCTTGAAGTACACGGCTGTGGGCCGCTCGGCGTCACGGCGTACGAGCTCGACGTTCACCCCGTGCGCGCGCAGTGAGTCGACGATGACGTCACCCAGCGGATCGCGGCCGACCGCGCTCGCCCACGCCGTGCTGTGGCCGAGCTGGGCGAGCAGTGCCGCCACGTTCGACTCCGCGCCGCCCGGCCGCAGGATGTACGTGCTGTCGGCGTCGAGCCGCCCGTCGACCGGGGTGACCATCACCATGGTCTCCCCGATCGCGAGCACGTCTGCTGGTCTCATCGGCCGCCTTTCGTTGCACATGTTGCAATAGCTATGCTGCATTTGCAACATATCAAATGAGTGGACTGGTTGCTAAATGGGGAGTTCCCCACTTAGTCTGTCCCGCATGACACTGGGCGCCGACGATCGCGCGGCCATCACAGAGCTGATCTCCCTGCACGGGCACCTGTTCGACGACGGCGAGCTGGACCGGCTGGACGAGCTGTTCACCGCCGACGTCGTTTACGACGCCTCGGACTTCGGCGCCGGATCACTGGAAGGGGTGGCGGCGATCAGGGCGGCCGCGCTCACGCTGGGTGCGGCGAACCCCGTCGGCCATCACGTCACGAACGTCGTGCTCACCGAGATCGCCGACGGTCAGGTCCGCGCCCGATCCAAGGGGATCAGCATCATGGCGGGCGGCACCTGCGGAAGCGTGACCTACGACGACGTCATCTCGTACGGCGACCAGGGGTGGCGGCTGAGCTACCGCAAGATCATCGCGCGCCGGGAACCCCTCGGCGGGCGTCATGCGAGCAGCCAACCGGACGAATCTGGGCATACCGGGTAGCAGAGCCGAACCAGGGCTCTATAGGATCCGCGAAAGCGCTTTCCCACCCGTCGGCACCACGCCCGAGCCTGTGACGGTCACCGGTGACGGGGAGGCCAAGGTGGGGGTGCTCATCGCCGCGCCCTCGCCGGAGGGCTCCGTCCACCGGGTCACCGCCGTCGCGGAAGGCGCGGGCGAACGCCGTACTCTCGACGGGAGCGTCGAGGCGGCGGCCACCGGCTGGACGATGTGGATGGTCTCGCACTTCCGCTACGACTTCATCCGGATCATGCTCCCGCTGTCCCGGCCGATCATCATGACCCTCGCCATCATGTCGTTCCAGTGGCGTCGGTCCTGTCCATGATCGCCCTTGTCGCGATCTACCTGATCTTCCAGAAGTACGTGATGAACGCCGACCTCGGCGCGGGCCTGAAGGACTAGGGCGCGTCCCGTCACCGGCCCTGCAGCCGGAGCAGCGCCCGATACATCGCGGTAGGCGTCGGCGGGTCGGGGAGCGGCTCCGCCCCCGGCCCGGCGAAGGCCTGGAGCAGGTACGCCAGCAGGCGCCGGTAGGTGCCGGGCGCCGCGTCGGCCGTTGCGGTGATGACGCCCGCGCAGGCCATCAGCAACATCACGAGATCCTCGGGCACGAAGTCGGCGCGTAGCCGTCCGGTCGCCTTGGCCCGGTCGATCAGCTCGACGAAGCCGTGATAGGCGCGGGCGCGTTCGGCCTCGAACTCCTTGGCCGTCGGCAGGCTCAACGTCAGCAGGTCGGCGAAGCCGCGATCGGTGGCCTGCATGGCGCACACCGTTTCCAGATAGCCGCAGAAGCCGTGCCAGGCGTCCGGGTCGGCCAGGGCGACGCTGACCGCGTCGGCGTAGGCGGCCATCTTGTTGTCGAACGCGGCCGCGATCAGCTCGTCCCGGGTGGGGAAGCGCCGGTAGAGGGTGGCGATGCCGACCCCGGCCTGGCGGGCGACCTCCTCGATGGGCGCGTCCAGCCCCTGCTCGGCGAAGACGCGGCGGGCGGCGGCGATGATGCGCTCACGGTTGCGGGCCGCGTCCGCGCGCAGCGATGGCGGGGTAGTCACCTCTCCAGCATACAAGTGGAGTAAGACCTCCAGTTATGCTGTTACGCTGACTCACAAATGGAGGGAACCCTTCATTTACCTCTAGGAAGGACCGCCATGCGCGCTCTGGTCGTTACCGCCGTTCCCGGCAGCCCCGCGCTGACCGAGGTGCCCGCCCCGGCCCCCGAGGCCGGTGAGCTGCTGGTACGCGTCGCCGCCACCTCCGTCAACGGCTTCGACGCGGCCACCGCCGCCGGAATGCTGCAGGGGATGATGGAGCACCGCTTCCCGCTGGTGCTCGGCAAGGACTTCGCCGGCACCGTCGAGGCCGTCGGCTCGGACGTGACCGGTTTCACGGCCGGTGACGTGGTGTTCGGGGTGGTGATGAAGCCGTTCCTGGGCACCGGCTCGCTCGGCGAGTACGTCACCGTCACGGCCGGCTACGGTGTCACGCGCGTTCCCGGCAAGCTCGGCGTCGCCGAGGCGGGCGCGCTGGGCCTGGCCGGCACGGCGGCGCTGACCGCCGTCGAGGCCCTCGACCTCCGGGAGGGGGAGAGCGTGCTGATCGTGGGTGCGACCGGTGGGGTCGGCGCGCTCGCGCTCCAGTACGCCCGGGCCCGCGGCGCCCAGGTGATCGCCACCGCGCGACCGGGCGCCGAGACCGACTTCGTCCGCGACCTGGCCGGGGACGGCATCGACGTGGTGGACCACAGCGGCGACCTGGCGGCCCAGGTCCGCGCCCTCGCGCCCGGAGGGGTGAGCGCGGGCCTGCACCTCGCCGGTGACGGCGCCCTGGTGGCCGACCTGGTGACCGACGGCGGGCGGTTCGCCTCCACCCTGGGCTTCGCGCCCGAAGGCGACCGGCTCGCCGCGACCGCGGTCATGGCCGACCCCACGGCCGCCGTCCTGGACCGGCTGGCCGCCGATGCCGCGGGCGGCGCCATCCGGGTGCCCGTCACCCGCTCCTATCCGCTGGCGGAGGCGGCCCAGGCGTTCGACGACTTCGGCGCTGGCGCCATCGGCAAGCTCGCCATCACCGTGGGCTGAGACCGTCCGCACGAGCCCATGTGCGAAGAGTCCATCTCCGATGACGTTGGGTGACGGTAGATTTCCCGTGTGGCGAACGGAGCGGATTTTCGCGAGGCCGGGATCGGAGCCGAGCGGCGGCGGCGTTTCGCCGATCCCGCCGCCGGCTGCCCCTATCCGGGGCTGATGTCCTTCCGCACGGAGGACGCGCGCTGGTTCTTCGGCCGCGACCGGGCCGTGGCCGACCTGGTGGACCTGCTGGCCGATCCCGATACGGCAGGCCATCCGGCGATCGTGATCGGCCCCTCGGGAGTGGGCAAGTCCTCGCTGCTGCGAGCCGGTCTGGCCCCGGCCGTGCTGCGAGGGGCGCTTCCCGGCCGCCGGCCCGGGCAGCCGAGTGTGGCGTACCTGACGCCTACGGCCCGGCCGATGCGCGAGCTGGGCGGCGTCGACTCCCGCACGCTGGTGATCGTCGACCAGTTCGAGGAGCTGTTCACGCTCTGCGAGGACGAGGCCGCCCGGCAGGCGTTCATCGCCGAGTTGTGCCACCGGTCGGCGGCCGGGCTCGCGGTGGTCCTGGGCGTGCGCGCCGACTTCTACGGCCACTGCCTGGCCCACCCGCCGCTGCTGGCGGCGCTGCGGGCGCGCTGCCTGCCGCTCGGCCCGATGGCGGCCGGGCAGCTCCGGCAGGCGATCAGCGAACCCGCCGCGGTGGCACGGCTGGCTCTCGAACCCGGCCTGGTCGAGCTGCTGCTACGCGACGTCGGCGCCAGGACCAGCGGCGCCTGCGAGGCCGGGGCGCTGCCGCTGCTGTCCCACGCCCTGCGCGCCACCTGGCAGCAGCGGACCGGCGCCCTGCTCACGGTCGCCGGCTACGAACGCACCGGCGGCATCCGGGCCGCCATCGAGATCACCGCCGAGCAGGCGTACGAGCAGCTCGACGCGGCGCGGCAGCAGGTGGCCAGGAACACCCTGCTGCGCCTGGTCCAGATCGGCGACGGGGTGGCCGACAGCCGCCGCCGGCTCGCCCGCCACACGCTGACCGGGGACGAGGCCGCGCAGGCCGTCGTCGAGACGTTTATCCGGGACCGCCTGCTGACAGCCGACGCCGAGTGGATCGAGATCAGCCACGAAGTGCTGCTCGACGCCTGGCCCCGGCTGAAAGGCTGGATCGACACCGACCGGGCGGGGCTCCGGATCAGGCAGCGGCTCACCGACGCCGCCGAGGCGTGGGAGCACGCGGAACGTGACGACTACCTCCTGCTGCGCGGCCCCCACCTGACCACGCTGCGCGAATGGGCCGACATAGCGCCCGCCGGCGCCCTCACCCCGGTCGAGCGCGCCTTCCTGACCGCCAGCTGGCAGGGGCAGGAGTCCGAGCGGCTGGAGACGCTGAGGCGTAACCGCAGGCTGCGCCGCCTGGTCGGCTGCCTGGCGGTCACGCTGGCGCTGACCGTGGCCGCCGCGGTCGTGGTGGTCGAGCAGACGGGACAGGCACAACGGAGTTCCCTGGCCGGGCGGTTGTCCGTCGAGGCGGCCAGGCTGGCCGCATCCCGGCCGGAGGTGTCGGCGCTGCTCGCCGCGGCGGCCGTCGAGCAGGACCGCACACCGCAGTCGCTCGGCGCACTCATGAGCACCCAGGCAGGAGGGTTCGTGGCGCGCCTGGCCGGACACAAGGCTCCCCTTTGGGGAGCGTCCTTCAGCGCTGACGGCTCGACCCTGGCCACCGTCGACCACGGCGGCCGCGCCCTGCTGTGGGATGCCCGCCGGCGGACCGTGATCCATACGCTGGAAGACCTCTCCGCACGCCTCACCGCCATCGCCATCAGCCCGGACGGCCGTCTGGTCGCCGGGGCGGGAGACGACAGACGGCTGCGGATGTGGGACGCCGGGACGGGCCGGGTGCTGGCGACCCGCCCGCTGCCGGGCGGTGCGGCGATGGGCGGGCTGTCGTTCGATCAGAAGGGCGCGATCCTGGCCGTGGCCGGGACCGGAGTGGCGTTGTGGCGGGCCGGCGACCTGCGGGCGCTGCCGCCTCCGCCGTGGGGGGCCGACCCCATCGAAGGGACCGCGTTCAGCCCAGACGGCGCCCTGCTGGCCGCCGCGGGCCGCGACGGGCGGCTGCGGCTCTGGCGCACCGACGGCAAGGGCGGACCACCGGTGACCCTCAAAGCGGGCGCGCACGCGGTGCGCGACGTCGCCTTCAGCCCGGACGGCACCCGGCTGGCCGCCGCGGGTGACGACGGCGCCGTACGACTCTGGCGCACGTCCGACTGGCACCCGTCGGGCGTACTGACCGGGCACCGCGGCACCGTGTGGGACCTCGACTTCCGCGGCGACGGCCGGCTGCTCGCCACAGCGGGGGAGGATCAGCGGATCCTGCTGTGGGACGTGGCGGCGGGCCGCCGGCTCGCCGAGCTGACCGGCCACAGCGCCCCCGTGCACGCGGTCGCCTTCCCGCGCCGGGGCACGCTGCTGGTCAGCGCCGCCGCCGACACGACCGGGGCCATCTGGGACAGCGCGGGCTGGGAGGTCCGCGGCTGCCCCGAGCCGGAATCGGTCGCGGCGGCATGGGGACCCTGGGGGCTGGTGACCGGCGCCGTCGACGGCGTCGTCCGCTATGGCGGACCGGCCGCCGCCACAGGACCGTGCGGACAGTTGCCTGTGCCCTACCCACCGATCAGCGGCCTGGCCAGGGGCGGGAAGGACGGCGACCTGCTGGCGGTCGGCGCGGACACAGGACGGATCCGCCTCTGGGATCTCCGGCACCGCACCGAGCTCTACCGGCTCGACCACCCCGACCCTGGAGCCGCGGACCGGAGCCGGGTCGCCATCAACCCCGCCGGCGACCTCGTGGCGGGCGGCTATGGCGACGGGATCCTGGTGTGGCGCATCGCCACAGGTCAAGCCATCAGGACGGACACCTGGACGGCGTCCGGGACCGTGGGCGCGCTCGCGTTCGACCCCGGGGTCCGGACGCTGACGACCGGCGAGGACCGGGCCGTCTACCTGCGGCGGCTCGGCGATCCCGCGTCGCGGCAGCTCCTCACGGCCGGCACCTCACCGATCACGGCGCTCGCCTACAACGCGGACGGCACCGTGCTGGCGATCGGCTCCGACGACGGCACGGTACGGCTCTGGCAGGTCCAGGGGCGGCGCGAGCTGTTCGCGCTGTCCACCCGCCAGGGCTCCGTCCGGGCGCTGGGTTTCGCCTCCGGTCGCCTGGCCGTCATCGGAGCGCACGGCACGCTGCGCTGGTGGGACCTGGACGAAGGCGCGTCGCTACGCCGTGCCTGCGACATCGCCTCCGTGCCCGAGCCGCAGGAGTGGGCGCGGCTCGTACCCAACATGAAGAGCCTGTCACCGTGTGATCCCGCCTAGTCGAGCCTTGATCACGCTTCAGCAGCCGAGCTTGTCGGCGAGCTCGTCGAAGCTGGTGGCGGCGAGGTCGCTGGTGGTGTTGGCGGCGCGGTCGGCGGGGCGGTCAGGTCCTTTCTCCAGGGGCCGTTCCAGGAACGCGGTGCGCAGCCCGGCCTGGCGGGCTCCGTCGAGGTCCCAGGTGTGGGCGGCGACCATGAGGATCCGGTCCTGCTCGATGTCGAGCAGGTCGGCGGCGGTCATGTAGGGGGCCGGAGCGGGCTTGTACATGCGGGCGAGTTCGGCCGACAGGACGCAGTCGAAGGGCAGGTGCGTACTGTTGATGAGGTTGGTCAGCAGCGCGAAACCGCCGTTCGACAGTGCCGCCACGACGTAACGTCCGCGCAGCCGTGCCAGCCCGGAAGCCGCGTCGGGCCACGCGGGCAGCCGGTGCCACGCGCGGACCATGCGCCGGCGGGCGGCCTCGTCGAACGCGCCGGCCATGCCGCGGTTCTCCAGCAGGTCGTCCAAGGATTCGCGGTGCAGTGTGTCGAGGTGGGCCCAGTCGCGTTCGCCGCGATTGACGCATTGGATGGACGGGAGGTATCGGTCTCGCCAGGCGTCGGCGAACTCACCGCCGTCGATCGCTACGTCCTGCTCGGCGGCGACCTGGGATACCTGATCGGCGACGCCGGTACGCCAGTCGAAGGTGGTGCCGAAGATGTCGCAGGCGATCACGCGGATGTCGGCGGGGTTGAACTCGGTCATGGACGAACTATCCTTTGCGGTGCGTCTCGTGGGTGTCAGCGGTTTGCTCCCGGGGGAGCCGACCTCAGCAGTAGATGGACTTGAGCTGCTGGTAGGCGGCCAGCCCCTCGGGGCCGAGTTCGCGGCCGATGCCGCTGGCCTTGACGCCGCCGAAGGGCGCCGCCGGGTCGGGGAGATAGCGGTTGACACCGATCGTCCCTGTCTCGATCCTTCGGGCCAGTCTCAGCGCGCGCTCCGGGTCAGCGGACCAGACCGTGCCGCCCAAGCCGAAATCCGAGTCGTTGGCGATGCGGACGGCCTCCTCCTCGTCGCGGTAGGGGATCACGGCGAGCACCGGGCCGAAGATCTCCTCCTGGCAGATGGTGGCATCGTTGTCCACGTCGGCGAACACGGTGGGCTCGACGAACCAGCCCTGGTCGCGGCCCGCCGGCCGGCCTCCGCCTGTGGTGACGCGGCCGCCTTCCGCGCGCCCCTTGGCGATGTAGCCCTCCACGCGCTCGCGGTGCCGGGCGCTGACCATTGGCCCGATCTGGGCGCCGGGGTCGAGCGAGTCGGCGACGTTCAGCGAGGCGGCGAACTCGGTGAGAGTGTCGACGACCTCCGTGTACCGAGCACGCGGGGCGAGCACCCGGGTGCCGAGGTAGCAGGTCTGCCCGTTGTTGGCCAATGTCGCCAGGAACAGATCCTGTCCGATCGCGCCGAGGTCCAGGTCGGCGTCGTCGAGGACGATCGCGGCCGACTTGCCGCCGAGTTCGAGGGTGACCGGGCGCAGCAGCCGCCCGCACCTTTCGGCGATCTCCCGCCCGGCCGCGGTCGAACCGGTGAACCCCACCTTGTCGATGCCCGGATGGGTCACGAGGTAGGCGCCCAGGTCCCGTCCACCGGGCACGATGTTGAGCACACCGGCGGGTAGTTCCGCGTCGATCGCGGCCTGGGCCAGCAGGAAGCTGTCCAGCACGGTCTCGGGCGATGGCTTGACCACCACCGTGCACCCGGCGGCCAGCGCGGGCGCGATCTTCATGAAGCCCAGGGTCTGCGGGAAGTTCCACGGCACGATCGCCGCGACGACACCGAGCGGCTCCCTGCGGACCCGGACGGTTCCCCCGAGCAGTCCAGGTCTGGCCTCTTCCTGATCGTCCGCGATCAGATCGGCGTAGTAGCGCAGCAATGTGGCCGGGAAGTTGGCCTCCAGTTGGGACGCGAACGCTATCGGCATCCCGTTCTGGGCCGAGACGAGGTGGGCGAAGCCGTCCTTGCGGGCTTCGATCGCATCGGCGAAGCGACGCAGCGCGGCGGCGCGGTCGCGGTCACGCCAACCGGGGAACGCGCGTCTCGCGGCCGTGACGGCGGCGTCGGCATCCGCGTGCACCGCCTCGGGAACCTCGCCGATCGTCTCTCCGGTATTGGGAGATACGACGGCGATTCTCGCGTCGGATGCGGGGGCGCCCCAATCGCCGCCGAGGTACAGCGAGTCGTGACGTGTGAACACGGTTCCTCTTTTCCTGCCGACGCTGATTTCAGCGAGCGCCGGCCATCATTTTCTTGGTCCAGGGAATGGTCAGCGCGAACAGTGCGCCGACCGCGATCGAGGCGATACCGGAGATCGAGAAGTATCCGGTCTCACTGGCGGGGGAATAGAGCGCGGCGAGGGCTCCGGCCGCGGCCGAGCCCGCCGCGGTGGACAAGAACCACAGGGCCACCATCTGGGTGCGGAACGCCTGAGGCGCGAGCTTGGTGGACAGTGACAGCTGTACGGGCGACACGAAGAGCTCGGCCAGGGTGAAGACCAGCAGAATCCCGGCGAGTGCGAGCGGCGGGTTGACCGCACCGTGGCTCGCGGCCATCGGCGTGAAAAGCAGGAACGAGACGCCGATGCAGAGGATGCCGACCAGGAATTTCACCGGGGTCGACGGTTCGCGCGGGCCGAGTCTGGCCCACAGTGACACCAGCAGCGGCGTACAGAGAATGACGTAGACCGGCACCGCGGAGTTGAAGAATTCCGGAGGCATGGGGAAGCCGAAGACCCGAAGATCGACGCGGGTCGCGGCGTAGATTTGCAGGACGGTGAACTGCTGCTGGTAAAGCGTCCAGAACACGCAGTTGACCAGGAACATCGGGATGAGCGCGTAGACCCGCCGCCGCTCCTCGCCGGTGACCTTGCCGCTGCGCAGCATGGTCACGAAGTAGCCCCCGATGAGGCCCAGCAGCACGACGGTGACGACGCTCGCCAGGTGGCGCGCCGACAGCACGCCGGTCACCGCACCCGCCGCGACCAGGACCACGATCAGCGCGCCGACGCCCAAAGCCCGCATCGCGCCGGCACGCGACAGCGGATCGGGCACGACGCGCCCGCGGGCGTGCAGGTTCTTTCGCCCGGTCGCGTAGATGATCAGGCCGATGGCCATTCCGATCGCGGCAAGCCCGAACCCGTAGTGGAAGCCCAGCCGCGTCCGGGCCAGCCCGGTGAGGATCGGCCCGGCCAGGGCGCCGGCGTTGAGCCCCATGTAAAAGAGCATGAAACCACGGTCACGGCGCCGGTCCTGAGCGTCGTAGAGCGACCCCACCAACGAGGTCACGTTGCCCACCTGGCCGCCGCTGCCCAGGACCAGCAGGCACAGCCCGATCCAGACCCCTGCAAGTCCGGGGACGACGGCGAGACACACGTGCCCGAACAGGATCAGCACCGCGCTGCAGAGCAGCGTCCGCTCGGAGCCCAGCAGCCGGTCGGCGACCCAGCCGCCGAAGACCGTCGACAGGTACACCAGGCCGCCGTAGGCGCCGACGACGGAGGTGGCCGCCGCCATCGACAGGCCGAGCCCTCCCTCGGACACCGAGAAGTACAGGTAGTACAGCAGGACGACCTGCATGCCGTAGAAGGAGAACCGCTCCCACATCCCGACGCCGGTCAGCGTCGCCAGCCCGCGGGGTTGGCCGAGAAACGTCTTCGGCGCGTCTTGTTCGACAGTGGTTGCCGTCATTGGTGATGCACTTCCTTCGAGGAGGGCCGGAGCTAGACGCCCGCGAGGAGTTCCGCCCGGGACAGCAGGGAGTCGATGTCGGTGAGTTCCGTGTCGTACGAACAGACGAACCGGACGAGATCGGCCTGCTCGTCCCAGACGTGGAACCGGAACTCATCGGCCAACGGCGCGCGCATCGCCGGCGGCATCGTGGCGAACACGGCGTTGGCCTGCACCGGATAAGCGATGCGCACGCCCGGGACCTGGGCGATCCGCTCGGCGAGATACGCCGCCGCCACGTTGGCCGCCGCCGCGTTACGGCGCCAGAGATCGCCGGTGAGCAGCGCTACGAACTGTGCGCCGAGGAACCGCATCTTGGACGCGAGCTGCGTCGACTGCTTGCGTACGTGTCGGTAGTCGCGGGCCGCGGCGACTCCCGCCGGGGTCGCGCCGAACACCACGGCGTCTCCGAAGAGCATCCCGTTCTTGGTGCCTCCGAAGGAGACCACGTCGACGCCGGCTCCAGTGCTCACCTCCGCCAGTGAGCAGTTCAGCGAAGCCGCCGCGTTCGCCAGCCGGGCACCGTCCATGTGCACCACCCACCCGCGCGCGTGCGCCCATTCCGCCAGCGCGGCGACCTGGTCAGGAAGGTAAACCGTGCCGAGCTCGGAGGCATTGGTGAGCGACAGTACGGCGGGCACGACCTGGTGCTCGCCACGGCCACCCGGCCCGATCACGGCCTCGACGGCCTCAGGTGTCAGCAGACCGCGCTCCGCCGGAACCGGAAGCACGGTGCTGCCGGTGAAGCGGACCGGCGCCCCGCACTCATCGGTGTGGAGATGCGCGTCGGACGAGCACACCACCGCCTGATGCGGCCGCAGGATCGAGGCGAGCGCGGAGACGTTGGCGCCGGTGCCGTTGAACACCAGGAATGCCTGGCTGCCCCGGCCGAAGTTCTCGGCGAGCATGGCCTGCGCCCGCACGGTCCACGCGTCGCCCCCGTACGCGGCTGCGTGCCCCCTGTTGGCCTCGGCGATCGCGGCCAGCACCAGGGGATGCGCGCCGGCGGCGTTGTCGCTGCTGAACCCTCGCCCGGTCATGACGTGCCACCCAGCCATTGCAGGGCCGCCGCCACCAGCGCGGTGACCCCGGTACCGAGGGTGGGCTGGATGACGGGCGCGAACAGCGGCGAGTGGTTGGAGGGGATCTCTTCCTCCAGCACGCCCGCCGCCTGCGCCGCCGCGTACGCTTGCGGGTCGGCGCCGCCCAGGGCCCAGAACACATAGGGCGCGCCGGTGGCCGCACCGAACTCGCCGAAGTCCTCGCTGCCCATGATCGGCGCGATCTCTCGTACGGCGTCCGCGCCCAGCCGCGCGCGCAGGCCGCGCACCACCCGCTCGGTCGCGGCCTCGTCGTTCACGGTCGGGGTGAAGCCGAACAGCTCGGCGAACTCCGGCGGCTTGGGGGAGCCGGAAGCGACGCACTCGGCCTCGATGACGCGCCGGACCGAGGACAGCACCCGCGCGCTCACCTCCCCGTCGAAGGTGCGGACACTGAGCTTGAGGTCGGCGTGGTCGCTGATGATGTTCGCCTCGGTGCCGGCATTGATCGCGCCGACGGTCAGCACCGCTTGCTGGTCCGCGGCCACCTCGCGGGAGACGATGGTCTGGAGCCGCATCACCACCGAGGCCGCGAGCACCACCGGGTCGACCCCGGTCTCCGGCCGCGAGCCGTGTGCCCCCCGGCCGAACAGCCGGACCTCGTAACCGTCGGAGGCGGCCAGGATCGGGCCGGCGCGGTAACCGATCGTGCCCGCCAGGTACGGGAACACATGCTGGCCCAGGACCACGTCCGGCTTCCCCGTGAACTCGAAGAGCCGGTCGGCGATCATCCGCTTCGCTCCGCCCCGGCCCTCCTCCGCGGGCTGGAACAGGGCCACCAGCGTGCCGGACCAGTGCTCCTGCGACGAGGCCATGAGATGTGCCGCGCCGAGCAGGCAGGTCACGTGCATGTCGTGGCCGCAGGCGTGCATGAGCGGAACGGTCTCGCCCGTCTCATTGGTCGTGGTCGCCGTGCTCGCGTAGTCGAGGCCGGTCTTCTCCTCAACCGGCAGGGCGTCCATGTCCGCGCGCAGCATCACGGTGGCGCCGTCGCCGTTGCGCAGCACGCCCACCACGCCGGTGACGCCGACGTGCTCGGTGACCGTGAAGCCGCATTCGCGCAGACGCGCCGCGACGATCGCGGCCGTGCGGTGCTCGGTGTAGGCCAGCTCCGGGTGCGCGTGCAGGTCCCGGTAGAGGTCCTCCAGCCCCGGCACGATCTCGGGCAGCGATGTCAGGACGTCTTCTTCTCGGGGCATCTCGCTCCCTCCGGCAGCGGGTACTGCCGTAAAAATGTTCGATTGTCGCACGAATGTGCGGTGATGGAGAGAGCGTAAGTCCAGGATGTCTGGATCGCAATGGGCAGTTGAACATCACACTCCGTCATTCGCACCCGTCAAACAGGCCGTTGCGCATGGGGCGCGTCCCGTCGTACGGTGGCGTGACCAAAGAAACGAACTTTGGTTCGTTAATCGAACACAGCGCAGGAGGGGTCGTGGACAGGACGGGTTGGGATGTGATCGTGGTGGGCGCAGGGTCTTCGGGGGCAGCGCTCGCGGCACGCTTGGCCGCCCAGGACAAACGGGTGCTGCTCCTCGAAGCCGGCCCGGATTACCGTTCGCGGGAAATGCCCGAGGTCTGGCGTTCGCCGAATCCGATGCGCGCGCTTATGGACCCGGCGGCGACGGAACGCCTCGTCTGGCAGGGGTTGCAGGCGACGCGCACCGACAGGCAGGCGCCGGCGCCGTTCTGGCGAGGCCGCGGAGTCGGTGGCAGCTCGGCGGTCAACGGTCAGATCGCCATCCGGCCCCCTATGGCGGATTTCGAGGACTGGGCGCGCATGGGCTGCTCGGGCTGGTCCCCGCGGGACGTACTGCCGTACTTCGCGCGGCTTGAGGACGACGAGGAGTTCGGCGAGGAGTCCTACCACGGGCGTGGCGGCCCGATCCCGATCTACCGGACGCCGCAGGCGGCCTGGGGCGCGGTGGACCACGCCCTGCACGAGGCGGCGCTCGCGGCCGGGTACGGCTGGGCGCCCGACGTGAACGCCCCAGGTGCCACCGGGGTTTCGCCCTATCCCATCAACTCGCGCTTCGGCCGCCGGGTGACGACCAACGACGCCTACCTGGAACCGGCACGGAATCTCGGCACGCTCACTGTCCGAGGTGACGCGCTCGTCGACAAGGTCATCATCTCCGGCGGCCGGGCGGTCGGCGTGCGGGTCCGCGCGGACGGCAAACTGACCAGCGAGTACGCGGACGTCGTCGTGCTGAGCGCCGGCACGGTCCACTCGCCGGCGATCCTGATGCGCTCGGGCGTCGGCCCGGCGGACCAGTTGCGGTCGCTGGGCGTCGACGTGGTCGCCGATCTGCCTGTCGGGCTGGGGCTGCAGGACCATCCCGTAGTCTTCATCGGCATCCCGCTCGACGAGGCCTCAGCGGTCAAGAGCCCCGATGCCCGGCACACCAACGTGTGCATCCGCTACACCAGCGACGATCCGGCCGGGCAGGAGAACGACATCCTCGTCATGGCGGGGAACCAGAACGTCCTGGCCATGGAGATCGCCGATCTGCACTTCGGCGCCGGCGCCTTCGGACTGTGGGTCAACCAGGTCTACTCCCGCGGCTCCGTAAGCCTGGTCTCGGCCGATCCCACGGTCCAGCCAGAGGTCCACGAGCGGATGCTCTCCGATGAGCGTGACCTTGGTCGGATGCGTACCGCGACGAGGCAGCTCATGGACCTGGTGCGCAGCAAGGAAGTCGAATCGATCACGGCGTTCTCGCCCGACCGTCTCAACACGGCGCTGCTCGCTGTCCTCGACGACGACGCCAAGCTGGACGACTACCTGCTCGCCACCGCGTTCGACGCCCAGCACGCGACGAGCACCTGCCGCATGGGCGACCCGGACGAGGACTCCACGGTGGTCGACCCCGCCTGCCGCGTGCTCGGCGTGGACGGGCTTCGCGTCGTGGACGCCTCGATCTTCCCAACGGTTCCCCGTGCGAACACCAACCTCGCGGCGATCATGGCCGGCGAGCTGATCGCCGACCTTCTGGACTGAACAGTGACTGGACAATGAGGAGAACGAGCGTGACACCGCTGCGCAACTTCATCGGCGGTACGTGGACCGAGTCCGCCGACCCCGTCAGGCTGGACGTGGTGAATCCGGCGACGGAGGAGGTCGTCGCCCGGATTCCCGCCGGATCGCCGCTGGACGTGAACAAGGCCGTCACCGCGGCCACGGTGGCACAACCGGAATGGCACGCGTATCCGGTCGCGGAACGCGTACATCTGGTGGACGCATGGGCGGACGGCATCGCCGAGCACGCCGCCGAGCTGGCCGAGCTCGAATGCCAGGAGATGGGCAAGCCGGCCGCGGCCGGCCGCTTCTTCGTGGCGGGTGGCGTCGCCGCGCTCAAGGCGAGCCTGGCCGACGCCGCCACCTACTCCTTCGAGACGTCCACCATGCACGATGGCGGCGGAACCACACGGATCATCCGCAATCCCCTTGGGGTCGCGGCCGTCATCACGCCATGGAACTTCCCGGTCGCCGCGGTGCTCTCAGCCGTCGGCGCGCTGCTGGTCGCAGGGAACACCATTGTCGTCAAACCGTCGGAGAAATCACCCCTGTCGACGGCTCGCTTGTTCGAGCTGCTGACGCTGCCGCCCGGAGTCGCGAACCTCGTCCTCGGCGACGGGCGGGCCGGGGAACCCCTGACCGAGCATCCCGGCGTCGGACTGATCCACTTCACCGGCTCAGTCCCGGTCGGCCGCGCGATCGGCGCGAAGGCCGGCCACGGGCTGCGCCGGGCGCTTCTGGAGCTCGGCGGTAAAGACCCGGTCATTGTCGACACCGGCGTCGACCCCGTCGTCACCGCCCAAGCCGTGGCCCACGGAACGTTCGTCAACACGGGGCAGATCTGCACCTCGATGGAACGGATCTACGTCCACCGCGACATCGCCACCCCGTTCATCGACGCGCTGGTCACGGCAGCGGAGACCTACACACTCGGCGACGGTGACGACGAGGCGAAGATGCTGGGCCCGCTGGTCGACGCACGCCGGCGCGACGTCGTGCACGCCCATGTCACCGACGCCGTGGCACGCGGGGCCAAGGTGCACACCGGAGGCGTGCTTCCGGGCGGCAAGGGCTTCTACTACCCGCCCACGGTCCTGACCGATGTGGACGACACGATGCTCGTCATGACCGAGGAGACCTTCGGCCCGGTCGCGCCGGTGCGGATCGTCGACTCGTTCGAGGACGGGCTGCGGCTCGCCGGCCGGTCGCGGTTCGGGCTGGCCGCGACGATCTACACGGACAACCCCGCGCACGCGAAAGCAGCCGAAACCCTCCCCGCCGGGATCATCTGGATCAACCAATGGCAGGGCGGCGGCCCGGACCGCGTCTTCGAGCCCGCCGGTGACAGCGGAGTCGGCGCCGTCGGCGGTCACGCCGCCTACGACGCCGCCACCCGCCCCTCGGCGATCCACCGGGAGCCAGGCCTTGTCACATGAGCTGGTGGTGAAGCTCCTCGGCGGCTTCCCTCAAGACCTTGAGGACGTCGCCGTGCATGACCTCCGGAGAGATCTGCTCGATCCGGCATCCGACGTGGAGTGCGGCGATCGTACGGTCGTCCCAGCGGCGCAGCGGCACGGCGATCGAGTGGGCGCCGCGTTCCACGTCGTCGGCCACGTAGCTGTAGCCGTCGCGCAGGACGCGGTCGAGAACCTCACCGGAGGGAGCGTCGGGGACCTCCGCCAGCTTGGCCGCGCGTTCTTCCGGCGGCAGGTGCGCGAGAAGCACCTTGCCCAGCGAGGAGATCGCGGCCGGGGTGCGGTAGCCGATCCCGCTGCCGATCTGGAGCAACCGGTTCGGCACGGAACGGGCGATCATCACGGCGTCCGGGCCGTCGAGCACCGCGACGGAACACGCCTCGCCCAACTCCCCGCAGATCCGGTCGCACACCGGCTGCATGATCACGCCTGCCACATTCGATGTGAGATAGCCGCTGGCCAGACGGAGAACTCGCGGTGTGAGCTCGTACGCGCGGCCGTCCATCACGAGAAAGCCGAGATGCTCCAGCGTCAGAACCGCCCGCCGCACCGTCGCCCGCGACAGGTCCAGCTCGCGCGCGAGGTCGGCCTGTGTGAGACGCCGCCGGTCGGGCCCGAACGCCGACAGCACCGCCAGACCCCGGGCCAGCGCCTCGGAGAAGTCCGCCGCGTTCGGCGCGTTCGCGAGCTGACGTTCCTGCCGCTCCGCGCGGTCCTTGTCCGCCAGACGTCCCATGCCGCTATCCCTCCCGATCACCACAGCTCCGCCTCACAGTATCCGTTGAACCTCTGTGCGGCAATCGAACGAAAGGAGTTTCCATGACCTCCCCGCAAGACCTGATCGAGCGCAGCATCCCGTTCCTCGACGAGATCAAGAACCGCACCGCCGGCGAGGACCTCGAGATCTGGCTCAACGAGACCTACGGCCCGGGCACGCCGTTGTACGACGACCTCGCTCGCATGATCATCGACGGCGTCCGTGACGGATGGGCGGCCAACATCGAAGTCGACGGCCCCAAGTACCGGCGCAGCCGGATCGCCGAACCGAGCGAGGAACTGAACTACTTCAGCATCACGGCCGTGTACATGGACAGCCAGGAGCCCTACCGCGGGCAGTACCATCAGCATCCCTACGGCGAGCTCAACGTCGTCGTCCCGCTCGACCCCGGCGCCCGGCTCATCGGCCCGCGAGGATGGACGGGCGCGGGCTGGACCGCGCCCGGGCCCAGCAGCCACCACTACCCCGAGGTCAAAGGGGGCGCGCTGATCGCCCTGTTCTACCTGCCCGCCGGGCGCATCTCGTACGACATCACCCCGCCCGCCGCCTGACATGCGACCCGTGGACGAACTGACGATGTCCGCGGCGACAGTCGAGGAGGCGCTGCTCGGCCGTCGTAGCGTGCGTGCCTTCCTGCCGAAGGCCGTTCCGCGGGCCGAGATCGACCGGCTGCTGGCCCTGGCCGCTCGTTCGGCCAGCAACGCCAACACCCAACCCTGGCACGTGCACGTCATCACCGGTGCGGCCAAGCGTCGCCTCAGCGCCGCGGTCCTCCGCGCGCACGACGACGGCGAGCGGGTGCCGGAGACCGAATACCCGTACCAGCCCCGGCCCGACGAGTGGGCGGAGCCGTACCGGTCACGACGACGCCGTTTCGGGGAGGGGCTGTACCGCGACACGCTCGGGTTCAGCCCGGAGGACACGGCGGGCAGGCTCAGCCATCACCGGCGCAACTACGAATTCTTCGGCGCACCGGTCGGGATCATCCTCACCGTCAGCCGGCACCCCCTCTTGGGGGCACTCGTGGACGCCGGCCTGTTCCTGCAGGCGCTCATGCTCGCGGCGCGGGAGGCAGGTCTGGACACCTGCTCGCAGGCGTCGTTCATCGACTTCTATCCGGTGCTGCGCGAACACCTGCGCATACCCGAGGACCACCTCATCGTCTGCGGGCTCGCACTGGGGCATGCCGACCCCGACCACCACCTCAATCGGCACCGCACCCCGCGAGAACCGGTCAGTTCCTTCAGCACCTTCTATAGTGATGAACTCGCATAGTTCCTAACCAACTGAATATCGCGCCGTTTCCACCGGAGCGGGAGAGCCCTCGCCTGCCTGTCGCGGCGAGGCGCCGAAGGAGCAACTCTCCCCAGAAACTCTCAGGCCCCATGACCGCTCCGGCGAGGCGAACTCTGAAAAGCCAGGACCCCGGTCCTGCACCCATGGTGCAAACCGTTCACGCGGTGAAACTCTCAGGTACCGATGACAGAGCGGGGAGGTCACCCAGCCGTGGCGCCGCGACCGAGCGGCGCCTGACCGAGGGAGGAGCCTCCACCATGTCGAGTGCCCACAACCAGTCCCTGGCCGAGCTCGACCCGGAGATCTACCGGGCCGTCGCCGCACCCTCGATGGCGCTCGCGTCCTCGTCGAACGGCTGCTCGCCGACGACGTCCGCGCGGCCGGCATCTCCGTACTGACCGGCGGTACCCAGGTTCACCTCCTCGTTGTCGACCTGCGCCACTCCGACCTCGACGGACGCCAGGCCGAGGACCGGCTGCACGCTGCGGGCATCACCGTCAACCGCAACGCCGTCCCGTTCGACCCGCGGCCTCCGATGATCTCCTCCGGTCTGCGCATCGGCACGCCGGCGCTCGCCACACGCGGATTCGGCCCCGCGGAGTTCGCCGAGGTCGCCGACATCATCGCGACCACCCTGGTCACCCCGCCCACCGGCCGGCTACTGGCCGACCTGCGCTCCCGGATCGCCATCCTGACGGCGAAATTCCCGCTCTACCCGAACTTGTGAAGCGACCGCTCCGAGCACTCTGCTGTACTCGGCCCCCCGCCTGGCGTCAGGTCTTCGGGGGGTCGAAGCCGTCCAGGATCGTGGTGAGGAGGTCGGCGAACTCCCGTGGGTGGGTCTGGTACGGGGTGTGCCCGCCGGGGAACTCCTCGCACGGCACCCCGAAGCGCTCGCTCAGGACGTGCGCGGGCCGGTAGTAGGGGCGGCCCACGCTGTCGTGGCCGGTGGCCAGGCACCACGGGATCGTGACCGTCTCCAGGGCCTTCAGGTCGGGCTGGTAGGACATGAATACGGGTAGCTCGCGGGTGAGCAGGATGTCGACGTTGCCCATGAGCCGGAACATCCCGCTCGGCCGGCGGCCGGTCACCCGGCGGGCCAGCGCGGCGCCGCCCATCGCCACCCGCAGAGCGCCGGCGGTCACGGCCCGCCCGGTCGGGTTGGTGAACAGCCGCGGCGCCTTGGGCAGGGTCATGACCGAGAACGCGGCGAACCCCTGCATGGGCCCCTCCCGCTCGGCGATGCCGGCCAACTCGTCGAAGGCGCGCTGCTCGGGACTGTCCCGGCCATCGGGCAGGACTCCGACCAGTGGCGGTTCGTGGACGACCGCGCCGCGCAGCCGGTCGGCGTGGCGGATCAGGAGCTCCACCGTGATGATCGCCCCGGCGCTGTTGCCGAAGACGAAGGCACGGTCGATGCCATAGTGATCCAGGATGGCGACCACGTCGGCCGCCTGCCGAGACACCGTGAGGGACGCGTCCGGTTCCACCAGCGGGCTGCGTGAGTTGCCCCGCCGGTCGAACGTGATCACTGTGAACCGCTCGGCCAGCGGGGGCACCGCGTCCTCGTACATGCCGGCGTCTCCGCCGCCGCCGGAGACCAGCACCAAGGGCGGGCCTTCGCCGGCGATCTCGGTGTACAGCCGCGCCCCGGGAACCTTCACTGTCTGCACCATAGCCTCCGTTTTCTACACTGTAGAAGTCACTCTACGCCGTAGAAGGCGCCGATGAGGCGCCATCGGGTTCGGCTGGGGCGCTAGCGGGTTGCCCGCCGTGGCCGGTCGGGGGCCGACCAGTGGGCCGGGCGGGTGAGGGTGGGCGACAGCTTCGTGGCGCCGTCGCCCTTGGCCGCGTTGAGCTGCGGCTGGGTGAGGAAGATGCTGCCGGTGAGGTCGGCTCCGCCGAGTTCGGTGCCTCGCAGGTCGGCGCCGATCAGGTCGGCCAGCCGCAGGTCGGCGCCCCTGAGGTCGGCGCCGATGAGGTAGGCCCCTCTGAGGTCGGCGGCCCGCAGGTCGGCGCCCTTGAGCTTGGCTCCGATGAGGTCGGCGCCCCTGCGGTTCTTGCGGCGCGGGGATCCGGCGCGTGCGAGCTCGCTCGTCCGCAGCAGCAGCGTGTTGACGGCCTGCCGGTGCGCGGGCACGTCCAGGACCAGGAGGTCGTCGGCGTCGCCGCGGCTGAGCCGTCCGGTCTCGTCGAGGGCGGCGCGGAGTTCGTCGTAGAGCTCGCGGGCCGGGGCGAGGGTCAGCGCCTCGGTCAGGTACCACATCAGCTCGTGGAGCTGCCGCACGACCGGGAACACCGCGAACATCTGGGTGGCCGTCTCCGGAGCCTGCCGCCAGTCCCGCCCGCTGAAAGTGACCTGGGAGACCTTCTGACCCGCGCCGAAGCAGTCGTAGACCGTGCAGCCCGGGAAACCGCGCTTCCGCAGGTCGCGGTGGATACCGCAGCGGAAGTCCGTCTCCAGGTTGGGGCACGGCTGTCCGGCGTCCTTGTCGATCGCGAAGTCGGCCGAGGCGGAGAAGGGCAGCGCCACGCAGCACAGCCCGAAGCAGCTTTCGCAGTCGGCTTTCAAGGACTCGGACAAGGTCAGGCGTCTCCTTTTCGGGGGGTCAAAGTCCCGAGAGTACCTCAGCTCTCATTAGCCGGCCCTCAGCCATGGCGGGTTCACGACACGTCTGGATCTAGCCACCCTTTTCACGTAGACAATCCCAGATCATGACCACTAGGAATTCGGTAGCTTCTCTTACCGATTCACTGGAGGTCGTCAATGCCGCGTGGGCGAAAGGCGGTGGCCACCGTCGCGGCGGTGCTGGCCGTCTCCGCGCTATCGGTGCCCGGCACCGGGGTGGCGGCCTCCGGGCTGGTTCGGGGTACGACCGGCGGTGAGATCACGCTCATCACCGGCGACCAGGTGCAGGTACGCGCCGTCGACGGCGGCCACCAGGCGGTGACGATCACCCCGGCCCCGCGCGCGGACGGCTCCGTGCCGAACTTCCAGGTGCTGGAGGCGGACGGTGCGCTGACCGTCATCCCCGACGACGTCGCCGCCCTGGTCCCGCAGCGTCTCGACGCCGAGCTGTTCAACGTGTCGGAGCTGGCCGAGGACGGATACGACACCGCGCTCCCGCTCATCCTGACCTATGACGGCAACGTCGCCAAAACCGCCCTCCCGGCCGTCAAGCAGCTCCGCACCCTGGAGAGCATCGGCGGCGCGGGAGTGTCACTCGCCACCCATGACGCGGCCCGTTTCGGAGCCGCGCTGGCCGGGCTCGCCGCCGGAACCGCAGCCCGTACGGCGAGCCCGCTGGCGGGGGTGTCGAAGATCTGGCTCGACCGCAAGGTGGAGCCGGTGCTGGAGAACAGCGTGCCGCAAATCGGCGCCCCCGAGGCGTGGGCGGCGGGCTTCGACGGCACGGGCACGACCGTGGCCGTGCTCGACACCGGCATCGACGCCACCCACACCGACCTGGCCGGAAAGGTCGCCGACCAGCGCGACTTCACCGGCGAGAACGTGACCGGCGACCCCCACGGCCACGGCACCCACGTGGCGAGCACCATCGCGGGCTCCGGCGCCGCGTCGGACGGCCGCCGCAAGGGCGTGGCGCCCGGCGCCGGCCTGCTCAACGGCAGGGTGCTGGGCGGCGACGGCACCGGCCAGCTCTCGTGGATCATCGACGGCATGGAGTGGGCGGCGGGGGAGAAGCACGCCCAGATCGTCAACATGAGCCTGGGCAGCCGCGTCGCGGGCGGGCCGCTCACCTCGGCCGTGTCGCGGCTCTCCCAGCAGTACGGCACGTTGTTCGTGGTGGCGGCGGGCAACGACGGCTGTGACGGCTGCGTCGGGGCCCCCGGCGACTCCGCCGACGCGCTGACCGTCGGCGCGGTGGACCACGACGACAAGCTGGCCACCTTCTCCAGCAGGGGCCCGATCGCCGCGGACCACTCGGTCAAGCCGGATGTCACCGCGCCGGGCGTGGAGATCACCGCCGCGAAGTCGGGCGGTGGGTACGTCACGATGTCGGGCACCTCGATGGCCACCCCGCACGTCGCGGGCGCCGCGGCGCTGCTGCGGCAGGCCCGCCCCGACCTCACGGGACCCGAGCTGAAGTCCTTGCTGATGGGGACCGCCAAGCCCACGCCGGGCACGCCCGCGGACGCGCGGGGCACGGGCCGGATCGACGTGGGCGCGGCGCTGAAGGGCGCGGTCGTCGCCTCGGCCGGTTCGGTGAACTTCGGCGACCTCGTGGAAGGCGCCGCCAAGAGCGTCACGGTGAAGTATCGCAACCTCGGCAAGGACCCCGTCGAGCTGGACCTGAAGGGCGCCGGCCCGTTCACCGCCGAGCCCGGCGAGGTGACCGTGCCCGGCGCCGGGCAGGCCGAGGTGAAGGTGACCCTCAAGGCCGCGACGCCCGGCCTGCTGCGGGAGGAACTGTCGGTGAGCGTTCCCGGCGGCGCCACCGTACGGACCCTGCTGACCGCGAGCGTCGAGCAGCAGCGGCGCGTCGAGCTGAGGGTACGCGGGGTCGCCAGGGACGGCCGCAACGCGCGCGGCGGATTCACGGTGCTGAACCTGGACGAGGGCACGCTGGTCGGACGCCTCCTGCCCGGCGACCCGGCCCAGCCGTGCACCGAGCAGAAGTCCGGCACCGGCACCTGCCTGCTGGTCAAGCCCGGCACCTACTCCGTGCTCGGCCACATCTTCACCATGCCCGCCACGCAGGACAGCACGGCGACGGGCAAGCCGCTGAACGAGAGCCTCGTCGGCGACCCCGAGATGAAGATCACCGAGAACACCGAGGTCGTACTCGACGCCCGCAAGGCGGTCGAGGTCGCCATCGAGACCCCTGACCACAAGACCAAGCGGAACATGGGCGCCGCGGCGCAGCTCGCCTGGTACCGCGCCGGCGAGAAGGGCACGGCCCTGCGCGGCGGTACCAACATCTCACCCGGCGGGCAGATCGAGGAGCGGCTGTTCATCCAGCCGACCAGGAAGGTCACCAAGGGCACCTTCACCGTCGCCACCCGCTGGCGGCTGGAGGCACCCGCGATCACCCTGACGGCTCCGGGCCTCGCCCTGAACCCCCAGTACTACGACCCGGTCTCCTTCAGCGACTACGCCACGGAGTATCCGAAGCTGGACGGCACCGAGCTGTTCCTGGCGGTGGACGCCGGGCGCGGCACGGCCGAGGAGATCAAGGCCCGCGACCTGCGCGGCAAACTGGCGGTCATCCGCCGTACCGACGGCGTGCCGGTCTCCACCCAGTCCAACGCGGCCGCCGCCGCGGGAGCCAGGATGGTGGCGATCTACAGCGACCACCCGGGGGCGGACATCACCTCGGGCGGCACCGGCGTCAAGCTCACGGTCCCGACCGTACGGCTGACGCAGGAGGAGGGCCTGAAACTGGTCGAACGGCTGCGGCGGCTGCCCGTGCCCGTCCTGGCCAAGGGGATCGTGGCCAGCCCCTACACCTACGACCTGTACCTGCGCGAGAAGGGCCGGGTGCCGGACTCGCTGCGGTACGTGGTGCGCGACAAGTCGCTGGCCCGCGTCGAGTCGGGCTACCACAGCCAGCTCGCCGACGACGTGACGGTGAACGAGGCGCGGTTCGTCTTCGAGCCGTGGGACACCTCCTCGATCTCCACCAACCGGCCGCTGGCCAAGACGCCGCGTACCCAGGTTCAGTACTTCACCCCCGACCCCGACCTGCGCTGGAGCGCCTCGGCGGGCAGTCCTGAGCGGTTCTACAACACGATGTGGCCGCACGTGGACACCCCGCGCATGGCCCTGTCGTCGCCGGAGTTCCGCAGCTACGAGGCGGGCGAGCGGGTGGAGCGGACCTGGTTCAAGCAGCCGCTGCTGCCGGGCGTCAACCCGCGCAACCCGCTGCGCAGGGAGGGCGACAAGCTGCGCGTCTCCATGGAGGGCTTCATCGACGCGGACGGCAACTACGGCGACGCCTACACCAGCCCGTTCGAGCACGGCATGAAGACTGATTTCCGCCTCTACCAGGGCGACAAGCTGCTCCAGCAGACCGCCTACCTGCCTTCGGGCACGGTGACGCTGCCGGCGGAGAAGTCGGCGTACCGGATCGAGTACGACGTCCGCAACGAGGCCACCTGGGCGAAGCTGTCGACGCGTATCCGGTCGGTGTGGACGTTCGGCTCGGAGCGCTCGGCCGCCGCGACCACGGTGATCCCGCTGCTCCTGGCCGGGATCGACGCGCCCGTCGACCTGAAGAACCGGGCCCGCTCGGCCAAGCTCGGCGTGTCCCTCTACCGGCAGGAGGGGGCGGCGTCGAGCGCGGTGAAGGAGGTGTCGCTGGAGGTGTCCTACGACGACGGCGCCACCTGGCGGGCGGCCCGCCTGCGCGCGAAGGGCGGCACGAACTACGAGGCCACGCTGGAGCCGCGCCCGTCGGGCTTCGTCTCACTGCGGCTCAACGCCTCCGACGTCGACGGCAACACCGTCTCCCAGGAAGTCATCCGCGCCTACGCGGCACGGTGACGCACAGACCCGCCGAGCGGATGGGCCACCCCCTCCGGCTCATCCGCTCGGCGTGCACTTACCAGAGGCGAGGGCGTCGCCGCGGCGCGCGGTCAAGCGTGCGGTGGAGCGGTGGTGCCTCGGACGACGAGCCGGGCATCGAGGATGAGCTCGCGGGAGGGGAGCCGGTTGTCGTCCAGACGTTCTACCGCGGAGCGTACGGCAAGCTGGGCCATCTGCTCGGCGTCCTGACGCACGGTGGTGAGGTCGATATGAGACAGATGAGCTATGTGGCTGTCGTCGTAACCGACCACCGAGATGTCTTTCGGGATGTTGACACCCGCGCGACTGAGCGCGTGCATGAGGCCCATGGCGCACCGGTCGTTGCCGGCCAGCACGGCGGTCGGCAACTGGTGGTCGTGCCGTAAGGTCTCTCCGGCCTTCACCCCGGACTCCTCGGTGTGATCCCCCGGAAGCACCCGGATCTCTTTCTCCAGCCCGTGTCCGCGCATGGCGGCGCGGTACGCGCGGCGGCGTTCGGCGGACCCCGGGCCGTTGCCACCGTCGATGTGGACGATGGCGCGATGGCCGAGGCCCACCAAGTGATCAACGGCCTGACGTATGCCCTTGTTCTCGGCGGTGTGGACGCTGTCGACGCCGGCACCCGAAACCCGGCGTCCCACGACAACCGTGGGGGTGTGCTCTCCCACCTCGGCGAGATAGGCGGCCTCGGCGTTCGGGCCGAGCAGGATCAATGCCTCGCAGCGGTGGCCCAGCAACGCCTCCACGACCTTCCGCTCGTTACGAGCCGGGCCGAGCGCGCTGAGCAGGACTTCGTAGCCGAGCCGCTCCGCCTCCGCGTAGATCGCCTCGACGAGGTCGGCATGGAAGGCGTTGCGCACGTTGATCATCACGCCAAGGACCATGCTGCGATTGCGGGCGAGGAGCCGCGCCGCGTTGTCCGGGCGGTAGCCGAGTTCGTCGGCGGCGCGGAGGACCCGGTCACGCGTCTCCTTGCTCGCCCCCGGCTCATTGCGGAACACGAGTGAGACCAGCGCCCGTGATACGCCCACCCGTGCCGCGACATCCGCCATGGTGGGTCGCTTGGTGCGCGTCGAGACCCTTGCAGCAGATGACCCCGTTTGCTCCAACACCAACCCTTTTCCGGTGTGCACGCCTTGTTGCAAGCTGTTGACATTCGGTGTGACCGAGTTCATAGTAACAGCCACTAGAGCGCGCTAGTAGAGCGCGCTCAATGTGACATCGGATGAAGACATGAAGCCTCGCGAGTCGCCGATACCTCGTTGGACTACTTGATCGGCAAGAAGGATCATCCCGAAACCCCGGCGAACGGCGGCGTGGTCGCACGTGCCGCGATGCCCCTCCGTCGACTCGGCCACGGGGACACCACGCAGCTCGCCGGACCCTAGCTCGCGCGGCGAACGGGCCGTCGAGGCGGCCGGACGTTCGATGGGCTAGCCATCGACCAGGCCATCTAGGGCATGTCGACGTTATTAGTCAGGTTCTCAGCATGTCCTTATGTCAGGACAAATTTTCCAAGCAAAATGTCAAGACATCCTATTGACAGGGCACTTGCTCCGCAGGTTACATCGCTCGAAGCGAGGCCGGTTCCGATGCCGGCCGAACGCACCAAGGGCCCGTTCCAGCCCGCCACCGTGGTCACTCCCCGGGAGAGGTAGAACCCAGTGCCGCACTCCATTCGCAGATCCCCGACCAGCTGGCATGTCACAAACTGGCGCGCTCTAGTGCTCGCCCCGATCATCGCTCTCGCCCTGGCGAGCTGCTCGAATGGTTCGGGCGCCGCACAGAACACGCAGTCCGCAGAGACCGCGAAGGCCGCCTCGGCTTCAGGGTTGCAGTCCGGGCTCGGCAGCAGGGCCAAGAATCGCAAGATCACGTTCCTGCTCTCCCAGGATCCCGGTGACTCCTTCTGGGGCACCATCTCGCAGGGCGCCAAGGACGCGGCCCAGCTGTTCAACATCGATCTGAACCTGCAGACCAGCCAGGGCGACCCGTCGAAGTACAACGACCTCATCGGCAGTGCCGTCGCTGACAAACCCGCCGCCATCGCGGTGGTGATCGACGACCCGAAGCGCTACACCGAGAACGTCTGCGCGGCCTCGAAGGCCGGCATCTCGGTGCTCGCGTACAACATCACGCAGCAGGGCGAGGTCGCCCCGTGCACCTCCGGCTTCGTCGGCCAGAACTTCGAGGAGGCCGGATACCTCCTGGGGCAGCGCCTGATCGCCGAAGCGAAGCTCCCACGCGGAGCCAAGGTCTTCACCCCGGTCGAGTTCCCCGAACAGGTTTACGCCATCCAGCGCAACGCCGGGGTCCAGAAGGCTCTGGACGCCATCGGCGCGAAGACCGAGATGGTGGCGACCGGCATCGACGACGCGGGAGCCCTGGACAAGATGAGCCAGTACCTGCTCGGCCACAAGAACACCGCGGCGATCGTGCCGCTGGGTGGCACCCCGCATCGCAACGTCGAGGCGGCGATGTCGGACGTCGGGGTCAAGGTCCCGGTGGTCGGCTTCGACCTGTCCAAGCCGGTCATCGACGGAATCAAGAGCGGGGCCATCCTCGCCGCCGCGGACCAGCAGCCCTATGTCCAGGGTTTCCAGACCGTGGCGCAACTGGCGCTGCATCTCGACTTCGGTCTCAGCCCCGCGACCATCAACTCCGGTGGCAGCGGCCTGGTGGACAAGTCCAACGTCGCGGTCGTCGAGCAGTTGGCAGGCAAGATCCGCTGATCGGATCGGCAGCTTGCCTGAGGGGTGGGCCGCCCACCAGTCACCTCCGCGACGGATAGGGGAGAGCCAAGCATGAGCAGACCGACCAGCGACGGAGCGCCGTCGCCGACCTTGGGCGGGACCATGGAGGAACATGATCTGGCGGCGGCGCCCGCCGGGGCGGAGCTGACCGCCCCGGCGAAGCGCACCATGACGGACTACGTCCCGAAAGGCCGCAGTGAGCAGTTCGGCGGATGGCTGCGGCTGATACGCGGCCGCGGCGCACTCGAGATCGGCATCATCTTCGTGCTGGTGCAGATCGGTTGCGTCGTCGCCTACCTGATGGCCCCGGACAGCTTCCCCTACCTCTCCGGGGCCAACTTCAACGTGCTGAGCCAGTCGATCCCTGTGCTGGCGATCCTGGCGATCGGCGCAGGCGTGCTGATGATCGCGGGCGAGTTCGACCTTTCGCTAGGGATGAACTTCACCTTCTGCGCGCTTGTCTTCATCCATTGGTACTCCGATGGCAACGTACTCGGCGCCTTCGTCGTGACCTTCGCGATCGGCATCGGCATAGCGCTGCTCAACGGCGTGATCGTGACCAGATTCAAGATCCCGTCGTTCATCGTCACCTTGGGCATGATGCTGTTCTGGGACGGTGCCGCGCTGTTCTACAACGGCAGCTCGGCCGCACGCATGCAGCGCGGCGAGACCCTGCAGACCATCTTCGCCGGGCAGGTGGGCCCCTTCCGAGGTCAGGTCGTATGGCTGGTCCTGGTCGCGGTGTTCTTCTGGGTGCTCATGCACCGGCACAAGCTCGGCAACCACATCTTCGCCGTCGGCGGCAACGAGTCCGCGGCTCGTGCGATATCCATCAACCCGACGCGCATCAAGTTGGTCGCCTTCGGAATCCTCGGGCTGTGCGTGGCACTCGCCTCGATCCTGGTCGCGGTGCGGACGCAGTCCGTCCAGCCCGGCACCGGCCGTGGCATGGAGCTGCAGGCCATCGCGGCAGCCGTCGTCGGCGGCGTATCGCTGCGCGGCGGCAAAGGGAGCGTCCTCGGCATGGTGCTCGGTGCGGCACTCATCCTCGTTCTGCAGGACATCCTGCTGCTCTCCGGGGCCCCGGGCTTCTACCTCAACCTGTTCATCGGCGCGATCATCGTTTTCGCCGCCGTCTTCAACCGCCTCATCGAAGGGAAAGCGGAATGAGCGTGTCGGCGCCCTCCGGCCAGAACGGAGCGGACGTGTCCACCACCGCCCCGGAGCCGACCGGAGAGGTCCTCCTTGAGCTGTCCGGCATCACCAAGCGATACGGACCGAACGTCTGCCTCAACGGCGTCGGCTTCCAGATCCGCAAGGGTGAGGTGGTCGGACTGCTGGGCGACAACGGCGCCGGCAAGTCCACGCTGGTCAAGATCATGTCTGGTGTCGTCAAGGCGGACGGGGGAGACTACGCCTGGCGGGGGAAGAAGCTGGCGACGCCGACCCGTCAGGAGACCGAGAAGCTCGGCGTCGAGACGATCTTCCAGGACTCCGCGCTGGTCCCGTCGCTCACCATCACCCGCAACATCTTCATGGGACGCGAGCTCACCAACGCCCTTGGCCTGATGAGGCTGCGCAAGATGGACCGCATCGCCGCGGACATCCTCGACAGCGTCGTGACCATCGAGGGCATCAAGAGTCCCCGCCAGCTGGTCGGCTCGCTCTCCGGGGGGCAGCAGCAGGCGGTGGCGATCGCCCGGGCCGTGCACTTCAAGCGCAGCCTGCTCATTCTCGACGAGCCCACCAGCGCACTCGCTGTCCGTGCCACCGAAGCCCTGCTGGCCTACCTCACCCGGCTCAAGGGCGAGGGCGTCAGCTCGGTGCTGGTCACGCACAACCTCCACCATGCCTACGAGGTGTGCGACCGGCACATCGTGATGAACCACGGACGCAAGATCCTCGACACCACTCGCGAGCAGACCTCTGTCAAGGAGCTCACCGCCGCCGTGGTCGAGGGAGAGCTCGGACTGCAGCGCTTCCGCCAGTCGCTCACCTGATCACCGATTCGCTTTCCCACCTCTGGAGATGATGTTGAGCACTGCCGCCGACACCAGCCCCCTGTCCCGGATCCGGCTGGGCACGGCCCCCGATTCCTGGGGCGTATGGTTCCCCGATGACCCCAACCAGGTTCCCTGGGACCGCTTTCTCGACGAAGTGGCAGCCGCCGGTTACCGCTGGATCGAACTCGGCCCGTACGGCTACCTGCCGACAGATCCCGAGCGGCTCCGCGACGAGCTCGGCCGACGCGGTCTGCGGCTGTCGGGGGGCGCGGTCTTCTCCGGTCTCCACCGCGGCCGGGAGGCACTGAAGGACGCCATCCAGGAGTGCCGCGCGGAGGCCGGGCTGCTCACCGCGCTCGGCGCGAAACACCTGGTCTCGCTGCCCGAGGGCTACACCGACCTGGACGGAAAGCTCACGCAGCCGGTGGACCTGACACCCGGCCAGTGGAAGGACCTCACCTCGGGGATGTCCGAGCTGGCTCGCGTGCTCCGCGAGGAAACCGGCGTGGAGCTGGTCTTCCACCCGCACGCCGACAGCCACGTCGACACCCAGGAGCGCGTGCTGCGGTTCCTGGAGGACACCGACCCCGAATTCGTCTCGCTCTGCCTCGACACCGGCCACATCTCCTACTGCGGCGGGGACAACATCGAGATCATCCGGGCGTTCCCCGAGCGGATCGGCTACGTGCACCTCAAGCAGGTGGACCCCGAGATCGTCCGGCAGGTCCGCGACGAGGACCTGTGCTTCGCCGAGGCCGTCCGCCGTGGAGCCATGATCGAGCCTCCCACCGGTGTTCCCGACATGGAGCCGCTGCTGGCCGAGCTCGGCCGGCTGGACGCCGACCTGTTCGCGATCGTCGAGCAGGACCTCTATCCGTGCCCGCCGGACACTCCGTTCCCCATCGCGACCCGCACCCGGAAGTACTTCAACGGCTGCGGCCTCGGACCGCGTACCTGACCGGCATCTCTCCACGAACTCGAACACGCAAGGAGCCAAGGTGGCAATCAAGGTCGGTGTCATCGGGACCGGCAACATCGGGACCGACCACGTGACACGTCTGGCGTCCCAGGTCGTCGGGTCGAAGGTCGTCGCCGTGTTCGACGTCGACCTCGCCCGCGCGGAGCGGGTCGCCGCGGGGACGGGCGCCGTGACGCGCGCGACCGCGCTGAAGGTCATCGAGGATCCCGTGGTCGACGCGGTGGTCATCGCCTCGCCCGGCGATCTCCACGCCGAGCAGGTCCTGGCCTGCATCGCGGCGGGCAAGCCCGTGCTGTGCGAGAAGCCGCTCGCCACCACGACGGCGGATTGCCTCAAGGTCGTCGAAGCCGAGGTCTCATCCGGCCGACGGCTGATCCAGATCGGCTTCATGCGCCGCTACGACCCCGGTTACCAGGTCGTCAAGGAAGCGATCGACGACGGCACCATCGGCGAGGCGCTCCTCGCCCACATGGTCCACCGCAACGCCGTCGTGCCCGATTCCTTCACCAGTTCGATGGCGATGACCGATTCGGTCATTCATGAGATCGACACCACCCGCTGGCTGTTCGGCCAGGAGATCGTGCGCACCACGGTCGTCGCCACCAGGCCGAGCCCGCTGGCCGCGGCCCACCTGCGCGACCCGCAGATCGTGCTACTGGAGCTGTCCGGCGGCGGCGTGGTCACCGTCGAGGTGTTCGTCAACTGCCAGTACGGCTACGACGTGCGCTGCGAGGTCGTGGGGTCCGCGGGCGTCGTGGCACTGGAGACCCCGGGCGCCAACGCGTTGATCCGCGACGGACGGCGCATCGAGACGGTCCCGGCCGACTGGCGGGTCCGGTTCGGCGCGACCTACCTGGCGGAGCTGCAGGAGTGGATCAGCGGACTGCTCGCCGGTGCCGTCGCAGGGCCGAGCGCGTGGGACGGCTACGCGGCCACCGCGGTCGCGGAGAGCGCTGTCGCCTCACTTGAGTCGGGCGCTCCCGTCCCCGTCGATCTGGTCGAGCGGCCCGGTCTCTACACCTGAGAGGAACCCGATAATGAAGATCGCTCTGGATCCGTACATGATGCGCCGCACGCCGCTGCTGGAGTTGCCCGCGCTTGTCGCGGAGCTGGGCTATGAGCACATCGAGCTCTCGCCCCGCGAGGACTTCATGCCCTTCTTCCTGCACCCAAGGGCCGACAGCCACACCATCGCCGCCTTCAGATCCGCCCTCGCCGCAGCGGATGTCAAGCTCGCCTCGGTGCTACCGCTGTACCGCTGGTCCGGGCCCGACGAGGAGGAGCGCCAGGCGGCCGTGCGCTACTGGAAGCGGGCCATCGAGATCACGGTCGAGCTCGGCTGCAACGTCATGAACTCGGAGTTCAACGGCCGTCCCGAGCAGGCGTCTCGGAGCGAGGCCATGTTCTGGAGGTCGATGGAGGAACTGCTTCCCGTCTTCGAGCGCGAGGGAGTGGAACTGCGCCTGGAGCCGCATCCCGACGACTTCGTCGAGGACGGCAAGACCGCCGTCGACGTCGTGCGGGGGATCAACTCCCCGCTCGTGTCGTTCCTCTACTGCGCTCCGCACACCTTCCACCAGGGCGGCAACATGACCGAGATCATGGAGTACGCCGGCGATCTGCTCACCCACCTGCACGTCGCCGACTCCTTCGACCATCGCGGGTCATCCGGCCTGCGCTACATCGTCAACCCGCCGGGGTCGACCGCCCGGGTCCACCAGCACCTGAACATCGGTCAGGGTGAGGTCGACTGGGACGAATTCTTCGGCACCCTGGGGCGCCTCGGCTTCGACGGCACGATGACCGCATGCGTCTTCGCCTGGGAGGACCGGGCGCGGGAGTCGAGCGTGTTCATGCTCCAGGAGATGGCCAAGCGGACGGCCTCCTGGTGAAGGAGCACCGTGGGCCGCGTCCTGGAGGCCGGCTGCTGGCCGAGGTCATCAGCCGCTACGCGTGGATCATCGACGCCACCGCCCAGAACCGGCTGACTGAAGGAATTACTCCAAGAGCCGGAGCATCTGCTGCGCGCCATCCGGCTGGTCGAGTCTGAGCCGTCCATGCTGGGGGTTAGCGCGCACCTGACGGCGGTGGCGTCGAAGCCGGTCAGCTAGTCCGCGCCGGACACCAGCCCCACCCGGTAGGCGAGGACGACCGCCTGCACGCGGTCGCGCAGATCGAGTTTCATCAGGATCCGTGACACGTAGGTCTTCACGGTCTCGGGAGTGATGAACAGCGTCGCGGCGATCTCCGCGTTCGACAGACCGGCGGCGAGCTGTTCGAGCACCTCGAGTTCGCGGGGGGTCAGCGCTCGTACGATCTCGTCCCTGGCCGGGCGGGAGGTGTCGGCGGGGCGGAGCCGTTCGGCGAAGTGGCCGATGAGCGTACGGGTGACGGCGGGCGCCAGCAGGGAGTCGCCGCGGGCGATGGTCCGGACGCCGTTGACGAGCTCCGCGGGTGGCGCGTCTTTGAGCAGGAAGCCGCTGGCTCCGGCTTTGAGCGCTTCGTAGACGTACTCGTCGACGTTGAAGGTGGTGACGACCAGGACTTTCGCCGGGTTGGCGGTGTCGGGGCCGGACAGTTGCCGGGTGGCCTCGATGCCGTCCAGGATGGGCATCCGGATGTCCATCACGACGACGTCCGGGCGCAGCCGCCGGGCGGCCTCGACTGCCGCGCGGCCGTCCGCGGCCTCCCCGATGACGTCCATGTCGGGCTGGGCGGAGAAGATGGTGATGTAGCCGGCGCGTACCAGCGCCTGGTCCTCGCAGATGAGCACCCGGATCGGCGGGTCGGTCATGGGTTGCTCCTGGACGGGATGTGGGCGCGGACGCTGAACCCGCCGCCGGGCCGGGCCGCGGCCACCAGTACGCCATCGAGCAGGCGTACCCGTTCCCGCAGCCCGTCCAGGCCTCGTCCGCTCGACGGCACCACGGATGCGGCCTCGGCGGGTCCGTCGGTGGTCACCTCGATGTCGAGGTGATCGTCGTGGTGGTGGACCGTGACCGTCGTGGGCCGTCCCGTCGCGTGTTTGATCGCGTTGGTCAGTGCCTCCTGCACCACCCGGTAGGCGGCCAGTTCCACATCGACGGTCTGAGGTCGCTGGTCTCCGTGTTCGGTCAGCTCGACGGGCTGGCCGGACAGCCGGGCCTGTTCGACCAGATCGCCGATCCTGCCCAGCGTCGGCGTACGGTGCGCGACCGCCGAATCGCCGGTCGCCTCCAGCACTCCGAGCAGGTGCCGGAGTTCCGTCAGCGCCCGCCGGCCGGTCTCGCTGATGGCGGCCAGTCCGTCCCCGGCGCGATCCGGGGCGCCGCTGATCAGGAACTGGGCCGCGTCGGCCTGCACCACCATGGCGGTCACATGGTGGGTGACCACGTCATGCAGTTCGCGGGCGATACGTGCGCGCTCGGCGGCCGTGGCCACGTCCGCGCTGAGCCGCCGGAGCTCGGCCTCTTCAGCCCGCCACCGGCGCATCCCGGCACCAGCCAACCAGCTCACCACCAACGCCAGATAGAACACGAGGAAGTCCTGGGCTCGATCGGGTGACCCCAGGCTGTGCAGCACGAGCACCAGCACGACATAGCCCGCGGTCGACACCGCTACGAGACCGCGACGGAACCGGGCTTGATGGGCTCCGGCGGCGTACAGGGCCAGATAGAGCCCGATGCCGGCGAACGTCGGCGGATAGGACAGCGCCTGATGAAAGGCGAAGGCGGTGCCGATGACCGCCAGACCGGCCGCGGGCCATCGGCTGCGCAGCGCCAGCGGCGCGGACTGAGCCAAGGTCAGCGTCACGGCCAGCGCGTCCGACGGGCGCCTGGGCAGGTCACCGAGCTGCGCCGAGATGGTGGACAGTGTCGGCTCGAACGCCAGGAGCGTGAGCACCGCCGCGAGCACACCGTCCTTCGCGGGCATCGGGTGGGCTCGCCACCAGCCTGGCCAGGAGCGGACAGAACGTGTGGCGTTCGCGAACACCGCGCAAGCTTAACGGCCGCCACGTCGCATCGGCACCAGATCGCCGCGCCGGCGGGCACGGATGAACATCGGGACGGTGAGCAGCACGCTCACCACGACGGGCACGATCGACGCCTCCAGCCCGAACTCACCGCCGGTCAGCAGCGCCGGGCCTGTGACGTGCGTGGTCAGCAGCCCGGGTGCCACATGGCCGGAGACCGGGATGCCGAGCAGCCCCTCGGTGGCGTTCCAGGCGAAGTGGAGTCCCGCGACGAACCAGATACTGCGCCGCCAGAGGTACGCGGCACCGAGCAGGACACCCGCCTCAAGGGCGATCGCCAGCGAGCTCCACCCCGTGGCTCCCGGGTTGGCCAGGTGCATGCCACCGAACGCCAACGCGGTGATCGCCACGGCCGCCCGGCTGCCGAACAGCCGTTCTAGGGCCTGAAGCGCCAGACCACGGAACATCAGTTCCTCGGTGACCGCCGCACCGACGGACACCGAGACCATCGCGAACACGACCGACAGGACGTTCCCGGACGACCAGGTGAACGAATAACCGCCGAAGATCGCGATCAGGAGCGCGGAGACGAGGACGAACCCCAGGCCGATCCCGGCGCCGGTCAACGCCTCCCGCCCGGCCCCGCGTCTCGCGATCTCCGGCGTGCTCCGTCCCGCGACGAAGCGCATGACCGCCCAGTAGACGGCGACCGCTGCGCCCGCGCCCAGCACGGCGAGCACCGGCGGCCCGCTCGCGGCCACGGCCGACACCGCGCCGACGCCGAGCAGCCCGACTAACAGCCAGGTGAGGGGAAACCGGGCGATCCGCCGCATCCGGCCGCCGCCCTGGTGTGCGTGGTCCGGCGTGGCTGTCGTGCTCATGGTGACCTCCGTTGACAGTGGTCGCACGGTCGGCGACCCAGCGGAAACATTAGGAGCGCGACGGCGCCGACGAATCACCAGCGAGTGGACGATTCCGGTAGCTCTCATGGGGGATGCGGGACCCCTGTTGGCTTCGACCTCGGTAGATCCGCAAGATCATCGCCATATTGCTCGGGCCTAACCCCTTGCGCAATGGTCAAGAGTCGTTGACCATTGTCCGCATGCCTACCGATGATCTCCCCGAGACGTTTCACGTCACCAATGACGAGCAGCTACGCGCCGTCTCCAATCTCACGCGTCACCGGATCATGGCCATGCTCCGCTTCGAGCCGGCGACGATCACGCAGATCGCCCAGCGGGTGGGCCTTGCGAAGGGGAGTTCCAGCTATCACGTGCGGTTACTCGAGCGGGCCGGCCTGGTGAAGGTGGTACGGACGCGGAAAGTGAGAGGGGTCACCGAGCGGTACTACGCGATAGCCGCGCGGTCGATCGAGCTGCCGGATCCAGGGCCGGGGCAGCCGGACGTGCTGCTGCGGAATGCGGTGGCGGACCTGGAGGCGTCGCCGGTGGATGGTGAGCGGCACGTACGAATGGCACATCTGCGACTCACCGAGGAGCAGTTCACGGAGCTGGGGGCGCGGCTGCAGGCACTGGCGGATGAGTACCGGACGCTGTCTGATCCATCGCTTCCAGACGTGTCGCTGGTCTTCGCGCTGTTCCGGCCGGCTCCGCGCCAGCAGGTCGAGGGGGACGCCAAGTGACCCCGAATCTGACACATGATGTGGCGAAGTTGCCCACCGGGTTCGGGCGACTGTGGACCGCGCAGACGGTGTCCTCGCTCGGTGACGGCGTGACGCATGCCGCGCTGCCGCTGCTGGCATTGACGTTGACCCGGGATCCGATGGCGCTGGCCGTCGTCACGGCCGCCGGGACACTGCCCTGGCTGCTGTTCGGAGTGCTCGGCGGTGCGCTGGTGGACCGCTGGGACCGCCGCCGCACGATGTGGGTCACGGACGCCGCGCGTGCGGTGCTGCTCGCCGTACCCGCTGCGGCGGCGGCGCTCGACGTGCTGAGCATCCCGCTGCTGGCGGCCGTCGCGTTCCTGCTCGCCCTCGGCGGGCTGTTCTTCGACACGGCGGCCACGGCGTACCTGCCGGATCTGCTCGGCCGCGACCCCGCCCAGCTGGAGCGCGCCAACGCTCGCCTGCGCGGCGCCCAGACCGCAGCGTCCGGCTTCGCCGGGCCACCTGCGGGCAGTGCGCTGCTCGCGCTCGGACGTTCGGTTCCGCTGCTCGCCGACGCGGTGTCGTTCGCGCTGTCCGCACTGCTCGTCCGGTCGCTGCCCGCCGTGCCGCGGCCGGCCGCAAGCGCCCGCGAGTCGCTGCTCCGGCAGGCGCGGGCCGGGGCCTCCTACGTCTTCCGGGACCGGCTGCTGCTCGGGCTCGCGCTCCGTCCGGCGGTCGGGAACGTCGCCTTCCTCGCGGTGGAGACCGTCCTGGCCCTGTTCGCCCGCGAACGTCTCGGCGTCGGCGCCTTCGGCTTCGGCCTGCTCCTCACCGCCGAGGCCACCGGCGGCCTGCTCGGCGCGGGCATCGCCTCCTTCCTCGGCCGTCGCCTGGGCACCGGCACCGCGCTGACCTGCACCGCCACAATCGAGGGCCTCGCCATCCTGGGGCTCGCCTCCGCCCCGAACCCGTACGTGGCCGGGCTCGCGCTCGCCGTCTGCGGGGCGGGCATGGGCGCCACGATGGTGCTCGGACCCTCCCTCCGGCAGGCCATCGTCCCGGCCCACCTGATGGGCCGCGTCGCCTCCACCTCCCGCATGCTCGCCATGTGCGCCGCCCCCTTCGGCGCCGTCCTCGGCGGCTGGCTGGCCACCACCTACGACCTGCGCACCCCGCTCTACGCCGCCGCCGGCCTCCTGCTCGCCATGACCGCCGTCACCGCGACCATGACCAGCAACCGCCGCGTCGAGACCGCACTGCGCAGCGCGCGCCCGCAAGCCGACCTGGCCGAAGAGATCACTGTGCACACCACATCCAGCTGACGGTCATCGCTTGCAGGTCACCACACCTCCACCCGCATCGGAACGATCAGTGGCGACAAGCCGAGCCCCGCAAGCTGCTCTGAGGCCGCAAACCGTCCCTGCGCATTTCCCGACGCAGCCTTCCAGGTGATCAAGTTTCCCGCAGCCCCGGCGTCAGTCGGCGCGGAACGGGTCGGCCGGGTAGACCCCGAGGATCTTCACGTCCGTGGTGAAGAACGCCAACTCCTCCAGCGCGTTCTTCAGACCGGGATCCTCGGGGTGCCCGTCGACCTCGGCGAGGAACTGAGTGGCCGCGAAGTGGCCGCCGACCATGTAGCTCTCCAGCTTGGTCATGTTGATGCCGTTGGTCGCGAACCCGCCGAGCGCCTTGTAGAGCGCGGCCGGCAGGTTGCGGACGTTGAAGACGAACGAGGTGACCACCGGGCCCTCGCCGCGCGGTGCCTGCACGAAGTTGGGGCTGAGCACCACGAACCGGGTGGTGTTGTGCTCCTCGTCCTCGACGTCGCGGGCGAGGATGTGCAGGCCGTAGATCTCCGCCGCGAGCGGCGGCGCGATCGCCGCCTGGGTCAGGTCGCCCGCCTCGGCCACCTCGCGCGCGGCGCCGGCGGTGTCACCGGCGATCATCGGCACCAGTCCGTGCTCGCGGATGATCCGGCGGCACTGGCCGAGGGCATGCACGTGGCTGTGCACGGACTTGATCGTGTCCAGGGTCGCACCCCGCGGCGCCATCAGGTCGAACTGGATACGCAGGAAGTGCTCGCCGATGATGTGCAGGTCCGAGGTCGGCAGGAAGTGGTGGATATCGGCGACCCGGCCGGCGATCGAGTTGTCGATCGGGATCATCGCCAGCTCGGCCTCGCCGTTCTCCACTACCGCGAACACGTCCTCGAAGGACGCGCACGGCACCGTATGCCAGTCGGGGTAGTGGTGCTTGCACACCAAGTGGGAGTTCGAGCCAGGCTCGCCCTGGTAGGCGATACGTCGTGCGGTCACTCCAGCATTTTCCCATGCAGCCGGGAGCCCGGCTGCATGGGACGGGCGGCCGAGGAAGGTCGACCCAGAAGCCTCGTCAGCCCACCAGCGCCGACGGGTCGCGTTCCGGTGGGCCGGCTGGCCACCACTGGCCGTCGCGGTCGGTGAACGGGTACCAGCGGCCGTCGCGGCCGTAACGCAGTTGCCGGGCACCGATGGTCCAGCGGTTGCGCCACGCCTCGACCTCCGGTGGGTGCTCGCCCTCCCAGCCGGCCCGGAGCAGCGTCCGGGCCCTGGCCAGGTCCTGCTTGGGCGGGGTCCAGGCTGATTCGAGCGCCTCCAGTCCGTCGGCGCCGCCGTACCGCCAGGCCTGTACGGCCGGCTCCAGGCCGAGGTCGAGGTCGTGGGCGGCGGCCAGCCGTACCCGGTCCTGGTATTCGGTCAGTACGGCCAGCCGCCCGGTGAGCAGCAGCTCGCGGGCCCGGTCGGCGGCTGAGGCGGCGAGCACCTCCAGGGCGGCCACGTCGACGCCGGGCGCGGGCTCCAGCCCGAGCGGCGCGAACGCGACGTCGAACGGCGGCGGCCCCGGCAACGGCGGCACACCCAGGCCGAACGCCATCGCGGCGGGCATGCCGGCGTCGGCGGCGAGATCGGGTGCGGGGACGTCGCGACCCTGCAGTGCCTCGATCAGCTCCCGCTCGCCCCGTCCGCGCATGAGCAGCAGGACGAACGGGTCGGCGTCGAGCAGCCACGATGCCTGGTAGCACAGGGCGGCGGCGTGCTTGCACGGGTGCCCCCAGTCGGGGCAGGAGCACTCCGGTTCGAGGTCGCCGACCGTCGGCAGCAGCGGGACTCCCGCGTCCTCGGCGTCCTCGACCAGGTCGTGGGGCATGTCGCCGTCGAGCAGCGCCGCGATGTGTCCCGCCTTGGCGGCCACCTGGTCGAGGAAGCGCTCCCATTCGGGGGCGGTGAGCTGCTCGACGTGGACGACGGTGTCGTACTCGCTCTCGGTGACGGCGGCGATGCGGCCCGGGCTGACGGTGATGGGGCCGACCTGTCCGGACTTGGCGTACGTGCGGCCTTTGCGGAGGAGTTTCTGGTCGAGGGAGGTGTCCTCGATGGCCTGGATCCAGGCGCGGCCCCACCAGGAGGTGGCGAAGCGGGCGCCGGACCGTTGCGAGGGGAATGCCGGGAATCCTCGGACAGCGTTCATCTCAACTCCACGAGGGCGGCGAGTTCCGCGTCGGTCAGTTCGGTGAAGGCGGCCTCGCCCGAGGCCAGTACGGCGTCGGCCAGCGAGCGCTTGGCCGCCAGCATCTGGGCGATGCGGTCCTCGATCGTGCCCTCCGCGATCAGCCGGTGCACCTGGACGGGCTTGTCCTGGCCGATGCGGTAGGCGCGGTCGGTGGCCTGGTCTTCGACGGCCGGGTTCCACCAGCGGTCGTAATGGATGACGTGGTCGGCTCGGGTGAGGTTCAGTCCGGTGCCGGCCGCCTTGAGCGACAGCAGGAACACCGGCGCCGCCCCCTCCTGGAAGCGCCGCACCATCTCCTCCCGCTTCGGCACCGGGGTGCCGCCGTGCAGGAACTGGGTGGCGACCCCTCGATCCGTCAGGTGCCGGTCGAGCAGCCGGGCCATGGCCACGTACTGGGTGAAGACCAGCACCGCGCCGTCCTCGGCGACGATGGTGTCGACGAGTTCGTCGAGGAGTTCGAGCTTGCCGGACCGGCCGGTCAGCCTGGGCGCGGCCTCGTGCAGGTAATGGGCCGGGTGGTTGCAGATCTGCTTGAGCCCGGTCAGCAGCTTGACGATCAGTCCACGCCTGGCCATGCCCTGGGCGCTCTCGATCTGCCGCATGATCTCGCGTACGACTGCCTCGTACAGCCCGGCCTGCTCGGTGGTGAGCGCCACCGGGCGGTCGGTCTCGGTCTTGGGCGGTAGTTCGGGCGCGATGCCAGGGTCGGACTTGCGGCGGCGCAGCAGGAACGGCCCCACGAGCCTGGCCAGCCGTTCGGCCACCACGGAGTCGCCTGACTCGACCGGTTTGGCCCAGCGCGAGCGGAACCTGCCCAGCGAGCCGAGCAGCCCCGGCGTCGTCCAGTCGAGGATGGCCCACAGCTCGGACAGGTTGTTCTCCACGGGAGTGCCGGTCAGCGCGACGCGGGCGGCCGCCGGGATCTCGCGCAGCGCCTTGGCCGTACCCGAGGAGGGGTTCTTGACGTGCTGGGCCTCGTCGGCCACCAGCAGGTCCCACGGGTGCGCGGCGAGCCGCGCGGCGTCCATCCGCATCGTGCCGTATGTCGTCAGTACGAATCCCTCATCAGCCAATGTCCGGCTATTTCCGTGAAATCGGCAGACAGGGACGCCCGGGGCGAACCTGGAGATCTCCCGCTCCCAGTTCCCCAGCAGCGAGGCGGGGCAGACGACCAGCGTGGGCCCGCCGCCCCGGTGCAGGTGCAGGGCGATCAGCGTGATCGTCTTGCCCAGGCCCATGTCGTCGGCCAGGCAGGCGCCGAGCCCGAGCGACGTCATCCTGGCCAGCCAGCGCAGGCCCTGCAGCTGGTAGTCGCGCAGCCGCGCGTCCAGGCCTTCCGGCGCGGCGATCTCCTCGGGCTCGGACAGCCGGTCGCGCAGCTCGCGCAGCCAGGCGCTCGGCTCGACCGGCACCTGCTCGCCGTCGACCTCCACGGTGCCGGTCAGCGCGGCGCCGAGGGCGTCGAGGCCGGTCAGCGGCTTGAGGTCGCGGTGGCGGGCTTTGCGGGCCAGGTCCGGCTCGATGAGCACCCACTGGTCGCGCAGCCGTACGACGGGCCGGTGCGCCTCGGCGAGCCGGTCCATCTCGGCCGCGGTCAGCCGCTCGCCGCCCAGGGCGAGCTGCCAGTCGAAGCTGGTCAGGTGATGGCCGCCGAGGAAAGACGGCAGGTCGGACGGGGCGCTGTCGCGCTCGCCGACGACGGCGCGGGCGCTCAGGCCGCGTACCAGCTCCCTTGGCCAGTGGACCTCGACACCGGCCGCGCCCAGGCGTTCGGCAGCGCCGGCCAGCAGGTCCTCCACGTCGCCGCCGGACAGGGTCAGCTCGTCGGGGACGGCGCTGTCGAGCAGGCGTTCGAGCCGGGCCCAGGCGCGGGCGGCCCGCCTGATGGCCAGCGTGGCCTCGATCCTGGCACGGGGGCCGAACCCCGGGTCTCTGCCCTCCCACAGGTCGGCGGCGTCCACCACCAGGGACGGGTCGGCCAGGCTGTGCAGCTGGACCACCGCCCGGAACTCCGCCTGCTCCAGGCTGTCGGCCTCCAGGCGCAGCGACAGGCGTACGCCGGAGTCCAGCCCCGCGGACACCTCGTCGGCCCAGGCACGCAGCCGGGGCACTTTGACCGGTTTGACGGCCGCGAACGCCGAGGTGCCGGTGGCGCGGACAGCGCCGGGGGAGCGCGGCATCGCATCGGCCACCGCGTCCAGGAACGCCCGCACCAGCGACTCCGCATCCCTCAACCGCACCCCTCCCGCACCGGCGCGGCCGGGCCGCTCGTCCGCTTCGGGCCGCCCGCCGTCGGCTGTGGCCCACCCTTCGAGAGGTACGGACCGCGCCGCGGCGGGCATGGCGTCGGCCAGCTCCCGGATGCGCTGTACGTCGGCCGCGTCGAACGGCCCCGCCCGCCAGGAGTCGAAGTCGCCCGCCGAAACCCCCGGCAGGATCCGCCCCCTGGCGACCAGTTGCAGCGCGACCAGTGCCACCGCGCCCCAGAATCGCGCCGCAGGGTGGGCGCCCGCGTCGCTCCTGGCCCTGGCCAGCGTGGCCACGGCGTCGGCGACCGGGACGCGGGTGGCCCCGGCCTCCAGAACCCGCAGCTCACCGCCATGCTCTTCGACCACGGTCACCGTGGCGTCCCCGCCCGGGTCGAGGAAGGCCATCCGCCCTTCTCTGGGCGGGTCGCCGGGTTCGAAGACGACCGCCTGCCGTACCAGATCCGTCATTGGGCTCACGGCCGTACAGTGTACGGTACAAAACACCTGTGGTTTACCACAGCCGAGATCTGCCGCCCACCTCATTACCGCCATATTGGATCTTGATTAGCCTCTACAACATGACTGATTGGCTCATCGCACTCATGGAGACCCTGGGCGCCCCCGGGGCGGGCCTGGCTATCGCGCTGGAAAACCTGTTCCCGCCGCTGCCGAGCGAGGTGATCCTGCCACTGTCGGGGTTCACCGCGAGCAGGGGTGAGATGGACCTGCTCGATGTGCTGGTGTGGACCACGGCGGGGTCGGTGTTCGGGGCGCTGGCGCTCTACTGGGTGGGCGCGCTGCTCGGCCGCCGCCGTACGCTGGCGATCGCCGCCAAGCTGCCGCTGGTGAAGGTCTCCGACATCGAGAAGACCGAGGCGTGGTTCCTCAAGCACGGCAAGAAGACGGTGTTCTTTGGGCGGATGATCCCCATTTTCCGCAGCCTGATCTCCATCCCGGCGGGGGTGGAGCGGATGCCGCTGCTCACGTTCACCCTGCTGACGACCGCCGGCAGCCTCATCTGGAACACCATCTTCGTGCTCGCCGGCTACTACCTGGGCGAGAACTGGTCGCTGGTGGAGGCCTATGTGGGAGTCGGCACGAACGTGGTGATCGGCCTGGTCGTGCTGGCGGTGCTCGTCTTCATCGGCGTACGACTGGCGGAGCGGCGCAAGGGCAGACATGCGTCCCGTCGCTGAGGGCCTGCGGCTGCTGGCGGCGGTGTCGCTGGGCGCGGCCACCGCCCTGGCCGACCTGGCGTTCCTGCTGGTGGCGCTGCCTTTCCTGGGCTATCCCAACACGCGGGCGATGGCCAGGCGGCTGGCCCTGCTGGAGACGCGGCGGCTGCGCCTCGACCCGGCGGAGTTCGACGTGGGCGGGCGGGCCACGCGTTATCTCGCGCTGCGCGTTCCGGTCGGGGTGCTGGGCGGGCTGGTGGTGGGGCTGTTGCTGATCGGGGTGGTGACGGGCGTCCGCATCGCCTGGGCCTGGGGGACCGGAGGCACCTTCGACGACATCGAACCCACCTGGCCGATCTTCATCTATTTCGCCCTGGTCGGGTTGCTGTTGCTCTTCCTGATCCTGTCGGGCGTGGTTGGCGTGCACGCGCTCGAACAGCGGCTGGCCCGCCGGGTGCTCGGCCCCGATCCGACCGAGAGACTCGAACGCAGGATCGTCGAGCTGGCCGAGAGCCGGGCCGGGATCGTGGCGGCGGTCGACTCAGAGCGCCGCCGGATCGAACGCGACCTGCACGACGGCCTCCAGCAGCGCCTGGTCGCCCTGTCGATGCTGATCGGCCGATCCCGGCGGGGCCGTCCCGAGCTGCTGGACCAGGCTCACGAGGAGGCGCAGCAGGCGCTGGCCGAGCTGCGCGAGGTGGCCTGGCGGGTCTACCCGAGCGGCCTCGACTCCCTCGGTCTCGGCGAGGCGCTGGCGGGGGTGGCCGAGCGCTCGAGCGTACCGGTCAAGGTGTCCTGCGACCTGGCCGCGCGCCCCCCGATGGGGGTGGAGACGGCCGCCTACTTCGTCGTCTGCGAGGCGGTGACCAACGCCGCCAAGCACGCGGGAGCCACCCTCATCACCGTTGACGTGCACCGGGAGGGCACAATGATCGTCGTGCGGGTCATGGATGACGGCCGGGGCGGCGCGACCGCCTCGGGCAGCGGGCTGTCGGGGCTGGCCCGCCGGGTGGCGGCACTCGACGGCGGGTTCCAGGTGGTCAGCCCGGCGGGCGGCCCGACAATGATCGTGGCGGAGCTGCCATGCGGGTGATCCTGGCCGAAGACTCGACGCTGCTGCGCGAGGGCCTGCTACGGCTGCTGGTGGAGGAGGGCCACGAGGTGCCCGCCGCCGTGGGCGACGGTGCCGCCCTGGTCGAGGCGGTGGCCGCCCACGGGCCCGACATCGTGGTGGTCGACGTACGGATGCCACCGACCCACACCGACGAGGGCCTGCGCGCCGCGCTGGAGATCAGGCGACGCTGGCCCACCGTCAAGGTGCTGGTCCTGTCGCAGTATGTGGAGAAGAGGTACGCGACGGAGCTGATGAGCGGCGATGTGGAAGGTGTCGGATATCTCCTGAAAGACCGGGTGGCGCAGGTAGCCGACTTCCTCGACGCGCTCGACCGGGTGGGCGCCGGGGGAGCGGCGTTCGATCCGGAGGTCGTACGCCAGTTGCTGGCCCGCACCACCCAGATCGATCCGCTGGCCCGGCTCACCCCGCGCGAGCGCGACGTCCTCGAACGCATGGCCCAGGGACTGACCAACGCCTCGATCGCCCAAGCCATGCACGTGTCGCAGAGCGCCGTGGAAAAGCACGTCAACTCACTGTTCGACAAGCTCCATCTCTCGCACCAGACCGGCTACAGCCGCCGCGTGCTGGCCGTCCTCCGCTTCCTGGAGTCGTGACCTGTGTGTTCCGGCGTCGAGGTCGGGCCCCCGGGCGATGACCGCACTGCCGCAGGGCAGGCGCGACAGCTTGCCCCACCGCCCCTACGGCGCCCGTGACCCGATCACCCGGTGGACCATGGAACCCGTCAATCTGCCTTCAGGAGCGTCATCAGCTGGTCCGCCGCCTTACGGGCGCGCTCGGTGATGTCTTCCTCGGTCGGCTCACGTACGCCGTGGAGCGCGTCCTCGAACAGCCCCCCGCCCAGCATCGCCACGAACGTCCCCGCCGCCCACCGCAGGCTCCCAGCCTTCCAATCCTGGCTGGGCGCCCAGCGTTCGAGGTAGCGCTGGAGAGCATGCACCCGGAGCTCCATGATCTGGCGGTACCGGTGACCCAGCTCCGGGAACCGAGGCGCGTCCCGGGTCACCACCCGGTACAGCGCCAGCTCTGTCGGTGACAGCACTCGTCGCAGGTAGTCCACGCCCGCGAGCGGCAACGCCACCTGGGGCGACTCGGTGAACCACGGCAGGTCCGGAAACTCGGAATCGTTGTCGGGAAGGACCTCGGGCTCCGGCATTGAGCAGGCATCCCGCATGACGGCACTGAACAGGTCGTCCTTGCCGTCGAAATGCCGGTAGACCGTCTTGATCGAGACACCCGCCGCCGCGGCGATGCGGTGCACCGAGGTCTCGGCGTAGCCGGTGTCGAGGAAGGCCTCGCGCGCGGCGTCCACGATCGCGGTCCGCTTGCGCTGCATGAGCTGGGCCTTGGGGTTGTCGTCCGACCAGGTTCGCATGGGCCTCTCCGAACGGGACTGCTTGACACCAGCATACGACAACTATCATTGTCGTTCGTACGACAATGATAGTTGTCGTATCCTCAAGGAGGCCGCGTGATGAGCTGGACTATCGACCAGATTCCCGACCAGACGGGCAAGACCTTTGTCGTCACCGGGGCCGGCAGCGGCCTCGGCCTGGCGACCACCCGGGCACTCGCCCACAGGGGCGCGCACGTCATCCTCGCCGTACGGGACGAGGTCAAGGGGCGGCGGGCCGTCGCCGAGATCACCGCCGAGCGGCCGGATGCCCGTCTCGAGGTGCGCCACCTCGATCTGGCGGATCTGGACTCGGTCCACACCTTCGCCGACCGGCTGCGTTCCGACCTGGGGCGCCTGGACCTCCTCGTCAACAACGCGGGGGTGATGGCGCCGCCCCGTACGCTCAACGCGCAGGGCCACGAGCTGCAGTTCGCCGCCAACCACCTCGGCCACTTCGCACTCACCGGCCTGGTGCTCGACCTCCTGGCCGACGGGAGCGACCCCCGCGTGGTCACGGTCACCTCGACCAACCACCGGCAGGGCCGGATCTTCTTCGACGACCTCACCGGTGAGCGCACGTACTCTCCCATGAAGTTCTACAACCAGTCCAAGCTCGCCAACGCCGCCTTCGGATGGGAGCTCCACCAGCGGCTGACCGCGGCGGGCAGCCCGGTGCGCAGCGTGCTCGCCCACCCCGGTTACGCCTCCACCAACCTCCAGACCAGCGCACCGGTCGGCATGGTGAAGCTGCTGTTCGGCCGCATCCTCGCCCCGCTCGCCCAGTCCGCCGAGCGGGGCGCGCTGCCTCAGCTGTACGCGGCCACCGCCCCGGACGCGGCAAGTGGGCAGCTCATCGGGCCGGGCGGCATGGCTGAGCTGCGCGGCGCCCCCAAACAGGTCCAGCTGGCCCCGACCGCCACCGATCCCGAGACCGGCCGCCGCCTCTGGGAGTTGTCGGAACGCCTGACCACGGTGCGCTTCGCACTCCCGGCCACCGCCTGAGATCGTCCGTATGGTGGAGTGACGCGCCGGCAGCCCCGTCTGAGAGCGTGTGAGAGACTACGCCGATCTTGGAGTCGAGGTGCGGAGTCCTGTTTCGTGCGTTCACGAGTTATCGCCTGCGTCCCGGTACTGCTGCTCTTCATGAGCGCCTGCGGAGAGAAGCCCGAGCCGGAGGCCGCACCGTCCGTCACCCACACGCCCACGACATCAGCGCCCCCGGTATCCCCGACGCCCACGACATCAGTACCGCCGGTATCCCCGACGCCCACGGCCCGGCCTTCGCGCAAGCGCGCGCTCGCCGGCCCCGGGACCGTGTGCGGTGAGATCCAGCCGCCCGGCGGCGGCGCCATGGCGGCGGTCGCGGTGTCCGCGGGGCGAGCCGATTGCCGTACGGCCCTCAAGATCTTCCGGACCTACTACCGGCCGGACACCCCCAAGCAGGGCAGCGCTGGGGTCGCGACCGTCGGCGGATGGCGTTGCGCCAGCAACTCGGCCGCTCAGGCGAACATCAGCGGGCGACTCTCCTCGTGCCGCCAGGCCACCGCGAAGATCGTGGCGGACGTCATCCCGTAACGAGCGCCGTCGATGGTCAGCTCATTTGCCGGTCGGCTGGGCGCGGACGTGGAGACGCTCGCCCTGAGGCCCGAACAGGGAGAGGATCTCGACCGGCTCGGAACCGGCGTTGCCGAACCAGTGCGGGATACGGGTGTCGAACTCGGCGACCTCGCCGGGCGTGAGGATCACGTCGTGCTCGCCGAGGACCAGGCGCACCCGCCCGGACAGTACGTAGAGCCACTCGTAGCCCTCGTGCACCTGGGGATCGGGCTCGGTTCCGGGCCAGTTCGGCGGCATGACCTGCTTGAACGCCTGGAGCCCGCCGGGCCGGCGGGTGAGCGGGATGAAGACGGAGCCCCGGCGACGGAACGAGCGCAACTGCACGCGCGGGTCACCGGTGGGCGGCGCGTCGACGAGCTCGTCCAGTGTCACCTGGTGGGCGCGCGCCAGGGGCAGCAACAGCTCCAAGGTCGGCCGGCGCTGCCCGGACTCCAGGCGCGACAGGGTGCTGATCGAGATGCCGGTGGACTCCGACAGCTCGGTCAGGGTGGCGCCGCGCTGCTGGCGCAGGGTCCGCAGCCGGGGCCCGACGGCATGCAGAACATCGTCCAGAACAATCTCGTCATCGTCCATGGACCCAATTTGCCACAACGGCAAGGGTTTTTGGCAATGGCGGCGAGTCACGACGGTGCCCCCACCCGGCCGTCCTCGACCAGGGCCACTCAGCTCGTCTACAGGTCGTTCCTGGTAAGCCAGGTCAGGCACGCGTCGGCCACCTCACGCCAGCCGTGGTCGATGGTCAGGGAGTGGCCCCGGTCGGGGAACCGCTGGATCTCGGTGATCGCGGTGGAGCCTCGATACTGCTTGAGCGTCGCTTCGGTGACCGTCTCGGGGACGGTGTGGTCCTTGCCGCCGGCGATCAGCAGCAGCGGCCCCCGGGCGTCGTTGCCGGTGTCGACCTTGGCGGGCGAATGGGGGGAGAAGTTCGCGGCGGCAGCCTCGAACAGCGGCTTGCCCGGCGCGGGGATGGTCCAGCGTTCGTACAGCTCGGCGGCTTCCTGAGCCGGGATGGCGTTGCCGAACGCGTAGGTGAACTGGTCGAGGGTGAGGGAGACGGCCCGGTGCTTGTTGGCCGGGTTCTTGAACACCGGCAGGGTCGAGCGCAACGCCGACAACGGCAGCGGCAGCACCCCTTTGATCTGGGCGGCGTCGATCGCGATCGCGGCTCTAGCCAGGTCCTGCCCGAGCAGCTTCTCGGCGATCATGCCGCCGAAGGAGTGACCGATCAGGATCGGCTTGACGTCCAGAGCGTTGATGATCTCCGTGTAGTGGGCGACGACGTCGTCGATGCCATGGTCGGCGATGCTGTCGGGGTCCTTGCGGGACAGTTCGACGCTTTCGCGGTCCCCCGGCCAGCCGGGCGCCGCCGCGTCGTAGCCGGCGGTCGTGAACAGCTCGATCCAGGAAGACCAGGAGGTGGCGTGTAGCCAAAGGCCGTGGATGAAGATGACGGGAGTGGTCGGTGCGGTCATCGGTTGCTCCTCAGGAACATGGCTGTCATGCCGGATGGGTGTGCTTGACCGCCTGGGTCGCGGTCGCGGCGGTGCGGATGTGGCCGGCCACGGCTGCCGGTTGCGACAGCGCGATCGCGTGTGAGGCGTCGACCTCGATGGTGTCGGCCCCGGCGCGCTGGGCCATGAAACGCTGTGCGGCGGTATGGATCGCCTGGTCCGCGGTCGCCACGACGTACCAGGACGGCAGGGTTTTCCAGCTCGCGGCGGGAGAGCTCTCCTCGAACGCCACCGCCGCGATGGGGCGCTGCGCGGCGGCCGCCACCGAGGTGAGGCGCTCGGGCAGGTCGGCGGCGAACACCGCGGCGAACTGGTCTTCCTTGAGGAACAGCTCCACGGCCTCTTCTCCATCGCCAGTGCGGAAGACGGCCGGCCGCAGCGCCGGGCCCAGCCGGCTGTCGGGGAAGCGGCCCGTGACGTCCAGCACGCTCTCCCCTGCCTCCAGGGCGAAAGCGGTCACGTAGACCAGCCCGACCACGTTGCCCGGCTGGGCTGCGGCCCGGGTGATGACCACACCGCCGTAGGAGTGACCCACCAGCAGGACCGGACCGTCGATCGCGGCGACGACGCCGGCGAGGTAGGCGGCGTCGGTGGCCGGTCCGCGCAGCGGGTTGGCCACAGCGATCACGGGGATCCCGGAATCCTGGAGCTCGGCGATCACGCCCGCCCAGCTCGACGCGTCCGTGAAGGCGCCGTGGACCAGCACGACGGTCGGCGTGCTGCCGTTCTTGAAGGAACTCATGGCCTCACCGTAAGAAGCCCTCCGCGCGGGTCGCGAGCGTCACATGACTGCGTCACCGAGCGTCACCAGGCGAAGCGGTGAGGTCAGGATGGTACGCGCAGGGCTCTGCTCAACGCCGATCGCGAGGTGACCCCCAGCTTGGGGAAGATCCTGTAGAGGTGGGAGCTGACGGTTCGATGAGACAGATAGAGCTTCTCGCCGATCTCCCGGTTCGTCAGGCCATCGGCCGCCATCTGGACGATCTGGAGTTCCTGCGCGGTCAGCACGTCGCGCGCTTCACTGCTGCGACTGCGGCTGCTCTCGCCGGAGGCCCGCAGCTCCTGGCGCGCTCGCTCGCTCCAGGGGATCACCCCCAAGGCGTCGAACGTCTCGCGAGCCGTGCGCAAGGGTGCCCGCGACTCGGCCGTACGCCGCTGGCGCCGCAGCCATTCGCCGTACGCCAGTTGCACCCGAGCCCGTACGAAGGGCCATCGCCGCAGGTCGGCACCGAGCGCGGCGTCGAAGAGGGGCTCTGCTGCCGCCTCATCGGCCAGGACGGCCCGGGCGTAGCGCAGGTCGGCGTGCAAGGACGGCGACGGCGTGGTGAGCGCCACCGCCTCCAGTTCCTCGATGATGCCGGCCACCGCGTGCCCTTGACCGCTGTGCGCCGCGGCGTCTGCGAGTTCGGCGATGGAAAAGCAGCGCAGCGCCAGGTGGAAGGCCGGATCGGCGGGGTCGTGCATCCGTCGCAGCTGGTCGAAGGCGTCGGCGTAACGTCCCTCGCCCAGCGCGGCGAGTCCACGCGCGAGCTGCACCGTGGCCAGCACGGGGCGGGCTCCGATGGGCAGGGCCACCTGCTCGGCCGCCACCGCGAGGCTCTCCACGCGATCCTGCTCGCCGCGCAGCGCGGCGAGCACCGCGCCCGAGGCCTGAGCGATGGCGTGCATCAGCGGCTGGGAGGTCTCGTGCGCCAGACGGGCGGCCTCCTCGGCCGCGGGAATGGCCACGCTCAGGTCGGCCAGCCGGGCCGCGCTCCATGCCTGTGCCCCGAGGTCTCGCGCCAGGAGGCTGAGCCGGCCCTGCGCGCGCAGAGTCGGCAGCGAAGCGGCGCTGAACTCCTCCGACAGGTCGAACGCCCCCACCATCAACGCCGAACTGCCGAGCAGGCGAGCCGCGGGCCGGCCGCCGGTCGGGTGGGCGGCCAGATGGCGTAATCGCTCGATCACGACCTTCCCCCGCTCGATCGGAGCCGCGAACGCCAGGACCGTCAGCAACCGCCCGTCCAGATCGTCGACGGGCAGGCCCTCGGCCACGGTGACGACGCGTTGCCGCGACCGCTCGTCAGCATGAGCCCAGAAACATCGCAAGGACGCACTGGACAGGAGTTTCAGCGCGAGATCGACGTCCCCCTGCGCCGCCATCGTCTCGGCGAGATCGGCCAGAGAGTGCGCTGCCGCGCTGTCGTCACGGATGCCGTCCTGGAAGCTCTCGCGGATCCACACGATACGGGCCTGCTGCTGGGCCGACAGGTGCGGCTGCTCGCCTTCGCCCAGCAACCTTACGACGATATCGCGCCGTCCCATCTCGGCCGCGTACTCGGCGGCCCGCACCAGCCGTTCAGACCGGTGAGCGGGATTCTCACTGAGCCTGACCGCGTCCTCCAGCGCCGCGACGGCCGACAGCAGGTCGCCCCGACGTCGCACGCTTTGGGCCGTGGTCTCCAGCTCGACGGCAATGCTCTCATCCGGCCTGGGGCTGGATGCCGCGCGGTGCCAGAGACGACGGTCCGGCCGGCCGGTGAGAACGTCGGCCAAGGCGGCGTGCACGGCGTGCCTCTGGGAGATGCTCGCGCCCTGGTAGATCGCCGAGCGCATGAGCGGGTGCCGGAACGACACCCCGGCTTCGTCCACGTCGACCAGCCGTACGGTGACAGCGGGAGCCAGATCGTCTGCCGTGACCGGTACACCGGTGATCAGCGCGGTGGCGTCGAGGGTCTCGGAAAGGTCGGTGCTGTCGTTGAGCGCGGCCACCAGCAGCATGGTCCGAAGGGTCGATGGCAATCCCGACATGCGGGCGGTGAAGGTCTGTTCCAGCCGGGTGGTCAGCGGGAGCCATCCCGGCGGCAGGGGGCCCTTCCCGTCCCGCGTGTCCGCGGCGATCGGCAGCTCGACGAGGGCCAAGGGGTTTCCCGCAGCCTCCCGCAGCAACCGGGTGCGTACCGCCGGCGTCAGGGTGGGGCTGCAGGCGTCCAGTAGGGCGGTCGCGGCGGTGTCATCGAGCCGATCGAGGAGCAACTCCTGCAGCCCTGCCCTTTCCAGGGGGCTCTGGAAACCGTCGCGTATCGCGGCCAGCAGCACGATCGGTTCGGAGTCCAGCCGCCGCGCGACGAACGCGAGCGCGTCGGCGCTTGCGCGGTCCAGCCAGTGAGCGTCCTCGACAAGGAGCAGGACGGGCGCGCGGGCGGCGGCCTCGCCCAGGAGGTTCAGCGCCGCCAGGGCGATGAGGAACGGGTCCGGCACCCGGGCGTCGGTCAGCCCGAACGCCGCTCCCAGCGCGCCGCGCTGGGGTGCGGGCAGTTCCCCGATCTCGGTACGAAGCGGAAGCAGCACCTGATGCAGACCGGCGAAGGGCATGTGCGTCTCTGACTCCACACCGGCCGTCCGCAAGATCCGCATGCCCCGAGCGGCCGCGATCCCCGCCGTGTCCAGCAGCAAGGCCGACTTCCCGATCCCCGCCTCGCCGCGCACCAGCATCGCTCCGCCGCTCTTTCGGACGCCGTCCACGAACTCGCCGAGACGCCGCTGTTCGGACTCCCGCCCGAAAAGCGGTATTGCTTGCTGGTTTGCTGGCATATGAAGCCATGGTCGCGTGCGCTCGGGGTCCCGTCCAGCGAACTTGGTGGCGGTGATGGGGGTGCCGCCGGGGACGAGCACCATGCCTTTGTCGGAAACGCGGATCATGAGGATTCAGGCCTTTCGCTGATGCGCTCAGTTCTGCGGATGCGTGTTCTGGGCGGCTCGCAGGCGGCGGTGCTCTTTGGGGGTGACGCCGCCCCACCTGCCGTCAGATGGCGGCCTCGCGGATGAGGTCGGCGACCGCGGCGGGCTGGGAGACGTAGACGGCGTGGCTGCCGATGACCTCGACGACCTTCGCTCCGGCGCGCTCGGCCATCATGCGCTGAGCCGGCGGCGGGATCATCCGGTCCTCGGTCGCGACGAGGTACCAGCTGGGCTTGTGCCGCCAGGCCGGTTCGGTGACCGACCCACCGAGGGCGTCCACGCCCCACGGGACTTGAGAATCGGCCATGAACGCCGCCACCTGGCCGGGCAGGTCGGCGGCGAACGAGGCGGCGAACGTGTCGCGGTCAAGGAAGAGGAAGCCCTCCCTGGGAGGGAGGATGGGCGGCACCGGCGGGTCGGCGATGAGGGTGCTGACCGATTCGCCCTTGTCCGGGGCGAACGCGGCGATGTAGACCAGCGATGTGACGTTGGGGTGGGCGCCGGCCTCGCTGATGACGACCCCACCGTAGGAGTGGCCGACCAGGACGGCCGGGCCGTCGAGGCCGTCCAGGACCCGGCGGGTCACCGCGACGTCATCCGCCAGCGACAGCGTCGGGTTCTGCACGATGTGGACGCGGAGCCCGTTCCTGGTCAGCTCGTCGTAGACACCCCGCCAGCCGGATCCGTCCACGAAGCCACCGTGCACGAGCACGATGTTCCTAATGGTGGTCATGGTCGCTCCCGAGCTGGACGGACAGGCCCGGCGCGTGTCCTGGTGCTCTCCATCCAAGTCGCGTGCACGCGGCCCGGCCACGCAGAACAGGACGCAGAAGTAGGCCCGAGCGTCAGGCGTTCGCCAGGTCGCGGCAGCGGCTGCTCGCCTCGGCGTCGCCGATGGCTTCGTACACCCCGGCCGCCCTCGCGTAGGTATGGCGGCTCTCGCCGGTCCGGTCCTCCTCGGCCAGCAAGACCGCCAGTGTCTCCAGGGAGCGGGCCTGCGGGACGAGCAACTGAGCCTGCTCCATGAGGCTGGTCGCCTCGGTGAGCTTGATGATCGCCTCAGCCCGGTGGCCGAGCAATCCCAGGCATTCGCCGATGCGGGCCAGCACGATCGGCCTGTTGAACGCCGCGACGCTCGGCGTTATCCCCGAGCAGTCGTCGTTCAGCAGGGCCAGCACGTCGAGGTACTGCTTCAGCGCCTTGGTGTGATCTCCGGCGTCGCGAAGGCAGGTGCCGAGGGCGGCGAGAGAATTGCAGTACCGATCCATGTCGCCGTTGGCCAAGTGGATCCGCGCCGCCTGGGTTTCCGCCGCGATGGCCTCGTCGAGCCGCCCGAGCCGTCGAAGCGCGCCTCCCGCGTGGTGATGAGCCAAGCCGATCTGCGCCGTGGCACCACTGCGGGTTGCCAGGTCTATCGCCTGGGCTGTGTAGCGCAGTGCGGTCTCCGGGTCATCTCGCGGCAGCAGATGGACCCAGGCCAGCATGTTCAGTTGCGCGGCCTGCCGGGCCGGATCGCCCAGGGCGGCGGCGGCCTCGGCACCGAGGGTGAACACCTCGTACCAGTGCGGCGCGTGCATCCACTGATCGGAGAACCAGTCCATCGACTCGGCGCAGTCGAGGACGGCGGTGAACCGGCCGATGCTCGCCGCGTGACGTAACGCGCCCAGCCAGTTGTCCACATTCACGCGTAGCCAGTGGTCGGCCTTCTCCGCGGAGGACAGCTCAGCGGCATCGGGGGCAGCTTGGCCAGGATCGCCGTACCCGGGCTCGAACCACCGCCCGGCGGTCGTGGCCGTCCGCAGCAGCCATGACGTCATCGTCACGGTGAGCGCGTCGCGCTCGGCCGCAGGCTCCTCCTGCTGAAGCCGATCGCGGGCGAACAGCCGTACCAGGTCGTGGAAGCGGTAGCGTTCCGACGTGCTGTCCTGCAGCAGACCGAGGTCGACGAGTTCGTCGAGGGCGTCCCATGCCTCCTCGATCGACGTGCCGCCCACCACGGCGGCCAGAGCGGCGTCGAAGCTGCGGCCCGGCACCAGGGCGAGCCGGCGGAAGAGCCGTCGCGTCGAGGTGGCCAGCTGCTCGTAGGACAGCCCGAACGCGGTGGCGATCTTGAGATCGCCGGCGCTGAGCTGGTCCAGGCGACGCTCCTCGTTCGTCAGCCGGGCGGCGAGGTCGGCGGCGTTCCAGCCGGGTCGGCTGACCAGCCGATTTCCGGCGATCCGGAGCGCGAGGGGCAGACCACCGCACAGCTGCGCGAGCTGCCCGACGGCCGATCCTTCGTCCGGGGCGCCGCGGTCTTTCAGGATTCCGGTCAGCAGCTCGGTGGCTTCCAGCAGGGGCAGGGGCCCGAGGGCGAGTCTGCGCACTCCTTCCAGACCGGCCAGCAGGCGGCGACTGGTCACCAGGGCCTTTCCCGCACCGCCGCCCGGCAGCAGCGGCCGGACCTGCTCCTCGGCGGCGGCATTGTCGAGCACGATCAGCACGCGCCGGTCACGCAGCAGGGACCGGTACAAGGACGCACGCCCGGCGACGTCGCCCGGGATCTGCTGATCCGCGATGCCGAGTGCGCGAAGCAGCATGCCCAAGGCATCGTCGACGGGCAGGGGCTGCGCAGACATACCGAACAGGTCGAGGAAGAACACCCCGTGAGGGAAGTCCGGCCGCAGGGCGTGGGCGGCGCGGACGGCCAACGTGGTCTTGCCCAGCCCGGCAGAACCGGTGATGAGCCCCACACCCGCGGCGCCCGGCGCGTCCCCGGCGCGTAAGAGCTCGCTGATCCAGGCCAGTCCCGCGGCTCGACCGGTGAAGTCGCCGACGGAGCGCGGCAGCTCGCACAGCCCGGTCGGGCGGGCCCAGTGATCGCGCAGGCGGCCCTCGCGTGCCAGCTCGACGAGCTGGTCGCGGTCGGCGTCGCCCAGGCCGAGGGCGTCGGCCAGCGCGGTGACGGTCCGATGCTGGGAACCCTTGCTGCGTCCGCGTTCCATGTCCGACAGCGTCCGGGCGCTGACCCCCGAGGCCTCGGCGAGCTGCTCCAGCGTCAGACGTGCCGCGTGCCGATGGCGACGCAGCACCTCCGCGAAGCTGGGTGCGGTAATCGAGCGCTCCTTCTCCGCGATCAAGTGGAGATCACCCAAAGCTTACGGGAGAGAGCCGGTGACAGCGGAGGCCACTGCTTCGTTCACCTTCAGCCTGGAACACGACCTGCGGTCACGTAGCGCTCGGTGACGCAGTCAGGTGACGCTCGCGCGGCAAGCGAGCCGGTTTCTACGGTTTGCCCCATGAACGCCAAGAAGGTCCGCGGCCGCGTCGTCATCCCGATCGCGGTGGCTGGCATGTTCGCCTACCTCGCCCCTGCCGCTTCCGCCCAGGCCGCCCCGGTGCCCATCACAGCCATCGCCTCCAAGACGCCGTCGGAGACCGGCCATGCGCCGCGCATTCCGGCAGGTTTTCGTGAGGGGAGAGTTCAGGTCGGCGACGTCGCGATCAACTACGTGCGCGGTGGACACGGGCCGACGCTGGTCCTGCTGCACGGATACCCGCAAACCTGGTACACCTGGCGCGAAGTCCTGCCCGAGCTCGCCAAGCACTACACGGTCATCGCGCCGGATCTACGCGGAGCAGGCAAGAGCGACGCACCCGCCAGTGGCTACGACAAGAAGACCCTCGCCGCTGACCTGCACGGCTTGTTGACCAGGCTCGGCCTCAAGCGGGACATCAGGCTCGTGGGGCACGACATCGGCACGATGGTCGCCTACTCCTACGCCGCCGCCCACCCCGGCGACGTCACCAAGCTGGTCCTCAGCGAGGCACCCATCCCCGACAAGACCCTCTACACCTTCCCCTCCCTCACCGCGAAGGGGCCGGGCTTCTGGAACTTCGGCTACTTCAGCGTCCGCAACGGCCTGCCCGAGCGCATGGTGAACGGCCGGGAGGAGCAGTGGGTGGAGCGTTTCGTCGACTCCCTCGAAGTCAAGAAGAACGGCGTCAGCGACGAACAGGTCCGCGAGTACGCCCGCTACCTGCGCGATGACGCTCACCTGCGGGCGAGTTTCGAATGGTTCCGCGCCTTTCCCAAGGACGTCGCTGACAACAGCGCATACAGCGCGAAGAAGCTCACCATGCCGGTACTCGCCATCGGCGCCCGTGGCAGCCTCGGTGACTTCGTCCCCACCCAAGTCCGCAAGTACGCCGGCCATGTGACCGGGATCGTCATCGAGGACTCCGGTCACTGGATCTTCGAGGAGCAGCCCGAACAGCTCACCCGCACACTCCTGCGCTTCCTCAAGAAGAACTGACCCGACGCCGAAACAGGAGCAGCCACATGAACAACAGACGTGCACCCCATTCCGGCGACACGCAGAACCCCTTCTGGTTCCTCGGTGGCCGGGCCCAGATCCTGGTGCCGGGCACGGCGACCGGCGGCACCTTGAGCGTGATGGAGTTCACCGACCCCAAGGGCCACGCGCCACCCCTGCACGTTCACGAGGCGGAGGACGAGATCTGGATCGTGCTCGATGGAGAGATCACCTTCTTCGTCGGGGACGACCGCTACGACCTGTTCGACATCGAAGCCATCCTCGCCTCGGCCGAGGCGTACCGCCTGCGCGTGGCGGGTCCTCCGCCGGTGGCCTAGGCGCACCGCTCGACACCTTCACCCCTACCAAGGAGATCCGCCATGTCCGCACAGACCTCTCCGCTCTTCCGGCCGGGGATCCGACTCCTGCTGCCCGTGACACTGGCCGTCCTGGCCTTGCTGGCCATCCTGGTCACGGCTCTTCCCTCGGCCGCCGCCGCGACGAGCCGGCAAACGGTCAAACCCACTGTGGTGCTGGTCCACGGTGCGTTCGCCGACGCCTCGAGCTGGAACAAGGTCGTCGCCCGGCTCCAAGGGGCCGGCTACCCGGTGATCGCCCCCGCCAACCCCCTGCGCGACCTGGCAGGCGATTCGGCCTACCTGTCGAGCATCGTCTCCAGCATCGACGGACCGGTCATTCTGGTCGGCCACTCCTACGGCGGAGCGGTCATCTCCAACGCCGCCACCGGCCACCCCAACGTCAAGGCGCTGGTCTTCATCGCCGCGTTCGCACCCGAGGAGGCCGAGTCAGCGCTCGACCTGACCGGTAAGTTCCCCGGCAGCCAGCTGCCCACCAGCCTGATCACCCGCCAGTACCCGCTGCCCGGCGGCGGTACCGGCACCGACGCCTACATCGCCCCCGCCGCATTCCACGCCGCCTTCGCCGCCGACCTGCCCGCCCGCGACACCGCCCTGATGGCCGCCACCCAGCGCCCGGCCGCCCTGGCCGCGCTCGGCTCCCCGAGCGGAGCGCCCGCCTGGAAGACCATCCCCTCCTGGTACCTGGTCGCCGGCGCCGACCAGGCCATCCCACCCGCAGCCCAGCGGTTCATGGCCCAGCGCGCCGGCGCGCGCACCAGCGAAGTCGGGGAAGCCTCACACGTGATCATGATCTCCCGGCCTGACGCCACCACCGCTGTCATCACAGCGGCAGCCCACGCCACCCGCTGATCCCCGCACGACACCCATCGGTCCGGCACGCGGCAGGCGCGATCCCCGCGCCTGCCGCAGTTCCGGCCAGCGCTCACCCGCGGACTGGGCCGGATCGTGACTGTCCAGGACAACGGCCGACCACCCCTCACCACCGGACCCTTCGATCCGCTCCGCCCGTCCTACGTTCGCCAGGCGGCCGCACCTTCCGAATGGAGACAATCCCCATGGTCCACACCATCGCCCACGCGAGTAGGCGAACCTTCCTCACCCGAGCGACCGCCGCATCGGCGCTACCCCTGGCCGCCAGCCTGCTCGGGACCGGCGAGGCGCCCGCATCCGGCGCCCTCCCCGACTACGCGCCCATCCCCGAGGCGTCGAAGGGCCCCGCGCTCAACGACAAGGGCTACTTCGTCGGCCGGATCGACGGCGACCTGCACTGGGTCACCGACTCCTCCTACCAGGCCATGTTCCTGACCACACGCCAGGGCGTCGTCCTCGTCGACGCGCCACCCACCATCGGGTACAACCTGCTGCGCGCCATCGAGGAAGTCACCCGGGCCAACGGCCGCCCCCGGAAGGTGACCCACCTCATCTACTCCCACTCGCACGCCGACCACATCGGAGCCGCCTCGATTTTCGGCAAGGACGTCATCCGCATCGGACATACCGAGACCGCGAGATTCCTGCGCCGGGACGCGGATCCGAACCGGCCGGCGCCCACGCTCACCTTCGACGACCACTACGTCCTGCGGGTCGGCGGCGAGCGTCTCGAACTGGCCTACCACGGCCCCAATCACTCACCCGACAACATCTTCATCCATGCCCCCAAGCAGGAGACCCTGATGGTGGTCGATGTGCTCTATCCCGGCTGGGTGCCCTTCAAGAATCTCGCTGTCTCCCAGGACATCCCCGGCTGGCTGCGGGCCCACGACACCGCCATGGGATATCCGTGGCGCACCCTCGTCGGCGGCCACCTCGGCCGCCTCGGCACCCGCGCCGACGGACACCTGCAGCAGCGATACCTGGCCGACCTGCGGACCAGCGTCCGTGACACGGTCGCCAGCCTCGACCCGGCGCCGTTCTTCGGTAAGTACGGTCCGGCCGGCAACGCGTGGGCGATCTTCACCGGCTACCTGGACGCGGTCGCCCAGCAGGCCGCCGCCCCGGTCGTCGCCGGCTACCTCGGCACGCTGGCCGCCGCCGACGTGTTCACCAAGGACAACGCCTTCGGTCTGCTGGAGTCCATGCGAATCGACACCGGCCTGCTCGGGCCCTTCGGCATCCACCCCTGACCAACATGCTCGACGCCGGCCAAGAGCCGGCAGTCGAACCCCCAGACAGTGCGTTCGGAACAAGCCCCGAGCCTAGGCTGGGGTGCGGTTGGTCAGGACATGGGCGAGAACGACGGTGATGACGCCGGCCAGGACGACGCTGAGCAGTCCGGGCAGTTCGTCCGCGGTGTGCATGGCGGCGGGCACGAGGGTGGCGACGCCGAGCCCGGCGAGGGCGAAGCCGACCAGCGCGGTCGCGACGGACGGCACGGCGAGGGCAGCGCCCATGCCGACAGTGGCCAGGGCTCCGCCGGCGCGGACGACGGTGCGCCGGCCGAAGCGGTCCACGACACGGTCACCGGTCAGACGGCCGACCGTCATGGCGACCTGGAGAGCCACGACGGCCAGACCCGCGGTGGCGGCATCGGTACGCAGGTCGGCGCTGAGATAAAGGGGCCTCACGGGTGGGTGCGGTGAGAGGGGCAGCGGGCATCGGCTCTCCGATCACGTTGGTGCGGGCGAGCGGAGATCAGCGGAGGTACCGGTGGATGGCGTGGCGGATCTGCTCGGGCGTCATCGGGTCGGTCGACAGAGCGCTGTGCAGCACGAGCCCTTCGATCAGCGCGTCCAGCTCCCGGGCGGTGGTGGCGTCGAAATGGCGCTCCAGCGCCCGGCGGCTGCGCGCCATCCATGCCTGCGTGACGGCTCTCAGGGCCGGATTACGCGCAGCGGCCACGTACAGCTCCACGGACAGGACGAGATCGTCCTGTGAGCCGAGCAGGTCGTCCGACACCAGCGCGATGACCGACTCGACCGCCTCCTGACGATCCTGAGCGGCGCTCAGACGCTCGTCGAAGACGCGGGCCACCGCGTCGGCGTGCCGGGTGAACGCCTCGGCCAGTACTTCCTCAAGCGACGTGAAGTGGTAGGTCATCGACCCCAGCGGCACGTCCGCGGCGCGAGCGATCTCCCGATGCGTCGTCCCGGCGACGCCACGCTCAGCGATGACGGTGAGTGCCGCGTCGATCAGCCGGTCCCGCCGCCCGGGGTCGTGCCGCCGCGGCCGCCGTGGAGCGGATGCGTCGGTGGGGCCGCTCATGCCGTATCCAGCTCGATCGTGCGGATCACCCGGGCGGGATTGCCCACCGCGACCACGTTGGCCGGAAGATCGCGGGTGACCACCGCGCCCGCCCCCACGACCGTGTTCTCCCCGATCGTGACCCCGGCCAGGATGATCGCCCCACTGCCCAGCCACACGTTGTCACCGATGGTGATCGGCTTGGCGGCCTCCCACTTCGCCCGGCGCAGCTCTGGATCAACCGGATGAGTCGGCGTCATGAGCTGCACATACGACCCGATCTGCACATCGTTCCCGATGGTGATCGACGCGACGTCCAGGGCGACGAGCCCGAAGTTGGCGAACGACCGGGCGCCGATGCGGATGTTGCCGCCGTAGTCCACGCGCAGCGGCGGCCGGATCTCCGTACCTTCACCGACCGCACCCAGGAGCTCGGTGAGCAGCCGGCGCCGCTCCCGCGGATCACGCGCCGGCGTCGCGTTGAACGCCTCCATCAGGTCCATGGCCCGCAGCATGTGCTCGGCCAGCTCGGGATCGTCGGCGATGTACAGGTCACCGGCGAGCATCCGCTCGCGCATCGAGCGGCCGTCGAAGTCAGACTCCATATGTACGAGCGTACGCATGGAGTGTACGCAGGTACATATCTGCGGGGCCCTACCCGACCAGCTGCTCCACCAGCAGCAGCACACCGATCACCACCATCGCCGCGCCGGAGAAGCGGCTCACCGTCCGGGCCGCGGCGGGCCGCGCCCGCAGCACCCGGCGCGCTCCCGCGCCCACTCCGGTGTAGACCACGGCGCAACTGGTTACGTGCACCAGCCCCAGCGCCACGATCTGCACCGCGAGCGGCCAACCGGCGTCCGGGTCGGTGAACTGCGGCAGCAGCGCCAGGAACAGCAGGAACACCTTCGGGTTGAGCCCGCTGATCCCTGCCCCTTTCACCATCTGCCGCGCCCACGAGGTGGCGGCCTGTTCCGCACCGGCCTGCGGGGCCGCGGGGCGAGCCAGCATGCCGATCCCCAGCCAGACCAGATAGGCCGCGCCCGCCACGGTCAGCGCGGTCATCACCAGCGGCGACCGGGCCACCAGGGCGGCCACTCCGGCCGCCACCAGCGCAGTGGCCGCCAGATGCCCGGCCAGCAGCCCGCCCACCGCCGGCAACACCGTCCGATGGCGCAGCCCCGCCGTGATCGCGTAGGCCCAGTCCGCGCCGGGTGTCACCACGAACATCAATGAGACCGCCCAGAACGCGGCGACGGTACCGACGGGCATGACCTTGCTTCTCCTTCGCGCTCACTCAGATTCGAGAAGGAAGTTTATGGTCGAATGGCCGGAATGTGCTTCCAATCTTTCCCCCATAAAGCCCGTTATGAGGGAGAATCTGCCCCATGGACGACGTAGACCGGAGAATTCTTGCCGAACTCCAGCGCGACGGGCGGCTCACCATCACCGAACTCGCCGAGCGCGTCCGCCTCAGCGTCTCGCCCTGCCACCGCCGCCTGCGCGCCCTGGAACACTCCGGCGCGATCAGCGGCTACCGGGCACACCTCGACGCCCACGCCTTGGGCCTGACGTTCGAGGCCCTCGTCTTCGTCACCATGCGCGCCGCGGACCGCGACACGGTCGACGCCTTCGAGCAGGCGGTCGCCGCCGTCCCGCACGTCCTGCAGGCCCAACGGCTGTTCGGTGACCCCGACTACCTGATGCGCGTCATCGCCCGCGACCTGGCCGCCTTCCAGGAGGTCTACGACGGCCAGTTGTCCACTCTTCCCGGCGTCCTGCGCCTCAGCTCCACCCTTGTCATGAAGAGCGTCGTCGAGAACCGGCCCTTGCCTCTGTGAGCTGCCCGGCCGCGGTTCGCAGAACAGGGCCGCGGTGGTCGGTTCATCAACAGGATGGTCATTCGCCAGCACTGGGACGACATGGTCCGGGTGGCCCTGCCGCTGCCGGTCACCGACGTGGTGGGACTCCGGGTCACATCCAGCAGGACGTTGGTGAATGGCCCCCAGGAAGGCGCCTCGGGGAGCTCGAACAGCTCACGGAAGAACCGTGCCGAGGCGTGGCGGTCCTTGGCGGCGATGATGGTGTGGTTGAAGGTCACAGGTATGGCGGTTTCTCCTGCTCAAGGGGGAAGTGACGCGTCGAGTGCGTTCCCGCACGTCGCGGTGACGCGCCGATTGGGGCCTTTGTCGTGCGGGCGGGTCAGCGGCGTTCGGGGGCGACCCATTCGACGAACTGGACGATCAGGCCGTTGGGGTCGGTGACCTGGAACAAGGCTTCGCCCCAGGGCTCCTGGCGCAGCGGCATGGTGATCTGCGCCCCGGCGTCGCGCAGCCGCTTTTCCTGCTCGGCCAGGCCGCCGTCGAGGGTGAAGGCGAGGATCAGACCGCCGGCACGCTGGTCGCGCTGCTCGGGTGGCAGCACCTCGATGCCGCGGGCGAGCAGGACGATGTCGACCGAGTCGTCGCGCGACAGGGAGGCGAAGCCGGCGGCGGCATGCTGGACGGTGTAGCCCAGGTAGGTGGTGAAGAACGCCTGAGAGGCGGCGACGTCGTCGACGGTCAGCGAGACAGTGGAAGCGATGAACTGCAAGGGATCTCCTCTGGTGCGGCGGGGTGGGGTGGGGTCAGTAGCTGCGGCGCCGGGGGACGATGCGCCTGCTCCGGACTTGCTGCGACGCACGGATGCTGTGGTCGGTCGGCGGCCGACGCAGTTCGGCGCCGTGCAGCGGGGCCCGCTCGGGCTGCTGCGATCGGGGCACACGAGCGAACTCGACCACGGGCGCGGCGGCGGCGTGGGGGTGCTTGCGCAAGGGCGTTCTCCTTCGAACTCGGCGTTCCATCGTCATAAACTTACGACGGAGGTAAAGTTAGTCCAGGGCGCCCAAGGGTGTCAACATAAAGATGCTACGAAGGTAAGATTGCTCCATGGTTACCCAGACTCCCGCTCCCGTCGCCGGGCTGCGCGAAACCAAGAAGCACGAAACCCGGCAGCTCATCTCCGACCATGCGACCCGGCTGTTCATCGCCCAGGGCTTCGAGCCGACGACCATCGCCGAGATCGCCGCCGTCGCCCGCGTAGCAAAGAAGACCGTCACCAACTACTTCCCGCGTAAGGAAGACCTGGCCCTGGACCATCAGGAGGAGTTCGCCGCCTCCCTGGCCCGTGCCGTCACCGCACGACGCCCAGGGGAATCAGCGCTGGCCGCGCTGCGCCGCGCGTTCGCCGACGCCGTGGCCGCCCAGGACCCGGTCGCCGGATTCTCCGGCCAGGAGTTCGCCCGCATGATCGCCGACAGTCCCACCCTGACCGCCTGCCTGCGCGGCCTGCACGACCAGCGGGAACACCACCTCGCCCAAGTGCTCGCCGACGTCACTGCCGCCCAGTCCGACGACATCGCCGTGCAGACCGCCGCTGCTCTGCTGGGCACCGTCCACCGCGTGCTGTTTCACCGCATCCAGACCCTCACCCTCGCCGGACAGCCCAACGACCAGATCGCCCGCACCATCGCCGCCGAAGCCATCCAAGCCTTCGACTTGCTGGAGCCCGGCCTGGCCGACTATGCCTCTGGCTGATGTGAGTCATCGGGCCTGCTGTTCGGGCAGGCTCGGCGCCGGGCGCGCGAAACGACACGGCCCGCGACCGCAGGGGCCGCCAAAGGGAGCGTGGTTCAGGGTTGACCGGACTGGCGTTCGATCAGCTTCACGACCTCGTCGGCGCTTCTGGCGATGTGCTCGCGGACCTAGGCGACGATCTGGTCCTCGTCGCCGGAGTCGAGCGCGTCGAGATGGGTCTGGAGGGCATGGCGCAGCCGCGTCATGCCCTACCCGTGCGGATTCGAATCGCGTCCACGACGACTTCCCATCGCACGAGAGCGTCACCGGCGAGATCTTCACCTCGGTGCCCGTCGATCCACAAGACCCGCTTCGAGTGGGCCTCCTGGTCACGTGATCACACTGCTCAGTCGGCTGCGACGGCTGAGGCGTTCTTGAGTCGTTCTGGCCGCCGTACGCGCACGGACGGAGCCTACGGTTTTGTGTCAGGGGTCACACACCCTGTCTCGCACCCGGCCGATCGTCGCGGGTGTGCCATCAGAACCTCCGGGGGAGCCAGTCATGCCTCAGCTCAGCGACGCCTTGCTCGACGGCAGGGTCGTCCTCGTCAGTGGCGGGACGCAAGGCTTGGGTGCGGCGATCGCCGACGCCGCGGTACGGAACGGCGCCGACGTCGTGGTCACCGGCCGGCGGAAGGACGTCGGTGAGCAGTTCGCGACCGATCTCGCCGAGCGGTCGGGCCGGCAGGTTCGCTACGTCCAGGCCGATGCCGGTGACGTCGGCGAGAGCCAGGCCGCGGTCGCGGAGACGATCGACCGGTTCGGCCGGATCGACTGCGTGGTGAACTGCGCCGGCCTCACCACCCGCGGCACGATGCTCGACACCACGCCGGAGCTCTTCGACGAGCACATCGCCGTCAATCTGCGCGGTCCGTTCTTCCTCATGCAGGCGGCGATCAAGGACATGGTCGCCCGAGGCAGAGGGGGTTCCATCGTCAACATCATCACGATGTCGTCCCACGGCGGTCAGCCGTACCTGGCGCCGTACGTCGCATCGAAGTCCGGCCTGGTCGGACTGACGCGCAATGCCGCGTTCGCTCATCGCTGGGACCGGATCCGGATCAACGGCGTGAACATCGGATGGACCGAGACCGAGGGCGAGGACGCCACCCAGCGCCGTTGGCACGACGCCGACGACGACTGGCTCGAAAGGGCCGCGGCACAGCAGCCCATGGGAAAGCTGGGGCAGGTCGACGAGATCGCCGACTTCGTAGTCTTCCTGCTCTCGGCCCGCAGCGGTGTGGTCACCGGGTCCGTCATCGACTGGGACCAGACCATCCCGGGCACCTACGAGTAGAAGGTACGTCATGCGCATCGGACTGATCGGCGTGGGACGCATCGGCGCGTTCCACGCACAGACGCTCACGGACCTCCCGGCTGTCGACGAGATCATCATCACCGACGCCGTCCCCGACCTCGCGCGAGGAGTCGGAGAGCGGCTCGGCGTCCGCGTCGCCCCGGAGCCCGCCGACGTCCTGGCCTCAGGCGTCGACGGCATCATCATCGCGTCGTCGACCGCCACGCACCCCGACTTCATCCGGGCCTGCGTTCTGGCGGGGATCCCCACCTTCTGCGAGAAACCCGTCGCCGCACTGTCGGAGGAGGCCGTCGCGCTGCGGAACGAACTGGCCGGCAACGACACCCCGATCCAGATCGGCTTCCCACGCCGTTTCGACGCCGCCTACATGGCGGCCAGGGCGGACCTGGTCGCGGGCACCCTGGGGTACGTCCACACCGTACGCTCGACGACGCTGGACCCGGCGCCTCCGCCGGAGGCCTACATCCGCGGGTCGGGCGGCATCTTCAACGACTGCGCGATCCACGACTTCGACGCCGTCCGATACGTCACCGGCCAGGAGGTCGTCGAGGTGTACGCCGCCGGCACCAACCAGGGCGTCGACTACATCGAGGCCGCCGGTGACGCCGAATCCGTCACCTCCATCCTGACCATGTCCGGCGGCACGCTCGCCGTCGTCTCCAACAGCCGTTCCAACGGCCGCGGCCACGACGTCCGTCTCGAGGTGCTGGGCAGCAAGGATTCCGTGGCCGCGGGCCTGGACGACCGCCTGCCGCTGCGGTCCGCCGATCCGGCGGTCGCCTTTCCGTCAGGCACACCGTGGAACTTCTTCATGGACCGCTTCGCGGACGCCTTCCGCGCCGAGCTGACCGCCTTCACCCAGGTCGTGGCCGGCACCCTGCCCTCGCCCTGTACCCTCCACGACGGCGTCGAGGCGTCGCTCATCGCCGAGGCCGCCACCCGCTCCTGGCGCGAGCACCGGCCGGTGCGCCTCGACGAAGTCCGCTGATCACCTTCAGAGCCGGCCTCCTTCAGAAAGGTAGGCGGAGCCATCCGCCACAGGTGGACCCCAATGTCGCTGAATGTCAACATCGGCATCGTCGGCTTCGGCTGGATGGGCCAGGTCCACGCCAAGGCCCTGACCCGCGTCCTTCAGCACTACCGCGATCTGGGCGCGACCCCGCGCCTGGTCGGGGTCGCGGACCCCGCCGACGACGACCGTCTCGACTACGCCCGCAAGATCTTCGGCATCTCCTGGACCACCCCGGACTGGACCGACCTCGTCAGCCGCGACGACATCGATCTGGTGTGTGTCGCGGGCCCGAACTTCACTCACCGCGACGTGGCCGTGACCGCCGCCAAGGCCGGCAAGCACATCTGGATCGAGAAGCCCGCCGGTCGCAACCTGGCCGAGACCCAGGAGATCGCCGATGCGATCGCGGCCGCGGGCGTCGCTTCCGCCGTCGGCTTCAACTACCGCAACGCCCCCGCCGTCGAAGTCGCCCGCGACCTGGTCGCCGCCGGCCGGATCGGCGAGGTCCGCCACGTCCGGGTGCAGATGCTCGGCGACTACTGCGCCCACCCCGACAGCGCCCTGACCTGGCGTTTCGTCAGGGACCAGGCCGGCAGCGGCGTCATCGGCGACCTCGCCTCGCACGGCCTCGACCTCGCCCAGTACGTTGTCGGCCCGATCACCGCCTTGCTCGCCGAGACGTCGACGTTCATCACCCGGCGTCCCCAGGCCATCGGCGCCTCGTCGCACTTCTCACGCGGCGCGGACGGCCCGCTGCTGCCGGTCGAGAACGAGGACCACGTCCTCACCATGCTGCGGTTCGCTTCCGGGGCCAAGGGCTTCCTGGAGGCCAGCCGCGCCTCCGTCGGCGAGCAGAACTCCTACGGGTTCGAGGTGCACGGCAGCACCGGTTCTCTCGCCTGGGACTTCCGGCGGATGGGCGAGCTGCAGGTGTGCCTCGGCCAGGACTACCAGGGCGCGTCGTGGACCACCCACCGCGTCGGGCCGGGCGATGGCGAGGCCGGGGCGTTCCAGCCGGACACCGCGATCCCGCTCAGCTTCGACGACCTCAAGGTGATCGAGGCCCAGCGGTTGCTCACCTCGATCGTCACCCGTACACCCGACGGCGCGACCATCGCCGACATGGTACTGGCCGCCCGGCTCGTCGACGCGATGCTTCGCTCGGACGCCGAGAAGCGCTGGATCAGCGTCTGAACAGGAAGGCCTTCACCATGATCGACGGTCAGCTCCTCATCGCCGGCGAATGGGTTCCCAGCGCCGGTGGGCGGGTCGAGGAGATCCGCTCCCCGTACGACGGTCACGTCGTCGGGCAGGCGGCCATCGCCGACACCTCCGACGTCGACAAGGCTCTGGCCGCCGCCGAGCACGGCGCGGCGGTGTGGCGCGAGACGCCCGCCCACGCCCGTCACGCCATCCTGATGCGCGCTGCCGCGCTCGTCGACGTGCGTGCGGAGGCGATCGCCTCGCTGTTGTCCGCCGAGAACGGCAAGACCATCACCGAGGCACGCGGCGAGGTCGCCCGCGCCGCCGACATGATCGGGCTCGCCGGATACGAGGGCACCCAGCTCTACGGCCACACCCTGCCGCTGGACGCCAACCGGGGCACCGGCCTGGACAAGGTGGGCTTCACCCTGCGCCAGCCGTGCGGCGTGGTCGTCGCGATCACCCCGTTCAACTACCCTTCGCTGCTGGTACTGCACAAGGTCGCGCCCGCACTGGCCGCCGGCAACGCCGTCATCCTGAAGCCGGCCAGGACCACCCCGCTGACCGCGCTGGCCCTGGCACAGGCGTTCACCGACGCCGGGTTGCCCCCGGGTGTGCTCAACGTCCTCACCGGCTCGGGCGGCCGGCTCGGTGACGCCCTCGTCTCCGACGCCAGGGTCCGCAAGATCTCCTTCACCGGCTCCACCACGGTCGGCGAGCACATCGCACGCACCGCCGGGGTGAAGAAGCTCTCCCTCGAACTCGGCGCCTCGTGCCCGGTCGTGATCCTTCCGGACGCGGACATCGAGGCCGCGGCCGGCGCCATCGCGGCCGGCGGCTACATCAACGCCGGCCAGGTGTGCATCTCCGTCCAGCGCGTCATCGCCCACCCTCGGGTGCACGGCGACCTCCTGGACGCCCTCATTCCCATGGTCGAGGCGATCCCCTACGGCGACCCGTCCCAGGATGGCACCCGGCTGGGGACCCTGATCAGCGAGGCCGAGGCGCGGCGCGTCGAGGGCGCGCTCCGCGCGGCCGTCGACGGTGGAGCCAAACTGCTCACCGGCGGGCAGCGCGAGGGCGCCATCGTCACTCCGGCTGTCGTCGACAACGTGGCCCCGACCGCTCCCCTGAACCAGGAAGAGCTCTTCGGCCCCGCGGTCGCGGTATCCACCGCCGAGGACTGGGCCACCGCCATCGCGTACGCCAACTCCACCGCCTACGGGCTGGGCGCCGGTGTGTTCACCAAGGACGTCAGCGCCGCGGTGCGTGCCATGCGTCAGATCGACGCCGGCGTCATCCACATCAACTGGACCCCGCTGTGGCGCGCCGACCTCATGCCCTACGGCGGCCTCAAGGCCTCCGGCATCGGCAAGGAAGGCTTCCGCGCCGCCGTCGCGGAGATGACCGAGGAGAAGACCGTCATCCTGCACGGCCAGCCCTGGTGATCCGCCCCTCAGTCAGTGCGGATCCCGTGCGTCCCAAGGAGAACAAGGACATGACAAGCAACCGGACGCTGCGCCTCACCACGGCCCAGGCACTGGTCCTGTACGTATCCAGGCAGTACAGCGTCGCGGACGGCGATCGCCGTCGGATGATCCCCGCCGCCCTGGGGATCTTCGGTCACGGCAACGTCGCCGGACTCGGACAGGCGCTGGACCAGTACGCCGACGACCTGCCGTTCATCCAGGGCCGCAACGAGCAGGGCCTGGTCCACATCGCCAGCGGGTTCACCAAGGCCTCCAGGCGACGCGCGGCGCTGGCCGTCACCGTGTCCATCGGGCCCGGCGCGCTCAACATGGTCACCGGCGCCGCCCTGGCGACGGTCAACCGGCTGCCCGTCCTGCTGCTGCCCGGCGACTCCTACGCGACCCGCCGGCAGGGACCGGTCCTGCAGCAGCTGCAACACCCGATCGAGGCCGACGCCAGCGTCAATGACGCCTTCCGCCCGGTGTCCCGGTTCTTCGACCGGATCACCCGCCCCGAGCAGCTTCTCACCGCGCTCCCGGCCGCCATGAGGGTGCTCGTGGACCCGGTCAACACCGGAGCCGCCGTCCTGTCCCTGCCGCAGGACATCCAGTCGCACGCCTACGACTTCCCGCTGGAGTTCTTCGCCGAGCGCGACTGGGCCATCCGCAGGCCGGTCCCCGAGCAGGACGAGATCGCCGCCCTCGCCGAACTGTTCGCGACGGCGTCCCGGCCGCTCATCATCGCCGGCGGCGGTGTCATCTATTCCGACGCCGGCACCGAGCTCGAGCGGCTCGCCGACGCTGTCGGCATCCCGGTGGCCGAGACCTTCGCCGGCAAGGGCGCCGTCCAGGCCGACGCCTCGTGGCAGCTTGGGGGCATCGGCCTCGAGGGCAACCCCGCGACCAACGAGGTGGCCCGCGCCGCCGACCTCGTGCTCACCGTCGGGTCCCGGCTGACCGACTTCGCCACCGCCTCCCACTCGCTGTTCGCCACCGCCGGCGTGCGATTCGCCAGCATCAACGTCGACCCGCGTGACGGCGACCGGCTCGGCGCCACGTCAGTACTCGGCGACGCCAAGCTCGCACTACGAGCCCTGGCCGACGCCCTCGTGGCCGCCGGGGTCACGACCAGCACCGCCTGGCGGGACACCGTGACCACCGCCAAGGCAGGCTGGCTACCCGTACGTGCGGCGGCCCTGGACGCCGACACCCCCGTCGACGTGAACGCCCTGCGCGCACACTCCACCGACGCCATCCCGGACACCGATGCCGTCCTCACCCAGGGCCAGCTCATCGGACTGCTCCAGGAGCACGCCCATCAGGGCGACACCATCGTGGCCGCCGCGGGCGGACCGCCCGGTGACCTGCTGAAGGTCTGGGACGCCACTGACGGACGCGCCTGCCATCTCGAGTTCGGGTTCTCCTGCATGGGCTACGAGATCCCGGCCGCGATCGGCGCCCGGCTCGCCGACGCCGACCGAGGGCATCGCGTCACCGCCTTCATCGGCGACGGTACGTTCCTCATGGCACCCACCGAGCTCGCCACGGCCGCTCAGGAGGGCCTGGCCGTCACCGTGGTGGTCCCCGAGAACCACGGCTACCAGGTCATTCACCGGTTGCAGATGTTCACGATGGGCCGCGAGTTCGGCAACGAGTTCCGGTACCGCACGGAGCCGCTCACTCTTGAGGCGGGCAAGGACGCCGCCCTGACCGGCGACTACCTCCAGGTCGACCTCGTGCGGGTCGCCGCCGGCCTGGGCGCTCGGGCCCTGCGGGCGACGACCGCCGACGAGATCCGGCGGGCGCTCCAGGAGACCCGGTCGGAGACCCGTCCGGTCGTCATCGTCGTCCCGGTCATCCCGCACGCCGACCTTCCGTCGGCGGGATGCTGGTGGGACGTCGCGCCCGCCGAGGTGTCCGAGTCCGACACGGTCCGCGCCGCCCGAAGCCAGTACGAGGCCGGCCTGGCCACCCAGCGGTGGCACGGATGACCCACAACCCGTATGCCCTGGACCGCGGTGACCTGCGACGACGGCTCGCCCACGGCGACGTCACCTACGGCACCTTCCTCGGCGCCGCCACACCGGTCACCGCCGAAGTGTGCGCGGCGGCCGGCGTCGACTGGGTCCTGCTCGATCTCGAGCACGGCGCCGGCGGCGAGGAGCAGGCCCGTGACGTCATCGCCGCCGCCGCGTCGTACACGGTGCCGACCGTCGTCCGGGTGGAGTCCACCGAGCGAATCCGCGCCGGCCGCCTGCTCGACCTCGGCGCGGCCGGGATCATGTTCCCCCGGGTCGACACCGCCGACGGGGCCGCCGCCTGCGTGCGGCACCTGCGCTACCCGCCGGCGGGGGACAGGGGAGTGGCCACCTACAACCGCATGTGCCGGTACGGGCTGGACCCGGCCGCCCTCGACCGCTCGGGCGGCGACGTCCTCGGCGTGGTCCAGATCGAGACCCTCCCGGCCCTGGACGCCGTCGAGGACATCGCGGCCCTGGACGGCGTCGACGTCCTGTTCGTCGGCCCCCGCGACCTCAGTCACGCCCTCGACGTCCCCGGCCAGACCCAGGCCCCGGCGTACGTCGCCGCCCTCGACCGGGTCCTCGCCGCGGCCAAGGGGAACGGCAAGGCCGCCGGACAGCTCGTGTCGGACGGCAACGCGGCGGCCAGACTGGTCGCGGCAGGCTGGCAATTCCTCGCCATCGGCTCCGACACGACCCTGCTCGCCGGAGCCGTCGCCGCCGAGCTGCGCAAGGCCGGTGAGACGCCGTGAAGACCGTCATCGCCGAGCTGCGCAGGGCCGGTGAGACGCCGTGAAGACCGACGTCGGCCGGCAGGTCGTCGTGGCCCTGGGTGACGTCGAACCCGGCCTCGTCACCGGGCACCTGCCGCCGGACGCGCGATTCGTGGCCGACCCCGGCCCCGAGGACCTCCGTGGAGCCGTAGGAGCGATCGTGCGGGCCGACGTCCTCGTCGACACCGCGATGCTCGACCGGATGCCCAACCTCCGGGTCCTCGCCCGCACCGGCGTCGGCGTGGAACGAGTCGACGTCGCCGAGGCCACCCGCCGCGGCATCGCCGTCGTCGTCACACCCGGCGCCGGCACCCACGCCGTCGCCGAAGGAGCCCTGGCCATGATCCTCCATCTGGTGAAACGGCTGGGCGTCACGACCGAGTGCGTCGCACGAGGCCGCTGGTCAGAACGTGGCACGATCACCCTCGGTGACCTCGACGGAGCGACGATCGGCATCGTCGGCTACGGCCGGATCGGCCGCCGCGTCGGCCACCTGGCCCGCGCGTTCGGCATGACCGTCCTCGCCCACGACCCCCACCTCGCACAGCCGGAGGACCGCGACGGTGCCGAGCTCGTCGATCTCGAGGAACTGCGTTCCCGTTCGCAGGTCGTCACCCTGCACCTGCCGCTCACGCCGCAGACCCACCACCTCGTCGGCTCGGCCTTCCTGGCCGCCATGCCGGTCGGGTCGGTCCTGGTGAACTGCGGCCGCGGCGGCCTGCTCGACCTCGACGCCGCCGCGCACGCCCTCGCCGACGGCCGTCTAGCCGGTCTCGGCCTGGACGTCTTCGACTCCGAACCACCGACCCACCATCCGGTCTTCGACCACGTCGGCGTCGTGCTGTCGCCTCATCTCATGGGACTCAGCGCCGGCGCCACCCGCGCCACGTTCGCCGCTGCCGCGCAGGGTGTCGCGGACGTCCTCGCGGGCCGACGACCAGCCGCTCTCGCCAACCCCGTGCCCGCACAGGAGGAACAATGACCGACACCGTCCACCGTATCGCCGGCGCCCCCATCAGCTGGGGTGTCTGCGAAGTCCCCGGCTGGGGCTACCAGCTGCCCGCCGACCAGGTCCTCAGCCAGATGAGCGAGATCGGCCTGTCGGCCACCGAGCTCGGCCCGGACGGCTTCCTGCCGACCGACCCCGACGAGCTCGCCAAGACCCTCGCGGCGCACAACCTGCACGCCGTCGGCGGCTTCACCCCGTTCGTCCTTCATCGCGATGACATCGACCCCATGATCGAGCTCGACCGGCTCCTGCCCGGCTTCAAGGCCGCGCGGGCCGGCGTCATGGTCCTGTCCGCCGACTCCGGCCAGACAGGCTACGACGCGAGGCCCGACCTGGACGAGGCGGGCTGGCACCGGTTGCTGCGCAACCTGGACCGGGTCGCCGCCCACGCCGCCGAGCACGGCATCCGCGCCGTGCTCCACCCGCACGTCGGCACCATGGTCGAGACCGGACCGGAGGTGCGACGTGTCCTCGACGGCTCGGCCGTCTCCTTGTGCCTGGACACCGGCCACCTGCTCATCGGCGGCACCGACCCGGCCGTCCTGGCCGGCCAGGTGCCCGACCGGATCGCGCACACCCACTTCAAGGACGTCGACCTGACGTACGCCCGCAAGGTCCAGGCGGGCCGCCTCACCTACACCGAGGCGGTCCGAGAGGGCATGTACCGGCCGCTGGGCACGGGTGACGTCGACGTCGCCACCATCGTCGGGCACCTGCGCGGCAACGGCTACGACGGCTGGTACACCCTCGAACAGGACACCATCCTCACCGAGCCGCCCGCCGGCGAAGGCCCGGTCGCGGACGTCAGGACCAGCGTGGACTACCTGCGGAGCCTGCTCGCCGAGTGAGGAACAACCTGTCTCCAGGGCCGTCAGAGCTCGAAGCCGCCGTAGATCGACGCCGGCTCGTTGTACGGGGTGACGACCTGCACCTGGGACGGGATGCTCACCGGCTTGCCCGGCAGGACCCCGCGCGCCTGTAGCAGCAGGCGACAGGCGCGCCGCATGTCCGCCCTCAGGTCATGGTGCAGAACCGCGGAGATCTTCCGTGTGCGCAGCAGCGACTGGTTGTCGCCGTCGAGGTCATGCGCGACGAAGACCTTCGGCGTCATCGCGACCTCCTCGAACGCCTTGAGTATGGCGACGTTCCCACCGCCCGCGGAGTAGACGGCGTTGATCGACGGGTGCAGCGCCAACGCCTCACGGACCGCCACGAGGATCGTCGGGTCCAGGCCGTCGGTGTCCTTCACCTCGTACACCGTCCGGCGGGGGGCGAGCTCGGACAGCGTGCGCCGGAAGCCGATGTCCCGCTCTTCCTCGCCGCGGAACGACGAGTGGCTGACGGTCACCAGGACGGCTCCGGAAGGCCCTGCCCATTGCGTGATGAGATACGCGGCCGTCGCTCCGGCGGCCACGTTGTCCATGCCCACGTAGGCCGCCCGCTGACTGTCCGGAACGTCGGTCGTGAACGTCACGGTCGGGATGCCGCGGTCAGCCAGCCGCCGCACCGCCTCGACCACCAGAGGATGGTCGGGCGCCTTGAGGATGACCCCGTGCGCCCCCCTGTGGCCCACCGTGTCGAGCAGCGCCGCCGCGGCGGCCGCGTCGCTGTGCTCACTCAGATGCGACCGGGCCCGGAGTACCGCCGGTCGCAACGACCGTAGTTCGGCCTCCAGCGCGTCCCGGGAAGCGATGGCGAAACGCTCCGGTGTCTGCATCACCAAGTCCACGATGAGCGTGCGCCCCGACAGATGCACCTGCTCCCGCTGCCGCTCCAGCTCGTCGATCGCCCGGCTCACCTGTGCGACCGTCTCCGGCCGGACCCCCTCGCGGCCGTGCAGCACCCGATCCACCGTCGCCCGGCTCAACCCGGCCTGAGCTGCGATGTCGACCACCCGGTGCTCGCGACGAGCGCCCATCCGTCTTCCTCCGTGTGTCCGCACCGGCGTCCCGGGCTCTGAGGCGTTCTTGAGGCACTTCACCAAGTTCGGGAGCCGATTATGCGTACTAGTGTGACACGCGTCACCCCCCCTCTCGGGGGTAGGGCAGCACAGGAGACGCCGCCCGGCCAGTCCGACGCGCCGGACGTTCCTCAGCACGTCGAACCCATAGGCAATCACCGGTCCCGGGCCACCGTTTGGGCCGTCGCCGTCGACCACATGTCATTCATCCAGTCACCGCGTCGAGGCGGTGATGTCCGAAAGGCAGCCGATCATGATTCGCTCCAAGCCTGTCGCCGGCGCAGTCCTCGCGCTCTCCGCGGCCCTGGCCCTGACGGCCTGCTCATCGTCGGGCGGCAAGCAGGAGGCCTCGCCCGCGAGCGGCGGTGGCACCGCCGCGGCGTCCACCCCAAAGATGACCATCGCCATGATCACCCATGCGGCACCGGGTGACACGTTCTGGGACATCATTCGCAAGGGAGCCGACGCTGCCGCGGCCAAGGACAACGCCGAGATCCAGTACTCCTCCGACCCGGACGCGGCCAAGCAGGCGCAGCTCATCCAGGCCGCGATCGACAAGAAGGTCGACGGCATCGCGGTGACCGACCCGAACACGCCGGCACTCGGCGCCACCATCAAGAAGGCGATCGCGGCGGGGATCCCGGTGACGATGTTCAACGCCGGCGGCTCGGACGCGCTCGGCCTCGGCGCGCTGGGCTACTTCGGCCAGGGCGAGAAGGACGCCGGCATCGCGGTGGGCAAGAAGGCCGTGGCCGACAGCGCCAAGAACATCCTGTGCGTGAACCAGACCCAGGGGCAGCAGCAGCTCGTCGACCGCTGCGACGGGGTCAAGGAGGGAGCGGCCGGCGCCAAGGTCACCCAGATCTACGTCAACGGCACGGACGACTCGGCCGTGACGACGACCATCCAGGCGAAGCTGACGCAGGACACGAGCATCGACTACGTCGTCACCCTCGGCGCACCGATCGCCCTCGACGCGGTGAAGTCCGTCAAGGGTGCCGGCAGCTCGGCGAAGATCGGGACCTTCGACACGAACAAGGAGCTCGTCGCCGCCATCCAGAACGGTTCCATCCAGTGGGCGGTCGACCAGCAGCCGTACATGCAGGGCTATCTCGCGGTCGATGGGATCTGGTGGTATCGGACGAACGGCAACACCCTCGGAGGCGGCCAGAATGTGGCCACCGGGCCGGCGTTCATCGACAAGACCAACATCGAGGCCGTGGCCAAGTACGCCGCCAACGGCACTCGATGATCAGGAGAGTGATCTGAGATGACGATCGTCATGGCCACACCCACCGACGACCGCGTCGCGACGCGGTCCCCGGCGGCCATGTTCCTCGGACGTCCGGAGGTGGGGGCGCTCATCGGCGCCAGCGCCGTCGCCGTGCTCTTCTTCGCGGTGGCGCCGGCGTTCCGGCACGCCGCCAACATCGGAACGATCCTGTACGGCTCCTCGACGATCGGCATCATGGCCGTCGCCGTGGCGCTGCTCATGATCGGCGGGGAGTTCGACCTGTCGGCCGGTGTGGCCGTGACCTCGTCCGGTCTGGCCGCCGCGCACACCGCGTGGTACCTCGGTCTGAACGTCTGGGTCGGTGTCCTGTTCGCCCTGGTGTTCTCGCTCGCCATCGGAGCCTTCAACGGGTGGCTGCTGCACCGCACCGGCCTGCCGAGCTTCCTGGTCACCCTGGGCTCGTTCTTCGTGCTCCAGGGGGTCAACCTCGCGATGACCCGGGTCATCGCCGGCGGTGTCTCGTCGAACTCGCTCAACGACATGGACGGATTCGACAGCGCCAAGGCGGTGTTCGCCTCCGGCTTCAGCATCGGTCCGGTCACCGTCGAGGTCCCGGTGGTCTACTGGGCGGTCCTCACGGTGATCGCCTCCGTGCTGCTGCTGCGCACCAGGTACGGCAACTGGATCTTCTCGGCCGGAGGTGACCCGGCGGCCGCCCGCGCCGTCGGCGTCCCGGTCAAGGCCACGAAGATCGCCCTGTTCATGGGGGTGGGCTTCTGCGCCTGGCTGCTGGGCATGCACAACCTGTTCATGTACAACAACGTGCAGTCCGGTCAAGGCGTCGGCAACGAGTTCATCTACATCATCGCGGCCGTCATCGGCGGCTGCCTGCTCACCGGGGGCTACGGCTCGGTCGTCGGGGCCTCGGTGGGCGCCCTCATCTTCGGCATGACGCAGCTGGGCATCTCCTACGCCGGCTGGGACCCGGACTGGTTCAAGACCTTCCTCGGGATCATGCTCATCGCCGCCACGTTGGTGAACCTTTACGTGAAGAAAAAGGCGGATGCCCGATGACGGTGGAGAATGAGACAGATCCAGTCCTGCAGCTCGAGAACATCGGCATGCACTATGGCAATATCCATGCGCTGCGCGGGGTCAACATCACCGTCAGGCAGGGCGAGGTGACCTGCGTCCTCGGTGACAACGGAGCCGGTAAGTCCACCCTCATCAAGATCGTCGCAGGCCTGCACGACCACACCGAGGGCAACATGTCGCTGCGCGGCATCATCCGTCGCTTCGGCTCCCCGCGCATCGCCCAGGCCTTCGGCATCGCGACGGTCTACCAGGACCTCGCACTCGCGCCGCTGATGTCGGTGTGGCGGAACTTCTTCCTGGCCAACGAGATCCGCAAAGGGCCGTTCCTCGACATCCCCACGATGAAGCGGATCTGCCACGAGGAGCTCACCAAGATGGGGATCGTGATCCCCGACCTCGACCGCTCCGTCGGCAGCCTCTCCGGGGGCCAGCGCCAGGTGATCGCGATCGCCCGGGCGATCTACTTCGGCGCCAGCGTCATCATCCTCGACGAACCCACCGCCGCGCTCGGCGTCAAACAGTCCGGTGTCGTCCTCAAGTACATCGCCAAGGCGCGCGACGCCGGCCTCGGGGTCATCTTCATCACCCACAACCCCCACCATGCCTACCTCGTCGGCAATCACTTCATCATCCTCAAACTCGGCCACGTCGTCCTCGACGCCCACCGCGACGAACTCACCCTCGAACAACTCACCGCCGAGATGGCCGGCGGCCAGGAACTCACCGAACTCAGCCACGAACTGCGCGGCGCCCAACCCGGCAAGGTCGTCACCCCGCACACCGTCGAGCACGGCGGCGTCCCCGCCCCCGACAGCACCCCGACGGGCGAGGCGTGAGCATGGAGGACCACGAGCTACGGGTCGGCGTCATCGGCGTCGGCGTGATGGGCGCCGACCATGCCCACCGGATCGCCCGGCTGGTGGCGAACGCCCGGTTGGTGGCGGTCTCGGACCCCGACACCACCCGGGCGCAGGCGGTCGCGGGGCAGTACGACGGCGTACGGGCGATCAGTGACGCCCTCGACCTCGTCGCCGACGACGACGTGGACGCCGTCGTCATCGCCTCGCCGGGATCGGTCCACGAGGAGCAGGTCCTGGCCTGCCTCGAGGCCGGCAAATACACCCTGTGCGAGAAGCCGCTGACCATGGACAGCGCCTCGTCGCTGCGCCTGGTCCGCGCCGAGCGCGACCGTGGCCGACCGCTGGTCCAGCTCGGGTTCATGCGCCGCTTCGACCCCGAGTACGCCCAGCTGAAGGAACTGCTCTCCTCTGGACGGCTCGGGCGGACGCTGCTCGTGCACAACACCCACCGCAACAAGGACGTCCCGGACTCGTTCCGCTCGGAGATGATCGTCCGTGACAGCCTCGTGCACGAGGTCGACGTCGCGCGCTTCGTCTTCGACGAGGAGATCGAGGAGATCACCGTCCTGTCGCCCGCACCGTCCGGCCACTCACCCGAGGGAGTCGTCGATCCCCAGGTCGCCATCTTCCGCATGGCGGGCGGCGGCATCGTCACCAACGAGGTGTTCGTTCGCAGCCAGGTCGGCTACGAGGTCCGCTGCGAGGTCGTCTGCGAGCGCGGAACGGTCATCGCCGGTCGCCCTTGGGGAGACCTCTACTCGACGACCTCAGGGGACACCGGCGGATCTTGGGGCGGCACCGTCCCCACGGACTTCCGGGCCCGCTTCGCGCGCGCGTACGATCTGGAGATCCAGGCCTGGGCCGACGCCAGCCGCCGTGGCGAGGTCGTCGGACCCACCACCTGGGACGGTTACGCCGCGACCGCGGTCTGCGAAGCGGGGCTGAAGTCCTTGGCCACCGGCGCCCCCGTACCCGTCGGCCTCGCGGACGTCGCCGAAGACACGAACTACGCCTGAGGAGGCCACCAGATATGTCCCCCCTGGAAGAACCGCTCCGCATCGGCGTCCTGGGAGCGGCGAGGATCTCCGGCCGATCCATCGTGGCGCCCGCCGCCACGCTCGGGCACCGGCTGGTGGCTGTGGCGGCGAGGGACCGGCGCCGCGCCGAGGCGTTCGCCCAGGAGCACGGGGTCGAGCGCGTCGTCGGCAGCTACGCCGACCTGATCGCCGACCCCGAGGTCGACGTGGTCTACAACCCGTTGCCCAACGGCCTCCACGGCCCCTGGAACATCCGCGCTCTTCAAGCGGGCAAGCACGTCCTCAGCGAGAAGCCGTCCGCCAGTAACGCCGAGGAGGCCGCCGCGGTCGGCGAGGCGGTCCGGAAGGCCGGCACCACGTTCATGGAGGCGTTCCACTACCTGTTCCACCCCGTGACCCAGCGCCTGCTCGCCATCGCGGAGTCCGGAGAACTCGGCCGGATCGAGCACATCGCCACCGTGGTGGCCATCCCGCCGCCGTCGGATGCCGACCCGCGCTGGTCCCTCGCGCTCGCCGGCGGCGCGATGATGGACCTCGGCTGCTACGGCCTCCACGCGCAACGCATGATGGGCAGATTCGCCGGCGGCCCTCCCGAGCTCGTGTCGGCCAGGGCCGGCATACACCGGGATCTGACGGACGTCGACGAGTGGCTGAACGCGGAACTCGCCTTCCCCGGCGGAGCCACCGGGTCCGCGCGTTGCCACATGGCATACGGGGAGGTGGAGATGACACTCCGCATCGTGGGGACGGAGGGCGAAGCCGTGGCGCACAACTTCGTCCTGCCGCACATGGACGACCGGCTCAGCATCACCACCCGCTCCGGCTCACGCGTCGAGACGCTCGGCGAGCGGTCGTCGTACACCTACCAGCTGGAGGCGTTCGCCTCCGCGGTCCGCATGGGCACGCCTCTCCCGATCGACTCGGACGACGCCGTGTCGAACATGCGACTCATCGACGCCTGCTATCAGGCCGCGGGCATGCCGCCCAGACCAGCGAGCGCCCATTGATCAGTTCGATTGGGCGTTCACCAGGACCTCCCCGGCTTCCGTACGGTCGTAGAACACCGACCGCCCGGCCCGTCGGCGGCGGATCAGCCGGGAGTCGAGCAGGACCTTGAGGTGGCGGCCCACGGAGCCCAGGCCCTGACCGGTCAGCGCCACGAGCTGCGTCGTGCTCTTCGGGGTGCCGAGCAGCATGAGGACGTTCGCCCGCGCGGGCCCGAGCAGCCTGCCCAGCGCCTCGGGCACCGGCGCGCGACCGGCGTCGGCCAGCGCGCCGGAGCACGGATAGATCACGGCGTGCCGATGCGCCGTGTCCCACGAGACCCACGTCTGGCTCGGTGTGACGGGGACGAACATCAGCCGCGCCCCGGAGAGCTCGCGCGGCGGGTAGTCATGCGTGCTGATCTGCAGCCGGCTCTCGCCGAGCCACCGCATTCCGGGGCGCATGTCGTCGAGCGTCGCCGCCCAGCCGCCCTGGCTCAGCCGCGCGGTGCGGGCGATGACGTCGGCCTCGATGACCCTGCGGCGGCGCGCCCAGTAGGGGAGCACCGTCTCCCTCCACACCCATTCCAGCAGGACGGCGGTGCGTTCCGGCAGGTCGCCGCGGTGCAGCCGGGCGGGGAGCGGGCCGCCGAGTGACACGGTCAGGTCGACGCGGGCGGCCTCGGGCGGGGTCTCGCGGATGCGCGCCACCTCCTGCTCGAAAGCGGGTTCGGTCTCGTCGAAGGGGGTGGGGGTGAGGAAGTCGGCGTTCCAGGTGCGGCCCAGGGCGGCCCGGATGAGCAGCGCGGTGATCGGGTCGCGGGCCTGCCGTTCGCGGTAGGCGGGCAGGTGGGCGTCGAGCCACGCGCGCTCGCCCGGATGCGCGGCCGTGCCTCGTTCGAGGGTCTTCAGGCTCGCCGTGGCCTCGGCCAAGGGCGAGACGACGAACCGGCTGTCCGCGAGCGTGTCCGCGTTGACCTGCCACCAGCCCATGGTTTCGCCTCCCCGCGAAACATTAACGCCCTGGTGGCAGGGCCACTGACACTTTCCGCCATGCGTACCTATCGCGAACTTTTCCGGACGCCGGAGTTCACGCCGCTCTTTCTGGCGTGCGCCGGGCAGGTGGCCGGCCACACGGTGAGCGGGCTGGCCCTGGGCACATTGGTCTACTCGGCGACCGGGTCGCCGCTGCTGTCCGGGCTGGCCATGTTCGGTCCCGCGCTCGTGCAGGTGGTCGGGGCGGCCACGCTGCTGTCGGCGGCCGACCGGTTACCGCCGCGTGCCGCGCTGACGGGCCTGCTGCTGGTCTTCGCCCTCGCCACCGCCGTGCAGGCCGTTCCGGGGCTGCCGGTGTGGGCCGTCTTCGCCGTACTGCTGGGGCAGGGGTTGATCACCTCGCTGGGCGGGGGAGTGCGTTACGGGCTGCTCAACGAGATCCTCACGCGGGATGGGTACCTGCTCGGCCGCTCGATGTTCAACATGTCCGACGGCTTCGTGCAAATCTGCGGGTTCGCGACCGGCGGCGTGCTCATCGCCGTCCTGTCGCCGCGTGGCGCGCTCCTGACCGGGGCGGCCCTGTACCTCGCCGCCGCGGTCGTCGCCCGCTTGGGTCTCAGCCGCCGGGCGCCGCGGGCCGCCGGGCGGCCGTCGGTCGCCGACACCTGGCGGGACAACGTCCGGCTGTGGTCGGCCAGACCCCGCCGGTACGTCTACCTCGCCCTCTGGGTGCCCAACGGGTTGATCGTCGGCTGTGAGTCGCTTTTCGTGCCGTACGCGCCCGGGCAGGCGGGGCTGCTCTTCTCCTGCGCGGCGCTCGGGATGCTGGCCGGTGACGTCGTGACCGGCCGGTTCGTGCCGCCGCTGTGGCGGGAGCGGCTCAGGGTGCCGCTGTGCCTGCTGCTCGCCACGCCGTACGTGATCTTCGTGCTGCACCCGCCGTTGCCGGTCGTGGTGGCGGCCGTCGTGCTCGCCTCGGCCGGATACTCGGCGAGCCTGGTGCTCCAGGAGCGCCTGATGTCGCTGACGCCGGACGAGTTGAGCGGGCACGCCCTGGGGCTGCACTCCACAGGGATGCTGACCATGCAGGGGGTGGGCGCCGCGCTCGCGGGTGCCGCCGCGCAGCTGACCTCGCCCGCGACGGCGATAGCGGTGATGGCGGCGGCCTCGGTCGCGGTCACCCTGACCCTGGCACCCGGGCTGCGGGACCCTGTCCCCGCGTGAGGTTGATACCCGGCGGATACACGGTTGAGCGTCCGGCGATACCCGGCGCATACAGAGCTGCGGAACAAGGGCTCCAGAGTGGCCACGGCGTGCTCAAGAGCGGCGTGATCCCACCGAGAAGGAGACTTTGATGCGTGTGTTGATGTGCGGTCTGCTCGGCCTGGCGGTGCTGGCCGGCTGCGGAGGCGCCCCGGCCCCCGCCGCCGGTAACGGCGGTGCCACGGTGGACAAGGCCCGCGAACGGGAGACCGTCATCGCCACCTGCATGAAGCAGAAGGGTTTCTCCTACACCCCCTCGGTCAGCCTCCCCAAGAAGTCCGACGCGAACCCCGCCGACTACGCCGCGATGAAAGCGGACCGCGCCAAGAACGGCTTCGGTGTCTTCTCCGCCGTCGTCTATCCGAAGCCGCCGGAGACGCAGGCACCGGACCCCAACCAGGCGACGATCGACGGCCTGTCCGGCGCCAAGCGGGACGCCTATCTCAAGACACTGAACGAGTGCCGGGTCGCCGCGCTCCGGCAGGTGAACGGCCTGAAAGTCACCTCGGTCGCCGACTACCAGGACCAGATGAGCACGGAGATCGAGAACATCGACAAGTCTCTCGACGGCGACCCCAAGCTCCTGGAGCTCGCCGCGCCGTTCGCCGAATGCCTGAAGTCCAAAGGCGAGCGGGTGACCTCCGAGAAGCCGGTCGCGCTGGACGCCCGCGGCGTGACGCTGTGGAGCGAGCAGTCCGAGCGGCTCGGCAAGGCCGGCACGGTCACGGCGGAGGTGGCCAGGCCGTACCTCGCCAGGGAGATCAAGTCGGCGCTGGTCGACCTGGACTGCGGCAAGGACTTCTACGCCGCCTTCATCCCCCTGCAGAAGCGGCTCACCAACGAGGCCAGGGTGAAGTACGGGTTCCAAGAGCGGTGATGCGTACCCCTCGCGGCAAGCTGCTGCTCGTCCTGGCCGTGGTCCTGGTGGTCGCGGGGACCGGCTGGGGAGTGGGCACCCTGCTGCGCTCCCCGGCGGACGAGGCGGCGGCCCGCAAGCCGCCCAGACCATCGCTGGTCACCGCCACCGTCGAGCGGCGCGAGCTGGTCGCCACCGTGGTGGTCAGCGGCACGCTGGAGTACGGCTCGCCGTACCCGGTGTCGCTGGCCGGGGTGGTGGGCGGCGGCGAGAGCGCTCAGCGTGCCACCCGCGCTCCCCGGCGGGGCACCCTCGCGGAGGGCGCGGTGATGATGGAGGTGAACGGGCGCCCGGTGTTCGTCTTCGCCGGCACGGTGCCGATGCACCGCGGCATCGTGCCCGGCGCCAAGGGAGACGATGTCCGGCAGTTGCAGAAAGCGCTGCGCAGGCTCGGCTACCGCGCGCCCGTGACCAGCGTGTTCGACCAGGCGACCAGTGCCGCGGTGTCACGCTTCTACGCCAAGCGCGGCTACGAGGCGCAGCGACCCACCTTGGAACAGCGGCAGCAGCGCGACGAGCTGGGCCGGGCCGTACGGACCGCGCAGGAAGTGCTCGCGACCGAGCGTCAGGCCCTTGACCAGGGCAAGGATGTGCTCCCGCTGAAGGTCAAGCTCGCCAACGCCCGGCAGGACCTGAAGGAGGCCGACCAGGCGCTGAAGAGCGCGCGGGCACAGGAGAGCACCACCGAGGACGAGGCCAAGGTCGAGGCCGCCGAGAGCGCCGTACGGGCGGCCGAGGAGAAACTGCTGGCGGCCGAGCAGGAGCTCGCCCAGGCCACCGCGACACCCACCCCGGCGGCGCCCACCACCGCGTCCAGCCCCAGCCCCACCGCGGCTCCCACGGCCGGGCCGCCGGCCGACACCCGCCTGATCGAACTCCGGGTCGCCAACGCCAGAGCGGACCTGGCCGCCGCCAGGTCCGCGCAGGAGCGCGTACAGGAGGAAACCCGGATCACGCGGGCGAAACGACTGACCGAGCTGAGGAAGAACGTCCGGGTGGCGCGCGAGGCCGCCGTCACCGCCGAGCAGGCGCTCAGGCAGGCCAGACAGCTTTCGCCGGTCAAACTGAAGGTGGCCGACGCCGAGCGTGACCTGGCCGCGGCGCGGGCGCTGCTGGCCGAGTTCTCCCGGACCTACGGCACGACCGTCCCGCCGGGGGAGGTCGTCTTCCTGCCCAAGCTGCCCGCCCGCCTGCACAAGCCGACCGTCAAGGCGGGCGAACTCGTGGACAAGTCGATCGCCACGGTGACCAGCTCCACCTTCGTGGTCTCGGGCTCGGTGGACGTGGCCGAGGCCGAGCGGGTGAAGGCGGGCCTGAGCGCGGGCATCGAGACCGAGGCCGGCAAGACCGTCGCCGGCACGGTGACCTCGCTCGGCGGACGCGACGCCAAGGGCGCCGTGCCGGTGACGATCACCCCCGCCTCGATGAAAGGCCTGAAGAAGCTGGCCGGCGCGCCTGTCACGGTTCGCGTGACCATCGGCGCCACCGACCGGGAGGTGCTCGTGGTCCCCGCCGCGGCGGTCGTCACCGCCGTTGACGGCAAGGCCCGGGTGCAGGTGGAGATCGCGCCCGACCGGACGAAGGAGGTCGAGGTACGCACCGGCCTGTCCGCCGACGGAGCCGTGGAGGTGACCGGCGACCTCAAGCCGGGCGACCAGGTGGTGATCAACAATGCCTGAGCCGGTCATCCTGCTCGACGACCTGACCAAGGAGTTCCCCGCCGATCCTCCCGTCAGGGCACTCTCCGCTATCAACCTAAGAGTTGAAAAATCGGACTACGTGGCCATCGTTGGCCCTTCGGGGTCGGGGAAGTCCACCCTGCTCAACACGCTCGGCCTGCTGGACCGGCCGACCAGCGGCAGCTACCGGCTCGACGGCATCGAGACCGTCAGCCTGAAGGACAGCGTACGGACCACCATCCGCGGCAGCCGGATCGGCTTCGTCTTCCAGTCCTTCCACCTGCTGCCGCACCGCAGCGTGCTGGAGAACGTCATGCTGGCCGAGGTCTACGGCGCGGCACCGCGCGCGGGACGCCGCGAACGCGCGCTTCGGGCTCTGGAGCGGGTACGGCTCTCGCACCGGGTGGGCTTCCTGCCCGGAAAGCTGTCCGGCGGTGAGCGGCAGCGCGCCGCCATCGCCCGCGCGCTCATGGGCGAACCGTCGCTGCTGCTGTGCGACGAACCCACCGGCAACCTCGACAGCAAGAACACCGACGCGGTGCTCGACCTGTTCGACGACCTGCGCGCCCAGGGGATGACCATCGTGGTCATCACTCATGAAACCGACGTGAGCGACCGGGCCGGGCGCCGGGTGCGCATCACCGACGGCGTACTCACCGAGGAGTAGACGTGCACCCTCGAGACCTGCTGAACGAGGCCGTGGCGGGTCTGCTGGCCCGCCCGGTGCGCTCGGCGCTGACCACGCTGGGCACCGTGCTGGGCATCTCCACGCTCGTGGTCACCCTGGGCATCGCCGCGACGGCGGGCAACCAGATCGTCGGCCGCTTCGACGAGCTCACCGCCACCTCCATCACGGTCGACGTCCCGGACCACCCGTTCCCCCTGGTCGACTGGGCCGACGTCAGCCGGGTGAGCCGGCTGCGCGGGGTGGTCTCCGCCGCCGCGCTCGCCGAGTCGGAGCAGAGCGCCAACCTCAGCGTCCGCTCCAACGACATCGTGGACCCGACCCGGATCACCACCCAGACCCTGACCGTGCTCTCCAGCAGCCCCGGCCTGCCCGCCGCGGTCAAAGGCAGGATGATCGAGGGCCGCTACTTCGACGCCGGGCACATCGCCCGCGGGGACAAGGTCGTCGTGCTGGGCCAGCACGCGGCCAAGTTGCTGGGCATCACCCGGCTGACCAGGGCCCCGGCCGTCTTCATCGGCACCCAGGCGTACACCGTCATCGGCGTGCTCGGCGACCCGCAGCGCGAAAAAAGCCTCGCGAGCGCGGTCCTGCTGCCACCGGCCGTCGGCGAGCGCTATGGCCTGGGCACCGTGACCCGGGTCCTGGTCAACACCGGCCTCGGCGCCGCCGAACTGATCGCCAAGCAGGCGCCGGCCGCGCTCAGCCCAGGCAACGAGGCCCTCCTGCAGGTCAGCTCGCCACCCAGCCCCACCAGAGCACGCGATGCGGTGGAAGGCGACGTCAACGCCCTCTTCCTGATCCTCGGGCTGGTCTCCCTGGTCGTCGGCGCGGTCGGCATCGCCAACGTCACGCTGGTGACCGTGATGGAGCGCGTCGCCGAGATCGGCCTGCGCCGCGCCCTCGGCGCCGCCCGCCGCCACATCGCCGCGCAGTTCCTGCTGGAATCCACCCTCACCGGGCTGACCGGCGGCGTCATCGGCGCTTCCGGGGGGATCGTGGTGATCGTCGCGGTCTGCGCCGTCAAGCAATGGACTCCGGTCATGGATGTACGGCTGGCCGTCATGGCGCCGGCCGCCGGTGCCGTCGTCGGGCTGCTCGCCGGCCTGTACCCGGCTTTGAGGGCCGCTCGCATGGAGCCGGTCACCGCACTTCGCTAGGTATGGTGCACTTTCATGACATCCCTGCTGCTCGTCGAGGACGACGCGGTGATCCGCGCGTCGGTGGGTCTGGCTCTGGAACGCTACGGCTACCACATGACCACCGCCGCTGACGGGCTGGCCGGCCTGGAGGCCGCTCAGGCGGGTGGTCACGACCTGCTGCTGCTGGATGTGATGCTGCCGGGCCTGGACGGCATCAGCGTGTGCCGCAGGATCAGGGAGACCAGTCAGGTGCCGATCCTCATGATGTCGGCCCGCGGTGACGGCCTGGACATCGTCGCGGGGCTGGAGGGCGGTGCCGACGACTACGTCGTCAAACCGGTCGACCTGCCGGTGCTGGTGGCCAGGATCCGCTCGCTGCTGCGCAGAGCCACCTTCGCCGAAACCACAGCCGTCAGTGGGGTGCTCACCTTCGGCGAGCTGAGCGTCGACACCGGCGCGCTGGAGGTACGTCGGGCCGGGCGACGTGTCGAGCTGAGCCCGACCGAGCTGCGGCTGCTGCTGGAGTTCGCCGCCCATCCCGGCATCGTGCTGGAACGGGCGACGCTGCTGCGCACCGTGTGGGACTACGGATGGGACGGCGACAGCCGCGTGGTCGACCTGTGCGTTCAGCGCCTGCGCAAGAAGATCGGCGCCGAGCGCATCGAGACGGTGCGCGGGTTCGGTTACAAGCTGAGTGCCACATGAATCCGGCTTCGCTGCGCTGGAAGATCGCCGCCCTCGTCACACTCGCGGCCACCGTCGTCGCCGCCGTGGTCGGGCTCCTGGTGCACCAGGCGACCTGGCAGCGCGCCCTGGACCTGGGCAAGGCCCGAGCCGAGGTGGCCATCGACAAGTCACTGGCCTCCGCCGACGTGGTGGCGGTCACGGAACTCCCTGACGCCCTGGCCGCCCAGCTGCGGCCCGGCCGGACGGTGACCTGGTACGGGCTCGACCACCGGGACGAGCCGTGGATGTGGGCCGCCCAGCCGTATGGCGGCGACGGCCGCGAGGCGGTGAGCGCGCAGATCTCGATGGGCTCGGAGCTGCTCAGCCTGTACGCGCTGGACCGCGACATGGTCAAGGCCGCACTGCTCGCCCTGGCCGGGGTGGTGCCGCTGTCGGTGCTGGCCGCCGAACTCCCGAACCGGCGGCTGCGGCGCATGGCCCGCACCGCCCGCCAGATCGCCGACGGCGACCTGGCCGCCCGCACCGATGCGCGCGGCCGGGACGAGATCGCCGAGATCGGCGCCGGCCTCAACTCCATGGCCGCCGGCCTGCAACGGCGGCTGCTGGCCGAGCAGCGCTTCACGGCCGACGTCGCGCACGATCTGCGTACCCCGCTGATGGGCCTGGTCACCGTCGTCGAACTACTGGAGGAGGGCGAGGCGGCCGACCTGGTACGCGACCGGGTACGGGTGCTGCGCTCGCTGGTGGAGGACCTGCTGGAAGTCTCCAGGCTGGACGCGGGCGCCGAGGTCGCCGAGCGGGTCCGGGTGCCACTGGCCGAGGTGGCCGAGGAGTCCGCGGCCCGGGTGGGGGTCGAGGCGCGGGTGCTGGCTTCGGGGGACGCGGTGGCCGAGACGGACCCGCGCCGCCTGGACCGGATCCTCGCCAACCTCGTGCTCAACGCCCACCGCCACGGTGCGCCCCCGGTGGAGATCACGGTCCGGGACCACGTGATCGAGATCCGCGACCGGGGGCCGGGCTTCCCTCCGGAGCTGCTCGCCGACGGCCCGAGACGCTTCCGCACGGGTGCCGCCGAACGCGGTCGCGGTCACGGCCTCGGGCTGACGATCGCGCTGGGGCAGGCCCAGGTCATCGGCGCCGACCTGACCCTGGTCAACGCCCCCGACGGCGCTGTCGCCGTCCTCCGCCTGCCGTCGGGCTGACATCCCGCTCGTACGTACGGACCACTGCCCAGCACCCCAGCAGCACCACCGCGAACACCGGCAGCCAGACCAGCCGGACCAACACCCACCCGAACCCGTCGGGAGCGGTGTGCAGACCGGGCAGCGCGTCCCCCACGAACAGCCCGGCCACCGTGACCACGATCATCGCGGTCTGGTGCCACAGGAAGATCGTCATCGCCGACAGGTTCACCAGCGCCACCGCCGCCCAGACCGCCGGACGCCGCGAAACCCGCCGCAGCGGATCGAGCAGCAGCAGAGCCGCCCCGCACTGGGCCAGCCCGAAGGCGACGACCGCCAGGGTAGGCGGGTCGAGATTGGAGATCGGGGCGCCGGGCACCCCGACCATGGCGGCCGGGTATCCGGCCCACAGGACGAGCCCGGCCGAGGTGGCGGCGCCGCCCAGCAGCAGTGCCCATCCGGTCCCGCGGTCGCGCAGGTCGCCTCGGGCCCAGGCCGCGCCCAGGCAGTAGGGGACCAGCCAGCCGGCCACCACGTTGACCCGGCCGAGCCCGGCGGGGCCGCCCAGACCGTACACGATCAGATCCACGAGCAGGACGACGGCGAACGGCCAGAGCGGGTGCAGCCTGGCGACCAGCGGCGTCACCGCCGTCAGCGCCGCGAACACCAGCAGGAACCACAGCGGCGACAGCACCAGCTTCACCAGCGCGCCCACGGTCGCCAGGCTGACCCCGGCGGCCAGCAGCGCGACCGCCACCACGGCCCACACCACCAGCACCGCGCCGATGGGCCGGGACAGCCGGGCCATCCGCCCGCCGAGCCACTGCCCGTACGTCATGCCACGGGCGCGGGCGGAGGCGTAACCCTTGGCCCCCATCTGCCCGCCCACCAGGAAGAACACCGCCAACGTCTGGAACACCCAGGAAACAGGAGCGAGCTGGGGCAGGTGCTTGAGCGGACTGGCCACGCGCACCGTACCGTCGTCGCCGACGACCACGGCGGTCACCAGCCAGTGGCCGAGCACCACCCCCAGGATGGCCAGAGCACGCAGCGCGTCGACGGCCCGGTCGCGGGCGGGCGGGGTCGCCGCCTCGATCCGCCGGATGAGCTGGGGGAATGCCATGGCGGATGGGTCCTTCCGGATGCCGGTGGTTGCGGCACCGAAGCTACGGATCCCACCCTGTGGTCGGCCTCCCGCCGGAGAGTGCACCTTTCGCGTAGCTCTGAAGTATGAGATCGGGGCGTAGACAATGTCTACGCGAGCTGGTAGACACTGTCTATGGATCTTCGAGACCGGCTGATCGACGCCGGAGTGGACCTCGTGATGACCGACGGAGCCGCCTCGCTGGGGCTGCGGGAGATCGCCCGCCGGGCGGGGGTGTCGCACGGGGCTCCGCGCCGTTACTTCCCCACGCATCACGCGCTGCTGTCCGCGATCGCTCGCCGCGGATTCGCCGACCTCACGGCCCGGTTCGTGGCGGCGGCCGACGGCGAGGTGGCGCCGCGCGATCAGTTGCGGGCGCTGGCGCGGGTGTACGTCGGGTACGCGCTGGAGTGCCGCGGCATGTTCGAGTTGATGTTCCGGCACGACCTGCTCGACAGCGAACAGCACTCCGCCGACTCTCCGCGGCTTCGGGAGTCGACCCTGCCGCTGTTCGAGCACGTCGTCGCCCTCGTCACCCGGCACCAGTCGGAGCGAGGCGCCACCCACCGCCCCGGCCCGCACGGCGGGACCGGCCCGCACGGTGAGGTCGGGCCTCGCGGTGAGGCTGGGCCGCCGCCGGAAGTGACGGCCGCCGCCCTCTGGGCGAACCTGCACGGTGTCGCCCAGCTATGGGCCTGGGGCAGTCTGCCGCTCGCCCTCGCTGCCCCGCCACCGGGCGACGCGCCTGGTGGCGGCGCATCCGGCGACGCGCCTGGTAGTGACCCTCTCGACGAGCTGGTGGCGGCGGCCCTGGACGCGCACCTCGGCCCGGTGGGCTCGTGACCGCGTCCGTACGGCATCGCCTGGCGCTCCTGGCCAGTGCGGGCGGCGCGATGATCGTCGCGCTGGACGGCACAGTCTTGATCGTGGCGCAGCCCAGCCTGCAACGCGGCCTGGGCGCGAGCATGGCGCAGGTCCAGTGGACCAACACCGCCTACCTGCTCGCGGTGGCCGCGCTGCTCGTCATCGCCGGGCGCCTCGGCGACCGGTACGGGCACCGGCGGCTGCTGTTCGCCGGCGTGCTCGGCTTCGCCGCCGCGTCGGCCGGCATCGCGCTGGCGCCCGGAGTCGGCTGGGTGATCGCCCTGCGCGCCGTGCAGGGCGTGTTCGGCGCGCTCCTGCAGCCGGCCACGCTCGCCCTGCTGCGGCTGGCCTACCCGGCCGAGCGGCTGGGCCGGGCGATCGCCGTTCGTACCAGCGCCATCGGCGTGGCCGCGGCGACCGGCCCACTGCTCGGCGGCGTACTCGTCACCCAGTTGGGCTGGCGGGCCGTGTTCGTGGTCAACATCCCCGTCGCCCTGGCGATCGCCGCGCTCACCCTCGCCGTACGGGTGCCGGCGCCGGACCGCGCCGGCTCCCAGCGACTCGACCTCACCGGCGCGGCGCTGCTCGCGGGCACGCTCGCGCTGCTGGTGCACACTCTGGTCGCCCTGCCGGCCCGCGGATGGACCGCGCCCACGCTGCTCGAACTCACCGCCACGGCGGCCGTCGCCACCGCGCTCGTCGTGCGCGAACGCCGCGGCGCGCAGCCGATCGTGCCGCCCGCCGTGGCCCGGTCCCTACCGGTGGTCGCGTCGATGACGATCCTGCTCCTGGTCACCGGTGGCCTGTTCGGCGCGCTGTTCGTGGCCACGTTCTACCTCCAGGACACGCTCGGGCTGGATCCGCTCGCCGGCGGCCTGCTGGTCCTGCCGATGACCGCTCTCATGGTCGCCGGCGCGCCCGTCGCCGCCGCCGCGCTGCGCCGCTACGGCCCGCGCCGCACCGCGATCGCCGGTACGGTCCTGCTCGTCCTGGGCATCGCGGCCCTGTCCCGGCTCGGTCCGGGCGGCGTGTCGGTGGCGGCCGGCGTGAGCTTCGCGGTGCTCGGCGCGGGGTTCGCCACCGTCATGGTCACCGCCACCGGCACCGTCGTCGGCGACGCGCCGCCCGGGTACGCCGGAGTCGTCGGCGGGCTCAAGCAGACCGCCATGAACATCGGCCCGACCCTCGGCATCGCCGTCGCCACCAGCGTCATGCTGATCAGTTCGCCCGCCCCCGCGATGGGACCCGCCCTGCTGGTCCTGGCCGCTCTGGCCGCCCTCGCCCTGCTGCCGGCGTCCCTGCTGCCCCGTCTCGGCTCCGGCTCTTCCGCGACGCCGGTCCCGGCGCGGGGTGACTAGGAGCCTGCTCCTAGCCGGAAATCGTACGAAGGGCGGAAGAATACCTATCGGCTGATGAAGAGGCTGGGTTGATGAACATCAGAGCGTTAGTGGTCGGCCTCGCGCTGGCAACGGCCGCCTTGCCCGCCATCCCCGCCTCCGCCGATCCCGTACACGAGTGCGCCAAGGCGGTGGGCCGCTGCGACGGCACGGTCTCGGTGCCGCTGAACTGGAACGACCCGTCCTCCGAGCGCATCACCGTCTCCTTCGCCTGGCTGCCCGCGAAGGACGGCGCGAAGGGCACGATCCTCGCCAATCCCGGCGGGCCTCTTCCCGCACTGCCGCAGATCCCGATCATCCAGCAGACGCTCGGTCCCGTGCTCGACCGGCAGAACCTGCTCGTCGTCGAACCGCGCGGGCTGGGCAAGTCGTCGCCGCTGCTGTGCCCCGGCCTCAACCTGATGGCCCCGGACACGATCACCGCGTGCGCGCGACAGCTCGGCCCCCGCGCCCAGTACTTCACCGCCGACCAGGTGGTCGCCGACATGAACGCGGTCCGGCAGGCGCTCGGCGTGCCGAAGGTCACCTTCTACGGCAACTCGTACGGCACCCTGTACGCCCAGGCGTACGCGACCCGTTACCCCGAGAGCCTGGCCGCCGCCTTCCTCGACAGCACCACGATCACCGCGCCCGACGGGTACGCGCTCTGGCCGATGCGGAGCCGCCTCGACCGGCTCGACCTGATCTGCGAGCGGTCCCGCGCCTGCCGTGCGCTGCCGGGAGACGCGAGCGGCACCTGGACCCGTCTGGTGGCCCACCTGCGGGCCGAGCCCGATGCCGAACTGCCGCTCAGCTCGCTCATCGCCATCGTGCGCAACGTGCAACAGCCGGTGTTCGGCCGGGAGTCGAGCGCCGCCGCCACCGCTTACCTGAAGGGCGACCCCGCACCGCTGCGACGGCTGGCCCGCGTGGTGAGCGGGAGTCCCCAGCAGCCCGTCGAGGGCGCCGAATGGGCGGGCTACCTGGCTCACCGCTGCGGCGACGGTTCGTTCCCCTTCGACCGGGACGCCACTGCGGCCGTGCGTGAGCGCCAGCTCGAACGCTATTTCCGCGAGGAACGCCCCCTGGCGCCGTTCACGCCCGCCGACATGGGGGTGACCGGCGCGGCGGCCCTGGAGTTCTGCGTGAACTGGCCCACGCCGCGCGACAACCCTCCGGTCCCGCCGCGGGCCACGCGCCCAGCGGTACCGGTTCTGGTGGTGGGCGGCGACTTCGACACCCAGAGCCCCGCCGAGGTCGCCCGCGCCCTGCGCACCTTCCCGAACGCCAAGGTCGTCCGGGTCCGCTATGGCGGGCACAGCCTCGCCTGGGGCGGCGGGCCGGTCAGCGATTGCGTACGTACGGGGATGCGCGCCTTCCTGTCCGACCCCGCCCATCGGGTCCCTGACCTGCGGTGCGGTGCGGAGAACTATCGTGCGGCCGGAACGTTCCCGCGATCATCGGCCGACGTCACCGCGATCCCGGCCACTGCGTTGACCGAGTCCGAGCGGCGTACCGTCTCGGCGGTCTTCGCCACGGCCGTGGACGCCACGTCCCGCCGCAATCCGTACGCGCTGCTCCACGCCAGGCTGAAGACCGAGCCGGGGCTGCGCGGTGGCCGGGTCGACTTCCACGACGAAACCGCCACCATCACCCTGGACCAGGCCCGCTTCGTCACCGACCTCCAGGCCGGCGGCGACATCCACCTCGGCCCGACCGGCCAGGCCACCGCCGCACTACGCGCGACGGGAGCCGACGGCCGCGCGCACGCCATTACGCTGACCTGGCAGGCGTTCACCGCGCAGGAGCGTCCCGCCCTTTCCGGCACCTTCGACGGCCGGCCGTTCTCGTCTCCTGGTACGTGATCTAGTAACCGTATGAGCGAGGAAACCGACCTGGTCCGGCACGGCTACAACGAGCTGTCCTACCTCTACCGGGGCGACGAGGACGACGACGGCGCATACGCCCCGTGGCTCGAAGAGCTCCATTCCCGCCTGCCGCCCCGGGCCCGCGTGCTGGATCTCGGCTGCGGCTGCGGAGTCCCCGTCTCCCGGTCGCTGGCCGCGGCCGGGCACGACGTGACGGGCGTCGACCTCAGCGACGTCCAGATCGAGCGGGCCCGCCGTCTCGTGCCCGCCGCCACCTTCGTCCGGAGCGATGCCACGGCCCTGGACCTGCCGGACGCCTCCTTCGACGCGGTCGTCTGCCTGTACACCCTCATCCACCTGCCGCTGGAGCGTCAGCCTCGGCTCATCGAGCGCGTCGCCGCCTGGCTGCGGCCCTCGGGGGTGCTTCTGGCCACCGCCGGCTGGGAGCCCTGGACCGGTACCGAGGACGGCTGGCTCGGCGGCACCGCGCCCATGTGGTGGAGCCACACCGACGTGGCCACCTACCGGTCCTGGCTGCGGGAGGCCGGGCTGGAGGTCACCTCGGAGGAGTTCGTCCCGGAAGGGGACAGCGGGCACGCCCTGTTCTGGGCCCGCAAACCGGGCGGCTGACCAGATTCCGGGTGGGTTGCGGTAATCCCGGAGCGGTTGGAGGGACTACTGGGTGTGGACGATCCTCAAGAACGATTCACCGAACTCTATGACCGGCACTACCGGAGCGTTCTGGGCTACGCGCTGCTGCGTGCCGAGCGTGACGCGGCCGAGGACGTGTCCAGCGAGACGTTCCTCGTCGCCTGGCGGCGGCTGGACGACCTGCCGGAGCCGCCGCTGCCGTGGTTGCTCGGCGTGGCGCGCAACCTGCTGGCCAAGCAGCGCGACTCGCGCCATCGGCGGCAGGCCCTGGTCGACCGGATCACGACACTGACCACCTCGCGCGAGCACGTGAGCTGGGACGTGGCCGACCACGTCATCGATCGGGAGAGCGCGCTGGCCGCGCTGTCGGCCCTGCCGGAGCAGGACGTGGAGGCGATGGTGTTCGCCACCTGGTACGGCCTGCCGCCCGAGCAGGCCGCCGCCGTCATGGGCTGTTCGGTCAGGACCTACAACGTCAGGCTCCACCGCGCGCGCAAACGGCTGGCCAACGCGCTGCGCCTGGAGCCGGGCGGCGCACGCCCTCAGGCCCGTACGGTCCGCGGCCGGTTCCAAGAGAGCTCAGAGACCTGATGTCCGCAGCACCCCACCCGGAGGATGACATGACCGACCGCTTGTTCGCCCAGCTCAAGCCCGCGGAGCTGGAGGAGATGACAGAAGAGGCCCACCGGCGGCGCCGCTCGGCCGACCTGGCCCGCGCCTTCCAGACCCCCCGTTCCGCGCGCCCATCCCCGAAGCGGTTCCGGATCCCGTTCCTGCTGGTCGCGGGCACGGCCGCGGCCGGAGTGGCCGCGGCGGCGGTGATCGTCGTGTCCGGCGAACCCGCGCCCCCGGCCACCACACCGGCCACCACGCCTTCCACCGCGCGGACCGCGATCGCGGCCAAGCCGGTGGACGCCCGCTCGTTCCTGCTCGCGGCGGCCGCGACCGCGGTGCGCGAGCCGGCCACGTCCGGCCGCTACTGGTACGTCCGCGAGCGCACCTACCAGAAGGTGCACGTCGCGCCGAGCGAGTACATGGCCGCGATGCAGGCCCTGATAGCGGAGGAGAAGCGGAAGGAGAAAGAGCTCAAGGACAAACCGGACGAGCTCGCCGCCGAGCGCAAGGACATCAGGCAGAAGATGGTCAAGCTCAAGACCTCCGAGCTGCCGTACCAGGCGTTCACCTCCGACATGGACGAATCCTGGCGCGCGATGAAGCCGGGCGAGGCCAGCCGCTTCACCCGGCACCAGGACGTGCGCGTCTCTTTCGGCTCTCCGCAGGACGAAGCCGCCTGGAAGGCCGCCGGCTCGCCCGCCCTCGCGGACAAGCCCGCCACCCGCGACGACAGCAGCGAGCGGATCCTGTCGATCGACAACCCGAGCCTGACGATGCAGAACATCTCACAGCTGCCCACCGGTCAGGACGCGATGAAGCGCCGCCTGGACACCCTGTTCAGGCAGAGCCCCTACAACACCCAGACCGGCATGACCGTCTACCTGTGGCAGACGGGCGTGGACCTGATGACCGCGCCGATCAAGCCTGGCACCCGGTCGGCCCTGTTCAAGGTGCTGGCCGACCAGAACGGCATCACCTCGCTGGGTCAGGTCACCGACGCGGTGGGGCGTACCGGGGTCGCCCTTTCGACGACAGGGGACGACGGGACCGAGTTCCGGATGATCATCAACGAGGAGACGGCCGACCTGCTGCAGTACGAGGTCGTGCAGAAGGGGCAACCGCTCCTGCGGGTGGCCCTGGAGCGGATGGGCTGGGCCGACCGCCTGGGCGACCTTCCGGCCTGACACAGGCACGGATTCATCCGGCGTCGAAGCCGGTCCGCCAGGTCGGGTGGACCGGCCGCCAGCCGAGTGTGGCGCGGGCCAGGCCATTGTCGGCGCCACGCTCCCACCCGGCGCGCCCGGCCTGCCCGTCCGGTACGGGTACGGGCGCGCCGACCGCCTTGGCCAGCGCTGGGAGCCACTCGGAGGCCGGCGCGGGCTCGTCGTCGACGATGTTGACCGGGCCGCTCGGCCAATCGAGGGCGGCGACGGCCGCCCACGCCGCGTCCGCCACGTGCACGAACGAGGTGACGGCGTCGTTGGCCACCAGCTTCCCCGGGAACCCCGCCGCCGGCTCGCCACGCAGCCTCGCCGCGGCCAGGCCGTCGGGGGAGTACCAGGTGCCCGGGCCGTAGAACATGCCGTAGCGCAGGAGGACGTGGTGTTCCAGCTCGGCCGACGCCTCCTCCAGCGCACGAACGCCACCGACCATGCCCGCCCGGGGCTCGGGCGCGCCGACGTCGAGCGGGACGCTCTCGATGGCCGGCGCGTCTCCCGGCTCGTACGCCCAGGCGATGGACTGGGCGACGATGCGGCCGACGCCCGCTTCCTTGGCGGCTTCGACGAGGTTGCGGGTGCCCACCCGGCGGATGCGGCTGTTCTCGGCGAGCGCGCCACCGCTCAGCGCGGTGAGCTGGTGGATGATCGCGTCGGGGGCCGCGTCGGCGAGCGCGCGCCGCGTGGCAGCGGCGTCGAAGACGTCCAGCCGTACGGGGGTCGCCCCCTGGGCGCGCAGTGACTCCAGGCCCGCGTCGGAGCGGGACCCTCCGGTGACCCGGTGCCCGGCGCCGATCAGCAGCGGGACGAGCAACCGGCCGACGGCGCCCGAAGCGCCCGCGACGAAGACCTGCATAAGCGAAGATTATTGCCGAACGTCCCCAGCCACGGCTCGCCGGCCCTGCCGCTCCCCACGTCGGCTCGCCATCCCCGCCGCCCCGCCCGCTCGTCAGCCCGGCCGCCCCGCACGTCGGCTCGTCAGCCCGGCCGCCCCGCACGTCGGCTCGTCAGCCCGGCCGCTCCGCGCGGACTGTCTCGGCCCGCAGGAGCGCGGCACGCTATCTCGGCCCGCGGGAGCGCGGCACGACCAGTCCGGTCTCGTACGCGGTGACGACCGCCTGCGTTCTGTCGCGTAGCCCGAGCTTGCTCAGCACCCGGCTCACATGCGTCTTGACGGTCTCCTCCGTGACCGTCAACCGCCCGGCTATCTCCGGGTTGGACAGCCCTTCGGCGATGAGCCGCAGGACCTGCGTTTCGCGGGGGGTGAGCGCGGCGGTGGAGGCAGCGTCGGGTTTCGGCCGCAGTTGGGCGAACTCGCTGATGAGGCGGCGGGTGACCGCCGGGGCCAGCAGCGCTTCGCCGGCGGCGATGACCCGTACCGCGTCGAAGAGCCGTTCAGCGGTGACGTCCTTGAGCAGGAACCCGCTGGCTCCGGCGCGCAGCGCGTCATAGACGTACTCGTCCAGGTCGAAGGTCGTCAGGATGAGGACGCGCGGCCCGGCGGTGCTGGAGCCGGCCAGTCGCCTGGTCGCTTCGATGCCGTCCATGCCCGGCATGCGGACGTCCATGAGGACGACGTCGGGGGACAGCTCGCGGCAGATCCGTACGGCCTCGGCGCCGTCGGCGGCCGTACCGACGACCTCGAAGTCCGGTTGGGTGTCGAGCAGTTCGGCGAAGCCGGTGCGGACCACCGGGTGATCGTCGGCGACGACGATCCTGACCGCTGAGGCCCGGGCGCTCATCGGGCCACCCCCCAGGGGCTGGGCACTCGTCCGGCCATCCGCCGGGGGCTGGGCGCTCACTGGGCCATCTCCTCCTTTCCCGGCAGGCGGGCCTCGACGAGGAAGCCGCCGCCTTCGGCGGGGCCGGCGCGCAACGTGCCGCCGACGGCCGCGGCGCGTTCGCGCATGCCGGACAGCCCGTGGCCGCCGCCGGGTATGGCGGTGGACAGCCCGTGACCGCCGCCGGGCGTCACGGTCGACAGCCCGGGTCCGTTGTCGCGGATGAGCAGCCGCAGGTCGTCGTCGGTGTAGTGCAGTTCCACGTCGACGGCTGCGCCGGGCGCGTGCCGCCGGGCGTTGGTGAGGGCCTCCTGGACGATGCGGTAGGCCGCGAGTTCGACACCGGGGTCGAGCGTGACCGGCGGGCCGCGGAGGATGAGGCGCGTCCCCGTCCCCGACGCGTCCCGTGACTCGTCGAGCAGCTCGTTGAGCTCCCGCAGGCGCAGGCCCGGCTGGGGCCGCCGGACCGCCGGGTCCGCCTCCGCGTCCTCGCGCAGCACGCCGAGCAGCCGCCGCATCTCGGTCAGCGCCGCCCGCGCGGTGTCGCCGATGGCGGACAGCCGCTCGGCGCCGGCGGACGGCATTCCGGGCGTGGTCAGCCGGGCGGTCTCCGCCTGTACGGCGACCATGGAGATGTGGTGGGCGACGACATCATGGAGCTCGCGGGCGATGCGGGCGCGTTCGCCGCGTGCCGTGTGCTCGATCAGGGTGTCGGCGATGGCCTGCCGCGCGGTGGTGTTGGCCAGAGCCTCGCTGCGCGCCCGCCGGGCCGTTCCGGCCAGGGCCGCCGCCGGGGTCAGGCAGGCCAGCAGCAGGATGAGAATCCGCACCTCGTTGCCTGCCGTGGAGAGGATCGACGAGCCCGCGACGACACCGGCCAGGGCTAACACCAGGTACGGCGCGGCGAGAACCAGCGCCAGCCGCTGCGAACCCGCGCGGCCGAGCCGGTATCCGGCGACCAACTGCGCGCCCGCGCCCGCCACGGTCAGCGTCTGGAAGGCCACGAGTGACAGCCCCATCATCGCGAACACGGCCACCCCGCCCCCGGTCTGGTGCCCCCGCAAGAACGCGATCGGCAGCGTGGTGGCCAGGCCGACCAGGGGGAGTATCACCAGGTACAGCGGGGCGGCGGCGTACTCGGGCGGCGGCGTACTCGCGGCGTGCCGGATCGTCGCGCCCACCGGCTCGGTGTCGACGAGCCCGATCACCTGGGCCAGTCGCGGGTTTCGGGCCTGCGCGATCGACTCGGCCACCGCGAGCAGCGCCAGCAGCACGCCCACCACGACGGGCGCGTACGGGGCCGCGGCGATCCGCCGTCCCCTGTCCGCCCATCCGCCCGCTCGCTCCACGCAGGTCATTGTTCCGGTTTGTGTGGTGCGCTGGCATCCCTCACATGGGGGACGGGAGGTCCCTCGAGTCAGTGACGGTGAAGATGGCTCGGCGGCGTGACGACCGGTGGCGGGCCGCTGCCTAGTGTGCCTTGGCATGCAAGCAACCCTGTTCCGCGGTTATGCGGCGCTCGCCCTCGGCGCGGCCATGGTCCGGTTGCGCGGGAGGGACGCATGAGACAGGAGCTCCACGCGGAGTGGACGAAGCTGCGTACCGTCGCGGGTCCCGCCTGGTTGCTGCTCGCCGTCATCGCACTGACCGCGACGATGAGCGCCGCGGCGGCCGCGGCCGTGTCCTGCCCGTCGGCGGGATGCGATCAGGACATCACCAAGCTCAGCCTCATGGGGGTCCAGGCGGGCCAGGCGGTCGTCGCCATCCTGGCCGTACTGGCGATCAGCGGCGAATACAGCACTGGCATGATCCGCACCACCCTCACCGCGATGCCGCGCCGGGTCACCCTCCTGGCCGCCAAGGCGACCATCGTCACCGGGCTGACGCTGGCCGCGGCGACCATCGCGGTGCTCGCGTCCGTACTGGCCGGACGGCTCATCCTGCCCGGCAACGGCTTCACCGCCGCACACGGCTACGCGCCGCTGTCGCCGGCCGACGGACCCACCTTGCGCGCGGCCTTCGGCTCGGTCCTCTATCTCGGGCTGATCGCCCTGCTCAGCCTCGGCGTGGCGGCCATCGTACGGGACTCGGCGGCGGCCATCGGCGTCGTGTTCGGGCTGCTCTACGTCCTGTCGATCCTGCCGTTCATGATCTACGACCCGGACTGGCAGAGGCTGCTCTGGCGGATCGCGCCGATGAGCGCCGGGCTCGCCATCCAGGCCACCACCCACCTGTCGAGCCTGCCCCTGAGCCCGTGGGCGGGGCTCGGCGTACTCGCCGCATGGGCCGCCGCCGCGCTCCTGGGCGGTGGGCTGGCGCTGCGGCTCCGCGATTCCTGAGGCCCTCTTCCGACCATTGCGGAAGTCTTGACAACTATATTTTTCGGTGGGAGGCTGAAGGCACCTCAAACAAGGAGCACAGCGATGAGAAAGATCGTGGCGGGCCTGTTCATCTCCCTGGACGGCGTCGTGGAGTCCCCCGAGAAGTGGCACTTCCCCTACTTCAACGATGAGATGGGGCAGATCGTCGGCTCGCAGATGGAGCAGGCCGACGTGATGCTGCTCGGCCGGCGGACCTACGAGGAGTTCGCCGCCCACTGGCCGCACGAGGACCCGGCGGCCAACCCGTTCGCCGACCGCATGAACAACACGCCCAAGTACGTCGTCACCACCACCCTCGACACCGCCGAGTGGCAGAACACCACGATCATCAAGGGCGACGTCGCCGCCCAGCTGACCGAGCTCAAGCAGCAGCCGGGCAAGGACATCGGCATGACCGGCAGCGCCACCCTGGTCAGGTCGCTGCTGGCCGACGGCCTGCTCGACGAGCTGCGCCTGCTGGTCCACCCGATCGTGATCGGCACCGGCAAGCGCCTGTTCGAGGAGGGCACCGGGCAGATCCCGCTCCAGCTGCTCGACTCCCAGACTCTCAGCACCGGTGTCCTGTCCCTGATCTACGGGAAGGCGTGACGTGGCCACCAAGACCGTCGCCGACAAGCTGCTGGTCAAGCCGCAGGCCACCGTCTGGATCTCCGACGACGAGCACCGCCCACTCGTCGAGCCGCTGCCCGAGGGCGCGCGGCACATCGACGACCTGGGCGAGGCGGGAGTGGCGGTGCTGTTCGCCGCCGACGCCGCCGCGGCCCGGCAGCTCCTCGACCAGCACCGCGACCAACTGGCCCAGCCCGCGACCCTGTGGGTGGCCTACCCGAAGGGCAACAAGGCCGACATCAACCGCGACACGCTCTGGCCCATCGTCGCCGAGTACGGCCTGCGGCCGAACGGGCAGGTCGCGGTGGACGAGGTCTGGTCGGCGCTACGCTTCCGCCCGCTCAAGGAAGGCGAGCCACCCTTCACCGGCGGACGCTAGCCCGCCACGCGGCCGGCCGCTGCGGCAGGCGCGTCAAAGAAGCGTCAGCGCCTTGGCCACGCCCGGGTCGCGCCCGGTGGCCAGGTCGAGGGCGGTCATGGGGGCGTAGTGGTCGACCGGCACGCCGATCGTGTCGATGATTTCGCGGGCGGGCCCGAGGTGCCGGACCCTGGGCAAGAGCAGGACGCTGCCGTCGTCGAGGAGATATCCCTCGCCGGGGCCGGAGACGGCCCCAGCGGTGCGGGTCCCGATGAGGGTGCCCAGGCCGTTGTCCTTGACCGCCGCGCTGAAGTCCTCACAGGCCGAGGCGCATCCGCGGTCGGTGAGGACGACCAGGCGCGAGCCGAGCAGCGGGACGCTGTCGTCGGTCCTGTTGGGCACGCAGTCACCCTTGAGCGGGCAGAAGTAGCTGGTGATCTTGCCGTGCGCGAACGCGCCGAGCAGCCGCGTCACCTCGCGAGGCGACCCGCCGCCGTTGCCGCGCAGATCGAGGACCACCGCCTTCGGCTTACCCTGCAGCTTGGCGATGACCTGGTCGGCGGCGCCTTCGTAGAATCCAGGCAGTTGGACGTAGGTGACGCCACCGGCGAGCTTCTTTGACGTCACCGCCGGAGTCTGCCGCGTGACAGGGCCCTCTCTGAGCTCGACGATGCGGGTCCGTCCCGTCGTTGGACGCTTGAGTGTGAGCCGTACCGTGCCGGAGGCGAAGGCGTCGAGGATGCTCTGATTCACGGTGTCCCCGATGAACGCCGGCACGCCGTTGACCTTGACGATGATGTCACCGGCTCTGATGTCGGCCTTGGCGGCGGGGCTGCCGGGCAGGACGCGGGTGATGAACATCGGCGGCCGGGCCGCGGGGTCGAGCTGCGATCCTCCCTGATCAGCCGACGCGCCCACGATGCCCGTTCCGGTTGGCCCGCCCTCTTGCGACGGGGTCGGCCTGACCCAGCGGGCGTGGTTGTCGTGCAGTCCGGCGACCATGCCGGTGATCGCGGCGCGCAGGGCGGTGGGGTCGCCGGCGCCGAGGACTTTCGCGAAGGCGGCCCAGTCGGTGTCGCGGTTCCCGGTCAGGGCCGGCAGCCCAAGGTTGGCCCGGTCGGCGCCGCGCCGCATCAGGTTCTGGGTGTAGGCGGCGAAGGCGCTCTTCAGCAGCGCCTTCGAATCCATGACCGGGCCGCTGTAATAGTTGTCCAGCACACAGAAGTACGCCTGCCGGAGCGTGTTCACCGAGGTCGGCGGTGCCGATTCCGGCGGTGCCGATTCCGGCGGTGCCGATTCCGGCGGTGGCGCCGTGCTGGTGGTGCAGCTCCCGCCTGGGGCGGCCGATGGGGACGTGGCGGCCGATGCTGACGCGAGTGCGGACATGGAGCAGGCCGCCACCAGGACGGCCGCGCAGAGGGCTTTGATCATGGCCGCCAGCGTGGCCTGAAGCGGGTTGCACGGTCGTGAACGGATCCGTTAACGCCGTTGTTACCCCGGTTCGGGTACGAACGTCGGCATGCGGATTCTGGTGGCCGAAGACGAACGCGACCTGGCCGATCTCGTGGCGGTGGGGTTGCGCCGCCATGCCATGGCCGTCGACGTGGTGTACGACGGGGCCGCCGCGGTGGAGCGATTGGCGGTGCACGACTACGACGTTCTCGTGCTGGATCGGGACCTGCCCGAGATGCACGGCGACCTCGTGTGCAGTGAGCTGGTGGCGCGCGGGAGCCGTACGCGGATCCTGATGATGACGGCGGCGGCGTCGGTGCCGGAGCGAGTCGCGGGTCTCGGGATGGGAGCCGACGACTACCTGCCCAAACCGTTCGACTACGCCGAGCTGGTCGCACGGGTGCGAGCGCTGGGGCGGCGCAGCCGGTCGCAGGTACCGCCGGTGCTGATGCGGCACGGGATCGTGCTCGACACTCACCGGCTGCAAGCCTCGCGGGACGGGCGGCACCTGCACCTTTCGCTCAAGGAGTTCGCCGTCCTTGAGGTGCTGATGAGGGCGGACGGCGCGGTCGTGAGCTCCGAACGGCTGCTCGAAGAGGCATGGGACGAGAACGCCGATCCGTTCACCACGGTGGTGCGAGTCCTGGTCAGCCGCCTACGGGCCAAGCTGGGCGACCCGCCGTGCATTCAGACGCTTCCCGGTGCGGGATACCTGCTGTGACGACGATCCGGGTACGGCTCACGCTGATCTACTCCGGACTGTTCCTGCTGACCTCGGTCGTGTTGCTGGTCACGGTCAACCTCCTGCTGCGCCAGGCGCTGGACACGCGGATCGCCCGGCTGCCCGGGGGAGCGATGGCACCGGCCGCGCCGACGGCGCCGACGCTGGGGGTGCGGGTCGATCGGCTTCCGCCGCTGCCGCAGCTGGTGAACGACGTGATCGGCTACCAGTGGAAGGTGACCGCGTTGACGGTCGGGATCCTGGCGCTGGTCTCGTTGGTCGTCGGATGGCTGGTCGCCGGGCGGATCCTGCGGCCCATCCACCGGATCACCGCCACCGCGCAGCGGCTGTCCCTGTCGACCCTGCACGAACGGATCGCGCTCGGCGGCCCGAAGGACGAGCTGAAGGAACTGGCCGACACCTTCGACGCGATGCTCGACCGGCTCGAACTCTCCGTCGCGGGACAGCGGCGGTTCATCGCGAACGCCTCCCACGAGTTGCGGACCCCACTGGCCGTCCAGCGGGCGGCGATCGAGATCGGGCTCCCCGAGGACGTCGGCGCGATCCGCGGCACGCTCCTGCTCCACAACCACCGCGCGGAGAACCTCATCGACGCCTTGCTGGTCCTGGCCCAGGCGGAACACGGCCTGGACGACAGGAGTCCCGTGGCCCTGGACCAGGTGGTACGGCTCGTCCTGGCGGAAGGAGGTTCGGACGGCGTCACCGTGACGGAGCGAACCGAGCCGTTCATCGTCGATGGAGACCCTGTCCTGCTGAACCGGCTCGTCACCAACCTCCTCGACAACGCGGTCCGCTACAACCATCCCGGCGGAACCGTTGAGGTAACGCTCTCCCGTGGAGTTCTGACGGTCCGTAACACCGGTCCGCACGTGCCCCAGGAACGTTTCGGCGATCTCTTCGAGCCCTTCCGGCGGCTGCAGACGACCCGTGGACAGGGCGCCGGGCTCGGGTTGTCGATCGTCGCGTCGATCGCGAAGGCTCACGGGGCCGACGTGCGAGCGAGCCCCAACCCGGGGGGCGGGTTGGAGCTCGTCGTGGTTTTCGCGGGATCTGCGGATGCGGTGCCTGCCACGGACGACAGTGGCCAGGGCTGACCCCCTTAAATGTCGGCCCGGTGGTTTTCCGGCTGTTCGGCTCTTTCCTTGACGAACATCAGCGTCTGCTGGCCTGTCGCGACGAGCGACCGGTGCCCGTCCTGGACGCCGAACACTTGCAGTTGGCACACGGCCAGCGTTCGGCCGGATCTCAGGACCGTCCCCACGGCCTCGATGTGATCGCCTACGGCGGGCGCCAGGAGGTTGATCTTGTACTCGACCGTGAGCACCGAAGTGTTCTCAGGGGCCAGCGTGAACGCCGCATAGCCGCCCGCGCTGTCCGCGATGGCGCTGCTGGCTCCCGCGTGGACGTAGCCGTGCTGCTGAGTGACTTCAGGCCGGCTGGGGAGCACGATGCGCACGCATCCTGATGCGATGTGAGCTATGCGCGCACCGAGGTGGCGCATCAGTCCCTGCCGATCGAAGCTGGCCTGGATGCGCGCCCGCACCTCGGGGCTTGCCTGCGGCTGTTGCGTCTGGTCTTCCATGGCCTCTCTCAATCCCGCGCGGCCCCCGCCCCTCGGCGTCATAGGTGCTTCCTGAGGTCGGCCACATCCAGCAGGGGCAGGCCCCAGCGCAGGGCGGCGATCTCCAGGTCGGCGGCCTGCGCCATGGTCCCATCGGGGTTCATGACCTCGCAACACACCCCGACGGGAGGCAGCCCGGCCGCCACGCACATGGCGACGGTGGCCTCGGTGTGACCGGCGCGTTCGAAGAGCCCGCCAGGGCGCGCGGCGAGCGGGAAGACGTGTCCCGGCCGCAGGAAGTCGTCCGGCCGGGCGTCCGGGTGAGCCAGGCGGCGCACGGTCGCGGCGCGCTCGGCCGCCGACACCCCGGTGCCGGTCCCGGTGACCAGATCCACCGGAATGTGCGGGCGGGTGCCGTGCCGGTCGCCGGGGCCGGGGACAGGCCCGATGTCCAGACGGTCCAGGACCTCGGGAGCGCACGGCACGGTCGTGTGGCCGCAGACCTGGGTGAGCAGGAAGGTGAACGCCTCCGGGCGCAGACGCGCCCCGGCGAACACCACGTCACCTTCCCCCTCCCGATCCGGATCCCAGATGACCACGGCTCCTCCGGCGGCCAGTTGCGTGAGCGCCTGCTGTACGCCGCGCCCGCCGGAGAGCCGGCCGGCCCACGGAAGCGCCGCGACCACCTCGGTCACCGCCCGCGCCAGGTCGGGCAACCGGCGTCGCACCAGGCGGATGACCAGGTCGGGTTCCAGGTTCACCCGATCGCCGACAGACAGCTCCGACAGCGTGCTGGCCTGCAGAGTCAGCGGGATCAGCGTCACCGAGAACCGGTCGCGGGACACCTCGGCGACGGTCAGGCTCACGCCGTCGACCGCGATCTGACCCTTCGCGACGATCAGCGGGAGGAAGCGCTCAGGCGGTTTGATCCACAAGCGACGTGCGGCTCCCTCGTCATCGATCCGCACGATCTTGCCCACGGCGTCCACGTTGCCCTGGACCAGGTGGCCGGCGAGCGGGTCACCCAGCGCCAGAGGAGTCTCCACGTTGACCCGGGTGCCCGGCCGGATCTGGTCGAAGGTCGATCTGCGCCGGGTGTCGGCCGACAGTCCGGCTTCCAGTACGTGCGTCTCGTGAGCGGCCTGGAGGACGGTCAGGCCTACGCCGTTCAGGCAGATCGACCCCGGCGCGCCCGCGGCGGCCTTGGGAGCGCCGACCGCGATGCGCGCCTCATCGACGGCCACCACCGTGCCGATTTCCTGGATGTTGCCGGTGAACATGCGACCCACCTCTCGACAGCGGGAGGACGAGCCTCACCGCACGAAGAACCAGGGGCCGGAACAGGCCCGAGAGGTGGCGGGGTGTCACCGCGTGGCCCGGATTCGCACCGAGTCGTCCCGCCGAAGTCAGCGGAACCGGCGGGCTGTCACCGCCGCACCTTGGAATCGCACCGATCAACGTCTATCACTCAACAGCCTGACGGGTCAAAGGGTGCCAGGCTCTGCTTTTGGGGAGTGCTTCGCCGCGGATCCACTGGAGCAAGCTGGGGTTGTCGACGGTGGTGATGACGCTGATGGTGGCGCGGAGGTAGCGGTCGTCGTCCAGCAGGGCCAGCATGCTCGCGGCCAGGTCGGCACGGGCGGTGAACCTGCCGTCGGCATGGCCCTCGACGAAGGTGTAGTCGGTGACCGCCGGCAGGTGGTAGAGCCCGCTGGGGCGCACGATCGTCCAGTCCAGATCGCTGGCGCGGACCAGCTCTTCCATCCGCCGCATGTCGTCGTACAGCGTCTTGCCCAGCACCCGCGTCACGTACGGCAGCAAGACCCGGTTGAACAGGAACCCGCCTTCGGAGTACGCGTGCGGGTCGACCCCGCTTGAGCTCACCACGGCGAGCCGACGCACCCGATGCCGTCGCATCGCGGTGACGATATTGGCCACGCCCCGCGAATAGGTGCTGATCGGTTCCTTGCCGGCGGGTACTCCGAGCGTCGACAGCACCGCATCCCGCTCCGCCACGGCGGCGTCGACGGCTGCCGGATCGAGCACGTCGGCACCGACCACTTCGAGCCGATCATGGCGCAGTGGAAAGGAGTCCGGCTGCCGGGTCACCGCGGCGACCTGATGTCCGGCGGCGAGTGCCTGGCCGGCGAGCAGGCGGCCGGTGGGACCGTTGGCCCCGAAGACTGCGATACGCATGACGACTGTCCTTCCTAGAAGCTGGCCCGTCTGCCCCGAGACGAGACAGCCCGGTCGTTCTGTGACACGCGAGGAAGGACAGACAGCGCCGCGAACGAGTGTCTTACCTGCGATGTCACAGAACAGCAGCGCTGTCTCGTCTCGGGTATGGAAGACAGGTCGTGGGATCGGGAAGGCGATGATCATGCGGGTGTTCGTGGCCGGCGGGGCCGGGGTGTTGGGGCGGCGGTTGGTGCCGCAGCTTGTGGCGCGTGGTCACCAGGTGACGGCGACGACGACGAGCGCGGCGAAGTCAGGCTTCGTGGAGCGGTTGGGCGCCAAGGCGGTCGTGATGGACGGGCTGGATGCGGGGTCGGTCGGGGAGGCGGTGGCCAAGGCCCGGCCGGACGTGATCGTGCACCAGATGACCGCCATCTCCGGCAAGCCAGATATCAAGCACTTCGACCGCTGGTTCGCCGTCACCAACCGGCTGCGTACCGAGGGGACGGACCACCTGCTGGCCGCCGCGGAAGCGACCGGCGTATCCCACTTCATCGCACAGGGCTACGCGTCTTGGAACGGCATCCGCACGGGCGGATGGGTGAAGACCGAGGAGGACCCGCTGGACCCGACGAGCACCGGCAAGGGGGCGGAAGCGCTCCGCCACCTTGAGGACGCAGTCGTCAGAGCCGGTGGCGCGGTCTTGCGGTACGGCGCGTTCTACGGCCCGGGCGCCACCGACGATCAGGTCGAACTCGTACGCAAACGGCAGTACCCGGTCGTCGGCAACGGCGGCGGCTACAGCTCCTGGGTACATCTCGACGACGCGGCCAGCGCCACCGTCCTGGCCGTGGAGCACCAGGCGAAAGGCGTGTACAACATCGTCGACGACGAGCCGGCCCCGGCTCGTGAGTGGCTGCCCTACCTGGCCGAGTGCGCGGGGGCGAAGCCGCCGATGCGGGTGCCCGTCTGGCTGGCCCGGCCGCTGGCCGGGCGGACCGCGGTGATCATGATGACCGAGGGGCGCGGCTTCTCCAACGCCAAGGCCAAGCGGGAGCTCGGTTGGCAGCTGCGCTACCCCACCTGGCGGCAGGGCTTCAAGGAGGAGCTGGCGTGAGCCGGGCCGAGGAGTTCGAGGAACTGCGGCCCCTGCTGTTCTCGATCGCCTACCGGATTCTCGGCAGTGTGAGCGAGGCCGAGGACGCGGTCCAGGAGACCTGGCTGCGGTACGAGGCCTCCCCGACGCAGCCCGTGTCGGCCAAGGCGTTCCTGTCGGCCGTGGTCACCCGGATCGCGATCGACGTGCTGCGCTCGGCGCGCGTCCGGCGGGAGGAGTACGCCGGGCTGTGGTTCCCCGAGCCGCTGCTGACCGACCCGTATGCGGACCCGGAGCGGTCGGCGGAGCTGGCCGACTCGGTGTCGATGGCGGCCCTGCTGCTGCTGGAGCGGCTCAGCCCGCTCGAGCGGGCGGTCTTCGTGCTGCGGGAGGTGTTCGGGTTCGGCTTCGGTGAGGTCGCATCGGCGGTGGGACGCTCGGAGGCGGCCTGCCGCCAGCTCGCCGTACGTGCGCGCCGCCACATGGACGGCGGCCGCGCCCGGTTCGAGGCCGACCGCCGGGAGCGAGAAGAACTCGCCGGGCGATTCTTCGACGCCTTCCGGGAAGGCGACGTGGACGGGCTGCGGGAGCTGCTGGCCGCCGACGCGCAGCTGGTCGGCGACAGCGGGGGCAAGGCCCCGCTGTGGGGCAAGGGCGTCTTCGGCGCCGAGAACGTGGCCCGGATGCTGGCCGCGATGGTCACGCCGTTCGTCGCGATCGGCGGGGTCGTGGAGTCGCACGAGGTGAACGGCCAGCCGGGCGCGATCTTCCGCGACCAGGACGGCAAGGTGGTCAACACCTGGACGCTCGACATCCTCGATGGGCAGATCCAGATGATCCGCGCGGTGATCAATCCCGACAAACTCGGACACCTGGGTCCGGTGGCGGACGCCTGGACGGTCGTTCGCGAGACGAACCAGGCTCGCCGGCTCGCGGATTGACCGCAACACATAAAGAACGGAATGACATCATGAGCAAAGTCTGGTTCGTCACCGGTTCGTCCCGCGGCCTGGGCCGCAGCTTCGTCGAGGCCGCCCTGGCTCGCGGTGACAAGGTGGCCGCGACGGCGCGGAACACCGCAAGCCTTGACGATCTCGTCACCACCTACGGCGACGCGGTGCTTCCGCTGGAGCTGGACGTGACCGACAAAGCCGCCGTCTTCGGCAGCGTGAAGCGGGCCAAGGAGCACTTCGGCCGCCTGGACGTCATCGTGAACAACGCCGGCTACGGCCTGTCCGGCGCGGTGGAGGAGCTGACTGAGCGGCAACTACGCGATCAGTTGGAGACCAACCTGTTCGGCGCGGTGTGGGTCGTCCAGGCCACGCTGCCCCACCTGCGCGAACAGGGCGCAGGGCACATCATCCAGATCTCCTCGGTCGCCGGCGTATCCGCGTTTCCGCTCGGCGGCGCATGCTGCGCCTCCAAGTGGGCCCTTGAAGGTCTGAGCGAATCTCTCGCCCAAGAGGTCGCCGGTTTCGGCGTCAAGGTGACCGTGGTCGAGCCCGGTTCGTACGCCACCGGCGCGAGCGCCGGCGCCGTCCGGGCCGAGCCCGATCCGCTGTACGAAGGTCTGCGCGAGAGCTTCGCCGCCTACGCCGAGACGCTGGACGTCGGTGACCCGGCCGCCGCGGGCCGGGCACTGCTCAAGCTCGCCGACACCGACGACCCGCCGCTGAGGGTGTTCTTCGGCGCCCAGGGCAACCCGATCCTCCAGCAGGTCTACGCCGACCGGCTCAAGACTTGGGCCGACTGGCAGGACCTCTCGGTGGAAGCACACGGACACACGCCTGCGGCTCCGGCTGCCTGACCCGGCGGCAGGCCTTCGGACTTCAGCTGAGGGCGAGCTCGTACTCAACCTGTTGGATCGGGTTGCCGTCACCGAAATCGTGCCCGCGGACCGCACCCGACTCGGTGAAGCCGTTCTTGGCGTAGAAGCGGCGTGACTGGGGGGTGTCGCGCAGCGTCCACAGATGCACCCCGTCGAAGCCGTCCTCGCGCAGCCTGTGCAAAGAAGCGACCATCAGGGCGCCCGCGCTGCCGGTGCCCCAGGCGTCCGGGTGGTTGTAGAAACCGAAGAGTTCAGCCCATCCCGGCCGCGTCGGCGAGGAACCGAAGTAGGAGAAGGTCAGCGGTCGGCCGGCTCTCGCGGCGAGCAGGAGGGTGTCCTGCGTGTTGGCGAGCACGTCGTGCCACTTCCCGCGCCGGTTTCGTACCGCTTCGGCGAAGAACGCCGGGTCGAAGAAGCCGACGTAGGCCGCCTTCCAGGACTCCGCGTGGATTTCGCCCACCGCATCCCCGTCACCCACGGAGGCTTGAAATATCGCAAAGTCAGCTGCCACAAGATCAGTCTTTCTCTTTGAGATGCTCCAGCGCCGCGTAATCGTAGGGCATGTCCAGACGGGGGTAGTCACCGACTATGAGGAACGCTTCCGCTCGGTCGCGGCGCGGGCGAGGCCGGTCAGCCAGTCCTGGTGGCCGTTGAGCATGGGGTTGGGCCGCTGCTCGGCCAGCTCTGCCGCTGGTCGGCCGAGCTGGGACTCCTGGGTGAGGATCCGTACCCGGCCGCCGGACAGGTCCTCCACGCCGCCCGCTCCTGGTAGGCGCTGCCGTCCCTGCATCGTGTTGACCCTCTGACTACAGAGTCCATGCCCGGCGAGTACCCGTGCCCTCGTCGACGGCCGGCAGGTGGGGCAGGCGCATCAGCAGGCCGTCGCAGTGGCAGGGCGAGCCGCACCGATGGCAGTGGCAGTCGCCCGCCACCGAGGCCTGTTCCCAGTACCGGCGGACGGTGGTCACCGGCTCCCACCCGGCGGCCTTCAGCACGCCGTCGCCGCACCCCGGGCGGTCGCGCAGCCACACCATGGCGTACGCCTCGGTGCACCGCTCCCTCAGCCAGGCCGTGCGCTGGATGGCAAGGGCGGTGCCGAGGCCGCGACGGCGCATCGACGGCACCACGGCCATGGCGCTCAGGATGCCGACCCGGCGTCCGCCGGCGGACGGCGGCGCGGGGGAGAGGGTCCCGTCCGGCATCGGGGCGATGAACCCGCGATATCCCTCGTCGTCGACCACCTGGGCCAGCGCCGCCCCCACCGGCGTCATCGACCCCTGGGGGAAAGCCGCCAGGAACTGCACCGTCTCGTCATCGCGCATGTGCCGCAGGAGCCGGCCGACGGTGAGCACGCCATGGCCGAGCGCGGCGTTGACGACGGCGGCGGACGCCGCCACCCCCCGCTCGTCGCCGGGATGAAGCCGGGCGACGAACCACGCGGGATCCGCCATCGGCGAAGGAATGCGAGTCACGTTCCTCGTTATATCCGGCCGCCGTTCTCGAATTCAGGTGAACGGAATTCACGTATGCTCAACATAGTACTATGCTTAGAGTGGTTTGAATTCCGGATTCGGGAGAGATTCGATGCGGCAGAACCCGGCACGACGGGCGGCACTCCTCGACGCGGCCATCGAGGTGCTGGCCCGCGAGGGGGCGCGCGGGCTGACCTTCCGGGCCGTGGACGTCGAGGCGCAGGTGCCCAACGGCACGGCCTCCAACTACTTCAACAACCGCGACGACCTGCTCACTCAGGTCGGCCACCGCTTCTACGAACGACTGGAGCCCGAGGCGGGGAGGGTGGCCGCCGCGCTGGAGGGGCCGCGCGACCGCGACCGGGTCACCGAGCTCATGCATGACCTGGTGGAGCGCGTCAGCCACTTCCGCTCCGGCTACCTGGCCCTGCTGGAACTCCGGCTGGAGGCCACCCGCCGCCCGGAGCTGCGCCGGCTGCTCACCGAGCGTATCCGCGCCGACGTCGACGCCAACATCAGCTTCCACACGCAGTCCGGCCTGCCCGGTGACGCGACCACGGTGGTCCTGCTCTACCTGGCGCTCAACTGGCTGATCCTGGAACGGCTCACGCTGCCCGACGTCTTTCCCGAGAGCCAGATCCACGACCTGGTCACCGACGTGGTCGAACGCGTCCTGCCAGGCCCCGGGCGTTAGCCGACCACCGCCATGTGCGGGCCGCTGGCAGACTGAGACCGGCGAGCCCGATGACGAGGAGGACCGGTGCGCTACGTGCTGATGCTGTGCAGCGACGTGTCCGACGAGACGGTCGCCGGCCAGGATCCGGACATGGTCGGCTGCGGCGGCTGGACCGAGGACATGGAGTCCCGCGGGGCGCGACGGGGCTGCGGCCCAGCAGCGATGCGACCACGTTGCGCGTACGGCGTGACGAGGTGCTGCTGACCGACGGGCCGTTCGCCGAAACCAAGGATCAGATCGGCGGGTTCAGCGTGATCGACTGCGTCGACCTCGACGAGGCCATCGAGCTGGCCGCCGCCCATCCGTGGGCGCGCGTGGAACAGATCGAGATCAGGCCGGTCTGGCAACCGTGACGGACCAGGTCGCCGCGGCGGTCGCGACCGCGTTCCGGGAGGAGTGGGGGCAGGTCGTCGCCACGCTCATCCGGATGACCGGCGACTGGGACCTGGCCGAGGGGTGCGCGCAGGACGCGTTCGCCGCCGCGCTGGAACGCTGGCCGCGCGATGGGGTGCCACGGCGGCCGGGCGCGTGGCGGTTGGCATCGCACACTGGAGGGCCAGACGCACGACGTGGACCCGCAGGCGCTGGCCCCGGCCCTGCGGGAGTTCCTCACCGATCCCACACCGGCTCGGCCGCCTCGCGGACCCGGCCGTCGGCTGTGAAGATCAGGTAGCGGTCGAAGTCGCCGGCGACAGCTCCGGTTTGAGCCCCAGCGATCTGATCAGGTCGAGCAGTTCGGCGTGGTAGAGCTTGGCGGGATCGCTGGTCTGCGGGTGGAGGTGGCCGTAGACCTCCAGGGAGATCAGGCCGTGCATGCGACCCCACATGCGCAGCGCGAGGGCGACGGCGGCCGGGGGCAGGTCGGAGAAATGCTCGCGGACGGTTTCGACCAGGCCGGGGGAGAAGTCCGACCACTGGTGGTCGGTGGATGCCTGGGTGGCTCTCGCGTGCGGCCAGGCGGCGACGGCGAGTTCGGTGAGTCCCAGGCAGGCGCGTTTGGCGGCCTCTGGGGCCGGCCCGCCGACCGGCGCGTGGTAGCCGGCGACCGGATCGCCGTAAATGAGGCGAAAGCCTTCGGGATTGGCCAGTGACCAGGCGCGCACGCTCTGCCCCCAGGCCAGGATCCGGCCGGCTATGTCGTCGGGGGAGACGATGTCGCGTGCCGTCTCCACCTGGTCCAGCAGCGAGGTGTAGATGTCGTTGATCAAGGTGGTGATCAACGCGTCCCGGGTGTCGAAGTAGCTGTAGATGGCGCTGCCGCTCATGCCCATCTCGCGGCCGATCGCGCGCAGCGAGACCGCGTCGGGGCCGCCCTCGGTCAGGTGCTTGAGCGCGATGGCTTTGATCTCCGCGGTGGTCTGCGCCCGCAACCGCGCCCGTCGGCCCAGTGTCTGCTCTTGCACGCTTGACAGCTTACAGCGCTACGTTAGAGTACGGCGCACAAAGTCTGAACGGCGTTCTCTCTTTGAACGCTGTTTAAGCGTAGCCGACCTGTCAGATCGAGGGGATTTGCGATGAAAGCCAGGGCAGTGCTGTTCGACGAGCTTGGCGGTCCCGAGGTGCTCCACCTCGCAGACGTGGAGGTCGGTGAGCCCGGTCCCGGCGAGGTGCGGGTGCGCATCGACGCGTTCGGCCTCAACCGGGGCGAGGTGTTCCTGCGTACGGGCCGGTACTACTACGACGCGGTGTTGCCCGCCTCGCGCCTGGGCACCGAGGCCGCCGGCGTCGTGGAGGCCGTCGGGCCGGACGTGGCGGACGTCGCCGTCGGAGACGCGGTCAGCATCGTGGCCAAGCCGAACGACGATGGGATGTCCATCCATGGCATCTACGCCGATCGGGCCATCGTGGCGGCGCGGCGGCTGATCCGCCGCCCGGACCACATGGACGCCGTGACCGGCGCGGCCATCTGGGTGCCCGCCTTCACCTCCTACGGCGCCCTGGTCGAAGTCGGGCGGCTGCGACCCGGCGATCCCGTGGTCATCACGGCCGCTTCCAGCAGCGTCGGCCTGGCGGCCATCCAGATCGCGGCCTACCTGGGCGCCACGCCCATCGCCGTGACCAGGACCGCCGCCAAGGCCGACCGGCTCCTACAGGCGGGCGCCGCACATGTGATCGCCTCCGACGACGGCGATGTGGTCAAGCAGGTGCGCGCGCTCACCGGCGACCGGGGCGCACGACTGGTCTTCGACGGCGTCGCCGGTCCCGGCCTGCCCGATCTCGCGCAGGCAGTGGCCCCGGACGGCATGCTGATCGTCTACGGCTCCCTGGACGGACGGCCCACCCCGCTGCCGATGTGGTGGCCGATCAACGTCTACGGCTACGCCATCTTCCACCTGTTCGCCGACGCCGAGCGCACCCGCCGAGCCGAGGCGTTCATCATCAACGGCCTGCTCGCCGGAGCACTCGCCCCGGTGATCGACCGCACCTTCGACCTGGCCGACATCGTCGAAGCCCACCACCACATGGAGTCCAACACCCAGGTCGGCAAGATCGTCGTCACCGTCCAGCACTGACCGCCAGGAAAGGAAGACACCTGATGAGCCCCACCTACGCCGACCTCATCGGCCACTTCATCGACGCCATCAACGACACCGACGCCGCCCGCCGTCGCGCCACCATCGAGAAGATCCTCACCCCCGACTGCACCTACACCGATCCGGAGATCGCCGTCGAAGGACACGACGCGCTGGATGCGGCGTTCGCCGACCTGCAGCGGCGGATCCCGCCCGGTTTCCGGTTCAGCCTGGCCGCCCCGGTCGACGCGCACCATCACCAGGCCCGCTTCTTCTGGCGGTTCGGCCCCGAAGCAGACGCCCCCGCCGCGACCGGCTCCGACGTCGCCGTCTTCGCCGACGGGCGCATCCGCCACCTCTACGCCTTCTTCGACGCCGCCAACGCCTGAGGACCATGTCATACGCGACACGACGGCTGCTGACCGTCACGGCCGTTGCCGTCGGAGAGGCCGAGGGTTGTGCGATGTACACCATGGTGGCGTTCAGGACGACCGTCAGCTGGGCAACGCCGATGATGCTTGGGCTGGAGAGGTGGCGCGGGCGGTGCTGCAGCGAGTGCGGGGGCTTGAGTTGGGCATGACAGGGCCGTTTCTGGACGCGATCGGGAAGGGCCGGGGGATTGTGCGGCCGCCCGGGGTCAGGGGCGACGGGCCACCCAGGTGGTACGGGTGGTGCGGACAGTGAGGTTGTCGCGCCGCAGCACGCTGTGGGGGCCGTCGCTGTCGAGGACGACGTCGAGTGCGGCCAGGTCGTCGGCGGGCAGTCGGCCGTCGAGGTGGGAGTGCAGATTCCGCAGGCACACCTGCGCGTAGCGGGCCGTGGCGGCCGGCAGCGGGGCGGGCAGATCGACGACGAACGGCCGCTTGGCTTCCAGCACGAATCCCGCGCGGACCAGGTGCTCGGTCCAGTCGACGGACGGGCCCGGGTTCAGCGTGGCATGGACGCGCGCTTCCAGACCGGGGCGTCCCACGCCGATGTCATCGGGCAGGAATCGGGGAAAGAAGTCCATCTCGGTGACAGCCAGCAGTCCGCCCGGCCGCAGGTTGTCGAACGCTCCGGCCAGTACGCGGTCGGGATCGGCCATGTGGTGCAGAGCGGCGGCCGCCCAGACCAGGTCGCTGGTCTCCAGGTGCGGCCAGCCCTCGTTCAGATCCGTCTGGACGCCCCGGATCCGGTCGGAGAGGCCGAGCGTGCATGCCTTCTTCGAGAGCCGGTGGAGCATCTGGGGGGAAAGATCCAAAGCCGTGATGTCGGCCTGCGTGAAACGCCGTGCGAGGGCGAGGGCGCCGGTCCCGGTCCCGCTGCCCAGGTCGACGATGCGACCGGGTTCCCGGTCGGACAGCTCGCCCAGCCAGTCGGTCAGCTCCGACAGGTAGGCCCGCAGGACCTCGGCATCCAGTTCCAGGAGCTCGGCCATCGCGACGGCGTCGGCGTCGGCTCCGGCGTGGTTCTGGTGCGGGTGAAACGGACTGGTTTCGGTGCTGTTCATACTTCGACCGTAATGCGGCCTTGCACGAATCACATAAGCTCTTGCATATGACGCAAGAAGGCGATCTGGACAGCACGGTCCGCATGCGCATTCGGAGTCTGCGGCAGGCACGCGGCTGGTCTCTGGACAACCTCGCCGAGCGCGCCCTCATGAGTCCCTCCAGCCTGAGCCGCATCGAGACCGGCCGCCAGCGCATCAGCCTCGACCAGCTGACCTCACTGGCACGCGCCCTGGGGACCTCGATCGACCAGTTGGTGGAAACCGTCAATGACGACGACGTCGTGATCAGGCCCGAGCGCGACGATCAGCGTGGACTGACCACCTGGCTGCTGAGCCGCGGCTCCGCGCCCGCCGGGGTCACCGTCGCCAAGATGCGCATCACCGACGAGGCGCACGGGCCGGGGGCCGATCAGCTCGGAGTGCACCCCGGCAAGGAATGGTTCACGGTCCTGTCGGGAACCGTCGCGCTGATCCTCGGCGAGCGCGCCATTCGAGTCGAGACCGGTCAGGCCGCCGAGTTCTCCACCATGATCCCCCACGCCATCAAGGCACACGGCGGTCCGGCAGAGATCCTCGTCATCCTCGATCACGACGGACAGCGCACCCATCTCCACCCCCCGGCGTGAACCCGTTAAGCCTGTAAGAACCGTGCAAGCGGCGGTGATCAGTCCTCTGGCCGGGAGGGTCGACTCAGCGAGCGCGAGACGGCCGCCCTTCAGCTCGGGCAGTTGTAGATGGTGTTGCGGGAGACGCCGAGGAGCTTCGCGTCCCGGCCAGCCTGTCCCCGGTAGCGGGCGAGGCGGCCCGGCGCTGGGCAATCACGTTCCTGGCGGCAGCGATGAGCGCGACGCCTGGATCCGCGCCTCCGGCCCGTACGACGCCGTCGTGGATCTCGACCGCATCACCTCGCTTAACCAGCCGTAATTGATCCAGTATTGTCGCCTGGGGTCCCACGGCAGCGTGTGGCCGCGGACGCGCGAACAGGAACGCGAACCGGTCACCCTGGAGCGGATCGCCGCCGAGGCCGTGACCCCGCTGGATGCGGAGGGAGAGTCGGGGCTGACCATGGGCTACCTCCTCGACGGGATGGACCGATGATCACTGCCAGAGAGCTCAACCGGGCCACGCTGGCCAGGCAACTCCTGCTCCAGCGGCACGCGATGCCCGCCTTGCGGGCTGTGGAGCAGTTGGTCGGGTTGCAGGCGCAGGCGCCGTTCCCGCCGTACTTCGGGCTCTGGTCGCGCCTGGAGGGGTTCCGGCCCGAGGAGCTGGCGGGGCTGCTGACCGGGCGCGAGGTGGTCAGGATCGTGCTCATGCGCGGCACCGTCCACCTGGTCAGTGCCGCCGACTGCCTGACGTTGCGGCCGCTGACGCAGCCGCCGCTCACCAAATACCTGCACAGCGCGTACGGCGCGCAGCTCGTGGGCCTGGACCTGGCGGCGGTCGTCGAGGCGGGCCGCGAGGCGCTGACCGACGGACCGCTGACCGCGGCCAAGCTCGGAACACTGCTGGCCGGGCGCTTCCCCGGCACGGCCGCGGCCGACCTGGCGCAGGTCATGCGCATCCTGGCGCCGCTGGTGCAGGTGCCGCCCAGGGCGGTGTGGGGCAAGGCCGGGCAGACCGCGTACGCGACCGCCGAGTCGTGGCTGGGCCGCGAGCTGCACCCGTCACCGTCGCTGGAGGATCTGGTGGTGCGCTACCTGGCCGCCTTCGGGCCCGCCACCGTGGCCGACGTACAGGCGTGGTCGGGGCTGACCGGGCTGCGCGAGGTGGTCGAACGGCTGCGCCCGCGGCTGGTGGAGCTGGACAGGGGGCTGTTCGACCTGCCGGACGCGCCACGGCCCGGCCCGGACGTGGACGCGCCGGTGCGGCTGCTGGCACCGTTCGACAACGTGCTGCTCAGCCATGCCGACCGGACCCGGATCATCTCCGACGAGCACCGCAAGCGGGTCATCACCGTCAACGGGCAGGTGCTCGGGACGGTCCTGGTCGACGGGTTCGTGCAGGGGGTGTGGAAGCGGGACAAGCGGGTGGTGAGCGTCGAGATGTTCGGGCCGGTGTCGCCGGCGCGGGCTCGGGAGATCAGGGATGAGGCGGCCAGGCTGCTCGCCTTCGCCGAACCGGGCAAGGACGGCGAAATCACAGGGATCTGATGGCGGTTTTCCGCAGTGCAGGTTGAGGGCTTTCCGCAATGTGCCGTCGAGGCGCGGTGCCTAGCGTTGACGCGTGCTCTTGAACACCCTCGCGGCGCTCTGCCTGGCCGTACTCCCCGCGCCTGGCGGCCCCGCTCCTACTCCGGCGACGATCGACCGATATATCGCCCAATACCGTGAAGCGACCGGATTGCCAGGTGTGGCGGTGGCGGTCACCAAGGGAAAGGAGGGCATTCACGCCGCAGGCTACGGCCGGACCGCGACAGGCGACCCCGTGACCGCCGACACCCCCATGGCGCTCGCGTCGGTCAGCAAATCCTTCACCTCACTGGCCGTCCTGCAGCTGGTGGAGAAAGGCCAGGTCGAGCTGGACAAACCGGTGCACGGTTACCTGCCCGAGTTCCAGCTGGCCGATCCCCGGGCGGCCGGCATCACCGTGCGCCAGCTCCTCGACCAGACCTCGGGCATGGCCGACTCGGCGTTCCGCGAGAAGAGCCTGCCTCAGCCTGACTCGCTCCAGGGTGCGGTGTCCCGCCTCAGAGACGCGCGGCTCGCCACGGCGCCGGGGACCGCCTACAGCTACCACAACACCAACTACCAGGTCGCCGCCCGGCTGGTCGAAGTGGTGAGCGGCGAGCCGTTCGCGGCCTATCTCAAGGCACACGTGTTCACGCCGCTCGGCCTGCGCCACAGCAGCACGATCGACACCGACCGGGACCTGCCGGGCAGCGCCCGGGGCCACCTCTACCTCCTCGGCCAGGCGATCGCCGTACCGGAGCCGCCCGGGTTCGGCAACGGCTCCGGCGGCGTGCTCAGCAGCGCGAACGACATGGCCCGCTGGCTGATCGCCCAGAACAACGGCATCCTGTCTCCCGCGAGCGTCAAGGAGATGCGCACCCCATCCGCCCAGAACCCGGATTACGCCCTCGGCTGGGAGCTCGACAAGACCGCGCGCGGCACTCCTGTCCTCCGGCACGGCGGCGACCTGTTCACCTCCACGGCCCAGCAACTGCTGATACCCGGCTCCGGATACGGCGTGGCGGTCATGGCCAACACCGGCATGGCGTTCGCCGACAGCGCCGCCCTCATGGACGGCCTGGTCGCCCTCATCGAGGGACGGCAACCGGACGCGCCCTCCTCGCCCTTCCTGACCACCGACCTGGTGTTTCTGCTGCTGACCCTGGCGACCGTCGCGCTGGCGGCACGCGGCGTGGCCCGCTCGCGGCGCTGGGCCGCCCGCCGGACGGGCTGGCAGCGGTGGCGACTGCTGCCGTATCTGCTGCCGCTCGTCCTGTGTACGGCGATCGCGCCGGTCTTCCGGGTGCTCGCCCGAGGCCGGGACATCATGTGGATCCAGGTGGTCTACCTCTATCCGACGTTCATGATCTGGCTGGTGACGGCTGCTGCGGCGGGGTTGGCGGTGGTGGTCGCGCGCCTTTGGAGAGGAGCAGCCAAGTAGACATAACGACTATCGTTATTTACGATTATCGTTATGACTGCGAAGTGGCTCAACCGACTCGAAATCCTGCTGACCTTCTCCCTGATCATCAGCTGCCTGGGCGCGCTGTGGCTGCTGGTGTCCACCGTCTTGATCGCCTCCGTCGGCGGCGGCAACGGCTTCGGTATCCCGTTGCACGTGTACGACGTGCCGGTCGCGGGCATGGCGGCGCCCGGTGCCGCGATCTCCCACGCGATCGCCGACGTCCAAGTCAGCCTCCAGGGCTCGGCGCCGGTCGTCGCCCTGCTTTATCTGCTCCTGTGGGCACCGGGCATCGCGACCCTGCTGCTCGCCCTGTTCACCGTCGTCCGCGCGGTGCGCCGGGCCAGATCAGGGGACAGGGCGCTGTTCTCCGCCGTCACCGCCGCCCACCTACGCCGCCTCGGCTGGATCCTGATCATCGGCTCGCTTGCCACGGGCGTGCTCGGCGCGGTGAGCGAGTCGATCCTGGCCTCGATACTGTTGGCCAAGAGCTATCCGTTCTATCTGCAGACGGGTGACGTGCTGATGGGGGTCGTGACGGGAATGGCGGTGCTGGGCGTGTCGGAGATCGTACGGCGCGGCGTGGTGCTCCTCGAAGAGGTCGAGGCCACCGTCTGATGGCCGAGCCGTTCATCCGCGTACGGCTGGACGAACTCCTCAAAGAGCGCGGCCTGACGCTCACCGAGCTGTCGCACCGCGTCCAGATCACCGTCGTCAACCTGTCGATCCTGAAGAACGGCCATGCCAAGGCGATCCGCTTCTCCACGCTCATGCGCCTGTGCGACGCGCTCGACTGCCAGCCGGGAGACCTGCTCGGCTACGAACGGTCGTAGCCGCCGGGGCTTGTTCGGCCGCCACCGTCACCGGAAAGCCGATGGCGCAGCAGAAATCCCGCCGGAGCGTCTTGGTGTGTCGACGCCCCGGCGGGATGGGTGGATTGGTTAGAAGTAGGGGGCCCAGCCGGGGCCGAGCTCGGTGGCGGAGTCGAAGTTGTTGGCGCCCTTGCCGTTCCACAGGTAGAGGGTGCCGGTGCCTTCGCGGAGGGCGGCGATGTCGGTGTGGCCGTCGCCGTTGACGTCACCCAGCGACATGAGGGTGCTGTCGTAGAGCGCCCAGCCGGGGCCGACCTCGACGGCGCTGGAGAAGTTGTTGTCGCCCTTGCCGTTCCAGATGTGCAGGGTGCTGCCGTCCTTGACGGCGGCCAGGTCGCCGATGCCGTCACCGTTGTAGTCGCCGCCGACGGGCTTGCTGAAGGAGGCCCAGCCGGGGCCGACTTCGGTGGCGGAGCCGAAGTTGTTGGCGCCCTTGCCGTTCCACAGATACAGGGTTCCGGTGCCCTCGCGGACGGCCGCGATGTCGGTGTGGCCGTCGCCGTTGACGTCACCGAGCGAGGTCAGGGTGCTGTCGTAGAGCGCCCAGCCGGGGCCGACCTCGACGGCACTGGAGAAGTTGTTGTCGCCCTTGCCGTTCCAGATGGTCAGCGTGCTGCCGTCCTTGACCGCGGCCAGGTCACTGATGCCGTCGTCGTTGAAGTCGCCGGCGATCGGCTTGCTGTAGGAGCCCCAGCCGGGGCCGATCTCGACGGCGCCGGCGAAGTTGTTCGAGCCCTTACCGTTCCAGACGGTCAGCGTCCCGGTAGCGGCCGAGAAGATGTCACCCACCCCATCAGCGTTGAAATCCCCACCCTGCGAACTCCGTGGCTTCCAGAGGGCATCGACGATCTTCTGTGCGTCTCCGGCCTGGGGTTGGTAGCGGTCGGGGTAGGCCGAGACCTGTACCGCCTGACATACCTCGCCGATCGGCGCCGTCTTCCAGGCGTTGTTCGGGTATTCCCTGATCATTTTGTCGAGGAAGGCATTGGTGGCCCAGATCGGATTGAGCCGCTCCTGGACGCTGCCCCACGACGCACGCTGCTGGAACAGTCCCAGGCTGTCATGGTCGACCGTCTCGCTGATGTTCTGGATGGTCGACTCCACGATCGCGGTGGTGACCGCGATGACCGCCGCCCTTGGAGCCAGGCCGCGATCCCGAGCGGCCTTGACGACCATGCGGGCGCACGAAACGCGGTACGCCGTCATGTAGCCCTTCATCGTGGCTGTCAGGACGCCGTTCAGTTGTGCGGCCAGGGCTGTGTCCCCGCTGGTCGTGCCGTTGGGGTCGCATGCGGCGGTGGCGTAGGAGGCGGTCACTCGGCCGGTCGGTGGTCCGGTCGGATCAGCCTCGGCGTGCCCTGAGGGGGATAAGGCGACGATCGCGAGGGTGGTCAGCATCGCCGTCGCCACATGGCGAGCGGATGTTCTGGTCACTGTCTTACGCTCCAAGTCGTGGGAAGGGCTTCACCGGGATGGGATTGGGTCGTTAGAAGTAGGGGGCCCAGCCGGGGCCGAGCTCGGTGGCGGAGTCGAAGTTGTTGGCGCCCTTGCCGTTCCAGAGGTAGAGGGTGCCGGTGCCTTCGCGGAGGGCGGCGATGTCGGTGTGGCCGTCGCCGTTGACGTCACCCAGCGACATGAGGGTGCTGTCGTAGAGCGCCCAGCCGGGGCCGACCTCGACGGCGCTGGAGAAGTTGTTGTCGCCCTTGCCGTTCCAGATGTGCAGGGTGCTGCCGTCCTTGACGGCGGCCAGGTCGCCGATGCCGTCACCGTTGTAGTCGCCGCCGACGGGCTTGCTGAAGGAGGCCCAGCCGGGGCCGACTTCGGTGGCGGAGCCGAAGTTGTTGGCGCCCTTGCCGTTCCACAGATACAGGGTTCCGGTGCCCTCGCGGACGGCCGCGATGTCGGTGTGGCCGTCGCCGTTGACGTCACCGAGCGAGGTCAGGGTGCTGTCGTAGAGCGCCCAGCCGGGGCCGACCTCGACGGCACTGGAGAAGTTGTTGTCGCCCTTGCCGTTCCAGATGGTCAGCGTGCTGCCGTCCTTGACCGCGGCCAGGTCACTGATGCCGTCGTCGTTGAAGTCGCCGGCGATCGGCTTGCTGTAGGAGCCCCAGCCGGGGCCGATCTCGACGGCGCCGGCGAAGTTGTTCGAGCCCTTACCGTTCCAGACGGTCAGCGTCCCGGTAGCGGCCGAGAAGATGTCACCCACCCCATCAGCGTTGAAGTCGCCACCGTCTTCGTTCGACGCACCACCATCGTTGGCGTCGACAGGGGAGCTGTATCCGACGATGTCGGTGCTCGACCGGGAGTGCGAGTTTGCCGAGGTCTTGTCGCCGCTGTTGCCCTCGATCGTGTAGATCGTGCCGCTGTCGACGCTCTTCACGATGCCGACGTGGTCGATGTCACCGTTCTGCTCCCAGTCGAAGACGACGGCGTCTCCGGGCTGCGGGGTGTAGCCGCTGCTTCTGGTGTGCCAGGTCCCGTACTTGGTCCCGTAGTCCTTGAACGAGCTGGCCCAGCCGGTGAGCACACCGCCGTCCAACTCGGCGACGTCGGCGTGGGGCACACCCGCCTTGCGCCAGACGTACTTGGCGAAGTCCGCGCACCAGTTGCTGTCGCGCCACTGCACGCCATCGCTGCTGGGGCAGCCGGCGGAGTCCTTCCACGTGCGGAAGAAACCGGTGTAGTAGTTGCACCCGCTGCCCATGGGGCTCTCGTGATTTCGGGTGCCGTTGTTCAGCTCCGTCTGGGCGGCGGAGACGATCGCGGGCCTGCTCACCGCGGCGGCCGGGGTGGCCATGACGGCGGTGAAGCCCGTGGCCACGATCGCCGTGGTGGCCAGACCCGCTGCGAGCTTCCGGCCTGTACTGCGGAGGTCACCCATCGTGATCCCTCATCTCTCGGTCGTTCGTGATCGACGTCGAGAGCGTGCGGGACCGCGATCAAACTTCGCTGTAATCACCACTTGAGCCTGGTAGACACCGAAAAATGATTTAGTCTGAGTGCCCTGAAGCCCTTGTCCTTGGGGAGGCTGCATGCGTTTCCGGCTTCTCGGCCCGGTTGAGGCATGGGAGGGGGAACGGCAAATACCGCTCGGGGGAGCCAAGCCGCGGGCGCTGCTCACCGCGCTACTGCTCGACCCCGGCCGAACGGTGCCGGTGGAGCGGCTCATCGACGCGGTCTGGGGCGAGCGCTCGCCCGCTACCGCGCGGCCCGTGCTGCAGACCTACGTCGCGTCGCTGCGCCGGTCGTTCGAGGGCGCGGGCATGGCCAACGTCATCGTCTACGACCGGGTCGGCTATCTCGCCGAGGTGCGGCCCGGCGAGCTCGACCTGCAGATCTTCGAGCGGCTCGTCGGCGAAGGGCGGCAAGCCGTACGAGAGACCCGATTATCGGAGGCGCGCGAGAACTTCCGCGCCGCTCTGGCGCTCTGGCGGGGACCGGCGCTCGGCGGGATCAGCGACTCCTTCCTGCGCACCGAGGCCGCGCGGCTGGACGAGCTCAGGATCACCGTCATCGAGGAGCGGATCGCCGTCGAGCTGACGATGGGCCAGGCCGAACAGCTCCTCGACGAGCTGACCGAACTGGTCGCGCTGCACCCCGCCCGCGAACGCCTGCGCCGCGACCTCATGGTGGCGCTCTACCAGGCGGGACGGCAGGCCGACGCGCTCACCGTCTACCGCGAGGGCAGGCAGGTGCTGATCGACGAGCTCGGCATCGAGCCGGGGCCCGAGCTGAGGCAGACGCACGAGGCGATCCTGCGGTCCGACCCCACCCTGCTGGCCCCCGTACGCAGGCGAAGGCCCCGCCAGCTGCCCTCCCCACCGGCCGACTTCATCGGCAGGGGCGAGGAGCTCGCGACGCTGCGCACGGTGCTGACCCAGCCGGACGCCATGCCGATCTGCGTGATCTCCGGCGCCGGCGGCATGGGCAAGTCGGCCCTCGCCCTCCGGGCGGCGCACGAGGTCGCCGAGCACTTCCCCGACGGCCAGCTGCACATCGAACTACGCGGCACGAGCGACGCCCCGGCCGGACCTGAAGAGGTACTCGGCCGGCTGCTGCGCGAGCTCGATCCCGCCATGACGCGGCTGCCTGTGACGCTGGAGGAGCGCGTCGGCCGCTACCGCACACTGCTCGCGAGCCAGCGCAAGCTGGTGGTCCTGGAGGACGCCGCCGCTGAGGCGCAGGTCCGGCCGCTGCTGCCCGGCGGATCCGGCTGCGCGGTGCTCGTCACCTCGCGCAACCGGCTCGTGGGACTCGCCGGGGCGAGCTTCGTCGAGCTCGGCGTGCTGCCCGCCGACACGGCGATCGACCTGCTCGCGCGGATCGCCGGCCGCGACAGGGTGGCCGCCGAGCACCAGGCCGCGAGCGACATCGTACGACTATGCGGCCAGCTCCCCCTGGCCATCCGCATCGCCGGCGCCCGGCTGGCCTCACGCCGCCAGTGGCCGCTCGCGCGGCTGCTCAGCCGGCTGGCCGACGAGCGGCACAGGCTGGACGAGCTGACCGTCGGAGATCAGCAGGTGCGGGCCGGCATCAGCCTGAGCTACGCACACCTGCCGTCCTCGGCCCGTACGGCGCTGCGCCGCCTCGGCCTGATGGGCCTGCCGTCCTTCCCCGCCTGGGTGGCCGCCTCCGCACTGGAGACGAGCCTGAGCGAGGCGGAACGCATCCTCGAACACCTCGTCGATGTCTCGCTCGTCGATGTCGAAGGCGTCGACCCGAGCGGGCAGCTCCGCTACCGGCTGCACGATCTCATCCGTCTGTTCGCCAGAGAGCGCGCCCTGGCGGAGGACGACGCGAAGACGCGCGACGCCGTCGTCACACGGGTCCTGGGCGGATGGATCTGGCTGGTCGAGCGGATCAACGAGACCGCGCCCCCGTACTTGATCTCGGTGCCCGCCACCTACCGGCTGGCCTGCCCGGTGGACGCCGAGGTGGCTCGGTCGGTGGTGGCCGATCCGCGCGCCTGGTTCCGCGGCGAGCAGGAGGCGCTGATCACCGGCGTGGAGCTGGCGGCCGCGATGGACCTGGACGAACTCGCCGTCGAGCTGACCGCCGCGCTGTCGTGCACGGCCTTCGGGGGACACCAGTACGTCTTCGACGACCCGTTCGCGAGCTGGCACAGGACGCTCGAGGCGGCCCTGTCCGCCGCCCGCCGCACGGACAACGCCCTCGGTGAGGCGATCCTGCTCGCCGGGCTCGGGCAGCTCCACTACGAGCGGGACATGTACGCCGAGTCACAAGCCCATCTCAGCCAGGCGCTGTTGATGTTCCGGGCGGCCAAGAACATCCGCGGCGAGGGCGCCACCCTCGCCGCGCTCGGCGCCTCCTGCCGCGAGCAGGGATATCTGCCCGAGGCGCTGCGCTTCCTCGACCGGGCACGGGAGTTGCTGGCCGATCTCGACGACGCCTCGGCGATGGGGCACGTCAGGCGCTTGGCCGGGACCGTGCGCGTGGAGACGGGGGACTATCCCGGGGCGTGGGCCGATTTGGCGGAGGCTCTGTCGCTGTTCACCGCAGTCGGCTCCCGCCGTGGCCAGGGCCTGACGCTGCGCAGCATGTCGCTCTACCACCGCGCCAGAGGCGAGCTGGCCGAGGCCGAGCAGGTCGCCAGGCGGGCGCTGGCCATCTTCCAGTCGGCCGACGACCGGTTGATGGCGGCGTACTGCGAACGCGCGCTGGCCAAGGCGCTCCTGCGCCAGGGCAGGTTCGACGAGGCCATGGCGCCGCTGCGGGAGTCACTGACAGTCCTGCGTACCCTGAACGACGCCTTCGGCGAGGCATGCACGCTCCGCGTACTCGGCGAGCTGCACCTGGCCGATGGGCGGCTGTACCAGGCCAAGGAACTCCTGGAGGACGCGGTGCGCATCTGGGAGCAGCAGCGTGCCACCCTGTTCCGCGCCCGCACCCTCCGCAACCTGGCCGAAGTGCGTGAGGCTCTCGGCGACCTCGCCGCCGCCAAGACGCTCAAAGCCGAGGCCATGGAGATCTTCCGGCGGTACGGCGCCAGAGAGTACGGCGAGCTGTCGCTGTAAAGCGGGTTAAAGCGAACTTTGAGCGCCTTGATCCATGCTGCGATGGACTTTCGCCGCAGATCGCCCATGGAGCGCCCGTATGGCACAGCACGTGCTTCTGTCCGACCCGCGAATCGCCGCGCTGCCGGCGAAGGAGTGCGGCGAGCCCCTCGTCGACCTTCGCGAAGGGAAGGTCATCCGGGTGGATTCGCGGCTGGCCGACCACGAGGGCGCCCACGCGCACGTCCGGCTCGGCATCGTCGGCCGCCTCGCGGCCGCGCAGATCCGGCTTCCCCGGGGACTCCGGCTGCTCCTGGTGGAGGGGTATCGCCCGTACGCGTTGCAGGAACGCTATTTCGCCAGTTCCCTGGACAGGATGCGGCGCACGTACCCCGGCTGGACGCGGGAGCGGCTGTGCGTCGAGGCGGCCAAGTATGTCTCACCGCCCGAGGTGGCACCGCACGTGGCCGGAGGAGCGGTCGACGTCACGCTGTGCACCGAGGACGGGACCGAACTGCCGATGGGCACGGAGGTCAACGCCACGCCTCCGGAATACGGCGAGGAGTGCTACACGGAGTCGGCGGGGATCTCGGCGGAGGCGAGAGGCAACCGGCAGATCCTGATCGACATCATGACGGCGACCGGCTTCGTGAACTATCCCACGGAGTGGTGGCACTGGTCCTATGGCGACCGCTACTGGGCATTCGTCGGGGAAAGGCCCCATGCGCATTACGGCCCCGCGGTCCTCAACGGTGGGCTTCCCACCGGGTAGCGGGCCCTCAGCACCCTGTCACAACCGGCATTCACCTGGGCGGACGAGACCTGTCTCGTAGGCGATGACGACGGCCTGGGCGCGGTCGCGCAGGCCGAGTTTGGCGAAGATGCGGGCGACGTGCGTCTTCACGGTCGGTTCGCTGAGGGTCAGGACATCGGCGAGTTGGGCGTTGGACAGGCCGCCTCCCAGCAGAGTCAGCACCTCGAGCTCGCGCGGCGTCAGGCTCGCGAGCTTGCTACGGAAGGACGGGAGCGGCGACGCGGGTGCGGCGGTGCGGTCGGGGGCGGCGAAGCGCTCCACCAGCCGACGGGTGATCGACGGTGCCAGCAAGGCGTCACCGGTGTCGACCAGCCGCACGGACGCGGCCAGGTGCTCGGGCGTGACGTCCTTCAGCAGAAAGCCGCTGGCGCCGAGCGCCAGCGCGGCGTAGACGTAGCGGTCGAGGTCGAAGGTGGTCAGCATGATGACCCGGCAGTGCGGACTCTGGGCCAGGATCTGCCGGGCGGCCTCCAGCCCGTCCATGTTCGGCATGCGGATGTCCATCAGCACGACGTCCGGGCGCAGCTCGCGCGCCGCCGCGACCGCTTCGAGCCCGTCGGCCGCGTCGCCGACCACGTTGATGCCGCGCGTGGTGAGGATCAGGCGAAAGCCGGTGCGGATCAGAGTCTGGTCGTCGGCGATCAGCACGCGGGGGGAGGGTGCGGACTGGGTCATGACCGGCCCTGGGGTGCCTGGGGTGGGGAGGCCGGCCGGTCCAGGGGGATGCGTGCGCGAACGCGGTAGCCGCCGCCGAGGCGCCGTCGCGCGTCCAGGTCTCCGCCATAGAGGGTGACGCGTTCCCGGAGCCCCAGCAGCCCGCGTCCCGTTCCGTCGTCGCGTCCCTGCCCGTCCGCCGCGCAATCATCCACCGCCATGGCGCTGAACCGATCTTCGAGTACGGCCGCGCGTCCGGCAAGGTCGCCTGTCAGCACGCTGGGGCCGGTGTTCAGCACCTCCACTCGCAGGTGGTGCTCGGCGTAACGGATCGTCACCTCGGCCTTGGTCGCCGACGCGTGCTTGAGCGCGTTGGTCAGTGCCTCTTGCACGATCCGGTACGCGGTCGCGTCGATGCCCGGTGGCAGCGGCCTCGGCGCGCCCAAGATCCGCACCTCTGCGAGCAGCCCGGCGAAGGCGAACCGGTCGAGCAGCGTGCTGAGGCGGCTCAGGCTGGGCGACGGTGCCAGCTCCGGGCCGGCGGGAAGGTCTCCGCGCTGGGCCGAGTCGGCACCTTCCGGTGATGGCGCGAGCAGGCCAAGGAGGTGCCGTAGTTCGGTCATCGCGTCGCGGCCCGCGCCCTCGACCGCCCTGAGCGCCGCGTCGGCCTCGTGCGGCATGGTGATCAGCACCTCGCGCGCGGCGCTCGCCTGGACGACCATGAGGCTCACGTTGTGGCTGACGATGTCGTGGAGCTCGCCGGCGATCCTGGCGCGCTCGGCGTCGACCGCCGTCTTGGCGGCTCTCTGCCGCTCGCGTTCCAGCAGTCGGCCGCGCTCCTCGACGGTCGCGCGGTGCTGCCGCCGGCTCCGCAGGAGGAGCAGGCCCAGCCAGCCCGTGGCCGACAGCGCCACCACGATGACGATCAGGATGTACGCCCCCGCTGCTCCCACGCGTTCACCTTCGCAGACCAGGCGGCGATCCGCATCAGCCTCCAGGCTGAGCGTCTACATCCACGGGATGACGGGGCGGTGAGCTTGCATCCGGGGAAGGATGCCGGGCGGCGAGCGCCGCTCATAGTCTCCCCTCATGACCACCGAGAGCCAGGTCGTCGTCCAACTTGACGAGGTAGGCAAGCACTACGGCGAGACGGTGGCGCTGAACGGCGTCTCGCTGGAGATCCGGGCCGGTGAGGCGGTCGCGGTGATGGGGCCGTCGGGCTGCGGCAAGTCGACGCTGCTCAACATGATCGCGGGGCTGGACCGGCCCACCTCCGGGACGGTCGCGGTCCACGGCGAGGACCTGGGGCGACTGGATGAGACCGGGCTGGCGCTGTTCAGGCGGCGCAGGATCGGCATGATCTTCCAGTTCTTCAATCTGCTCGACGACCTGTCCGCGCTCGACAACGTGGCACTGGTCGCCCAGCTCACTGGGACGCCTGCCGTACAGGCTCGCAGACGGGCGCTCGAACTGCTGGACGAGCTCGGCGTCGCCGGCCGCGCGCGCTTCTATCCCGCGGTGCTGAGCGGCGGGGAACGCCAGCGCGTCGCCGTTGCCAGGGCCTTGATGAACCGGCCGGCCGTCCTGCTGGCCGATGAGCCGACGGGCGCGCTGGACAGCCATACCGGCGAACAGGTGATGGACCTGCTGCTCGATCTGCACCAGATCGGTCAGACGTTGTTACTGGTGACCCACGACCAGCGGCTGGCCCAGCGGTGCGCCAGCCGGGTGATCGAGCTGGCCGACGGCAAGGTGACCGGCGAGCGTGAAGTGGAAGGGACCACATGAGCGGCCACCTTCTTCGGGAGGCCGCCGAGACGGGCCCCGTGAGCGCTCACCGCGCAAGAGCGGAGGGTACGCGCGCGGTGTGGCGGGTCGCGGTGGCGGCGGTGCGGCGCCGCCGGCTGCAGAGCGTGATCCTGGGTGTGGTCGTCTTGTGCTCGACGGTGGCGATCGTGGTGGCGCTCGGCCTGCTCGAAGCCAGCTCGGCGCCCTTCGACCGGACCTTCGACCGGCAGCGGGGCGCGCATGTCGTGGCGGCGTTCGACCGGGGCGCGGTTTCCGACGACCGGCTCGTCCGAGCGGCCCGGCACCCGGCGGTCGAGTCCGTGGCCGGGCCGTTCGGCCAGGCCGTCATCACCGTTTCCGACACCGGTTTCGGCCTGCCGCCCGGCCCGCTCACGCTCGTCGGCCGTGCCGACCCCGGGGGCCCGGTCGACCGGGTCGACCTGTGGGCGGGCCGCTGGGCCACCGCCCCGGGACAGATCGTGGTGAACCGACCGGCCGAACCGTTCTTCCGCGACCTGCTGGGCGCCACGGTCCAAGTGCGAGGTGGGCCGAAACTGACCATCGTGGGCCTGGCCGCCGGCATCAGCGGAACAGCCGAAGCCTGGGTCACGCCGGACCAGCTCCAGGCCATGCACCCGGACACCACCCAACTGCTCTTCCGCTTCACCGACCCCGGCACGGACGGCGAGATGCGGGCGGTCATGACGGAGATCACGTCGGGCCTGCCCGCCACCTCACTGCTCGACTGGCGGTCCTACCTGACGGTCAAGCACGACATCGCCCGCACGGCCACCGCCTACCTGCCCTTTCTGACCGGGTTCGGCATCCTGGGGCTGGCCGTGGCGGTCCTCATCGTCGTCAATGTCATTAGCGGTGCGGTCATCGCGGGCCGGCGGCACATCGGCGTGCTCAAATCACTGGGATTCACCCCCATGCAGGTCGTCTGTGTCTATGTGGCGATGGTCCTGCTGCCGGGGTTCGCCGGATGCCTGCTCGGCACCGTTCTCGGCGGCCTGGCCGCTCAGCCGCTGCTGCGGCTGCTCTTCCAGGGCATCGGGCCGGAGGTCGGCATCGGCATCGGCATGTCTTCCTATGTGGCGGCGCTGCTCGGCGTGCCGGCCGTGGTGGTCCTGGCCGCGCTCGTACCGGCCTCACGCGCGCATCGGATGTCCGCCGCGCAGACGATCAGCGCGGGCAACGCGCCCAGCGCGGGACGCGGGCAGCGGGCGCAGCACCTGCTGGCCGGCACCCGACTGCCCCGCTCGATCAGCCTGGGGTTGGGCCTGCCGTTCGCGCGTCCGGGCCGCTCGGCGCTGACGCTGGGCGCCGTCGTGCTCGGCGTGACCACGGTGACGCTCGCCTCCGGTCTTTTCCGTACGATGATCGCTTACGGGGACGCGGCGCAACGGGTGGGGCACGTCCACACGGTGATCCACGTGGGACGGCCGGACCAGACCAGGCCCGAGCACGACGACGCCGGGATCGAGGCGCTGCTGCGCTCGCTGCCCGGCACCAGGCACATCATCGCCGACGCCTGGATCGACCTGCACCTCGCCGGACGCCCCGGCCGGATCATGGCCCAGTTCCTGCGCGGGGACTCCGCGACCCGGGGCGACACGATCCTAGGCGGGCGCCGCCTGTCCGAGGGGCCTGGCGAGATCGTCGCCCCCTCGGCGTTCATGACCAAGCATGGACTCAAGGTCGGCGACCGTCTCACCCTCACGCTCGACGGCGCGCGCACGTCCGCCATGATCGTGGGAGAGGCCATGGACGGCGCAACCGACCTGATCATGGTGAGCTGGCCGACGCTGGCCGCGCTCGCGCCGGACCAGCGACCCACCCAGTACGAGGTTCAGCTGGACCAGGGCGCCGACGTCGAGGCGTACAATGCCGCGGTCAAGGCGGCCGACCAGGGCCTGTATCCGGTCACCCGGTCACAGGTCGACGCCGACAGCGTCGCCGTCATCAGCGCGGCCTCGATCTTCACGCTGTTGCTGGTCGTCGTAGCGTCCCTGGGCGTGTTCAACACCGTGCTGCTCAACACTCGCGAACGCCGCCGCGACCTGGGCGTGTTGAAGTCGATCGGCATGACCCCACGCCAGGTCACCGTGATGGCGGTGACGTCCATGGCGGCCCTGGGCGCGCTCGGCGGCTTGCTCGGCGTCCCGATCGGGATCGCCGCGCACCGGGTGATCGTCGGGGCCATGTTCGACGCTGCGGGCATCACGATGCCCGCCTTCATGCTCGACGTGTGGCCGGTGGCAGGACTGGCCGCGCTCGCGCTGGCCGGAGTGGTGATCGCGATGCTCGGCGCGTTCCTCCCCGCGCGCTCGGCGGCCCGCCTGACCATCGCCGAGGCCCTCCATACCGAATGAGCGGGGCCACAGTACGCGCGGGTGCCTGCCAGAGTGATCGCGTGATCGAAGAGCTGTTCTCCCGTGCCGGCTGCGACGGCTGGCTGTGCGTCATGGATGTCGATGGCGACGGCCAGGTCCATGTCGGCAGTGACGAGCCGGTCGTGGCCGCGTCGGTCTTCAAGGTGGTCATCGCGCTGGAGGTCTTCCGGCAGGCGGACGCGGGCGAGCTCGACCGCGGGATCTGGTACGCGTCCGCCCCGGCGCGCGTACCGACGGACCCACCGGCTTCTGGGGCTGCGCCGGACCGTGATCCCCTTCTCCCGGCTCCACGGCCGGGGACATGGCCCGGCTGCTGCGGCTGATCTGGCGTGACGAAGCCGCGCCGCCCGAGACCTGCGCTTCCCCGACGGCCGCCGCTACGCCGCCGCCTACGGCAGGCCGCAGGTGAGGTCGCGTTCCAGGGTGCGGGCGTAGGACTCGACGGTGGCGACGATGTCGACGGCCTCGGGGTCGAGCAGCCACTGGGTCTGCAGGCCGTCGAGGGTGGCGATGATCTCGATGGCCTTGGCCATCGGGTCGACGTCCGGGCGGGCGACGCCGGCGACCTGGGCGGAGCGGATGTTGTCGGCGACGATGGCGCGCATCGAGCGATAGCGGTCGACGAAGTGCTCATGGCCCGGCGAGCCCGGTTCGAGGCTTTCGGCCACCAGGACGGTGAACAGTTTGGCCAGTCCGGCCCGCTGCTTGTTGCGGCGCGCGAACTCCGGCAGGGCCCGTAGCCGCCCGGAGGGTTCCATGCCGAGCAGTTCCAGCGCGAAGGCCTCGCTGTCCAGGTCGCGCCGCTCGATCACCGCCAGCAGCAGGCCCGCCTTGTTGCCGAAGTGGTGCAGGAGCCCGGGTTCGGTGATGCCGGCCCGGGCCGCGACGTCGGCCAGCGAGGTGCCGCGGTAGCCGCTGCGGGCGAACATCTCGCCGGCCGCCGTGATGATCTCTTCTCGCCGCTGGCGAGCGCGTTCCTGCCTGCCAGGTACTTGCCTGCTCGGTGTCACGATGTTAAATCTAACTCATTCACTTACCGAGTACTTAGTAAGTGAACCACCCTCGGACGAAGAGCGAGGTGCGACGATGTCGCCGAGCCCACACCGCATCCGGCCATTACTGATCATCGCTTTCGCCCTGCTGGCCGGGGTCTGCACCGGTTCGCCGGCCCAGGGCGCGCAGCGGGAGCCGGTCATCCTGGTTCACGGCTGGAACGGATCTCCCACCGAGTTCGCCCAGATGCAGACGGCACTGGAGCAAGCCGGGTACCCGACGTACGCGATCGACCTGCCCGGCGAGGAGAACGTCGCCAACGCCCAGGCCATCAGCGCCCTCGTGGAGCAGGCACGGCAGGAACACGACGGCAGCAAGGTCAGCATCGTCGGGCACAGCATGGGCGGGCTGTCCGCGCGCCACTACCTGAAGTTCCTCGGCGGCGCCGACAAGACGCTCAGCTACATCTCGATGGGCACCTCGCAGCTCGGCTACTGGCCCGCGTGCCTGCTGCCGGCCGGGCAAGGCGGGCAGATGTGCCCCACCAACAGTTTCATCACCCAGCTCAACAGCGGCGACCCCACGCCGGATCCGGTCAAGTACACGTTGCTGACGAGCTCGCTGGACGACACGCGTAACGACGTCATCGCCGGCGTGTGGTGCAGGGCTGAGTTCGCCGGTGTGGCGCATGCCGACGAGCCGTCGTCACCGGTGTTCATCAACGCCGTCCTCAGCGCCCTTGACGGGCGCTGCCCGGCCTGAAAATGCGATCGCCGATCGTACGTGCGGCCTACTACTGTCGCGCGAATGAGAAGCGATCGGCTGCCGTTGCTCTGGCTGTGCGGGCCGTCAGGTGTCGGGAAATCCTCGGTCGGCTGGGAGCTGTTCGCGCGGCTGAGCCGGAGCGGCATCAAGACGGCCTTCCTCGACGCCGACCAGATCAGCCTGTGCTACCCCCTCCCGGAGAGCGGCACCCATCGGCTCCGGGCCCGGAGCCTCGCCGCGATCTGGCCCAACTTCCGGGAGGAGGGGGCGCGATGCATGGTCCTGTCGGGCTTTGTCGACACCCTTGAGGAGGTTCGCGAGTACACGGACCTCCTCCCGGACGCCGCGTTGACCGTGTGCCGGCTGCGTGTGGACACCGCTGAGCTCAAGGAACGCTTCCTCGCCCGAGGGTGGCGTCCGGACCTGGTGGCGGAGGCGGTCGCCGAGGCGGAGCGGCTGGAGCTCAGTGACTTTGCCGACATATGCCTGGATACCGACGGGCGCACCGTGTCCGAGGTGGCCCAAATGGTCCGCGAGCGAGCCGGTGGATGGCCGCCCGGCGGCCCCGCCGCGACGCCCGGCGGCTCCGCGTCCCGCCCAGTGGCGCCACCCGCTTGCGACCCGGTCCCCGTGCTGTGGCTCTCCGGCGCCGGCGCGGTCGGGAAGTCGACCGTCGGTTATGAGGTCTTCACCCAGATCGTCCAGACCGGCGTACGAGCCGCTTATGTCGATCTGAGCCAGATCGGCGCGCTGCGGCCCGCCGCGGACGACGACCCGGACGGCCACCGCCTCAAGGCGCGCAACCTCGCGGCCCTGTGGGCCGGATACGGCGCGGCCGGGGCCCGCTGCCTGATCGTCTCCGGGCACGCCGACCGGGATGACACCGTCCGCGGCTACGCCGAACTGCTTCCCGGAGCGGCGCTGACGGTGTGCCGCCTGCACGCCGGGCCCGCCACGCTGGCCGAGCGCGTCGCGCGGCGTGGCGCGGGAGGCGGGCCGGCGATCCCGGGGGACGAGATGAAGGGGCTGGACTCCGCCGCCCTGCGCCGCGTCGCCGAGCGCGCCGCGGACGAGGCCGCGGCGCTCGACCGCGTCAAGGCGGGTGACCTGCGCGTGGACACCGAGGGCCGGTCGGTGCGTGAGGTGGCCGGAGAAGTGCGGGCCCTCCTCGGCGACAGGTCCGCGTGATGGTGGAGCCACTCGGCCGTCTTCACGGCCCGTAGGGCATCTGCCAGCGCCCGTCGAACCAGTCGGTCAGATACTGCGTCTTGACGATGGAGGCGCCCAGAGCGCGCATCTCGGCCCGGCGCGAACGCTGCAGTTGGCGGGCGGCCTCGACCGCCTCCTGGTGATGGGGCACCATCTGGGCCAGGTAGTCGGCCTCGTCGTTCATCGTGACTCGGTGCATACCACCCATTGGCCAGCCGGTCTGCTGCCATGTCACAGCGGTGGAAGTGGGCAGGCGGTTGGCGGTGGCGAGGGCGGCTCCGCCGACGGCGGCGACGGCGAGCAACGCCCCGGCGGCGATTGCCGCCGTCATCGAAGGTCTCATCTCGCTCCTCCACTCCTGCAAGTGCATTGCTTCCAACCTGGCGCTCCTTCCGCGACCAGGGGCAGGGCCGTTGAGCCTTCATGCCCGGGACCAACGCCATCCGATCGGGACGGCTGAGCCCGCCCGCCGCGGGATGGGCACTGGCCGCAATGGCGATTCCCGTCATGATCCTGGCCGACACCGCGCACAAGGCGTGGCGGGCCACGCTTGCCAAGAATTAGGGCGGTGAACCGCCGCCACTCCTTGTCCTTTCGGTATGGCTTGACGAGAAACCGGTTGACATCGCAGCACTCAATAGGATAGTTGTGCTATCCAATGCTAGATAGTACAACTACCCAATAGGGAGAGCCGTCGTGGAAACGATCATCGTACTGCTGGTGGCCCTGCTGGGCTTCCGGGCGCTGGGGGCGTTCGGGGTCGGCCGGTTCACCTCGTGGCCGGTCAGCGCGGCGCACGCGCTGGCCGTCATGCTCTTCATGACGGCCAGCGCGCACTTCGTCCCGGACGGCGTCACGGTCATGCCCAACCACGGGGATCTCGTACGCATGGTGCCGCCCTTCGTGCCCTTCGCCGACGCGATGGTCTACCTGACCGGGGTGCTGGAGCTCATGGGCGCGGTGGGGCTGATCATCACCGGGACGCGCCGGCCGGCCGGGATCGGGCTGGCCGCGCTCTTCGTGCTGCTGCTGCCGGCCAACATCTACGCCGCGGTCGCCGATGTGCCGTTCAACGGCGGCGAGGCGTCGCCGTTGTGGCTGCGGGTGCCGGAGCAGGTCGTGTACATCGCCGTCGCGCTCTGGGCGATCCGCTCGGCGCCGCTGCCGGTTTTCGCCGGGGTTACGGCACGCCGTAGGTGATGTCGTACTTGGCGGCGATGGGGTTGAGTTTGACCGGGTCGAGCCGGCCGCCCGTGGTGATGTGCGGCCGGGCCTCGATCAGGTCCTCGATGAAACACTCCCAGCCGCCCGGCGAGGAGATCTGGATGACCCTCGGGGGAGGGGCGGACCCGCAGCGCAGCGCGTGCGGGACCCCGTGAGGCAGCAGGACGAACTGCCCCTTGCCCACCTTCTCCGTCCGGTCGTCGTACTCGACGACGAGTTCCCCGTCGAGTACGTAGATGCCTTCGTCCGCCTTGTGGTGGATGTGGCGGGGAATGTCCTGAGCCACCACCATTTCGAGGAGCGACAGCCTGCCGTCGGTGTCGGTGCCGCGAGCCTTGGCGGCGAACGCGGGCGGGACCTTGATCCGCCCCGGGCGCACTTCGCCGCGCTGGAGAAGGTAGAAGCGGCCTTTGTCGCCGTTCTCCGCTGCCTGCCCGGCCATGTCCTGGGCGTACTCTTCCCAGCCGCCCGGTGAGAACAGGTGCAGCGCGTGGACCGGAGTCTCCGACAGGGCGCGTATGGCGTGGGCGACGCCGCGCGGCAGCAGTGCGCACATGCCCGCGGTCAGGCGATGCGTCCGGCCGTCGAAGTCGAGGCCGAGCTCCCCGTCCAGGACGAAGACCAACTCGTCGAAGGCATCGTGGACATGCGCGGGGAGGTCCTGGTGGCCCCGGTTCTCGATGAGGGAGAACCGGCCCTCGGTATCGGCGGCTCCGGCCTTGAGCGTCGTCGGCGGCGGCATGGGCAGGCGTGACTCTCCGGGGTTCAGGAGGATGAAGCGTTCCTTGGACATGAGGTACCCTTTCCGGAGACGGATTCGGAATCCGATTCCGCTTAGAGTCTAGACAGAGGACCGCGAGGGATGTCAAAACCCACCGCCCGCAAGCCCCGTACCGACGCCGAACGCAACCGCGGCCGCGTGCTGGAGGTGGCCTGTGAGCTGTTCGCCGAGCGGGGGGATGAGGTGCAGATGGCGGAGGTGGCCAAGGCGGCCGGCGTCGGCGTGGGCACCGTCTACCGACATTTCCCGACACGTCAGGCGTTGATCGAGGCGGTGACGGAGCAGCGGTTCGCCGAGATCCTGGCGTACGCCCGGACCGCATGCCTGCCCAACCCCGACACGCGGCAGGCCCTGACCTGCTTCCTGACCCGCATCGGCGAGGTGCACGACGAGGGCCGCGGGATCTCCAGCGCGATCGAGGCGGCCCTGGGCTCGACCGAGCCGCGCGGCCAGGTGGGCGCCGACCTTCTCACCCTCGGCGAGACCCTGCTCGACCGGGGCCGGACCGACGGCACCTTCCGCGCCGACGCCAAGGTCGCGGACCTCTACATGATCGCCGGAGCGGTGGCCGCGATCAGCCGCGAGGCCATAGGCGACTGGCGGCGCTTCATCGACATCGCCCTGGACGGTCTCCGACCACGATGACCCATCGCCACCCGCCCGCTTCGAGTCCACGGCACAAGCACTCTCGCCCCTGGGAGTCCGGGGAGCCGTCGCAGTGGAAGGTGACGGGAGACGGCGCTCACCTGCCGCGAACGGCGGGACGCACCACGCCACCGCCGGGCAGCGCCGTCGGGGCCCGCGTACTGACGCCGGCGGGAAACAGCGACAACTGAGAGCGGATCGGCAGCCGACATGGGACTTTCGTCCCTAACCGCGCAGGTAGGGGCGGCCACAGGCTGAGGGTATGAAACTCGACTCGGCCGGCCTGCAGGTGCTCTCGCACGAGGAGTGCATGCGCCTGCTGCCTTCGTGCCCGATCGGGCGGATCGTCTTCACCGATCGCGCCCTGCCGGCCGTGCTGCCGGTCAACTTCTGCCTGGACGGCGACGACATCGTCATCCGCACGGCGGCCGGTTCGAAGCTGGCCGCCGCCACTCGCCGTGCGGTCGTCGCCTTCGAGGTCGACGACTTCCACCCGGTGGAGCGGACCGGCTGGTCGGTCACCGTCATAGGGCTGGCCCACGTCGCCGACGAGCCCGCGGAGATCGCCCGGTTGGAAAGACTGCCGCTGACGCCGTGGGCGCGCAGCCGCGACCAGTTCATCGTCATCACCACGGTGGAGGCAACCGGCCGGCGCCTTCGGCAACTCGCCTGAGCCGCCCCTTGGGTCTTTCGGATCCGGAAGGCGGGACCAAGGGCCCTGAGCCGCCCCGCTGCCGACCGAAAGGATCGAGACATCCGGCGCGTGAGGTGAGGAGTTGTCCGCATGATGGCCTTCCTCGACCACACCGCCGTCACCGCGCAGGCCGACCTGGCCGCCCACTACGTGGCGGCCTTCGACCCCAAGCGGCGCCGCTCCCCATACCTGACGTACTACGACACCCGCAAGCGCGCAGGAGGACTGCTGCGTTTCGAGCACGCCATGCGCGCCGCAGGCTTCGAGGTGGCCGACGGCAGACTGCCCGACCACGTGGCGGTGGTGTGCGAACTGTCGGCCCGCGGTGGCGTGCGGGAGGCCCGGCGCCTGCTGCGGGAGCGCTGAACGCGCTGGTCAGGTATTTTGACCCCACATCAGGATGATCTTGATAGATGGCGTGGCGCAACGCGCGTGACGGGCCGACTCGGGCTTATTTTCTTATCTAATTTAAGTATGACGTTAACTCTTGAATTAAGTATTGACGCTCTCGTTAGGTCACCGTAAGGTCACTGTAAGGTCACGACCGTGAATTTCTCTTAGCCATGGTGCTCACTCACGCCGGCGGCTAGCCACCGGCGTACACCCCCCCACAGAAAGTGACACCCCCCATGAAAAGACAAGGAATCATCCTTGCCTCCGTGACGGCTTTAGCCGTGGCGGGCCTCGCTTCCCCGGCCTCGGCCGCCACCGGCCGGATCACCGGCTATGGCGGCAAGTGCGTCGACGTCGCCGGTGCCAGCAGCGCCAACGGCACCCAGGTCCAGCTCTGGACCTGCAACGGCACCACCGCCCAGTCGTGGACCACGCAGTCCGACGGCACGATCCGCGCACTCGGCAAGTGCCTGGACGTGGCGGGCGCGAGCAGCGCCAACGGCACCAAGGTGCAGATCTACGACTGCAACGGCACCGCCGCGCAGCAGTGGACGTCCGCCTCCGACGGCACCCTGCGAGCGCTCGGCAAGTGCCTGGACGCCACCAACGCCGGCTCGGCCGACGGCACACCCCTGCAGATCTGGAGCTGCGGCACCGGCGCCAACCAGAAGTGGACGCTGCCCTCCGGCGACAGCACCCCCAATCCCGGCAAGCTACCCGGCGCCCCGTACCTCTACATGGGGTGGGGGAGCCCGCCCAACCCGGGCACGGTCATGGACGCGACCGGTGTCAAGTCCTTCACGATGGCCTTCATCCTGTCCGGCGGCGGCTGCACGCCCCGCTGGGACGGCTCCCGTGCGCTGACCGGCGGCGCCGACCAGCAGGCGATCAACACGATCAAGTCCAAGGGCGGCAGCGTCCAGATCTCCTTCGGCGGCTGGTCGGGCAGCAAGCTCGGCCCCAACTGCGGTACGCCTGAGGCGTACGCGGGCGCCGTGCAGCAGGTCATCAACGCTCTGGGACCCGCGGCCGTCGACTTCGACATCGAGAACACCGACGAGTACGAGAACTACACCGTCCAGGACCGCATACTCAACGGCCTCAAGATCGTCAAGGCGAACAACCCGAACGTCAAGGTGGTCGTCACCTTCGGCACCTCCACCAGCGGCCCGGCCGGCGCGGGCACCCGGCTGATCAACCGGTCGAGGGAGCTCGGCGTCCCGATCGACAACTACACGATCATGCCGTTCGACTTCGGCGGCGGGTCCAACATGTACCAGAGCACGGTCAACGCGGCCGAAGGGCTGAAGAACGCTCTGAAGTCGGCGTTCGGCTGGTCGGACGCCACGGCGTACGCGCACATGGGCATCTCCGGCATGAACGGCCTGTCCGATCAGTCGGAGGTCACCTCGGTCGCCACCTGGACCCAGATCCGCGACTACGCCAACTCCCATGGCCTGACCAGGCTCGCCTTCTGGTCGGTCAACCGCGACCGCCCCTGCTCCGGAGGGCTGTCCGAAACCTGCAGCGGCGTCTCCCAGAGCGCCTGGGACTTCACCAGACTGACGGCGGGGTTCTGATGCGTGCCCTAGTCGTCCTCGTGCTGATCGCGGCCGGGTTCGTCCTCATGCCGGCAGCGCAGGCAGCCATCCCCACCGGCCTGACCACCGTGGTCGCCAAGCACAGCGGTAAGTGCGTTGACGCCCGCGGCGCCGCCACCGCCAACGGCACCGCCGTCCAGCAGTACGCGTGCAACGGCGGCGGCGCGCAGCTCTGGCAGTTTCAGGCCACCAGCGGCGGTTACCACCGGGTCAACAGCTCGCTCAACGCCACGCAGGCCTGGGACGTGACCGGTGTCTCGACCGCCGACAGCGCACCGGTCCAGTTGTGGGCCTACGGCGGCGGCAACAACCAGCAGTGGCTGCCGGTGGAGGAATCCGGAGGCACGTACCACCTGGTCAACAGGAACAGCGGCAAGTGCCTCGACGTGCCGGGCGCCTCCACGGCCGACAGCGTGCAACTGCAGCAGTACACCTGCAACGGCACAGCGGCGCAGTCGTTCACCCTGTCGGGCGGCGGCGGTGGCCCCAATCCCGACCTGGGGCCGAACGTGCGCGTCTTCGACCCGTCGATGCCCGCGTCCACGATTCAGTCGCAGCTCAACTCGGTGTTCAGCCAGCAGCAGTCCAACCAGTTCGGGTCCAACCGGTACGCGCTGCTGTTCAAGCCGGGCACCTACGGCGTGGACGTCAACGTGGGCTTCTACACCCAGGTCCTTGGCCTGGGACAGACGCCGGACGCGGTGACGATCAACGGAGCCGTGCACGCCGAGGCCGACTGGTTCGGCGGCAACGCCACGCAGAACTTCTGGCGCTCCGCCGAGAACCTCTCGGTCACCCCGGCGGGCGGCACGGATCGGTGGGCGGTCTCGCAGGCGGCGCCGTACCGGCGCATGCATGTGCGCGGAAACCTGCAGTTGGACGACGGCGGCTGGTCGAGCGGCGGGTGGATCTCCGACTCGCGGATCGACGGTCAGGTCAGGTCCGGGTCGCAACAGCAGTGGATCTCCCGCAACTCGGCCTTCGGGTCCTGGAGCGGGTCGAACTGGAACATGGTCTTCGTCGGGGTGTCCGGCGCGCCGGGCAACACCTTCCCCAGCCCGCCGTACACGACGGTGGGGCAGGCGCCGGTGGTACGGGAGAAGCCGTTCCTCTACATCGACGCGGCAGGGGCCTACCAGGTGTTCGTGCCCGCGCTGAAGTCGAACTCCGCCGGGGTGTCGTGGCCGGGCGCCGGCACGTCGCTGCCGATCAGTCAGTTCTTCGTCGTCAAGCCGGGCAACACCGCTGGTGACATCAACGCGGCACTGGCCGCGGGCAAGGACCTGCTGGTCACGCCGGGCGTCTACCACCTGAACGACACGATCAGGGTCACCAGGGCCGACACCGTGGTGCTCGGTCTTGGGTTGGCGACGTTCGTACCCGACAACGGCATCACGGCGATGACCGTCGCCGACGTGGACGGCGTCAAGATCGCCGGCCTGCTGATCGACGCCGGGACCACGAACTCGGCGACGCTCATGCAGGTCGGCCCGGCGGGCTCGGCGGCCTCACACGCGGCCAACCCCACCTCACTGCACGACGTCTTCTTCCGCGTCGGCGGCGCCGGGGTGGGCAAGGCGTCACAGAGCCTGGTGATCAACAGCGACAACGTGATCGGTGATCACACCTGGATCTGGCGGGCCGACCACGGCAGCGGCGTCGGGTGGAACACCAACACGACCGTCAACGGGCTCGTCGTCAACGGCGACGACGTGACGTTCTACGGACTGTTCGTCGAGCACTTCCACCAGTACCAGGTCATCTGGAACGGCAACGGCGGGCGGACCTACTTCTTCCAGAACGAGATGCCCTACGATCCGCCCAGCCAGGCGTCCTGGATGAACGGCTCCACCCGGGGCTGGGCCGCCTACAAGGTCGCCGGTTCGGTCACCTCGCATGAGGCCTGGGGGCTGGGCAGCTACTGCTACTTCAGCGCCAACCCCGCGGTGGTGGCCGACCGGGCCTTCGAGGTGCCGAACACGCCGGGGGTCCGCTTCCACCACATGGTGACGGTCTCCCTGGGCGGCACCGGAACCATCGCCCACGTCATCAATTCCACGGGAGGCCCAAGCAACTCCTCCACAAACGTCGCAAACCTCACCGAATACCCGTAACCCACCAACGCGTCCTCCCCTTTACCGAAAGGGGAGGACGCGCCGCGTCGGCTTGCTCGGGCTGAGCAGGTAGGCGGCCGGGTCGGAGTAGCGGCGCGGGCCAGGCACGAACACATCCCCAGATACCCGTACGAGCCGCCCAAGGCGGCCAGGTGCCCGTGGTCGCGGAGCAGCGGCGTCCGCGATGGCCTGCGCCGAGCGCGGTCGCCCCCATCCGACTTTCTCGCCACGGATCAGTCCGCCGCCCGTACCAGCGGAGGGCATCCGGGTCGACCTGAAGCCGCTCGGCCGGCCGCACGACCGGCGCGCGTGGCGCGGCCGCCACTTCGTCGGGCACGAATCCGAGCCACGGCAACGTGCACAAGGCACGCGCTCTGCCACCTGTGGCACTACCGCGACGACATCACGCTGAAGCGTTGCGCGATCATTCCGAAAACGTGGTCCATACTCGGTTGACCTTGTAGGCAATTAGTGGATACGTGGGCGTCTCTGGACTCCGGACCCCATGTTCCATCCTTCGCCCAGGGACACTGCCGCTGACGCCGAGAGCGCGCAGCCGCGACCAGCAATGACCACCGGGCATGATGTCGGGACATTTCACCGAGGTGCACCTGCTAGACATAGGGTCAACCCAAGGGAGCCCGTATGGATCAGCTCAGTCTCGGCGTCGTGTCACACTCACGCAAGGAGAACGAGCACCGGCTGGCCATCCACCCGCTGCACCTTGAGCGGATCGAAGCCGATCTTCAGCACCTCATCTACCTCGAACGCGGCTACGGCGAGCATTTCGGCATCTCTGATGAGCAACTGGCGCCGCACGTCGCCGGGTTGCTGTCACGGGAGGAGCTGGTGGCGCGCTGCGATGTCATCCTGCTGCCCAAACCCCTGGCCCAGGACCTCAAGGAGTTGCGCGACGGACAGATCCTGTGGGGCTGGCCGCACTGCGTACAGGATGAGGAGGTGACCCAGCTCGCGATCGACCGGCGGCTCACCCTGATCGCCTTCGAGGCGATGAACCACTGGAACAGTGACGGCACCTTCAACCTGCACGTCCTGCACAAGAACAATGAGATGGCCGGCTACTGCTCGGTTCTGCACGCCCTGGCGCTCACCGGGACGACCGGCGACTACGGGCGGCGGCTGCGGGCGGTCGTCATCAGCTTCGGCGCGACCGGCCGGGGCGCGGTGACGGCCCTGAACGCGCACGGCGTGAACGACATCGATCTGCTCACCTTCCGCGACGTCACCGCGGTCGCCTCGCCCATCCACTCGGCGCGCATCGTGCGCTTCGAGCACAAAGCCGACGACCCCAACCGCAGTTATGCGCTCACCGACAGCGGCCGGATCCCGCTCGCCGCGTTCATCGCCGACCATGACATCGTCGTCAACTGTGTGCTGCAGAACACCGACCATCCACTGATGTTCGTCACCGAGGACGATCTGGACGCCTTCGCGCCGGGCACACTCATCGTGGACGTGTCGTGCGATGAGGGGATGGGCTTCAGCTGGGCGCGGCCCACGTCCTTCACGCGGCCGATGTTCGAGGTGGGCGACAACGTCCATTACTACGCCGTCGACCACAGCCCGTCCTACCTGTGGGACTCGGCCACCTGGGAGATCAGCGAGTCCCTGCTGCCGCATCTGCGGACGGTGCTCACCGGCCCCAAGGCCTGGGACGAGGGCGACACCATCCGGCGAGCCATCGAGATCCGTGACGGCGTCATCCAGAACCCCGCCATCCTCTCCTTCCAGCACCGCTCACCGGACTACCCGCATGAGCGCGTGGGTCCCTCGATGTAGAGATTCCGAAAACATGGTCCATACCCGGTTGACCTTGTAGGAAATTAGTGGATACGTGGGAGAATGAGCCTCTGGACTCCGGATCCCACGTTCTATCCTTCGCCCAGGGACGCGGCCGACGCGCCCGCCGAGAAACTGGCCTACGTCGCCGCCTTCGACAGGTCGGCGACCAGGCCGGACGCGCTGACCGTACTCGACACCGATGCCACCTCGCCGACCTACGGCCAGGTGGTGGGCTGGACCGACCTGCCCTACACCGGCGACGAGCTGCACCACTTCGGCTGGAACGCCTGCAGCAGCGCGCTGTGCCCCTACGCCCCGCACCCGCACGTCGAACGCCGCTACCTCATCGTGCCGGGGCTGCGGTCCTCGCGGATCCACGTCTTCGACACCAAGGACCGGATCAGCCCCGAACTGGTCAAGGTCATCGACGCGGAGGAGCTGGCCAAGCGGGCCGGCTACTCGCGGCCCCACACCGTGCACTGCGGGCCGGAAGGGCTCTACCTGTCCGCGCTCGGCGGCGCCGACGGCAACGAGGGGCCGGGCGGGATCGCGATCCTCGACCACAACTCCTTCGAGGTGCTCGGGCGCTGGGAGGTCGACCGGGGGCCGCAGTATCTCGCCTACGACTTCTGGTGGCACCTCAACCATGACGTGCTGATCAGCTCCGAGTGGGGCACGCCGTCGATGATCGAGGACGGGGTGGTCGGGGAGCTGCTGCTCGGCCGCGCGTACGGGCACAAGCTGCACTTCTGGGACCTGCGCAAGCGCAGGCATGTCCAGGAGATCGACCTCGGCGACGAACACCAGATGACCCTGGAGCTCCGCCCGGCCCACGACCCCACCCGCACCTACGGGTTCGCGGGGGTCGTCATCAGCGTCGCGGACCTGTCGGCCTCCGTCTGGCTCTGGTTCCAGGAGGACGGCCGCTGGCAGGCCCGCAAGGTGATCTCCATTCCCGCCGAGCCCGCCGACGCCGGCCTGCTGCCGCCCCTGCTGCAGCCCTTCGGCGCGGTGCCTCCGCTGGTCACCGACATCGACCTGTCGGTCGACGATCAGCGGCTGTACGTCTCGTGCTGGGGCACCGGCGAGCTCAAGCAGTATGACGTCTCGGACCCGACCAAGCCCGTGGAGCTGGGCTCGCTCAAGATCGGCGGCATCGTCCGGCAGGCGCCCCATCCAGCCGAGCCGTCGCTGCCCCTGCGGGGCGGTCCCCAGATGGTGGAGGTCAGCCGCGACGGCCGCCGCGTCTACGTCACCAACTCCCTGTACGGCGCCTGGGACGACCAGTTCTACCCCGAGGGTGTCGGCGCCTGGATGGCCAAGATCGACGCCGACTCCTTCACCCTCGACACCCGCTTCTTCCCCCACGGCGAGGCGTTTCGCGGCCTGCGCCCCCACCAGGTACGGCTTCAGGGCGGCGATGCCTCCTCCGATTCCTACTGCTACCCGTGACGACCGCCACCGTGCTCCTGCTGGGCGCCTTCCACGGCCTGAACCCGGCCATGGGCTGGCTGTTCGCCGTGGCCCGCGGCCTGCAGGAGCGCAGCAGGGACCTGCTGCTGCAGTCGCTGCCGGTCATCGCGCTCGGCCACCTGGCCTCGGTCGCCCTGGTCGCGCTCGTCGTCGGCGCCACCGGCTCGCTGGTCACCGGCAGGGTGCTGTCGATCGGCGGCGGGGTGGTGCTGGTCGGGTTCGGCCTGTGGCGGCTGCTGTCGACCCGGCACTTCCGCTGGGTGGGGATGCGGCTGTCGCTGTGGCAGCTGGCCTGCTGGTCGTTCCTGATGTCCTCGGCCCACGGCGCCGGCCTGATGCTGCTACCGGTCTTCACCAGCCTGCACGTCCCCGGCCACCCGGGCCACGCCCTCACGGGCGGCCTGGCGGTGGCCGCCCTGCACACGCTGGCGATGTTCGTGGTGGCGGGCGTCATCGCCCTGGTCGTGTACGAGGTGGTGGGCCTCACGGTGCTCCGGCGCGCCTGGTTCAACCTGGATCGCATGTGGGCGGTCGCCCTCGTGAGCGCGGGCGTCATCACCCTGGTCCAGGCGTGACGGCCAGATCCGCAGCGCCGTGGCGGCGAGCCGGAGCAGCTCCTCCCTCCCCGCACCCCCGGCGGCCGCGACCGCGATGCCGTCAGACAGGGCGGTGACCAGGTGCGCCAGGTCGGCGGGGTCGCAGTCGCCCGGCAGGTCGCCCTCGTCACGCGCCCGCTCCAGGCGCGCGCGCAGAGCCGCCTCGCCGGCCTTCCTGCGGGCCGCCACCTCCTGCCGCACCGGCTCGGCCTCCGGCCCACCGGCATGTACGCAGTGGACGCTGAGGCATCCGCGAGGGGTGTCGGGGCCGGCGGTCAGCTCGACCGCGCCATACAGCAGCGCTTCGACGACGTCCCTGGCCCGCGGCGCCTCCAGGGCGCGGGCGGCGTAGGCCCCCGGGCCCCGCAGGTAGCGGTCCAGCACCTTGCGGAAGAGCTCCTCCTTGTTGCCGAAGGCGGCATAGAGGCTGGGCCGGTTGACGCCCATGGCCGCGGTGAGATCGGAGATCGCCGTGCCTTCGTAGCCCTGGCTCCAGAAGACCTCGAGCGCGCTGTCCAGCGCGGCGTCGGGGTCGAACGCGCGCGGGCGTCCTCCTGGCATACGCACCTCCTCCATGTTTCTTACCAATCGGTACGTTACTCGTTGACGCGCGCCCCGGCTCCCCGCTAGTTTCTTACCGATCGGTATATAACTTGTGGAGGAGCCATCGTGATCCGTATCGGCCTCATCGGCGCCAGCCCTGACCGCGGCTGGGCGACGGCCGCCCACCTTCCCGCGCTTTCGGCCCTGGAGGAGTACGAGGTGACCGCCGTCGCGACCACTAGGCTGGACAGCGCCCGACGTACCGCCGCCGCGTTCGGCATCCCGCACGCCTTCGCCGACGCCGGCGAGCTGGCCGCCCATCCGGACGTCGACCTGGTCGCCGTGGTGGTGAAAGCGCCCGGCCACGCCAAGGCGATCGAGGCGGCGCTCGCGGCGGGCAAGCACGTCGTCTCGGAGTGGCCGCTGGGAGTGAACCTGACCGAGGCCGTCCAGCTCGCCGAGGCCGCCACCGCCGCCGGGGTGGCCAACGCGATCGTCCTTCAGGGCTTCCACTCTCCCTCGGCCGCCTTCGTCAAGGACCTGATCGCCGAGGGGCGGATCGGCGTCCTGGAGTCGATCACCATCGTGGCCGCGGGTGACATACTCGGCGGGGCCCGCATCCCGCAAGATCTCGCCTGGAGCACCGACCCGGCCGCGGGGATGAACCTGCTGACCGTCATGGCCGGACATGTCCTGGCCATGGTCGAGCACCTGGCCGGGCCGATGACCGAGCTGTCGGCCTCGCTCGCCCACCGCCATCGCGAGGTCAAGGTGATCGAGACCGGCCGGATGGTGCCCAGCGGGGTGCCCAGCCACGTGGCCGTCCACGGGCTGCTGGAGAGCGGCGCCGTGGCCGTGGTGAGCGTGCACGGAGGCAGCGCGCCGGGGCCCGACGGCTTCCACATCAAGATCACTGGTACCGAGGGCACGCTGGCCGTCGCCCCCACCCGGCCGGGACTGTACCCGCACTGGGCCGACTGGACCGTGACCCACGCCGCCGCCGACGGCACCCGCGCCGAGTACACCGTCGCGAACGACTCGCCCCTGCCGGCGGGACCGGCCGCCAACCTCGCCGTCTTCTACCGGGAGCTGGCCCGGGCGCTCGCCGACGGCCGGCCGGCGCACCCGTCCTTCGACACGGCCGTGCGCCAGCACCGCGTGCTGGCCGCCATCGAGAACGCCTCGCGCACCGGCGTCCGCCAGGCGATCACCGGCTAGAGAGCGCCACCGCGCCGAAGAACCGGCTCAGAGGGAGGCTGTGCCCAGGTCGCGGATCACCTGGGCCAGAGCGCGGACGGGTTCGGTCTCGGCGTCGCCGCGCCACACCAGCCCCCATCTCAGCAGCGGGGCGTCGTGGATCGGCAGGTAGACGATGTCGGGGCGAGCGTGGTAGCGGGCGGCGTGGGCGGCCAGGTTGTGCACGGCCCCGTCGGCACCGACGAGGGTGAACACGTCGTCCAGGTGTGAGACGGCCAGACTGCGCTCGATCAGCCGGCCGCTGGGGGTCTGGAAGGGCGTGAAGGCGTCCTCCCAGTAGTCGGGCTGGACGATCGAGGGCCGCATGACGCCGTGGTCGCCCAGCGCCTCGAGGGAGACCGACTCGCGGCCGGCGAGCGCGTGGCCGACAGGCACCAGCATCACCCTGTGCTCGGTGAAGACGACCGGCCCGACGGTCAGGTCGGGCTCCTCCACCGGCAGCCACGACACCAGGACGTCGATCTCCCCGTTGCGCAGCGGCTCGAACGGCTGGATGAAGGGATTGTGCCGGATCCGCAGCCCCCACGCGGGATGGCGGGAGCGGAACTCCTGCCAGAACGGGCGCAGGTCGTGGGCGTTGCTGGCCAGCATGCCGACGCGCAGCACATCGGTCTTGCCCTGGGCGGCCAGCCTGGCTCGTTCCATGCTGTCGTGCAGGCCCTGGTACACCACCCGCAGGTCCTGGTACAGCCGCTCGCCGAGCGAGGTGAGCTGGACATTGCGGCTGGTGCGCTCGAACAGCTTGCCGCCGACGCCGCGCTCCTGCTTCTTGATCGCCTGGCTCACCCGAGCCGGAGTCACGTGCAGCCGCTCGGCGGTCTTGCCGAAGTGGAGCTCCTCGGCCAGGGCCAGAAAGATCTCGATGTCCCGCAGCTCCATTCCGCCCCCGATCGTGAACTTCTGGGTTAACCGGCATTGCGGCTTCCGCCGTTGTTTCCAGCCTGGCCAGCCAGAATGCTTGATCTTGTCAGCGGAGCGGGCTCCGGTGACCAAAGATCGACCTATCGGAAGGAAGTGTGGCATGGGCCTGTCGGTCCGGCGACCAGAGCCAGAGGCTCGCGCGTGAACGTGATCGCCTCCACGGTGTCGCTGAGCGTTGACGACATGGCGGCCTGCAGCCGGTTCTTCGGCACGCACCTGGGCTTTCGCGAGGTGGTGTCCGGCGACGGTTTCGTGTGGCTGGGTCGCGACGACGCGGCGGTGGACCTGGTCGTACGACAGCGCGACCTCGAGCAACCGCCGCAGGGCCGCGGCGACCGCCGGACGGACATGGTCGTGTCCTTCACCGTCGTCGGGATCGACGCCGAGCACGACCGGCTGCGCCGGGAGGGCGCCAACATCACCACGCCACTGCGCCAGGAGCCGTGGGGCGAGTGGCGGCTGCGCCTGACCGACCCCAACGGCGTCGTGGTCCAGCTCGCCGAATGGATTCCGCCCGCCGGGGCGTGACCCCGCTGGCCGGCCACCACTGACCTGCACCCCCCTTCACACCATCAAGGAGACGAAGAACATGTCGGAGAACCTCACCTGGGACGCTGACGGCAACTGGACGGCCTCGGGGGAGTGGGGCACCAGCGGCTCCACCGGCCGGGGCTTCCACCTCGCCCGCTGGCAGGCCCGGCTGGACGAGCTGCGCGCCGCCCACCACGTGCCGGGCGCGGCGCTGGCCGTGCTGGTCGACGGCCAGGTCCACGAGCTGGCCAGCGGGCTGCTGCACCGGGGGACCGGGGTGGAGGTGACGCCGGACTCCATCTTCCATTCGGGGTCGATCGCCAAGGTCTACACCGCCACGCTGGTGATGCGGCTGGTCGACGAAGGCAGGCTGGAGCTGGACGCGCCGGTGGTGGACGTGCTGCCGGAGTTCGCCACCCCCGACCCGGAAGCCACCCAGACGATCACCATCCGGCAGTTGCTGTCCCACACCGGCGGGGTGACCAACGACTTCAACCACGACTCAGGCCGCGGCGACGACTGCCTGGCCAAGTACGTCGAGGCGGCCCGGGAGGTGGCGCTGGACTGCCCGCCCGGTACCGCGGTCTCCTACGGCGGCCTCGGCTACGTGGTGCTGGGCCGGGTCATCGAGGTGGTCACCGGGCTGACCTGGGACCAGGCGCTGAAGGAGCTGCTGTTCGCCCCGCTGGGGCTGCAACGGTCGATGACGCTGCCGGAGGAGGCCCTGCGCTTCCGCGTGGCCATGAGCCACCTGGGCGAGCCCGGAAAGGACCCGGACCCGGCACCGGTGTGGGACATGATGCCGCGCTCGGCGGGCCCCGCCGGCCGGGTGCTGGTCTCCGCCGGTGACCTGGCCCGCCTCGCCCACATGCACCTGGAGGACGGCAAGGGAGTGCTGTCGCCGCGGGCGGTGGCGGCGATGCGGCGCCGCGAGGTGGACGTGCCCGACAAGTGGACCGTCAGCGCCGACGGCTGGGGCCTGGGCTGGACCCTGTACGACTGGGACGGCATCGCCGGCTACGGCCACGACGGCGCCGCCATCGGCCAGTACGCCTACCTGCGGGTCGTCCCGCACGCGGGCGTGGCCGTGGCCCTGATGACCAACGGCGGCAGCGCCCGGCTGCTCTACGCGGACCTGTTCCGCGAGCTGCTCGGCGAACTCGCCGGCGTCACCATGCCCGCCCCCTTCGGACCGCCCGCGCAACCCCCGGCCGTCGACATCACGCCGCTGCTGGGCACGTACAAGCGGGAAGGCGTCGTCATCACCGTCAGCCGCGACGACGGGAACGCGCACATGCGCTACGAGTTCGTCGACGGCATGAAGGACCTCTCCCCGCCCCTGGAGATGACCCTGGAGCCGGTCACGGACACGGTCTTCGCCGCCTCCGGCGCGGGCCCCTCCTTCAGCGAGGACTACATGCCCGTGGTCTTCTCCACCTTGTCCAACGGCACTGAGTGCGTGTACGTCGGCATGCGGGCCACCCCCAAGGTCTGACCCGTTGGCACGCCCAACGATTCTTGCTATGGTTGGCCTGGCCAACATTGGCCAGGCCAACTAGTTTTCGGCAAGGAGCACGACCGGTGAACGTTCCGTACGACACCCAGATCAAGACCTTGGACCCGATCTTCGCGGAGATGAGCGCCGCCACGCACCAGAAGGCCTGGGCCGGAAACCCCGAGCTGACCCCGCGGGAGAAGATCCTGCTCAGCGTGGTCGCCGACGTCTGCCAGCAGACCCTCGGACTGCCTTTCGAAGCCCACGTGACGATGGGCCTGGAACACGGCGTCGACGCCGACGACCTCCGCGAACTGCTGCGCTTCATCTCCTACGACAGCGGCTACCCGGCGGCGCTGGCGGCCCTGGCCCGCCTGACCGACATCGAGCGCGAACAGGGCCTTGCCGGCCCCACCGGGCAGGGTCATCCGGTGAACGCGGACGGCACGGGAAGCCCGATCCCCGCGCCGACCCGGCGGGCCGTGCACAACCTCGACGCCGGCTTCGCCGACTTCATGGACCTGCAGTCGCGCATGCGCACCGGCATGCGGCGGCTGACCGTCCGCGAGCGGGCGTTCGCCACGATCACCGTAGACGTCCTCTACCAGACGCTGGAGGAGAGTTTCCGCGTCCATGTGACGCGTGCCTTCAGCACGGGTGCCACCCCCGAGGAGGTCCGCGCGGTCGTACGGTTCTCGGGCCAGTTCGGCATGACGAAGGCGTGGAGCGGCATGCGGGCGCTCAACGACCTCTTCACCGAGACCGGCACCGTCTTCGCCTGAGCTCCCCGGATCGCGCAGCGGCGCCGCTGTGCTCGTAACGTGGGCGTGATGCTGCTTCGATCCCAGCCCCCGGACCCCGGCGGCACACCGTACGACGCGCCCGGCGTCAAGGCGTTCCTGCCCTTCGTCCTGCTGGCCACGGGCGCGATCTGGGAGACCGTCGACGGTTCGCTGCGGCCCGCGTGGCTGTCGTGGACGGGCCTGGCCGGCATGTCCGTCCTGTACGTACTGACGGTGATCATGGCCTTCCGGCGCCGGGCCGTGCCCGCCCGGGTCGCGCTGGCGGCGCTGGCCGCGGTCGTCTTCGCCCTGGCGATCGTGCTGGGCGGCGGCTGGTACTACCTGTTCCCGCTGCTGGGCATCGCGTGCGGCATCACCTTGTACGGCCGAGCGGTGCGCGTCGTCACGGCGGCGGTGCCCTTGGGCGCGGCGCTGGTGGTGTGGGCCGGCGGCGGCACGCTGGAGTCGATCCTGGCGTTCTCGTGGGGGACGTTCAGCGCGGGCCTGGTCGTGGCCGTCATCCTGCACCTGCACGCGATCATCGGCGAACTGAACGAGACCCGCCAGCGGCTGGCCGAGGCGGCCGTCGCGCAGGAGCGGCTGCGCTTCTCCCGCGACCTGCACGACCTGCTCGGCCACACCCTGTCGGTCATCGTGGTCAAGGCGGAGGCGGTACGCCGGCTGATCCGCCGCGACCCCGGCCAGGCCGAACGCCAGGCCGCCGACATCGAGACCGTCGGCCGGCAGGCGCTGACCGAGGTACGCGAGGCGGTCACCGGCTACCGGGCGGGCAGCCTGGCCGACGAGCTCACGCGGGCCCGCGACGCCCTGGCGGCGGCCGGGGTGCGGGTGAACGTCCACCGCACAGGACCGCCGCCGGCCGCCCAGGCCGAGGCACTGCTGGGCTGGGTGGTACGCGAGGGAGTCACCAACATCATCCGCCACAGCGGCGCCACCGAGGCGGAGATCGACCTGACGGGCCTGACCCTGACGATCCGCGACAACGGCACCAACGGCCCGCAGCCCGCCGACACCGGCACCGGCACCGGCACCGGCAGCGGGCTGCGCGGCCTGGCCGAACGGCTCGGCCAGGCGGGCGGCGCCATCGAGGCGGGCCCCCACCCGCAGGGCGGCTTCCACCTCACCGCCACCCTCCCGCCCGGCGAATAGGCGAGCAGGCGGGTGGGCTCCGCGTCCGGCTCGACGGCCTGGCCGAGCTTGGAACCTCCGGCCGCCCGCCGGTGTACCGAAGACGTGACCACCATCACCAGACGCCAAGCCCTGGCGCTCGCCGCCGCGGCCGCCGTATCGGCCTGCGCCACCACCCAGCCGCCGCCCAAGGCGGCGCCCCCCGCCCCGCGCGGCCGCCTGCTCGCCGAGACCGCCGCCGGGCTGTCCCTGGTCGAGCTGTCCACCGGCGCGGTGACGGCCACCTACCCCGGGGCCGTGCCCGGCGCCCGCTGGCTGCGCCTGTACCAGCTCGACCACGGCCACCTGCGCACCTACGACACCACCACCGGCCACCTCGTCGAACAGGCCGCCGCCCCCGGCGAACGGATCAAGGCCGTCTCCGACCGGGTCGTGGCCCTCGGCCCCGAACCTGGCCCGCGCAGCCGTACCTCGATCACCCTGACCGGAGCCGACGGCACCCGGACGCTCCAGCTCGACGGCAACATCGAACCGGAGGCGTTCTCCGGCGACGGCCAGGTCATGTACGTCCTGGACCACCTGCCGCCCGAACACCCCGACCGCTACCGCGTCCGCATGTACGACCTGGCCGCCGGCCGGATGACGCCGCTGCTGACCCGCGCCAAGCAGCCCGTGCCGCTGTCGAAGGAGGAGGAGATGCGCGGCACGGGCCGCCAGGCCGTCCACGACCCGGACCTGGCCACCCTCTACACGCTCTACACCCACCAGGACGAGCACCTGCACACCCGCGACCTGATCGCGGGCCACGACCTGAGCCCCGGCGTGCACGCGTTCGTGCACGTGCTCAGCCTGGACCAGCGCTGGGCCTACTGCCTGGACCTGCCCGAGCCGTTCGGTCTCGGCCCGCCGCTCTCGCACGCGATGGCGCTGGACGCCCAGGCCAGGCGGCTGTACGTCGTCGACGCCTCCACCGGCCGGGTCGTGGTCGCCTCCACCGACTACCTGCGGATCGAACGCGGCGCCCTGCTGGGCGAGCAGCCCGGCGGCGAGGCCTACGCGGTGGCCGCCGACGGCCGCGTCTACCTGGCGGCGGGCAAGCGGCTGCTGTCGGCCGACGGCCAGACGCTGGCCCTGGCCGGCGCCTGGGACCTGCCGGGCCAGGCGCGGGGGCTGGCCTGGCTGAACGGCGAGCTGCTGGCCGGCGCGGGCGAGCAGGTGCTGCGGCTCCAGCCGCGCACCGGCGCGCGGCTGGGCACCCTCACTCTGCCCGGCCTGCGTGAGCTACGGCACGCCGAGCCGTCCTACGGCTGACCGCGGCGGCGAAGGCGGAGATGACCGGGTGCGGGCGGCTACCGTCGCCGAACAGCTCCGGCTGGAACAACGTGGCCAGGTAGAACGGGTGTCCGGGCAGCTCGGCCACCCGCGCCATGCCGTCGTCGGCGTGCCCGGAGAAGACCAGGCCGTGCTCGACGAGCTGCTGCTTGTAGGCGTCGTTGAGGCCGTAGGAACAGCTGTAGGCCTCCATCGTGGTGGGCGAGCCGATGATCTGCTCGATCAGCGTGCCGGAGGCCAGCCGTACCAGCCCCTCGTGGCCGGCCAGCGAGCACTGCAGCGGCAGCAGCAGGAAGTCGCGCGCCCCCGGGTCGTTCTCGGCGTGGGCCACGTCGAGTCCGCACACGCCGCGCGCGTACTCCAGCAGCAGGTGCTGAAAGCCGCCGCAGGTGCCCAGGACGGGGATGCCGTGCTCGCGCGCGGTCCGCGCGGCGCTGATCACGCCCTCCTCGCTGAGGTACGGGCTGCCGGGCACGATCCAGATGCCGTCGAAGCGTTGGAGGGCGTCGTCGTGGGCGTCGGTGGAGGGGATCCAGTAGGGGTCGAGCGCGATGCCGTCACGTTCGCGCAGCGCCTGGATGATCAGCGGGATGCGGACGTGCGCGCGCACGCTGGGCGAGCGGTCTCCGACCAGGGCGATTCTCATGCCTCCATGGTGCGGCGAACCCCTCCTTAAGCGCCAACGATGATGTCTGTACGTGCTATAAGAAACACTGATGGACCCTCATCTGCTGCGTACGTTCGTCACCGTCGCCGAGACGGGCTCGTTCTCCGCGGCGGCCGAACGCCTCGGCTACACCCAGTCGGCCATCTCCCAGCAGGTCGCCGCGCTGGAGAGCGACCTGGGCCTGCCGCTGCTGCACCGCCGCCCGGTCACACCCACCGAGGCGGGCCTGCGCCTGCTGGAGCACGCCGGGCCGCTGCTGCTGCGCATCCGCGCCGCGCGGGCCGACGTGCTGCGCACCGCCGCACTGCCCGCCCACCGCCTGACCCTGGCCGCCACACCCCTGGCGCTCAACTCGGTCCTGGCCGTACGACTGGCGGCGGCAAGGGCGGCGCAGCCGCGGCTACGGGTGACGGTACGCACCTGCGGCCGGGACGAGGTGGCCAGGCAGGTGGCCGACGGCACGGCCGAGGCGGGCCTGGCCGACGGGATCACCGCGCCCAACGACCCGCTGCGCCTGCCCGACGTCGGCCCGCTGACCACGGTCGGCGTGGCCGAGGAAGGCCTGGTTGTGGCGCTGCCCGGCGACCACCCCCTGGCCGGCCGGACAGGGCTGCGGCTGGCCGACCTGGTCGACGCGCACTGGCTGCAGACGACACTGTGCCCGCTGGAGCGGCTGCGTGACCTGCTGGGCGACGGCTTCCGGCCCGCGCTCGACTACACCGGCGACGACGTGCACACCGTGCTCAACCTGGTCGCCGCCGGTCACGGCCTGACCCTGCTGCCCGCCTCCGCCGCCTGCGGCGTGCCGCTGGTGTCGCCCCGGCTGGTGCACCGCGTCGAACTGCTGCACGGCAGCCTCCCACCCGGCCCCGCCGCCGACCTGGCAGCGCGCCTGGCACCATGACAGCGATCTGTGCGCGGCCTGTCAGCACCGCCGTCCACGCTGTCCGCCATGAACGCATTCGAAGCCGAAGGGCTGGTCAAACGCTTCGGCAAGGCCACGGCCCTGGCCGGCATCAACCTGTCGGCCCGCCAAGGCACCGTCCTGGGCGTCCTGGGCCCCAACGGCGCCGGCAAGACCACCGCCGTACGCATCCTGGCCACCCTGCTGCGCGCCGACGCCGGCCACGCCCGCGTCAGCGGCGTCGACGTCGCACGCCACCCCGCCCGCGTACGCCGCATGATCGGCCTGACCGGCCAATACGCCTCGGTCGACGAGGACCTGACCGGCACCGAGAACCTGGTCCTCATCGGCCGGCTGCTCGACCTGCGCGCAGGTGAGGCCAAGGCCAGAGCGGCGCAACTGCTGAGCGACTTCGGCCTGGCAGAGGCCGCCGACCGGCGCGCCTCCACCTACTCCGGCGGCATGCGCCGCCGCCTGGACCTGGCCGCCAGCCTGGTCGGCCGGCCCGACGTGATCTTCCTGGACGAGCCCACGACCGGCCTGGACCCCGCCAAGCGCGAAGACGTCTGGAACATCATCCGCCGCCTGGTCACCGATGGCGTCACCGTCCTGCTGACCACCCAGTACCTGGAGGAGGCCGACGCGCTGGCCGACGACATCTCCGTCATCGACCACGGCAAGGTCATCGCGCACGGCACCCCGGCCGAGCTCAAGCACGTCGTCGGCGGCCAGACCGTACTCGTGCGGCCCGCCGACCGCGGCAGACTGCGAGAGACCGCCGAGATCATCTCCTCCGTCGCCGGCCGCCCCGCCGAATCACCCGGCCGCGACGTGACCACCGTGCCCGTCGAGGGCGACGCCGCCTTCACCGAGATCGTGGCGCGACTGCACACCGCCGGCATCGCGGTCACCGAACTGTCACTGCGCCTGCCCAGCCTCGACGAGGTCTTCTTCACCCTGACCGGCCACCACGCGGACCAGGAGAACGCGGCATGACCCTCACCACCGAACGCACCGCGGCCCCCGCCCGCCTGGAGCGGCGCCCCTTCGGCCTGGTCCGCCACAGCCTCGCCCTGGCCGGGCGCAGCGTCGTCAAGACCCTGCGCACCCCCGAACAGCTCATCGACGTCACCCTGCAGCCGATCCTCTTCCTGATCATCTATGTCTTCCTCCTGGGCGGCGCCGTGTCCGGCTCGACCGAGGAGTACCTGCAGTTCCTGCTGCCCGCGATCATGGTGCAGACGGTGATGTTCGGCGGCATGGCCACCGGCGTCAACCTCAACACCGACATCAAGAAGGGCGTCTTCGACCGGTTCCGCAGCCTGCCGATCGCCCGCTCGGCGCCGCTGATCGGATCGGTGCTGGGCGATCTGATCCGCTATGTGGTGGCGATCGTGGTGTTGATGGGGACGGGGGCCGCGCTGGGCTTCAGGGTCCGGACCGGGCTGGTGCCCACGCTGGCCGCCTGCCTGTTGACGATCTTCTTCTCGTTCTGCCTGAGCTGGGCGTTCGTGCTGCTGGGGGTGCTGATGCGAGAGCCCGGCGCGGTGCAGGGCACCTCGTTCGTGGTGCTGTTCCCGCTGACGTTCGGCACCAGCATGATCACCCCCAAGGACACGCTGCCCGGCTGGTTGCAGGCCTGGCTGGAGGTGAACCCGGTCAACCACGCGATGGAGGCGGCACGGGCACTGATGCTCGGCGGCCCGACCGCCGCCTCGGTGGTGTGGACGGTCACGTCGGGGCTGGTGTTCCTGGCGATCTTCGCGCCGCTGGCCGTCGCCGCCTACCGGCGCCGCGCCTGAGACATCTGTGGTGCGGCGCCTGGTGTTCTGAAGCTCACCACGCGGGTCGGCGCACCGGCGGCGGCCGGTTCCGGCCGTTATGAGGGCGGGGCCGGTCCCGGCCGTTTTGAGGGCGCGGCCGGGGCGCGTACCAGCTTCAGGGCGGCGGGCCGGTCCAGGCCCCGGCCCGCCGCGTAGGCGGCGTCATAGGTGTCGCCGAGCTCGGCGCGCAGCCACGCGGACAGGCGCGCCACATCGGGGTTGAACGCGTCGGGCGCGCCGCGCAGCTGCTCGGCCGCACCCAGCGTCTGGGCCGCGGCCGCCGCATCGCCGCCGAGCACCCGCGACTCCGCCACCGCCACCCCCACCCGGGCCAGCACCGGCATGTCCTTGGCCGACAGACTCAGCTCGGCGGCCTGGCCGATGTGCCGCTCGGCCGCCACCTGATCGCCCACCGCCAGCGCCAGATGCGCCCATCCGATCAGCACCAGCGCCCGGAACTGCGGCACGATCGAGGGCGACTGCTCCATCGTCGTCGCCGACAGCTCATACTCACGCGCGGCCGTGTCGAGATCGCCTTCCAGCCGCGCCAGGTCGCCGAGCCCGGCGTGGGCGAAGGCGGCGTTGCGCGCCGACTGTTCGCGGTGCGGCTGCTCCGTCATGGCGCGCAACTCGGCGCGCGCCCGCTCCACCTCGCCGCTGCGGATGCGGATCGTGGCCTGCCACACCTGGTGGCCGGGGTCGAGATCGGGATTGAGCTGCAGCATCAACGCCGTGGCCTCCTGGATCGAGGCGAGCGCGTCATCGAAGTCGCCGAACATCGCGTGCGCCTCGGCCAGCGACATCAGCGTCATCGCCAGCCCCCACCGCTCACCCACCGCCCGCAGCTCGGCGGCGGAGGCGATCAGGTCCTGGCGTGAGCCGCCCATGTCACCGTCGTTCTCCTTGATGGCGGCCCGAACCATCAGCAGCATCCCGCGAGCCCACGGATCGGGATGGAACAGACGCCGCTCGACCTCCCGCAGCCCCAGCGCCTTGTCATCGGTGAACAACGCCACCGCCGGCCCGATCATCGCCAGCACCGGGTGACCCGGCTCCCGCTCCGCCAGCTCGGCGAGGCGGCGCAGCTCCCGCACATCCGACTCCACCATGGAGTCATCACCGCCCAGCGCGCCGTTGATGAGCAACGTCGCCGAGACGATCAGCCTGGCCTGCCACGGCGCCACCCCCGGCACGTCCAGCGCCAGGTTCATCCAGCCCACCGATTCCTGCCGGTTGCCGCGGATCGTCCAGAACACGCCCATCGCCGCCGCCAGCCGTACCGCGGTGTCGGCGTCGCCGCGGCCGACGGCGAAGTGCAGCGCGGCCAGCAGGTTGTCATGCTCGGCCAGCAGCCGCGCGATCCAGGTGAGCTGCTCCCGCCCGCGCAGATACGGCTCAGCCAGCTCGGCCAGCCGCAGGAAGTAGGCCGCGTGCCCGGCACGGGCCGGGCCGAGCCGCCCGGTCTCGGCCAGGCGTTCCAGGCCGTACTCCCTGATCGTCTCCAGCATGCGGTAACGGCCACCGCCAGCCGCCTGCAGCAGCGACTTGTCCAGCAAGGCCGCGACCAGGTCGAGGGTCCCGCCCAGATGCTCGGCGGCGGCCAGATCGAACCCGCCCGCGAACACCGCCAGCCGCTCGGCCAGCCGCCGCTCCGGCTCCTCCAGCAGATCCCAGCTCCACGCCACGACCGCGCGCAGCGTCTGATGCCGGGGCAGCGCCGTACGGCTGCCTCCGGTCAGCAGCACGAACCTGTCATCCAGGCGTACGGCCAGCTCCTCCAAACTCAACGCGCGCAACCGAGCCGCGGCCAGCTCGATGGCCAGCGGCAGCCCGTCAAGCCGGCGGCAGACCTCCCGCACCAGCCCCTGATCCAGCACCAGCCCCGGACACGCCGCCGCCACCCGATCGGCGAACAACTCCACCGCCGGCACGACCGGCAGCGGCGGGACCGCGCTGACGACCTCGCCCACGATGCCCAGAGGCTCGCGGCTGGTGGCCAGCACGCGCAGCCGCGGGCAGCGGCCGAGCAGCTCTTCGGCCAGGCGGGCGGCGGCGTCGACGAGATGCTCGCAGTTGTCGAGCACCAGCAGCACCCGGCCCGCCGACAGGGCCTCGACGAGCCGCTCGAGGGTGTCGGTCGGCGCGGCGGGACCGGCCGGCATCGGCGCACGCCCGAGCGCGGCCAACGCCGCCTGCGGCACGTCGGCCGGATCACTGACGGGCGCCAGCTCCACCAGCCACACCGCACTCGGCCCCTCGTACGCCGGCTGTCCGCCGAGGCTCGCGGGGCCGCTGTTGTACGCCGGCCCGCTGTTGTACATCCGCCGCGGATACCCTTCGCCGTACGCCGGGCCCGCCTGCCCCTCGTACGTCGGCCGTCCAGCTTGTCCCTCGTACGTCGGCCGTCCATCCGGTCTCTCGTACGTCGGCCGTCCATCTCGGCCCGCATGCCCTGGGCGTCCGCCCATGCCGTCGTGCCCGCCCACGTCATCGTGCCTGTCGCGGCCGTCACCGTGCGGGGAGCCGTTGTCAGGGCTGCCTCGGTGGCCGGCCTCGTTCAGGAGGGCGGTGGCGATCGTGGTGGCGAGCCTGGTCTTGCCGGCGCCGCCCGGGCCGACGAGCGTCACCAGGCGGCTCCGTCCCAGCTGGGCGCGTACCTGGGCGATCTCGGCGGCGCGGCCGACGAAGCTGGTGAGCGGGGTCCGCAGGTTGGTGCGCGGACGGCTGACGGGATCGGCTCGTAACAGCTTCAGGTGGATCTCCCGCAGCTCCGGGCCCGGGTCGGCACCCAGCTCGTCGGCCAGCCCCCGCCGGAAGTGCTCGTACGCGACCAGCGCCTCGGCTCGGCGTCCGGCGGCGTGCAGCGCCTTGAGTCGGGTGGCGTGCAGCCGCTCGCGCAGAGGATGACGCGCCGTCAGCTCACCGAGCTCCGCCAACAGCCCGCCCAACTCTCCATCCCCCCGCCCGCCTCCGTCCGCACCCCCGCCTCTGTCCGCGCCTTCTGCTGTGCCTCCAAAGCCCGCCGCCGCGCTCTCGCCCGTCGCGCTCTCGCCCCCTCCCGTGGCCGAGCCACGTCCCGACGTTCCTCCGGTTGCGGTGGTCGGGGTGGTCGGGGTGGTCGGGGTGGTCGGGGTGGTCGGGGTGGTCGCGCCGAGCGTAGGGCCGCTTGGGTGTGTCGTATCGTCCGTTGAGCCGCCGGTCCGTGCGGTCGGCGTGGCTTGAGGGGTGCGGTCCCGGCCGGGCCGGTCGTAGGTCGTGCTGACCTTGGTAACGCGGTCCCGTGTGGTGCTGCCCGGGGTGATATCAGTGGTGCGGTCCTGGTCAGGGTGGTCTCGGGTGGCGCCGTTGGGGGACGGGTTCGTGGGGACCGTGCCTTCCTGCGTGAAGCGTGTCAGGTCGGCCTCCGCGCGGTCCTCGATGGCCGTCAGCCGGGCCTCCTCAAGGCGTACCGCGTAGCCGATCGCGAAGGGGGCCGTCGCGACCTCGCCCAGTGCTGGGCCGCGCCACAGGGCCAGCGCCTCGCTCAGCAGTCTGGCCGTGGCCGCCGGGTCGCTTTCGCGTCGCGCCTGCGCCGTCAGCCGGTCGAACTCCCGTACGTCCGTGACAGCGTCAAGCCGGTAGCCGCCGGGTACCAGGGCCAGCGCCGACGGATCCGGCAGGGCTCGCCGTAGCCGGGAGACCAGCGACTGCAGCGCGTTGGCCGGGTCGGTGGGCCGCTCGTCCGGCCACAACGCCTCGGCCAGTTCCTCGACGGCGACGGTGCGCCCGGCCGACAGCGCCAGCCGTACCAGCAGCAAACGTAGCCGGGCGCCGCTGATGGCGGCGGACTCGACTTCCAGCGGCCCCAGGATTGCCACACGCACACGCCCATGCTGCCACCTCGACCGCCGTTCCCTCGCCGCCACGACTCCCGCCAAGAGCGCACCGCTTGGGACCGCCCGCAAAGGCGCGGTCCCAAGCGGGCGAGCGGCCTTGGCGCCGGCGTTCGAGGGCCTCAGCCGCCGTCGGCGACACCCTTGGGCTGACCGGCCACTCCCCGGCCGACGCCCGGGGGAGCGCCCCTCCGAGGGCAAGCCCCATACGCACGGGCCCATACGCACGGGCCCACACGAACTGGCCCACACGAACTGGCCCACACGAACTGGCCCACACGAACTGGCCCACACGAACTGGCCCAGCCGGAGGGGCCCAACCGGACGAGCTCCAGCGAGGTCGGCTGAGCGTGACCGAGCAGTGCGGTCAGGCGTGCCAGTCCGTCACGCCGCCGGGGACGGGCGCGTCCGGGTCGTACGGGTCGCGGGTGAAGATGAAGGTGTTGATGTCGAGGTGATCGGCCGCCACCCGCAGCGTCTCGCCGGCGTAGTAGCCGTCCAGCCCCAGCCAGGTCCCGTCGTCCTGCGGCACGAACCGGGACGCCCGGCCCGCGCCGCCCACCGGCGTCAGTGCCAGGCCGCCGTCGGGCAGCAGCCGCAGCGAGTACGGCTTGGGCCCCCAGTGCCACAGCCCGGTCAGCGCCAGTAGGGCGGGGTCGGCGGGGGCGGGGCGCCATTGCCGCGGCAGGCGGGGTTCGTGTTCGTCGAGGATGTCCAGCAGGTCGGTGAGCAGGGTGTAGGTGAGGCCGCTGGTGGTGTTGGCCATGAACAGCACCCCCACCTGGTCGGCCGGGTCGGCCCAGACGGTGGCCAGGAAGCCGGGCATGGACCCGGTGTGACCGGCCAGGCGGCGGCCGGCGTGCCGGGTCAGTTGCAGGCCGAGCCCGTACCCGGAGGTCCAGGCGTCGCCGTCGTCGACGGTGGCGGGCTCGCGCATCTCGGCGAGGGTGGCGGGGGACAGGACGCCGCCGGTGTCACCGGCCACGAACGCCGCCCAGCGGGCCAGGTCGGCGGTCGTGGACCACAGCTGCCCGGCGGGCGCCATGGCGGCGGCGTCGTGTTCGGGCTCGGGCAGCACCACGTCGGCCCACGGGTGGACGGCGTACCCGGTGGCGTGCGGGGCGCGCGGCCGCTCGGTGGTGGCCGTCATGCCGAGCGGATCGAGAACCTCCTGCTGTACGGCCCGCAGCCAGGGCACGCCGCGCAGCCGGGTGATCAGCTCGCCGAGCAGGGCGAAGCCGAGGTTGGAGTAGTGGAAGCGGCGGCCGGGCCGGTGCTTGGTGTGCTCCGGCCCGAGCAGGGCGAGCAGTTCGTCGGACGGCAGGCCGGCAGTGCGTTCCCACCAGCTGGTGGGCGGCTCGGCGGTCAGGCCGCCGGTGTGGGAGAGCAGCTGCGCGATGTTCACCTCGCCGAACGGGGTGTCCGGCAGGTGTTTGGCCAGGGGGTCGAGCAGGTCGAGGCGGCCTTCGTCGCGCAGCCGCATGACGACGGTGGCGACCATGCTCTTGGTGATCGAGCCGAGCCGGTACTGGGTGTCCACGGTGGGCACCCTGCTGTCACCCTCACCAGCGGAGTCGTGGAAGCCGCGCGCGCCGAACCAGGCCAGCCTCCCCTCCCGTACGATCGCAGCCGTCAGCGACGGCACCCTGCACTCGGCCTGTTCGACGGCCAGCCTGCGCAGCAGCGCCCGCGCCGTCGTCTCACCCACCTGATTCATGGACGCCAAGCGTAGCCGTCAGATCGGCACCAGTTCCGGCCCTATCAGCTCGCCCTGGTGCGGCTGCGGGTGGGCCTGGTCGTGGTAGTAGTGGCCGGCGTACCAGACGACGACGTTGGCGCCGTCGATGCTCTCGCCGTCGAGGAAACGTCCGAGGGCGGCGCGGTCCCGCGGGCCGGGGTTGCCGTCTTCCAGTTCGGCCGGGTGGTGACGCAGGAACCACAGGTCGGAGACCCCGTAGGCGTCGGCGGTGTCGTCGAAGGGGCCGGGGTGGATCTGGTAGCCGCGGCCTGAGGACTTGTCGCGTACCTGCCAGTAGCGGCCGGGGGCGCGGCGGCGGGTGGTCTCGCGGATGATGGGCACCGGGTCGGGGATGATCGGCCCCTGGTCGATCTGCTCGATGACGTCGTTGGCGGCGCCTTCGATGTCGAAGTCGAAGCGCCAGTAGGCGTGGTGGCGGTGCACCATGCAGGTCATCGGGTTGGCGGTGGCGGCGAAGCCGAAGCGGGGCCGGATGGTGCCGTCGTCGCCGAGCCGCCAGTCGCTGGCGTAGCGGTACCAGCCGGCCTGTATCTCGCTCACGATGCGCAGTTCGTCGCCGTCGTGGTGGAAGGCGACGCCCTGGAAGCCGCCGGAGTCGCTGTCGGGCCGTTCGAGGATGGTACGCGGCGGCCTGTCGCACAGCCGCCAGCCCCACCCGACCGGGTCGGTGCCGCCGGCCGAGAAGCGGGTCTCGGTGGAGGCGTCGTCGCGGAAGGTGGTGCCGTGCTCGTACTCGACGTTCAGGATGGGTACGTGCGCCTGGCGCAGCACCAGCCGGCCCCGGTAGCGGACCTCGCGCAGTTCCACGCCCGATCCGACGCCGGGGTTCTGCGGGGCGGAGGCGCGCGGCCGTACGACCAGCAGGTTCCACAGCTCGGTGGCGCCGCTCAGGACGCGTACCCGCACCTGGTCGGGGCCGCCGCGGTCGGCCAGGGGGTCGATGCCTTCGGGGACGGTGTGCTCGCAGTCGTGGTGCATGCGCACGTCGATGCCCGCCGGGGTCCAGTCGACGGTGTGGGCGGCGGTGTCGACCGCGACGATGCGGTGGCGTACCCCGGTGGGCTCGTTCGGGGTGTAGATGCCGAGGGTGGGACGGCGCACGGTGGTGCCGTCGGGGTTTTCCAGGTCGGCCAGCGGCGGCATGGGCCGGTAGACGATCGCGTCGCCGTCCGCCGGGAAGTGGGGGTCGGCGCGCAGGATGGCGGCGGCCTCGACCAGTTCGTCGTGGCTGGGCGGCGGCCGGTGGGCGCTGGGCCGGATCTCGGCGCGTTCGGGCCGGTCGAGGGTGCCGCGCAGTTCGACGGCGCGGTTGCCCACCGCATCGAAGACGGTGGCGCGGAAGGGGGCGTTCTCGCCGGGGTCGTGGCCGAGCGCGGCGGCGGGGCCGATGGTCAGCCGGTCGGGATCGGCGACCTCCAGCGCGGACAGCACGCCCGGGTGACGGGCCACGGCTTGGCGCAGTTGCTCGGCGCTCAGCCCGGCGCGGGGGACGGCCTCGATGATGACGCGTACGTCGTCGCTCATGCATGGGTCATACAGGGTGGCGGACGCGGCCGGAAGGCCCAGAAGCTCAGCGGGGCAGGCGCGCCTGGAGGGTCCGGAAGCTCAGCGGGACGGGCGCGGGTGGGCGGTCCGAAGGCTCAGCGGGACGGCGTGCGGTCGAAGGCGTCCAGGATGACGTCGGTGGCGTCGAGGCCGCGGGCGGTGGCGCCCAGCCGCTGCACACGCAGGGGTCCCGGCCAGGTGTGGCCGCCGCCCTTGACCGTGTACAGGCCTACCGACACGCCGTCGCGGCAGGTTTTCCAGCCGCGCAGCCGTACCTGGGAGGACACGGCGGAGGTGGTGCGGCCGGTGCAGCCCAGCACGCGCGCCCAGGCGTCGACGACCTGCTCGACGGGCTTGAGGACGACCATGTCGGCCAGGACGCGCAGCCGGCCGGAGGAGCTCTGCAAGGGGTGGCCGCCCTGGTAGGGGACGATGTCGTCGGCGGTGCCGTGGAAGGCGATGATCGTGGTCGGCACGGCCTCGGCGCAGGGCTGGACGATGTTGATCCCGGCCACGGGCGCGATCGCGGCCAGGCGGCCGTTCATGGCGCAGATCAGGCCGGTGGACATGCCGGCGCCGTAGGACATGCCGGCGGCGAACTCGCGACGCCGCTCGGCGCACAGTCGTTGTTCGAGGTGGTCGAGCAGCGCGGTGAGGAAGCCGGTGTCGTCGGGGCCGTAGGTGTGCGGCAGCGTCCAGCCGAGCCGGCCCTCGGCGGCCTGCGGGGTGGCCACGATGTAGCCGCGCCGCGACCCGGCCTCGGGCAGGCGGCTGTAGGCGGCCTGCTGGGCGGCGCTGGAGCCGAGGCCGTGCAGATTGAGCAGGACCGGATGCGGGCCGCGGCCCTTGGGCACCGACAGCAGGTAGCGGCGTTTGAGGCCGCCGAACGTCAGGGTGTGGCTGCCCGGCCCGAGCCGGGCGCTCTTGGAGCAGCCGCCGGCGGAGGGCGACGCGGGCGGCGAGGAGACGGGAGCCGAGGAGACGGGGGCGGCGGTGCAACCGGCCAGCAGCAGCACCAGCATGATCACGCGTTTGAGCATCGCGCCTCCCGGGTCGGCGGCAGAAAGTCCCCCTCGTAGTGTCCCTGCTCGTTTCCTTCACGCGGACGGCCCCGGTCGGCGAGCGACCGGGGCCGGAGACTGCGGAACGTCAGTCGGCGCAGATGGCGAAGACGCTGATGCCGACGTCGTTGTAGCCGATCTGGCGGCCGAGTGCGATCCAGCCGCGGCCGTCATCGGTGGGGAACGAGCCGACCAGGATCGCGCCGTTGCCGCGGGCTTCGGCGCCGCCGCCCAGGACCTTCTTGGCGCCGGGGCAGTAGAGGGTGCGGCGCTGGAAGTTGGGCACGTTCGCGTTGGGCAGCGTCACGAGCTGGTAGCCGGGCGGCAGCGCGTGAACCGCGGCCGCGGGTGCGGCGTTGGCGGGAGCGGAGGTGGCGTTGGCCGCGGTGACGGCGGTGGCCGTCGTCAGGCATGCGCCGGTGAGGAGGACGGCCAGGGCGAGGGACTTCTTGTGCATCGCTCTCCTTACGTTGTTCCCCGGCTCACCGCCGTCCGCGGGCAGCGTGAAGCCACTCGCGGGGTAGAAGTGATCGGGGAGACAGAGGGCTTACACGAAGAGTATCCATACCACTACCGTGAGTGTCGATGGGGAATCATGTTCGAGATGCGGACGCCTCGCAAGCGGCAGGCGGCGCGGCGCCGTTCGTGGCGTGGCGGCACGGACAGTGCCGGGATTGCTCTTTGGTCGCATTCCGGGTTTCGATCGAGTAAATCCTGCGTATCTTCTGCCGTCGGCACGGGCTTCCCGTCCATGGAAAGAGGGCTGCGAAATGATGACCACCATGGTGGGAGCGGCCTTCCGGGGCTAAGGTATCCCGCAGCGATGATGGGGGTTCCGGGGCAATTCACGAAGGCCCGCGTGTGCGGGTCCCGGCCGGTCGCCTGCCGCTTCCTGGTTCACGGAAGGGCAAGGCGGATCTTCATCCCCGACCTGGAGAAAGGCTTTTGCGCGTGAGTCCAATGCCGTCCGGCAAGGCGCTCCCGGTGGGAGGATTCCTCCTGTCCGCCGCGGGCATGAGTGCGATCGTCTGGCAGATGCTGGCGGTCACATTTCCTGACGGGGATCCGGAAAAGGCACGCCAGGCAGCGCAGTTGTTACGGCAGTTGGCGACGCGGGTGGATGCCAGCGAGGAAACGGCCATAGGCGCCGCGAACAGCCTTGGGCAACATAATCTGGGCGCCGGCGTCACTGCCTTCGAAAAATATTTCTGGACCGAGATCGCCCCTTACCCGGTGCGATTGTCGGCGTATTTGCGCGGACTGGCCGACGCGGTGGACGACTACGCCGACATGCTGGCCCAAGTCCAGCACGCACTCCATTCGATGGCGATCACCCAATGGCTGGAACTGCTGATGTTCTTCTGCTGGCCGGCGATCGACAAGAAGGTCCGGCTTTTCATCGACTGGGCGGAGCGCAAAGCGCAGGCGCGACTGCTGACGAAGATATTCGAGCATGCCGTGGGAAAGCGGCTCCTGTACGCCACCGGGGGCACTACCGCCTACACGGTCCTCGACCAGTTGATCGTCGACGGGGTCAAGGGGGCGAGGGGCGAGGACATGGGGTCGTGGGGCGACCGCGGCGAGTACATGCTGAAGAACTTCGCGGCGTGCATGGTCTTCTACAACGTGGACCCGGCCAACTTCGGGAAACTCTTCTACAAAGCGGACCCGGCCAATGTCGGGAAAACCGTCATCAGGTACCTGCCGCAGAACGAGGCGGCAAGGAACGCCGTCGTGTTCATGACCGGATCCACCGTCTTCAGCTTGACGGGAAATGTGCTCAACAACCCCGGTGCCGTGGTCGATGACCCCAAGAGCCTCCTGCCCACGTGGCAGCAGATGCTCGCCAAACTTACGGTGGCAGGAGGCCAGGACCAGTTCAGGCGCTGGCAGGGCTACTATCCGTCGACTCCGGGCAAGTAGCTCGTCGACATCCGGTGGGGGATCGTCAGAAGGAGACCGGCCGCTCAGCCCTGTTCCCGGCTGAAGCGCCGGGCCTCCTCCGCGAACGGTGACAAGCCGCCCATCATCATCTCGCTCATCTGCCTGGCCGCGTCCGTCGCGGCGTCGTTCGCGGCGGCGAGAACGGCTTCCGCCAGGGCCTCCGAGCCGAGCCTGAGCGCACGAGGGTTGATTTTCAGGCCGCTCAGCGCCCCGCTCGGCAGCACCTCGACCTCCACCTCACCATTCGCCGACTCGCCTCTGCCGCGAAGAGCGTTGAGGTTCTCCTGCAGTGCCTCCAGGGGCCGGGTTTCGGCCTGAAACTCGGCCAGGAGCCGGTTGATCTCGGCGTCGACAATGGGAATGCCGTCATCAGGTGTGGTCATCAGAGCTCCAACAGGTGTGCGTACGTCAGGAACTGATAGTGCCGTCCGTCGGCGAGAACTTGGGCGGGTCGGACACCTTCGGCAGGGCTTGGACGGTGGCCCAGTTCGCGATGTCGACGGCGGTTTTCATGCTGGCCAGCTTGTCGGCGATCTCCGAATATACGGCGCCGAGTTTTCCGGTGTAGTCGCCGGCTTTCTCGAGCCCTTTGGAGTAGCCCTCTCTGAACCTTTTTCCCGCCTCGTCGGTGCCGGCGAAGTCGCCCAGCCCGGCGAGGTCGTCGAGAATCTTGCGGGCGTCCCGCAAGAGGTCGGTGTGCTCGTCGTTGAACGCGCCGACCACGTTCTTGAAGTTGGTCTTGTCGGTGAGTGTCTCCGGCTGACCGGAACTGCCGCTGCCAGGCCCTTCCGGCGTCGGGAGGGGATAGTGCGGCGCCGATGGCCGAGCCGTGGGAGGCATCTGCTGCCCTGGCGCGCTGGGGGACGTCGAGGGCGACGGGCTCCCCGGCTGAGTGGGCGTGTCGGAGGGCGAGGGGCTCGGCGACGAAGAGGGAGATCCGGACGGAGACGGGCTCGCGGACGGAGACGGCGAGTCAGAAGGCGACGGACTGCCCGACGGAGACGGCGAGTCAGAAGGCGACGGACTGCCCGACGGAGACGGCGAGTCGGAGGGCGAGGGGCTTGCCGACGAGGTCGGTGACTCCGAGGGTGACGGACTCGTCGGCGAAGGATCAGGAGATGGGCTGGGCGAAGAGGTGACCGTGGGCGACGGGGATGGGGTGGTGGAATCCGCCGGAGGCATGACGTTCTCCTTATCGGTGCTGCCGGTCACATGGTCGCGAGCGCAGGACAGCGGTCACCCTACGCACCCGATCACATTTCGGACGGTCGTCGAAGTGTCCCAGACCCGACCGGCCCGCGCTGGTCGGGAATCTGGATCAGCCCTTGTAGTTGAAGACCTGGCGCAGCGTGTGCTGAACGGTGACAAGGTCCTTCTGATCTTCCATGACCTGGTCGATCGACTTGTAGGCCTCCGGATGCTCGTCCACCAGAGCCCCGGCGCGGTCGGCGTTCCAGGTGCGGTCGCCCATCGCCTCGGTGAGCGAGGCGGCGGTGAGCTTCTTGCGCGCCTCGGTACGCGACATGCGCCGTCCCGCGCCGTGGGAGCAGGAGTTGTAGGAGGCGGTGGAGCCCAGGCCGGTCACGATGTAGGAGCGGGTGCCCATGGAGCCGGGGATGATGCCCTCGTCGCCGCTGGCGGCCTTGATCGCTCCCTTGCGGGTGATCCACATGTCGCGGCCGTGGTGGCGCTCCATCTGGGTGAAGTTGTGGTGGGCGTTGATCGTGCGCAACGCGCTACCGTGCCCGACGACCTGGAACAGGGAGGCGACCAGCACCTCGGCCATGCGGGCGCGTGAGGCCATGGCGTAGCGCTGGGCCCACAGCATGTCCTCGATGTAGGCGGTGAAGTGCGGCGTGCCCTGCACGAGGTAGGCCAGGTCCGGGTCCTCCAGCTCGATGAACCACTGCTTCATCAGCTTCTTGGCCTGGCTGATGTGCTTGGTCGCGAGCTGGTTGCCGATGCCGCGCGAGCCGGAGTGCAGCACCGTCCACACGTGATCGCGTTCGTCCAGGCAGACCTCGACGAAGTGGTTGCCGGAGCCGAGCGTGCCGAACTGCGCGATGACCGTGTGCTCCTGCTTGCCCGTCAGCGAGGTGCTGGGCGTGCCGATCGCCTGGAGCGAGGCGTCGGTGGACGGGTCGTCATGGCCTTGCCCGACGCCCGCCGGAATGCGCTGCTCGATGAGCGGCATGAGCGAGGCCAGGGTGTCGGGCAGGTCCGCGGCGGTCAGGTCGGTCTCGGTGGCGACCATGCCGCAGCCGATGTCCACGCCCACGGCCGAGGGGATGATCGCGCCCTGGGTGGGGATGACCGAGCCGACGGTGGCGCCCATGCCGACGTGGGCGTCGGGCATCAGCGCGACGTGGCCGGGGACGAACGGCAGGCGGGCGGCGCGGGCGGCTTGTTCGATGGTGCCCGGCTCGATGTCGCTCGCCCAGGAGATGAGGCCCGGCGCTACTCGCTGCGGCATGAGGGACCGCCCTTCTGCTTGATGATCTCGTAGCAGCGTATGGGACGGCAGTGTGGTGATCGCTACTGATTTGTCAGAAGACGCCAGACTCAGGAAGCAGCTCCTCCAGCCGCCACGTGCCCGCGCTCCCGGCGGCAAATCTCATACTCACCCTCCGTGATATTGAGATTACGCCAAAATGGCGGACGAGATTGCCGCAAAAGGGCATGGCGAGGGAGCCGTTCGTGAAACGTTTCCGTGAATGGTTGCGCAGGGATCCCGCTTGGTCGAGCGTGTGCCTGGGGCTTGGGCGACTCCTGGTCGCCATCGTGGGGGTCGTCGTGAGCGGAGCCGCACTGGGACGCGACTACTTCAACATCCTGGCCGAGCCGCCTCCATCGGTGTCCCCGACGCCCTCGATATCAATCCCACAGCCCCGGCCGACGCCGACCAAGACGGCAGACGGCCGAAAGACGAAGCCGGCAACAGCTCCGACTTCCGAAGGATCGGTGCCGGAAGCACTGGTGGGCCACTGGACCGGCAGGGGCAACCAGTACGCCTATGACAGCTACACCCACGAGGTGGATGTGACGCTGACCGCCGCTGCGGAGTTCCGGCTGAGTTTCGCCGGCGGCGCCACCAATGACGAGGGCGTTTTCGAGGCAGACAGCCGCACCATCGTCTTCCAGGGCCGTACCAGTTCCTATGCATGGCAATGGCGACTGTCGACGTACGCGGGAAAGAAGAAGCTGACCATCGTCAACACCGGCGGCGGGCAGTATGTGCTGTACAAGCAGTGACGTAGCGCACGACGGATATTGGCGGCTGGGTGTGCTCGAGCACGAGTAACCAGGCGCTCGAAGATGTAATCCCGAGCCGCGAACCATTCCGGATCCCGGGGCTGGAAAGCCTGGCGTGTCATCGCGCATGCCTGCCAGATCGAGATGGCGACCGCTGTCCAGCGGGAAAAGCAATCCAGGGCAGCAGCCGGTCATTAGCAGGACATACAGCGAGGATTTTCCTGCACCGCCGGTAAAACCGCCCTGCCGGCCGAACAACGCGCCCGGCGAGTTGCGGCCGTCAATTTGTCCACCGGGCACGTACGCGGCTCGTGCGGCCTCTTCCGCGGAGAGGGCGTCTCGGCGAGCTCGCGCTCCAGCGGGACCCGGCCGGGGCGAGCGGACCACTCGGCGGCTCCCATGCTGCTCTACTCTGGCCCGGGAACTGTCGGAAGTGAGGTTTGGGTGAAGCCTGGCGCGGATGGTCCACTCGCTGCGCATATCGATGCGGTCCTGGAACGCATCACGTATGCGAATGAGGAGACCGGCTACACGATCGCGCGGGTGGCCACCGACCGGTCGGGCGCCGAGCTGCTGACCGTGGTAGGACCGCTGCTGGGCGCGCAGGTCGGCGAGTCGCTGCGGCTGAGCGGCCGCTGGACCTCCCATCCCAAGTACGGCAAGCAGTTCGAGGTGTGGTCGTATGCCACCGTGCTGCCGGCCACCGTCCAGGGCATCCGCCGTTACCTGGGCTCCGGCCTGATCAAGGGCATCGGGCCGAAGATGGCCGAGCGGATCGTCGACCACTTCGGCACCGCCACGCTGGAGGTCATCGAGCAGGCGCCCGAGCGGCTGGTGGAGGTGCCGGGCCTGGGCCCCAAGCGGACCAAGCTGATCGCCGCCGCCTGGGAGGAGCAGAAGATCATCAAAGAGGTGATGATCTTCCTGCAGGGGGTCGGCGTGTCCACCTCGATCGCGGTGCGCATCTTCAAGGAGTACGGCGAGGGCTCCATCTCCGTCGTCAAGAGCCGGCCGTACCAGCTGGCCGACGACGTGTGGGGCATCGGCTTCAAGACCGCCGACACCATCGCCCAGGCGGTCGGCATCCCCCATGACAGTCCCGAGCGCGTCAAGGCCGGGCTGCGCTACACCCTGTCCCAGGCCGCCGACGACGGCCACTGCTACCTGCCCGCACCCAACCTCATCGGCGACGCCGTCAAGATCCTCGAAGTGCCCGCCGCCCTGGTCGCCGACTGCCTGGAGGAGCTGGTCGGCGAACAGGGCGTGGTACGCGAGGAGATCCCGGCCGGCGACAACATCGTGCCGGCGGTCTACCTGGTGCCTTTCCACCGCGCCGAGCTGTCGCTGGCCTCGGCGCTGCTGTCGCTGCTGCGCGGCGGGCACGACCGGCTGGCCGCCTTCGCCGAGGTCGACTGGGAGCGGGCCGAGCAGTGGCTGCGCGGCCAGACGGGCGCCGACCTGGCCACCGAGCAGCGCCAGGCCGTACGGCTGGCGCTGACGGAGAAGGTCGCGGTGCTGACCGGCGGGCCGGGCTGCGGCAAGAGCTTCACCGTGCGCTCCATCGTGACGCTGGCCCGCGCCAAACGGGCCAAGGTGATCCTGGCCGCGCCCACCGGCCGGGCCGCCAAGAGGCTCGCCGAGCTGACCGGCCACGAGGCCACCACCGTGCACCGGCTCCTGCAGCTGCGGCCCGGCGGGGATGCCACCTTCGACCGCGACAACCCCCTGGACGCCGACCTGGTGGTGGTGGACGAGGCGTCCATGCTCGACCTGCTGCTGGCCAACAAGCTCGTCAAGGCGGTCGCGCCCGGCGCCCACCTGCTGTTCGTGGGGGACGTGGACCAGCTGCCCTCGGTCGGCGCGGGCGAGGTGCTGAAGGACCTGCTGGCCGCCGAGGACATCCCCCGCGTACGGCTGACGCAGATCTTCCGCCAGGCCCAGGAGTCGGGCGTGGTGGTCAACGCCCACCGCGTCAACACCGGCCTTCACCCGAAGCTGGAGGGAATGACGGACTTCTTCCTGTTCCCGTGCGAGGAGCCGGAGGAGATCGCGGCGCTGACCGTCGACGTGGTGGCCCGGCGCATCCCGCGTAAGTTCGGCCTCAACCCGCGCCGCGACGTACAGGTGCTGGCCCCCATGCACCGCGGCGCCGCCGGGGCCGGCGCGCTCAACATCGCGCTGCAGGAGGCCCTGACCCCCTCGCGCGAGGACCTGCCCGAACGCCGCTACGGCGGGCGGGTCTTCCGCGTCGGCGACAAGGTCACCCAGCTGCGCAACAACTACGAAAAGGGCGCGGCGGGGGTGTTCAACGGCACCGTCGGCATCGTCGTCGACATCCGTCCCGACGAGCAGAAGCTGAGCGTCCTGACCGATGAGGACGAGCAGGTCGAGTACGCCTTCGACGAGCTCGACGAGCTCGCCCACGCCTACGCGGTCTCCATCCACCGCTCCCAGGGCAGCGAGTACCCGGCCGTGGTCATCCCCCTGGCCACCAGCTCCTGGATGATGCTGCAGCGCAACCTGCTCTACACCGCGATCACCCGGGCCAAGCGGCTGGTCGTCATCGTCGGGTCGCGGCGCGCGCTGGCGCAGGCCGTACGGACCAAGGGCGCCGGGCGGCGGCACACCAGCCTGACCCACCGCCTGGCCCAGCACTGAGGATTTTTCCTCTTTACCCCTGTGGCTCGCGGTTGACCTGGGGTTCTCAGCAACAAGTGATTTAAACGTTACCGAACTATCCCAAACTCATCCGCGTCTTACATGCAGGAGCATTAAGGTCTTTGGCATTGACTTTGCTGTTATGGGGGAGAGGACTGACTTGAACGTCACGCCCGGTTGGAGGATGCCCGTCGCGGGCATGGCCCTGCTCGCGGCCGCGGCACTGACCGCATCCTGCTCGAGCGCCCCCACCGCCGAGCGCAACGCCGAGGCGGCCAAGGCGACCATCTCGGCGACCCCCGAGGCGCCGACGATCAAGATCTCGCCCGCGGAAGGCAGCTCGAAGGTCAGTCCCGAGAAGAAGATCGTCGTGACCGCGGCCGGCGGCACCCTGGAAGAGGTCACGGCCGAAGGCGGCGGCAAGAGCGTCGAGGGCACCTTCAACGCCGACAAGACCAAATGGGTCTCCAAGGGCACGCTGCGCCCCTCCAGCTCGTACAACGTCAGTGCCAAGGCCGGCGTGACCAGCGCCGCCAGCACGTTCAAGACGCTCACGCCCGAGCGCGAACTGCAGGTCGCCGACGTCACGCCCAACGCCAAGGGGGAGACGGTCGGCGTGGGGGCGCCGATCATCGTCACCTTCAACCAGCCCGTCAGCGAGAAGGCCACCGTCGAGCGCGCCCTGGAGGTCGACGCGCAGAAGCCCGTCGACGGCGCCTGGCGGTGGATCAACGACACCACCGTCATCTACCGCACCGCCAAGTACTGGCCCGCCCACCAGAAGGTCACGTTCAACGCCCGCCTGGCCGGCGTCAAGGGCGGCAAGGGCCTGTACGGGGTCAAGGACTACGACACCTCCTTGAAGATCGGCGCCAGGGTGATCAGCAAGGTCGACACCAAGAAGCACATGATGTACGTCTACCGCGACGGCAAGCGCGTGCAGACGATGCGCATCAGCGCCGGCATGGCCACCACCCGCGAGTACACCACCACCTCCGGCGTCCACCTGACCATGGAGCGCGGCAACCCGGTCCGCATGATCTCGCCCGGCCGCAAGAAGGGCGACCCCGGCTACTACGACGTCATGATCAACCACGCCGTGCGGATCTCCAACTCCGGCGAGTACGTCCACGCCAAGGACAACGTCTGGGCGCAGGGCCGCTCCAACGTCAGCCACGGCTGCATCAACTCCCGCCCCGACCAGGCCCTGTGGTTCTACAACCACTTCCAGCGCGGCGACGTCGTCGACATCACCGGCACCACCCGCGAACTGGAGTGGAACAACGGCTGGGGCTTCTGGCAGCTGCCCTTCTCCAAGTGGAAGAAGGGCAGCGCCCTGTAGAAGCGGGTCACGATCGGGTGAGCCGGGCCTGCAAGCCGTCCAGAACGCGTTCGACGCCGTAGGCGAAGTTGTCCTCGCGCAGCCGCCGCGGGTCCTGGCCCTGTCGCGCGGCGTAGCCGTCGCGCAGCAGCGGATGCTCGCGCACGGCCTGCTCGGCGGCCGGTCGCAGACTCTCCAGCAGGTCCTGCTCGCTCTGGCCGCTGCGGGCGAGCAGGGCGAGGTAGGCCGCCTCGCTGAGGGTCATCCCGATGACGTAGGCGATGATCGTGTTCATGGCCTGGTCGGCCTCGGCGGGATCGAAACCCGCCGCCCGGAAGACGGCCAGCAGCCGCTCGGACTGCCGGGTCAGGTTCGGCCCGAGGTCGGCGAGCCCGACCTGGCCGAGCACCGACACCAGCCAGGGATGGCGCAGGATCATCGAGCGCAGGCTGTGGGCGCCGGCGGCGATGCCCGCCCGCCAGCCGGCCGCATCGCCGGCCTCGGGCACCCGCATCTCGCCGTAGACCTCGTCCACGACCAGTTCGATCAGCTCGTCCTTGTTGGCCACGTGCCGGTAGAGCGAGGTGGCCCCGGCGCCCAGCCGGGTCCCGAGGCTGCGCATGCTCAGGGCGTCGATGCCTTCGGCGTCCAGCAACTGGATGGCCTCGGCCACGATCCGTTCGCGGCTCAGCGCCGGCTGCTCCCGCTTGGCGCGCGGGCGGGCCCATACCGAGGGGATGGGGTGCTGGTCGGCTGGCATGCGGGGCCTCCTCTGCTTTCCGGCCACCGTAGCGTACATCGTGCGCTCCTGCGAACGAGCAGCCTTATGCGTACAGCGTTCGCAGCGGCCCTTCAGACGGCTATGGCGGGGGCCGCGCGGGCCGAACCGATGCCCCGATCCGCCTTGCCCAGCCGGAAGCGTACTTTGCCCTTCAGCACGGTCCCCGACTCCGCGAGCCCATCGGTCAGACCCTCACCCGGGAACACCGTGAACGTCCAGCGCTCGTTCGCCTCGCAGTCAGGCAGCTCACGGCCACCCTGCAGCACCCGGGCGCCCCACATCTGGCGGATCATCAACGCCCTGGTGTCGACGCCGCCCACCGTGAACGCCCGCGCGGCCCCGTTCACGATCTGCTCGTAGCTGCCCAGCGACGGCCCGGCCGCACCGGTGACCGTGACGACCATGGCCCACGGCCTGCCGGGCCGCACCCCGAGCACGCCGGCGGGCAGCCGCGCGTCGAACACGTCGGCGACGGCCGCACCGAGCTGGTCCCGCCTGGTGCCGGCCGCCATGGGCCGCCGCGTGTCGAGCCGGCCCGGATCCGGTACGAGCAGGACCCCGTACGTCGTCTCCTCGGCGAACCGCGCCGCGGCGAAGTGCTCGCCCAGGGCCGCCACGGCCTTCTCGGCGGCCTGCCACTGCCCGTCGGGAAAGGCGGTCGCCAGGTATCCGGCCGTCACGGCCGGCAGCCCGGCGGCCGTCACCGCCGAGGCCACCGACGGGCACCGCGTCCACCCCGACCCGGCCAGTCTCGCGATCTGCTCGGCCTTGAACGACATCTCGCCCCCCGGCTCCGAAAACGCTCCGACTCTAGTGGGCGTTCAGCCTGGATGGCTCACCCGCCGTACCTTGACCACGTTGTCCGTCCGTACGATCTCCTGCCCGTCGGGGCCGCTCTGGCTGCGCTCGTGCTCCTCGCTGAGCAGCACCTCCCACTGTCCCTGTGGCAGCTCCAGAGCCTCCAGCACCTCATCAGGGGTGGGAAAGCGCAGGTCGTGAGGGTGATCGTGCTCCCATGGCGGGAACCCCGCGTGGCCCACCACCAGCAGCACCCCGCCCGGCGCGACGGCCGCGGCGGCCGTCCTCAGGACCTTCTCGCGCGGCAGGTCCCCGTGAGAGTGCAGGAACTGCGCGGACACCAGCTCGAAGAGGCCGTCGGGGAACGAGGCCGCCAGGTCGTGCCGCTGCCAGTCGATCCGCTCGGCCACGCCCTCGCGCGCCGCGTGCCGGGCGGCCCGCTCCAGGGCGACGCCGGAGATGTCGACGGCGGTGACCCGCCACCCGCGCCGCGCCAGCCAGACGGCGTCGGCCCCTTCCCCGCATCCCAGATCCAGCGCCCTGCCCGGCTCCAGGTCGGCGGCCTCACGTACGAGGATGACGTTGGGGTTCCCGCTCCAGATCTGGTCGCCTTCACGGTAGCGAGCGTCCCAGAGCTCTGTGTCATCGGCCATCTGCGCATCCCTCCTCATGTTTACCGGGAATGCTCCACCCGTGCTCCCCGGTGAGGCAAATCCCTTTGCCGAACCCGCAAAGGAGCGCGTTTGCGCTGTGCGCGATGAAGGGGTGTCACACCCGAGCGAGCCAGGCATGGTGGGTGGGAGCCGGGAAAGGGTGGTGACGTCATGGTGGTCGCGCACGTTTCGGGGCCGGGGCAGTGGCTGGGAGCCGAGATGCGCGACAGTGACGCCTGGAAGGTCCCGCTCACCGCCGAACACCGGCGAGAAGTGCTCGACGCCGTACAAGCGTCGGACGCGATCGCCCCCGGCGCCTTCCCGCTGCCCACGCTCGGGCCCGTCCTGCGGCGCGTGCGTGACGAGCTCGCCGACGGCCGCGGGTTCGTCCTGGTCCAAGGGGTGCCCGTCGAGCAGCTGAGCGAGCGGCAGTGCGAGATCGCCGCCCTCGGCCTCGGGTCCCACGTCGGCGAGATCGCCACGCAAGGACCCGGATCGGCGCCGCTGACGCACGTGCGAGACACCGGCGCCGATGCGTCCCGGCCGAAAACCCGCAGCTACCAGCACAGCGGGCGGCTTCGCCGCCATCTGCTGCGCCTGTGGTTGACAGGAGTGCTGACGCCTCCGGAAAGGCGCTGAGTTCACCGATCGGGCACAGGGTCGCCGGCCGGGGCGCAGTCCTGTGCGCAGCCGCCGAAGCGGGCCGGGTCCACCGGCGTGAACCGGGCCGGCGCCACACCCCGCAGCGCGGACATCATCGTGTCCTTCCAGATCGGGCCGGGCAGCGAGGCACCCTGAACCGCGCCGTAATAACGGCCGCCGATGGTGATGCCGGTGAGCTTGTGCCGCTGCGAGCCGCGCGGGTCGCCCACGCTGACCGCCCCGGCCAGGTCGGGGGTGAATCCGGCGAACCAGGCGCTGGCGTACCCGTCGGTGGTCCCGGTCTTACCGGCCGCCGGCCGGCTGATGCCGCCGACGCCGCGCATCGTGCCGCGGGTGAACACCCCGGACAGGATGTGGGCGGTCGCGTCGGCGATCCGCGGGTCCAGCACCCGCTCGCACCGCGGCCGGTAGGTGGCGCTCCTGCCGTCCGGGCCGGTGACGGCGGTGATGGCCATGGGCGGGCAGTAGGTTCCCCGCGCGGCGATGGCGGCGTAGGCGCCGGCCACGGTCACCGGGTCGCTCTCGTTGACGCCGAGGGTGAACGTCTCGACCTCGCGCAGCCTGGCGCCATCGGCCCGCTTGATCCCCAGCGACTGGGCGGTCTGGACGGTCGCGCACAGGCCGACGCGCTCCTGCAGGGCCATGAAGAAGGTGTTGACCGAGCCCCAGGTGCCGCTGGCGAGCGTCTTGAAGCCGGGCGAGCCCTCGTCGTTGGTGACCGTCCACGACGGGTCGCCGACGTTCTGCCCGGCGCAGTTGGTGAAGGCGGCATAGCCGGGCGCGGTGTAGCCGGCGCCGGCGGTGATGCCGTCATCGATCTTCATGCCCTGCTTGAGCGCGGTGATCAGGGTGAACGTCTTGAACGTCGAGCCCGGCTGGAAGCCGGTCAGCCCGCCGTGCTGCTTGTCGGCCACCGCGTTGTAGGAGATCTCGTTCCTGCGGGCCGAGCCGCCGAACGGGCGGCTGGCCGCCATCGCCTTGATCTGGCCCGTGCCCGGCTCCACCAGCGCCTCGGCGGCCAGCGCGCGATCGGCGGCGAAGACGCGCTCGCCGATCGCCGCCTCGGCCGCCTGCTGCGCCGTGGGGTCCAGCGTCGTGCGGACTCTGAGCCCGCCCTGGCTGAAGGCCTGCTCGCGCAGCCGCCGCGTCCTGCCGAAGGCGGGGTCGGACAGCAGCTCGTGGCGGACGTACTCGCAGAAGTACGGATAGCGGCTCTCCTGGCAGCCGTTGGACTGCTTGACGCCCTTGTAGCCGAGCTTGCCGGCCTTGGCGGCCTCGGCCTGCGCGCGGGTGATCCGGCCCAGCTGCGCCATCCGGTCCAGCACCACATTGCGCCGCCGCAGCAACAGCTCGCGCGCTTCGGCCCCGCGGTCGGGCGCGGTCGCGTTGGGGTCCTGCACGGCACCGGCCAGGGTGGCGGCCTGCGCCAGGTTCAGGCGGGCCGCCGATACGCCGAAGAAGCGCCGGGCCGCCGCCTCCACGCCGTTGGCCCCGGCACCGAAGTAGGCGATGTTCAGGTACTTCTCCAGGATCTCGTCCTTGGTGTACTTCCGCTCGACGGCCATGGCGTGGCGCAGCTCCTTCAGCTTGCGCGCGTAGCTGGCGTCCAGGGCCGCGTTCTTGCCCTTGTCGGTGTCCGCGGCGTTCAGCAGGACCTGCTTGACGTACTGCTGCGTGATCGACGAGCCGCCCTGGCTGATGCCACCCGAGGTCAGGTTCTTGACCAGGGCGCGGGCCGTGCCCTCGACATCGATGGCGCCGTGCTGGTAGAAGCGGTCGTCCTCGATCGCCACGATGGCCGTCCTCATCACCGCCGCGATGCGCTCCAGCGGCACGACCTTGCGGTCTTGAGCGTAGAACTGGGCGATCTGATTGCCTTCGGCGTCGTACACGATGGTCTTCTGCGCCAGCGGCGGCTCGGCGAGCTCCAGCGGCCGCAGGTTCAGCGCCTCGGCCGAGGCGACGAGCGCCGCGCCCGACCCGCCCACGGCGGGCAGCACGAGCGCCGCCGCCACCACCCCGGCGGCGGTGGCGGCCACGGACAACCGGGCCATGCTGGAGATGCGAGTACGAGGCGGCGAGCTGGACATGGCGGCCATGACAGCACAGCCGCCCTCATGACGTCCAAGACCGATATGAATCGCCCACTCATATCGGTCCCGATATCAGACCAGGTCAGCGCCTTACCAGGTGACCCACACGTCCTGCAGCCCCCCGGACAGCAGCCCCGTGCGCAGCCGCAGATCACCCGGAGCGTCCCGCAGCCCCAGCCCCGGCAGCCGCCGCACCAGTGTGCCCAGCACGACCTGAAGCTCCATCCGCGCCAACGGCTGGCCCAGGCAGAAGTGCGGACCCGCGCCGAAGGCCAGGTGCTGGCCGGCGTTGTCGCGGCGCGCGTCGAACCGGTCGGGATCGGGGAACTTGCGCGGGTCCCGGTTGGCCGCCGGCCGGCACGGGATCAGCGTCGTGCCCGCGCTGACCGCCACCCCGTCGAAGTCGACCTCCTCGGTGGCCACCCGGGGCATCCCGATCACGCTGAGGGTGCTGTCCAGGCGCAGGACCTCCTCCACGGTGCCCGCGATCAGGTCAGGATCCTCGACCACGGCCGCATACCGCTCGGGCTCCGCCAGCAGCATCGCCACCATGATCGCGATCATGTTCGAGGTGGTCTCGTGCCCGGCGAGCAGCAGCGCCTGCACGGTCGCGATCAGCTCCTCGTGGCTGAGCCGGCCGTCCTGGCTGTCGGAGATCTGCGTCAGCTCGCTGAGCATGTCGTCGCCCGGCGCCGCCCGCTTCTCCTCCACCAGCTTCGACACATATGCCCCGAACTCCGCATACGCCCGCTCCACCTCGGCCTGCTCATAGCGGGTCAAGGTCAGCATCACCTGAGACCAGTAGGCGAACTTGTCCTGATCCTCACTCGGCGCCCCCACCAGAGCGCAGATGACCCGCACAGGCAGCGGCAGACCCAGCTCACGCGACAGGTTGGCCGGGGAGGAGCCGGCCAGCATGCCGTCCACCAGCTCATCGGCCATCCGCTGCACCCGGGGCCGCCACGCCTCGATCTTGCGGATGGTGAACGAAGGGCTGAGCAGCCGCCGCCACCGCCGATGCCCCTCACCCGCGATCGAGGTCCCGCTGGCCATGCGGCGGGCGAAGATCCCGCCGTCGGCCGTGGTGGACACCCGCGCGGCACCTTCCCCACCGCGGCTGAAGCGCGGATCGGTCAGCAACAGCCGCACATCGTCGTAGCGGGTCATCAGACCGGCCGTGTCACCGCTGGGCAGCTGTACGTGCGCCACGGGACACCGCGCTTGCAACTGCGCCCACTCCTCGGGCGGCTGCAGAGCCTCGGCCCGGTCGAAGGGGTAACGGGAGACGGATTCGGCGGTCATGACGGCGCCCTCCTGCTTGGCTGACGGGACACCCAAGATTCTAAGGCAACGGCCTTAAACCTCGGGCGGTCAGACCAGCGCCAGTTGCGGGAACCTCGGCTCACGCTCCGGCGGCTCCGGCGGCCCCGCCCGCATGCCGTACACCCGGCACAACTGCCCGATCTGCCCCGTGATCCGCTCCTCATAACCGGCCGCGGGCAGCCCCGCCCGGTCATACAGCTCCTCATAGCGCTCCACCAGATGCGGATGCGCCTCACCCAGCCACGCCAGATACCACTGACGCGTCCCCGGCGGCAGCCGCAACACCACCGGCTCCACCGCACCGGCCCCCGCGGCCGCGATCCGGCGTACCGTCGCCGACAGCTGATCGGCCCCGTCACTGAGCAACGGCAGCACCGGAGCCATCAGCACCCGGCACGACACCCCCGCCTCCACCAGCGCCGACACCAGCTCCAGCCGCGCCTGCGCGCCCACCGCACCCGGCTCGACCGCCCGCCGGATCCGCTCGTCGACGAACGCGATCGAGATCGCCACCTGCGCCCCCGCCCGCGCCAGCAACGCGGCATCACGCAGCACCAGCGGGCTCTTGGTGTAGACGGTGAACGGTACAGCCGCCTCACCGAGCGCCTCCACAATGCCCGGCATCAACCGGTACGTCGCCTCCGCCTGCTGGTAACAGTCACCACCGACCCCGACCGCCAGCGCCTCACCACCCCAGCGGCCCAGCTCGGCCCGCAACCGCGGCACCGCGTTGGCCTTCACCACGATCCGCGTGTCGAAGTCGAGCCCCGCGTCCAGCCCCAGCCGGCGATGACCCGCGCGGGCGCCGCAGCCACGGCAGGCATGGGCGCAGCCACGGTAGGGGGAGACGGCCCACCGCTGGGCGATGCCCGCGGTCTGCGGCACCCGCTCGATCATCGTGCGGGCCTGCGTCTCGTAGAAGCCGTCACGCAGCACCGCCCGCCGCTCGATCACCGGGCGGTCGTCTGCGGCGTCCACCAACGAAAGCGCGTCCCAACCCACACCCCACAGTGGAACACGTATTCGACTCCCTTTTCAAGCGCTTCCCCACACCGGGGGAGCAGCCCCCTGCCTAAGGTGGGCAGACGTACCACCACATCGGGGGAGGGCTTCACCATGGCCTGGCTGCTGCTCGCGTTCGCCATCGCGGCCGAGGTCATCGCGACCACCGCGCTCAAACTCAGCGACGGCCTGACCCGCCTCGGCTGGGGCGCCGTCGTGGCCGTCGGCTACCTCATCTCCTTCGTCCTGCTGGCCCGCGCCCTGAAGTCGCAGCTCGAAGTCGGCACCGCCTACGCCGTCTGGTCCGGCGCCGGCACCGCCGCCATCGCCCTCATCGGCGCCGCCTTCCTGGGCGAGACCCTCACCCCCCTCAAGATCGGCGGCATCCTGCTCATCATCGGCGGCGTCATCGTCCTCAACCTCGCCGGCGCCCACTGACCGCCGCCCCCGATGCCTGAACCCGGGTGAACCGGTAGCCGGCGTGGTGCAGTTCGCCGTCCCGGAATTCTCCATAGGCCCAGAAACCCAGGTCGTCGAGATAGTCGATGCGGGCTCCGTTGATCCAGTAGCGTCCCCGGTAGGCGCTGGGACGGTCGCCGCGTGCCTCGTCGTAGCGGCCGTCGGGCAGGAGCCGCTGGCGGACGAAGTCGTGGTCATCCACCCACAGGCCGAGGTAGGAGTGCTCGGCACCGGCCTCAGGTGACGCGGTTCCGCAGACGGGCGGGGGGTCACCGGCCGGGCGTCCGCCCCATACCGTCACGCGGCCCTCGCGCAGGAGAACGTCCAGATGGCCGTCGCGGGCGATGGCCGGGCCGTCCGGGGCGCCCTCGGGGTCGGCGATCCTGATCACCGCGATGTCGGCGCGGTCGCCGGGGGTCAGCGTGCCGGTGGTGTCCGTGCCGGTGAAGTCGGCGCGGGAGGGCAGCACGAGACAGCCGGCACAGTCGATGATGATCATCCCGTCGTCCTCGGCGGCGGTGAGCAGGCCGGGACCGACACCGACGATCGTGGGACCGCCGATCAGGATGTCGGCTCGTTCCCAGTCACCCAGCATCGGGTTCATGCTGATGACGGTGCCGCCGGTCAGCAGCAGGGGGCGGGCGTTGTCGTTGTCGATGACGTCGAGCTGTTGCGGAGTACGCATGTCGGGACCCTTTCCTTCAGTGACAGGCGTTCAGCGGCCGGCGGCGCGCAGGACACGGTCGCGGGACTCGCGCACGTCCTGGCCCAGCTCGGCCAGATCGACGCCGAGGACGGTGCCGGCCCACTTGCGCACGCGGCCCGCGATGAAGACGGCCTGGATGTTGCGCGGGTCCGAGCCGAGAACGAGGGTGCCGATCGGGTCGTTGAGCGGCATGTTGTTGAGGTCCTCGGCTGCGACGACGAGGAGATCGGCCTGCTTGCCGGGGGTGAGCGAGCCGGTGACGTCGCCGAGGCCGACGGTTCTGGCGCCCTGCAGGGTCGCGAAGTCCAGGACGTCGGCCACGCCGATCCGAGCTCCGGTGGAGCCGGTGCCGTAGCCGGCGTTGACGGCGCGCATCCGCTGGATCGCGTGCAGGGCGCGCATCTGCGTGAACATGTCGCTGGCCAGCGCCACTTCGACGTCGATACTCAGGCCGGGGCGGATACCGGCCGCCAGCGCCTCGTCGATGGCCGGGACCGCGCTCTCCAGGCCGATCTGCGCCTCGGAGGTGGGGGCGAGCGACACCGTGGTGCCCGAGTCGCCCATGGCCCGCCAGGCCTCAGCGGTCAAGCCGGTGCTGTGGATGAGCGTCACGTCCGGGCCGAGCAGCCCCTCGGCCGACCAGCGCACAATGGCCTGGGAGGAGGCGAGGCCGAAGACGGCGTCGACGCTGACGCCGATGCCGAGTTCGCGGGCCAGGCGGGCCAGCTCGGGCCCGTAGGCGAGGTCGGGGCCGGCGATCTCGTCGGTGGCCAGCGTGGCCAGGCGCAGCGTGAGCAACGGGTCGCCGGAGGCGAAGTACTTGTCCTGCAGCCGGGTCAGGTCGGCCGGCCACTGGCCGTCCCAGTCTCCGAAGTGCGGCCGCATGGAGGCGTGCACGCCTCGGATGCCGGTGTCGATCAGGGCCTCGATGGCGCTGTCGGAGTGGGCGGCGGTGCGGGAGTTGTGGGAGAAGTCGAGCATCGTGGTGATGCCGCTGTCGATGGCGGTCAGGGCGGCGAGCTTCGTCCCGATGTACATGTCCTGCGGCTGGTAGGCGGGAGCGATGCCGGACAGGGTGGACATGACGTACTCGCCCAGGTCGTTCACGTCGGGCATGATCCGGCGCAGCTGCGCCTCCCAGGCATGGCGGTGGGTGTCGACGAAGCCGGGCGCCAGGATGGAGCCGGTGGCGTCGATGACGACCGCGCCCGCGGCAGCGCCGGTGGTGCGCAGATCAGGGGCGATGGCGGCGATGGCGCTGCCCTGGATGAGCAGATCACCCTTGGGCACGACGCCGAGATCGTGATCCATGGTGACGATGGCGGCGCCGGTCAGCAGAACGCGCCGGTCGGGATCGGCGTCCTGGCGGCGCAGCTGGTCGAGGGTCGTGTCGGCGTTCATGGGGCCTTCTCTCGGTGAGTGGCGGCGGGGTCGCGCCGCTGACAGATCCGAGTCTGTCCACCTCGCCCAGGGCGAAGAAGGCCGCTGATTTCCTGGGAGTGCCGTACCTAGGATGACTCGCCGAGATCCGGCGCGGCCAGGCTCGCCAGCAGGGCCAGCGCGTCCGCGGAGCGCGAGCCGGGCTCGGCCTGGTAGGTGACCAGGCGCTGGCCGGGCGCGCCGGCGATCAGGAAGACTTCCCTACTCAGATGCAACTCGTGGACTTCTGGGTGGGAGAGCCGGATCGTGCGGCGCACGGCTTGTCCGGACTCGCGCTCCGCCCACAAGCGCCGGAACGGGGGGCTCTTGATGGACAGCTCGCCCACCAGCTCGGCCAAGCCCCGCTCGCCGGGCGCCTTGAGCGCGATCTCGCGCAGGTCGGCCACGGCCGCGCGGGCCGTCTCGCTCCAGTCACGGAAGAACTCCCGCCCCGCGGGATCGAGGAAGATCATGCGCAGCATGTTGTCGTCATGGGCGAAGCGGCTGTGCAGCGCGCCGGCGAGAGGGTTGCGCGCCAGCACGTCCTGCGACCAGCCCAGAACGTAGGCGGGGACGTCCCTCCAGCCGTGCATGAGCCGCAGCACCTCTGGCGCCACCCGCTCCACGCGCGCCGGGCCCTGGCGGCCAACGACCGGACGGGCCAGCCGGTACAGCTCGGCCGCGGCCCGCTCGTCCAGCCGCAGAGCCCGCACCAGGGTGGCCACCGTCTGCCGTGAGGGTCGCCGCCTGCCCTGCTCCAGGCGCGCGTAGTAGCCGGTGCTCAGCCCGGCCAGCCGGGCGACCTCATCACGGCGCAGCCCGGGCACCTGGCGGCGCCCGGCCGTCTGCGGCCCGGCCAGCTCAGGGCGGATCAACGCACGGTGGCGGCGCAGGAAGTGCCCCAAGGCGTTGCTCGTGTCGGCACCGTCCATGGCACCGAGGCTAGGTGAGAGCGGCGGCAAAGGGATCACCACCGCCTGGGTGAACTTTTCCTAGGAAACCACCTCAACCCCATCGCATCATGGCCCATCAGGCATTTGCCATCTAGCCTGGCAAAATGCGCCCAAGCACGCCGTTGGGAGAGTTCCTCCGCGCCCGCCGCGAGGCTCTCACACCGCAGGACGCCGGCCTGCCGGAGTACGGGCGACGCCGCGTCAAGGGCCTGCGCCGCGAAGAAGTGGCGATGCTGGCCGGCATGAGCAGCGACTACTACGTACGGCTCGAACAGGGCCGGGAGTCGAGCCCTTCGCCACAGGTGGTCGAGGCGGTGGCGCGCGCCCTGAGCCTGGACGAGGAGGCCACCGAGCACCTGCACCGCCTGATCCGGCCCTCCGCCCGGCGCCGAGCCGCCGCCGACGACCAGGTCAGCCCGCACCTGCTGCAGCTGATGGACAGCTGGCCCACCTCCCCGGCGTTCGTGCTCGGCCCCGCACTGGACATCCTGGCCGCCAACACGATGGCCACCGCCCTGCACGAAGGATTCACCGCCACCGACAACCTGGCCCACATGGTGTTCACCGACCCCGCAGGACGGGAGTTCTACCAGGACTGGGAGCGGGCCGCGCACTCCTGCGTGGCCGAGCTGCGGGCCTCCTACGGCCACGACCCGCACTCCGCGCGCGTCAACCAGCTCGTCGACGAGCTCCGCTCGGCCAGCCCGACGTTCGCCGAGCTGTGGGCCCGCCACGAGGTGAAGTCGAAGTCACAAGAGGGCAAGCACCTGCGCCACCCACGCGTGGGCGACCTGCACATCCAGTTCTCCGCCTTCACCGTCAACGGCGCCCCGCACCAGCAACTCGTCGTCTACCAGGCCCAGCCCGCCTCGGCGACCGCGGCCGCGTTCGAGCAGTTGCGCTCCTCAGCCGCGCGGGCGACGGCAAGGACGCCGCACAACAGCGACGCTGTCTGACCGCCGCCACCGCACCGCATCACAGGCGTGGCCCACACACGCCCAGCTCGTACCGCCTCTTTCCCGAGCCCGGCCTTCCTTCCTAGGTGTGTTCCTCCCAGGAAAGCCCCGGCCTTCATCCCTGCCCGCGAGCTGCACAGACTCGAATCTGTCAGCAACAGGCACACAAAGGAAAGAGACGACATCATGACTACCTGGTTCATCACCGGCGCTTCCCGCGGGCTCGGCGCCGAGATCGCCCGAGCCGCGCTCAAAGGCGGAGACAACGTGGTCGTCGCCGTCCGCAACCCCGACCGGCTGCCCGATGACCTGCAGAGCTCCGGCCAGGTCCTCGCCGTCGCCCTGGACGTCACCGACAGCGGCGCCATCCCCGCCGCCGTCCAGACCGCGACAGAGCGCTTCGGCGGCATCGACGTCCTGGTCAACAACGCCGGCCGCGGCCTGCTGGGCGCCCTGGAAGAGATCGGCGACGACGAGGCCCGCTCCCTGTTCGACCTCAACGTGTTCGGCCTGATCAACATGACCAGAGCCGTGCTGCCCGGCATGCGCCGCCAGGGCTCAGGAAAGATCGTCAACATCGGTTCGCGCTCCGGATTCGAAGGCGAGCCGGGAGTCAGCCTGTACAGCGCCTCCAAGTTCGCCGTCGCCGGGATCAGCGAAGCCCTCGCCGCGGAGATGTCGCCGTTCGGCATCCAGTCCATGGTCGTCGAGCCGGGCGTACTGCGCACCGACTTCCTGGACGCCAGCTCGCTGTCACTGGCGCGCGAGCGGATCGCCGACTACGACGGCACCCCCGCGCACGTCACCCTCGACTGGGTCGACGACGCCAACCACACCCAGCTCGGCGACCCCGTCAAGAGCGCGGCCCTGATCTACGAGGTCACCGGCCAGACCATCCTGCCCCGGCACCTGTACCTCGGGCCCGACACCATCGACCGGCTGCAGGTCAAGCTCGAGCAGATCCACCACGACCTGAACGCCTGGCGGGAGAAGTCGGCGGCCACCGCGCACGACGACGCCGCCTGACCCGCGCTCATCCGCGACGCCACAGGCCGTCACCGACTCACCGAGATCACCATCCTGCCCACCGCCCAGGCCATCTAGCGACCGAGCACCGGCCCTCACCCGCGCACACGGAAAGACCCGACATGAGCCCCACAGGATTCTCCGCCTACCCGCTTGACCTCGTGCACCGGCTGATCGAGCCCGGCCCGGTCATCATGGTGTCCACCTTCGACGGCGAGCGCGCCAACCTGATGACCAACGGCTTCAACATGCCGATCGCGCACGGGGCCCTCATCGGGCTGATCCTCGGCCCGTGGGACCACAGCTTCGACGCGCTGCGCGCCACCGGCGAGTGCGTCATCGCCGTCCCCTCCATCGACCTGGCCGAACAGGTCACCGACGTCGGCAACACCTCCGGCCGCGACGTCGACAAATGGGACAAATTCGGCTTCACTCCCGCACCCGCGGCCGTCGTCCGGGCACCTCTCGTCCAGGAGTGCTTCGCCAACATCGAATGCACCGTGGCCGACGACAGGCTCGTCGAGGACTACAACCTGTGGATCCTGCGCGGCGAGCGCGCCTGGTTCGACGCCGGCAAACGAGGAGCGGGCGAGTTCCACCATCGTGGCAACGGCACCTTCTCCGCCAACGCCGACACCATCGACCTGCGCGACCGCATGACCACATGGCAATACCTCACCCGCGACGCGTAGCCGCCACCGCATCATGGCAAGCCCCTTTCCGATTCCGGACACCCCTCCACCGGGTTCTCCACCCCGGATTCCGGCGCCAGGAAGGCGATCACGCTCACACTCCTTGATCACCTGTCCTGGCCAAGCCCACGGCCCGGCACAATCGGTTGCGTGTGGATCGCGATGCTGGGACCGCTGGAAGTCCGGGCCGACGACGGCAACCCCGTGGAGGTGGCCGGCGCCCGCCTGCGGACCCTCCTGATCGTCCTGGCGCTCCAGGCGGACCGCGTCGTCCCCATGACCCGCCTGATCGACGGCATCTGGGGCCACCACCCACCGGCAGGAGCCGTCAACGCCGTACAGGCACTCGTCTCACGCCTGCGCCGCGCACTACCGCAGGCCCGCATCGAACCCCATCCGGCCGGCTACCGGCTGGCACTCACCCCCGACGCGGTGGACGTGACCCGCTTCGAACGCCTCGCCGCCGCCGGGCACTCCGCCCTGGCCCACGACCCCGCCACAGCCGCCCGCACCCTGCGCGAAGCCCTCAACCTGTGGCGCGGCCCAGCCCTGCTGGACGTGGCCGACACCGATTTCTTCCAAGCATCACGCACCCACCTGTCACACCTGCGGCTGAGCGCCACGGAAGACCGCATCGAGGCCGATCTCCACCTAGGCCGCGCCGGCGAACTGACCACCGAACTGACCGCACTGACCGCCGAACACCCCCTGCGCGAACGACTGGCAGCCGCCCTGATGCGGGCACTGTGCGCGACCGGACGCCCCACCGAGGCACTGACAGCCTACGAACGCACACGACACGCACTCACCGAGACTCTCGGCGCCGACCCCTCACCACAGCTGTCCGCCCTGCACACCGCGATCCTGCGCGGACAGATGAACCCCACCCCACCGCAAAGACACGACACCGCCACAGCACCACCCACGAACCTGCGCGCCCCACTGACCAGCTTCGTCGGCCGCGACCACGAACTCACCCAGATCAGCCAGCTGATCGGCCGGCACCGGCTCACCACCCTCATCGGCCCCGGCGGATCGGGAAAGACCCGGCTGGCCACCGAGACCGCCCGCACCCTGCTCCACCAGCTGACCGGCGGCGTCTGGCTGGCCGACCTCGCCCCGATCAGCGACGACACCGACCTGCCGCAGACGATACTGACCGCGCTGGGCATCCGCGGCCACACCTCGGCGGGCGAGCCGATCGACCGGCTCACAGCCGCACTACGCACCCGCGACGCACTCCTCGTACTCGACAACTGCGAACACCTCATCGGCCCGGCCGCCACCCTGGCCGACCAGCTCCTCGGCACCTGCCCCCACCTGCGCATCCTGGCCACCAGCCGAGAACCACTCGCCATCACCGGCGAGGCCCTGTGGCCCGTCGAACCCCTCACCCTGCCACCCGAGGACGCCGACCTCACCACAGCCATGTCCAGCGCCGCCGTCCAACTCCTCACCGACCGAGCCGGCACCGCCCGCCCCGGCTTCACCGTCACCGAACACACCACCTCAGACGTCGTACGCATCTGCCGCGCACTGGACGGCATACCCCTGGCCATCGAACTGGCCGCCGCCCGGCTACGCACCATGACCCCCCAGCACCTGGCCGGCCAGCTCCACGACCGCTTCCACCTCCTGACCGGCGGCAGCCGCACCGCACCACCCCGGCACCAGACCCTGCGGGCCGTGATCGACTGGAGCTGGAACCTGCTGTCCGAACACGAACGCGCACTCCTGCGCCGCCTCACGACATTCTCCGGCGGCGCCACGCTCGAGGCGGCCGAGCACGTATGCGCGGACAACCCCGCCACAGCACAACCGCCCGAATCCACCATCCCAGCCGACCACGTACTCGACCTACTCACCGCACTGACCGACAAATCCCTCCTGCTGCCTCCCGACGACACCACACCGCACTACCGGATGCTGGAGACCATCAAGGCCTACAGCCAGGAACGCCTCGACGAGGCCGGCGAACGCGACCGCATCCGCCACGCCCACGCCACCTACTTCGCCGAACTCGCCGAAACCGCCGACCCGCACCTGCGCCGCGCCGGACAACTACGCTGGCTCCACCGGCTCGCCACCGACCACGACAACCTCAACGCCGCCACCCGCGCCGCCATCGCCGCCGGCGACGCACAGACCGCCCTGCGACTGGTCGCCGCGACCGGCTGGTACTGGTGGCTGCACTGGGCACTCAGCGGCCACAAGGCCGAAGGCGCCCACCTGGCCGCCCAAGCACTCGCCCTGCCGGGCCCGGTCGACGACAACGTACGGGCGACCGCCTGCGCGATCGCCGCCCAGTTCGAATTCAACGGCCTCGGCGACGAACACCGAGCCAAAGACTGGATCACCACCGCACAACAACTCACCGCGAACATCAAGCACCCCCACCCCGTCGTACGACTCATCGGCCCCCTCGAACGGATGCTGGCCGACGCCCGCGCCTCCACCGACCCACCGGCCGAGATGAAAGAGCTGTTCACCGACGAAGACCCCTGGGTACGGGCGATGGCCCGGCTCAACCGCGCCCTCACCCTCATCAACGTCGGCCGCCCGCACCCCGAGGCGCACAGCGACCTCCAGACCGCCCTGACCGAGTTCCGCGCCCTCGGCGAGCGATGGGGCATCACCTCCTCCCTCACCGCACTGGCCGGCCTGGCCGCCTGGCGCGGCGACCTGACCACCGCGATCACCTGCTACGAACAGGCCATCGCCGTCATCACCGAAGCCGTCGACAGCCAAGACGCATGGCTGATGCGCCTCAAACTGGCCCAGCTGCGCTGGCTCCACGGCGACACCGAAGGCAGCGCCGCCGCCATCGCCGACGTCGAACGCGACACCGAGCAGATCGCCCTGCCCGACACACTGGTCGCCATCGCCTACCTCAAAGCCGACCTCGCCCGCTGGAACGGCGACCCCACCACAGCCCGCACCCACCTGACCCACGCCGAGACACTGGCCCAGCACATCACCGTCAACTGGTCATTCCGCGCCATGGTCCTGGACTCCCACGGATACCTCGATGTACTGGAAGGCGACCTGAACGCCGCCCGCACCCACCACGCCGACGCCCTGACCTGGGCCCTGCGCTCCATGAACGCCTCCACGATCAGCCAGACACTGGTCGGCATCGCCAACCTCGCCCTGCACCAAGGCCACCCGCGGCAAGCCGCCCGCCTGCTGGCGGCCGGCGACGCGGTACGCGGCACACCCGACCTGTCCCACCCCGACGCCCGCCGCGTCCAAGCGGCCACCAGAGCCGCCCTCAGCGACCACGAACACGCCGAGGCGACCCAGCGCGGCCAGGACGCCACCATCGCCACGGTCAGCGAAATCGCCGTCCTCACCCTCGCCCCCTGAACCCCGGCCGGCCAGGCTAAGCCGATCGGCGGGCTCAGCCGGCCCGGCCAGCCCGCCGCTCAGCAGCTCAGCCAACCGGGACGCCGTCACTGTTTCGGTCCGGCCAGCCAGCCCGTCGGTCCGCCGCGAGTACGCAGCGCGACCGCGAGCCAGCCGATCAGGCCTCGGCTCACCCGCCGAATCAGCTCACCCACCGAGCCGGGGTCTTTTCCCGAACGTGTCCCCAGGCGCCCAGTAACGCAGCGTGATCTCCGAGACGCTGCGCTTCGTCACCCCCGGCAAGACGCCGGGTCGCGTCCTTCCTGCCAGCCAGCCAGCGCCTCAGGCGAGGCGAGCAGGGGAGAGGTGCCGGCGCGGCCCTCGCGCGTACCCTGGCGCGCCGGTTGCGCAGGGCGACGTCGGGGGCGAAACCTCCTGCGCCCGCGCGACCGCGCCGAGCAACGGACGGACCCGGCGCGTCGCCTCACCCGCTCAGCTCACGCATCCCCGGCACCGAGGGGAACCCTGGACAGGCGATAACCCTCCGGCGGCTCCACCCCCAGCAGATGACGCACCAGGAAATCCCACTTACGGCGATTGACGTAATACTCGAACCCGACATAGACATGCTCGGCCCGCGGCACGAGCAGCAACTCGAAGTCCTTGTCCGCCGCGATGAGACGATCGACCAGCCGCAACGTCACATCAGGCAACACCTGAGTGTCCAACCCGCCATGCACCAGCAGCAGCCGGCCCGCCAGCCGATCGGCGAGATCCACATTCGACGCACGCGCATACCTCTGCGCATCGAACGGCCCATGATAGGCCTCGGCGCTGCCCGGATCGCCGTAGCGCAGATCATGCATCCCCGATTCGGCGACACCGACCTTGAACACCTCAGGAAAGTCCAGCATCGCCCGCACAGCCGCGAACCCGCCCGCCGACAGACCGAAGATCCCCACCCGGTCCAGATCCATCCACGGCCGCTCCGCCCCCAGCTGCTCCAGCGCCGCGACGTGATCAGCCAGCCCCGCCTCGTCCAGCCGCCCATAGGAGGCGTCATGGAAGGCCTTGTCGCGCCCCGGCGTGCCCCGCCCGTCCACGGCGACCACGACGAACCCGAGCGCGGCCACCACCTCGGCGTCATAACCATGCCACCCGGCATCGAAGGACGGGCTCACCCGGTGCACCGCGGGAAAGGGATAGACATGATCGACGACCGGATAACTCCGGCCCGGATCGAACCCATGAGGCCGATACAGCACCCCATAGACGTCACTCTGCCCGTCGGCCGCCTTCACACAGAAGCGTTCCGGGGGAGTCCAGCCCGCCGCCATGAGCCGGCTGACATCGGCGCGCTCCAGCTCCACCAGCACCCGACCGTCCCAGCCGCGCACCGTCACCGACGGCGGCGTCACGGTCGTGGACGCCGAGTCGATGAAGGAGCCCTTGTCGCCGGCCACGATGACGACATGATCCAGATCATCATCGGTGATCCGCTCGAACCCCGACCCGTCCAACCCGGCCCGGCACACCGACCGGCGATACGGATCGGCCGCCACCAGCCCCGAAGCGACGAAGTACACCACCCGCGCCACCTCATCGACGTGCAGGATCTCCTGCACCGCCCACGCCCCCGACGTCACCTGCCCGCGCGGCTCACCACCGCACACGTCATACAGGTAGAGATGACCCCACCCATCACGCTGGGAATACCACAACACCTCCTGCCCGCCCCGCAAAACCCTGACCATCGGAGCCTGCCCCAGCTGCTGCGCCGGCTCCACCCTGGTCTTTCCGGTCTCACCCAGCACGCTCACCACCTCGCCGCTGACCGGATCGAGCCGATGCAGCCGCAGCGTCCGCCCATCACGCGAGCGATCGAGGTAGTAGACCGCCGAGCCGTCCTCCGACCACCACGCCCACTTCATGAAGATCGGCGAAATCGTCGGCATCTCCACCGGCTCCGCCCGCGCCGCCACCGCCGTACCGCCCGCGACGTCCAGCACCACGAACGCGGCCAGCGGCAGCCGCTCATCACCGGGAAACGGCTGCCGCAACGTCACCAGCCCGGGCACGCCGCCGTCGTCCGGCATGGACTCCACCAGATGCGCCCGCCGCACCCCCCGCTGATCGGTACGGTGCGTCAGCACCCGCCGCGAATCCGGCGACCAGCACACGGCAGGCGGCGCGTGGGGGAGCCCCATCTTCTTCAACAACGTTGAATACATGAAAAAATCAGGACTCGCCCCGTAGTCGTGGTCCGCATCCCCATCAGCCGTCAGAGCCCACTCCCGGCCATCCTCCAGCGAACGCACCCACACATCGTGCCCCCGCCGGAACGCCACCAGCCGGCCATCCGGCGAAGCCACCTCCACCGGACCGACCGGCGCCACCCCCGCGACCTCCTCACACACGGAGCCGTCCAACCGGCACCGCCAGCGCCCGCCGAACGCGTCGAACTCCACCCCCTCACCACTGAACTCCACACCACTCAACGGCAGCGCCGCCGCATCCACCTGCCGCCCCGACGCCGCCGCCAACGCGGCCGCCACCTTCTCCTGATCGAAGGCCGCTCCGCGGCTGCCCGCCACCGGATCGACCAGCACGAACCTGCGCCCCTCAGCGGTGTCCACCGCGTACCAGAACCGGGCACCCCCCTCGATCCACCGCGGACTGACCCTGTCCCCGAGCACCAGACTCCCGCGGTTGTCCCGCAGCAACCGCTCGGCCGCCCGATAAGCCCCGGCATCGAGTCGCGTCGTCGTCATCTGTCGCCTCCCGTCGAAAAACTGGAACGCCGCGACCATCCCGCACCCCGCTGACACCCCCTTGAGCCCCCGCTGACAGATCGTTGACACACCGAAAAACCACCACCAGCAAGGGACCAGACGAAAACACCTCGCGCCCCAAAGGGGGGTTCTCTACACTGCCCACGTGCTCAAACCCCACTACCCGATCATCACCAGCCGCCTCCTGCTGCGCCCCTTCACCCCCGACGACCTCCACGCGCTGCACGCCTACGAATCCCGGCCAGAAGTCGCCCGCTACCTCTACTGGGAACCCCGCGACCTCGACACCGTCCGCACCTTCCTCGAAAAGAAGATCACCCGCGTCGCCCTCCTCGACGAAGGAGACGCCCTCGACATCGCCATCACCCTGCGCGAAAGCGGCGAACTCATCGGCAACGGCGTCCTGATCTGGACCAGCAAGCAACACCGCCAAGGCGAGATCGGCTACATCCTGCACCCCGACCACCACCGCCACGGCTACGCCCCCGAAGCCGCCCGCGAACTGCTCCGCCTCGGCTTCGAAGAACTCCACCTGCACCGCATCACCGGCCGCATCGACGCCCGCAACACCGCCTCCGCCCGCGTCCTGGAGAAACTCGGCATGCGCCGCGAAGCCCACCTCATCGACAACGAACAGGTCAAAGGCGAATGGACCTCCGAGGTCATCTACGCCATGCTCGAATCAGAATGGACACCGTAAACATCCTGCACCTCGCCCTACGCGCCGACTGGGCCGCCGCCCAGCCGGCAGGGGAGTACCGCATCTCCACCCTCGGCCGCACCCTCGAAGAAGAAGGCTTCATCCACTGCAGCCGCGACCTCGACCAACTCCACGGTGTACACGCCGCCTTCTACAGCCACCTCACCCAACCACTGCTCATCCTCGAGATCGACCCCACCGGACTCGACATCCGCCTCGAAAACGGCTTCCCCCACCTGTACGGCCCGCTCCCCACCACCTCGGTCACCGCCGCACACCCCTACACCTGACACACCCGCACTACGCGCACAACACCCGCTCAATCCGGCGCGCCGCGAACCACACCCCCGCCACCGCCATCACCACCAGATAACCCGCATGCCCCAGCAACCCCCACTGCGGCACCCCCGAAGCCAGACCCCGCACCAACTCCACCGAGTGATACAGCGGCGTCAGACGCACCACCACCTCCAACACCCCCGGATAATCCGCCACGGGGGAGAAGGTCCCGGAAAACAGGAACAACGACAACTGCCCCGCCGTCATCAGGTCGAAATCCTGCCAGCCACGCAGCAGCGTCGACACCGCCATCCCCAGCGCCCCGAACGACAACCCCACCAGCATCGTCGCCGGAAACGCCGCCAGCGCCCACACCGGCTCGGCCAGCCGCAACACCACCATCACCACCAAGAACAACGCCGTGTACACACCGCTGCGCACCATCGCCCAGCTCAACTCACCCAGCGCCACCTCGATCGGCCGCACCGGCGTCGCCAGCACCGCCTCGAACGTCTTGGCGTAACGCATCTTGAAAAAGAAGTTGAACGTCGTCTCCGACAACGCCCCGTTCATCGCCGAAACCGCCAGCATCGCCGGCGCCACGAACACCGCGTACGACACCACCCGGCCATCACCCACCGGGATCCGCCCCACCAGCGCCCCCACACCCACACCGATCGACAGCAGATACAGCAACGGCTCGAAGAACCCCGACACCAGCACCAGCCAGTACGAAGCACCCGAACGCAACGCACCCACATTGCGGCCCACGACCGCACCCACCCGGCCCACCGAAACCCGGCCCGACACCAGCCGAGCCACCGCCAACGTCACCATCATCAGTCCTGAAGTCGCCTACGAAACGCCCAACCCGCCCACCACACCCCACCCACCGCGAACACCAGCAAACACCCGGCATGCGCCCACCCCGGCCACGGGGGAGCGGCCCCCGACGTCGCCGCCCGCGCAAGCTCCACCCCATGCCACAACGGCGAGACATAAGCCAGCGGCCGCACCACCAGCGGCAACTGCTCCACCGGGAAGAACACCCCCGCGAACAACGTCGAAGGCAGCATCACGAACCGAAACAGCAACGCGAAATAACTGTCGTGATCGATCGTCGCCGAAAACGCCGTCACCGGCGCCGCGACCGCCACCGCCAGCAACGCCGCCACCAACGGCGTCACCACCACCCACGGCGAGGACAACACCCCGAACGCCGCCACCACCAGCAGGAACACCACCACCGCGATCTCGACCCTGAACACGATGTACAGCAGCCAGCCGCCGATCATGTCCCACACCGACACTCGCGTCGCGAACATCGCGTGCGCCCCGCGATTCCACCGGAACTCCCCGAACACCGCGTACGTGCACTCGCCGACCGCCATCTGAAACACCGTCGAAGCCAGCACACCCGGCACGATCCACTCCACGTACGGCACGCCGCCCACCTCGCCGACGTAACCGCCCACCCCCAGCCCGATGCTGGCCAAGAACAGCACCGGCAACACGAACGACGAGAACAACGACGCCCGCCACAACCGCTTGTACAACGTCAGGTGCCGCTCCAGCACCGCCACCGCCGGATGCGCCATCACTCCACCAACGTCCGGCCCGTCAGATGAAGGAACACATCCTCCAGCGACGACCTGCGCACCAGCACACTGGAGGGCACCAGCTCACGACGATGCACCTCCGACACCGCCGCGTCACCGTCCTTGGCATACAGCAAGATCCGATCCGGCAGCACATCCACCCGATCACCCACCCCGTCCAGCGGCGCCACGAAACCCGCCAGCTCCTGCCCGCCGAAACGCAACTCCACCACCTCAGGCGAGGAATAGGACTCGATCAGCGAACGCGGCGACCCCTCGGCCACGATCCGCCCGCCGTCCATCACCACCAGCCGATCGCACAACTGCTCGGCCTCATCCATGTAATGCGTGGTCAGCACCAGCGTCACACCCCGCTGCTTCAACCGGAACAACCGCTCCCACAGCAGATGACGCGCCTGCGGATCCAGCCCCGTCGTCGGCTCGTCCAGCAGCACCAGATCCGGCTCGTTCACCATCGCCCGCGCGATCGTCAGCCGCCGCTTCATCCCGCCCGACAGCGGCTCCACCCGGCTCGAGGCCCGCTCACGCAGCTGCGCGAACTCCAGCAGCTCCTCGGCCCGCGCCCGCGCCTGCGCCCGCGACAAACCGAAATAGCGAGCGTACGTCGTCAAATTCTCGCGAACCGTCAGATCGGGATCCAAGTTATCCAGCTGCGGGCAGACACCCAGCCGCCCCCGGATCCGCGGCCCCTCCCGCGCCGGATCCATCCCGAAGATCCGCAACTCACCCGCGGACGGCATCGACACGCAACTGATCATCCGCATCGTCGACGACTTACCCGCACCATTGGGACCCAGGAAGCCAAACGCCTCACCAGGCGCCACATCAATATCGATCCCGTCAACCGCGACGAAATCCCCGAACCGTTTCACCAGCCCACGCGCGTGAACCAGCGGCAGCACACCAGACACGAGCCCAGACCATAACCAACGCCACCGACAGAATCGACCGGTTAAACGCCGCCACACTGGAACCCATGGACACCCGAACAGCCGCCCAGCACTTCGCCGACACCTGGCAACACGGCTGGACCCACCACGACGCCGACCGCATCGCCACCCTCTACAGCCACGACGCCGTCCACACCTCCATGCCCTTCCGGCCACCACACCGGGGGAGAGGCGCCATCACCGACTACATCCGCTGGTCCTTCAGCACCGAAACCGCACCCCAGGTCACCTTCGCCACCCCCATCGTGGACGGCGACCAGGCGGTCATCGAATTCCGCGTCCACGCCACCGACGACGGCACACCCATCACCCTCGCAGGCTGCGTCATCGCCCGCTTCGACACCGACGGCCTGGCCGTACAGACCCGCGACTACTGGCACACCACAAACGGCCACCAATGACCGGCGGCCCGACCACCGCATCGCGCCCCACCCCGGCGTGACACGGCACCCACCAACCCACAACCGGCACGAAAACCGGCACGGCGCTCAACGCCGCGCCGGCCCGAACCCCGGCACACAAACGGTCAGCCCGCCACCCGCGCCCGAATCGGGCCGACGGCAGAGGCCAGATACGCATCAGCGGAAACGACCTCAGGAGCCACCGGGGGAGCGGACTGCGCAACCGGAGCCGAAGGACGCGACATCTGCTGCGTCTGCTCCATCGCGGTCCGCCGCTCGGCGCAACCACCTGCGCAGTAACCGTTCGTGACGATCAGGCGTCCCCGCAGGGTCGTATAGGACTCCCGTCCAGAAGCGGGCAGAACTCCCTGACACACTGCACATAACATCGACTGGTTCCCCACGTGCTGCTCCTCTCGCGGCGCGATAGCAGATTTCCCACCCTAAGCCGCCCAGGCCAGCAAGGACAGTGAATCAACCGAAGGTCAACCCGCTGGTCAGAACATTCCGGCCTCACCCACCGTAATGATCAAGAGCCGGGCCAGGCCATCGGCGGCGGCCGTCACCTCCTGTAACACCACCGGACCTGGACGTGTCCGCCACCGCCCGGCGGGGCGGCACCCAAGGTGACCAACGTCACCACACGCGCACGCCGCTCCACCCCGGGAGTCAGGACCCCTCCCATGCGAGAAGAGCACTACTTGACATAATGTTCATTATCAAGCAACCAGACATGTCCGCCTACACCCGCAAATATGGCGAACCGAGGATGCATGATTCTCAGCGTCGCGGCCCTGATCATCGCACCCATCGCCGCCGGCGAAGCCGATTGACGCCGCTGATCACCAGCGAGTCGCGTTACGATCGAGACATGCACAGCCTGGCGATCTCCACCGGGGGCCTCGTCGCGCTCACCGTCGTCGTCACCGCCCTGATCATCTATCTGATCATCCTGGCCGCCCGGCTGACCAGGAACCCCCGCAACCGCCCCAGCCCCAGCCCCGACCTGGTCGACCAGGCGCGCCAGATGAAGGCGCTCGGCCAGCTCCAAGAAGCCGTCTTCCTCGTACGCGGCGAGACCGGCATGAGCCAGCGCGCCGCCGCCCGCTTCGTCAACCGCCTCTAACCACCCCTAATCACCCAAAAAACCCGATACCGGACAGAAGGTGGATTCTGTTCGGTATCGCCTATAGTTCCCAGCCTGCCAGAACGCGGCCACTGAGGAACGGCGTCGTCGACACATGACCCGCAAACCGACGCGGCCGCCTTCGGCAACGCGCTCATTGGCCTGAGGAACGGCGTCGCGCACGTCGCTGATGGACATGCGGGTGGCGGTGGGGGTGAGGCCATCACCCCGGCGGGTCCTCTCGAGCCGGGACCGATCTTGCTGAGCCCGTTCACCGCGATGCGGCCCGGGCTATGTACAGGCGTCCCACGCGTCCGACGGCACAACGCGCAGCTCCCCCTTGATCACTTTGTGGCGGCGTTCCTGGGCAGGTCGTCGATCACCCGCACGCATCGAGGGACGGCGTGGCGTGGGAGCCGCTCGAGACACCAGGCACGCATCGGGCGGCGAGTCCTCGCGCCACGGCGGTCGCGCGTTCATGGCGCTCCCCCACGCGCAGCGACACGCGGTCCTCGAACTGTACGAGTTCCGCCTGCGGCGTGATGGTCGCGCGGCGTTCCCGTACGTCGAGCGTCGTCTCGGGCAGCGTCGTGACCTCGTCTCGCGGCGCTCGGCTGCGCGGCCATGTGGAAGCGTCTGCTGCCTCATCGCCCAGTGGGGGCAGGTGGGGCTGCGCGGTCGCGGGGCCGGCCTCTCCCCCGCCGGCGCGGTCGGCCTCAGGGGCTCGGTCTCCCGCTGGTTCGGTCGGTTGCCGCCGGTTTCGGTCAGACGGGTGTCGTCTGGGGGGCGGTCTTTGCGAGGTCTTTCATGAAGGCGCCGGCTTTCATCACGATCTGTATGCGTGAGGGATCAGCCAGTGCGTGTATGTCGTGGAGCGGATCGGCGTCGGTGACGACGAGATCGGCGAGTTTGCCGGTTTCCAGGGTGCCTACTTGGTCGGAGATGCCGAGCAGTTCGGATGCGGTGCGGGTTCCGGCGATGAGGGCGTTCATCGGGGACATGCCGAGGTCGACGAGGTGTCCGAGTTCGCGCAGGTTCTGCCCGTGGGGGCAGACGCCGGCGTCGGTTCCGAGGGCGATCTTCGCTCCGCGTGCGATGGCGTGGCCGATGTTCTTCTTCGTGATCTCGGACCACTTCACTTTTTTGGCGTAGTGGTAGGGCTGCATGGTCTTCTTGTCGATCGAGAACACGGTCGACAGGGTCGGGACGAGGAAGGCGCCGCGTTCTTCGAGGAGGTCGAGGCCTTCGTCGTCGATGCCGTAGCCGTGTTCGACGCTGGTCACGCCGCCGCGGATGGCGGTGAGGATGCCTTTGCGGCCTTGTGCGTGGGCGGCGATGGGTTTGCCGCCGTGTCGGTCGAGTTCGTCGTGGATGGCGCGTACTTCGTCCAGGCGCAGGCCTTCGTCGTCGGGGTGGTCGTGTCTGCTGCCCATGCCGCCGGTTGTGCAGATCTTGATGAGGTCGGCTCCTTGGCGGAGTATGCGGCGTGTTGCTTTGCGGACTTCGTCGACGGTGTCGGCTATCTCGATGAGTTCGGGGATGGTGGGGGCGAGTGTGCCGCCGTGCAGGTGCATGTCGCCGTGGCCGGCGGTGTGGCTGATCGGGCTGACGGCGAGTTTGAGGCGGGGGCCGGGGATCAGTTGTTGGTCGATGGCTTCGCGGAAGCCTTGGGACAGGCCGCCGAGGTCGCGTGCGCTGGTGATGCCGGCGTCGAGGGTGGCGCGGATGCGGGCGACGGATTCCAGGACGATGAGGGCTGGGTCGTTCTGGAGGGTGTGGAAGGGTCCGTTGGCGAGGGTGAATCCCAGGTGGACGTGGCAGTCGATGAATCCGGGCAGCAGTGTTGCGCCGTGCAGGTCGCGTTCGTCGGCGTTGTGGTTGTGGGGGGCGTCGGCGGCGGTGCCGGCGTAGGCGATGAGGCCGTCGGGGGTGATGTCGAGTACGCCGTCGTGGAGGGGTGGTGCTCCGGTGCCGTCGATGATCGTGGCGTTGCTGAGGCGGAGGTTTCGGTCGGGGGTCACGCAGCGTCCTTCCGCGGGCGGTGTTCGATGGTGAAGCCTGGTGCGCCTGGGACCGAGTCGAGCAGTGTGCGGGTGTAGGGGTGCTGGGGGTTTTGGTAGAGGTGGGCGGCTGGGGCTTGTTCGACGATGTCGCCGTTGTAGAGGACGACGACTTCGTCGCTGACGTGGCGGACGACGGCGAGGTTGTGGGAGATGAAGACCATGGTCAGGTTGAGTTCGCGGCGTAGCTTGGCCAGGAGGTTGAGGATCTCGGCTTGGACGGAGACGTCGAGTGCGGAGGTGATCTCGTCGGCGATCACGACTTCGGGGCCGATCATGAGGCCTCGGGCGATGGCGATGCGCTGGCGTTGTCCTCCGGAGCATTCGTGGGGGTAGCGGTTGATGGTGTCGGCGGGCATCTTGACGGTTTCGAGCCAGTGGATGATCTCGTCGGTGTGTTTGCTGACGTTCGCGCGGCGCGGGTCGACGGCTTCGGCGAGTGCTTGGCCGATGGTGCGGCGGGGGTCGAGTGAGGAGTAGGGGTCTTGGGGGATCATCTGGACTTTGCGTCGCAGCGCGTGGCGGTCGGCGCCTCGTGCGGCGGAGACGGGTACGCCGCCGATGGTGACGCTGCCGGCTGTGGGGCGGACGATGCCGACGAGTGCTTTGGCGAGGGTGGATTTGCCGGAGCCTGATTCGCCGACGATGCCGACGGTGGTGCCTCGGGCGACGTTCATGGTGATGCCGTGCAGGATGGGTGTGGCGTTGGTGCCCCAGCCGTAGCCGGCTCGCAGGTCGCTGACCTGGACGGCGATCTGTTCATCCATGGGTGTGCTCCTGCGCGGGCTGCGGGGTGGGCAGGTCGCCTGGGGGGCCGTCGATGTCGGGGGTGGCTCGCAGGAGGGTTTGGGTGTAGGGGTGTTGGGCGGATTCGACGGTGAGGTCGTGGGCGGCGATCTGTTCGACGATTTCGCCGTGGTACATGACGATGACGCGGTCGCAGAGTGCGCGGACGACGCCGATGTCGTGGGAGATGAACATGATCGAGGCGTTGTATTCGTTGTTGACGCGTTTGAGTTCGCGCAGGATTTCGGCTTGGACGGTGACGTCGAGGGCTGTGGTGGGTTCGTCGGCGATGATCAGGCGTGGCTGGACGGTCAGGGCGGTGGCGATCATGGCGCGTTGCCGCATGCCGCCTGACAGTTCGTGGGGGTGCTGTTTGAGGCGGTGTTCGGGTCTGGTCATGTGGACGGTGCGCAGGGCGTCGAGTACGCGCTGGGTGGCCGCTTTGGTGGTGAGGTGTTTGTGGGTGCGCAGTACTTCGGTGAGCTGGGTGCCCATGCGCAGGGCGGGGTTGAAGGTGGAGCCGGGGTCTTGGTAGATGAGGCTGATGGCTTCGGTCATGGCGGTGGGGGGTGCGGGGCGGCGCAGGTCCAGGTCGTTGATGGACATGCGGGTGGCGGTGGAGGTGAGGCCGTCGGGCAGGAGTTGGGCCAGGGCCATGGCGGTGAGGGTTTTGCCGGAGCCGCTTTCGCCGACGATGCCGAGGATCTCGCCGTGTCGGATGTGGAAGGAGATGCCTTTGACCAGGGGTGTGTCGCCGGAGTGGATCCACAGGTCGCGGATGTCGGCAAGGTGTTCGCTGGGGGTTGCCGCTTGGTCTGGGGTGGTGGGGTGGGGTCGGTTCTGGCTGGGTGTGTGGTGTCGTCGTGGGTTTGCGGCGCTGGCGAGTCCGTCGCCGATGAGGACGGCGGCCAGGCCGGTCAGGACGATGAGGGCGGCTGGGCCGGCCATTTGGTAGGGGCGGTTGGCCAGGAGGGATGGGAGGGCTTCGTTGAGGAGTTTGCCCCAGTCGTAGGCGGGTGACTGGACTCCGAGTCCGACGAAGGACAGGGCGGAGATGGCGGTGAGTGTGGCCGCGAAGGTCGATGCGGCCAGGACGAGCAGGGGTTCGGCCATGTTCGGCAGCATGTGCCTGATGGCGATCCGGGTGTTGTTGACGCCGAGCAGGCGGGCGGTGGAGACGTACTCCTGCTGGGAGATTTTCGCGGCGAGGTTGGCGGTGAGGCGGGCGAAGTAGGGGATGCCGGACAGGCCGATGGCGATCAGTGCGGAGGAGCCGCCGGCGCCGAGTACGGCGGCTACGACGAGGGCGAGCAGGAGTCCGGGGAAGGCGACCATGGCGTCGATGACGCGCAGGAAGATTTCTCTGGCCCAGGGTCGTAGGAGCCAGACGCCGGTGCCCAGGACGATGCCGGAGATGACGGCGATGGCGGTGGCTCCGGCGGTGAGGAGCAGGGTGAGGCGGGTGGCGACGAGGCTGCGGAGCAGGACGTCGTGGCCGGTGGCGTCGGTGCCGAGCCAGTGTTCGGGTGAGGGTGGGGCGAATCTGGGGCCGAGTGCGTTGGCCGGGGTGGTGAACAGGAGGGGGGCCAGTGCGGCGATGAGGATGATGATGGCGAGCAGGGCCAGGCCGAGGATGAGGCCGGGGTTGACGTGGCGGGACCGGTTATGCGGAGACATGGGGTCCTCCGAGGGTCCGTGGGTCGATGAGTCCGAGCAGGATGTCGACGAGGAGGTTGACGAGTGCCGCGATCATGCCGATGACCAGGACCATGCCTTGGATGACGGGATAGTCGCGGTCGAGGATGGCTTTGATGATGCCGCTGCCGAGGCCGGGTAGGGCGAACACCGATTCGATGATGATGGCGCCGCCGATCATGCCGGTGAGGATCAGTCCGCTGAGGGTGAGGGTGGTGGTGAGCAGGTTCGGCAGTGCCCAGCGGATGTGGCGTCGCAGGGCGGGCAGGCGCCAGCCTCGGGCTGTGCGCATGTAGTCGGTGTCGAGGACGACGGCTGTTTCGCGGCGGACGACGCGGGAGATGGTGCAGATCGGGCCGATGGCGATGGCCGCGACGGGCAGGACGAAGGAGGCTGCTCCGAAGCGGGGGGTGTAGGCGGGTGGGAAGAGCGGGAGCAGGCCGATGCCGAGGGCGAACATCACGACGAGGAAGGAGGCCATGATGTAGCCGGGGATGGAGTCGAGGAATCCGGTGAGCATGCCGAAGGCGACGTCGAGCCATTTGCGCCGGCCGCCGCGGGTGAGGACGCCGATGGCCATGCCCAGGGGGATGGAGATGAGCAGGACGGCGAGCATCGCGGTGGTGGCGATGGTGGCGGTGAAGGGCAGGCGGTTGGCGATGATGGTCTCGACCGGCTGGCGGTACATGAAGGAGGTACCGAGGTCGCCGGTCAGGACTCCGCTGACGTGGTCGAGGAAGCGTGGCCAGATGGGGCGGTCGAGGCCGAGTTCGGTTCTGATGCGCTGGATGTCGGCGAGGTCGGCGTTGGCTCCGGCGATGCCGACGGCGGGGTCGCCGGGGATGAGCTGGACGATGAGGAAGGAGACGATGAGCAGGGCTGCGAAGATCGCCACGAGGCTGGCCAGGCGCCGCACGGCGAACCGCAGCCAGGCGGAGGAGATCCGCAGCCGCTTTGACCGGGATGCGGTGGGGGGCTCCGGCGGCGGGGCGCCTGGAGCGTGCGGGGATGTGAGTGAGGCCATGACGGGGGCGCCTTCTGGCTATTTGACGATGCGGAGGGTGGCGGGGTCGAGGTATTCGTCGAAGGTGCGGATGCTGAATCCCTTGGCGACGACGGTGGTGTTGGGCAGGGTCGACAGCGGGATGGCGTCGACGCGCTGCAGGAAGGATTTCTGTGCGGACTGCAGGGCGGCGCATTGGGCGTCGCGGTCGATCTCGCCCATGGCTTTGGTGACGAAGCCGTAGCCCTCCTTGTTGATCTGTCCGGTCTTGTTGCGGCCGCCGTCTTCGGTGGCGGGGCCCATGACGCGCAGCAGGGAGGAGGTGAGGGTGCCCATCTGGTTGTTGTCGCCTTGGACGTTGATGTCCCAGTCCTTGCCGCCGGCGGTGGTCAGGGTGGCCCAGTTGGCGTTGTCGAGGGAGTCGACTTTCACGTCGGCGCCGGCGTTGCGCAGGGCTTCGGCGATGTAGTCGTTGCCGCCTTGCAGCAGGGTGGTGCCGACGATGCGGAAGCGGACTCCGGCGAGTTTCTTGGCGGCGGCGGGGTCGGGGGTTTTCAGCAGGGTCTTGTCGGTGTTGGCGCAGGCGAGTTTGGCTGATCCGACCGACAGGATGGTGCTGCCTCGTTTGCCGCTGATGATGTCGCTGAAGGCTTGGGGGTCGATGGCTTGGGCGACGGCGGCGCGTAGGTCCGGCCGGTCGGCGAACACGGTGCCGGGGCGTTCGTTGAACAGCAGGTAGGTGGTGGTGTTGGAGGTGCTTGAGGTGGTGAAGGCGGGGTTGCCGTCGAAGCGGGCGACGTTCTCGTCGATGATCACGCCGACGTCCAGGCTGCCGGCGAGCAGTTGGGTGGCGATCGTGGCGTAGTCGGTGATGGGGGTGAGGGTGAGTTGTTTGGCGGGTTCGCCTTGCAGGGGTTTGGCGAAGGTGGGCCAGGCGTTGTAGCCGTCGCGCAGGGTCAGCTGGTAGGAGACGGCGGGTTGTGATGCGGTGAGGGTGTAGGGGCCGGAGAAGGCGCCGGTGACTTTGCCTGCGGCGAGGGCTTTGGCGTCTTTGAGGCCTGCCGGGCAGATGATGCCGGCTTGGGGCAGTGCGAGTCCGGTGAGGAAGTCCGACCAGGGGGCTGACAGTGTGGCTTGTACGGTGCCTGCTTGGTCGTCGGCGGTGAAGGTCGCGGTGGCCGGTCCGAGGGTGAGGGTGCGGGCGGAGGAGCCTGTCTCCTTGGCCGCGAACCGGGTGAGGGAGGCTGCGACCACGGACGGCGTGATGGGGGTTTTGTCGGAGCAGGTCAGTCCGCTGCGGATGGTGAAGGTGTAGTGCGCGGCGTCCTGGGCCTTCCAGGAGGAGGCGATGCCGCCTGCCAGGGCGTTGCCTGAGTCTTTGCGTACCACGGTGTCGAACAGCAGGCGGGCCATGGTGAAGTCGTCGCCGCCCTTGGCCAGTGCTGGGTCGAAGGTGGCGGGATCGGTGTTCAGGGACATGTTGACGGCGTCGGTGGTGCTTGCGGCCGTGCCGCAGGCGGCCGCGCCCAGTCCCGCTGCGGCGATGGCCGTCAGCGCCAGAATCGTTTTGCGAAACACCAATCCTCCAGGTGCAACCGCGGAAAGAATGGCGCCGAGCCTAGTCGTGTGCGCCGGTCAGGGGCCTTTTGAGGGTCACCGCGCAAGGAATTGGATGCTGGGGCGCTTTGCCCGCACGATCCTGCCCGGCAAGTCCGCCTGTCTGCCAAAAGAGGAAGAGGTGGCGAACAGGTGGCGAACGATGGAGGGCCGTCTGCCGCCGGGTGATCGGGTGGCGACACCTGCGACGGTATGCACGATTGTGGGCACATCGTCCCTTTATGTGCATGATAGACGGCATGGTGGACGGGCTCGACTTTCAGATCATCAACGCACTGCAGATCCATCCGCGGGTCTCCTGGGCCCATCTGGGCAGGATCTTGCGGGTCGACCCGTCGACGATCTCCCGCCGCTGGTCGGCGCTCACGCAGCAGCGGCAGGCGTGGACGAGTTGCTTCGAGGGCGACGGGCCGCGCTCGGCCGAGCGGGAGATCTCGGCGCTGGTGGAGATCCGGTGCACCCCGGGCCGGCGCGCCGACGTGATCGCCGAGCTCGGCCGGCAGGGGCCGATCTTCAGTGTGCACTGCACCTCGGGTCCCCGCGACCTCTACGTCATGATCTCCACGCACAGCCTGCTGTCCATGGATCGCTACATCGACGAGCACATCGCCGTGATCCCCGGCATCGTCGGCACCCGGACCCACTACCTGCGGCGGATCTTCCTCGAAGGCTCGGGCTGGCGGCTCAACATGCTCTCCGACGACCAGGCCGAGGCGTTGCGCCTGCTGCGGCCCTCCGAACCGCCCGAACAACGCAAGCCCGCCTACCGCGACGTCGTCGCCGCGCTCAGCACGGACGTGCGCCGTACCGCCGCCGACATGCAGCGCGAGCTGGGCCGCTCGATCACGGTGATCTCCCGCGACATCGACGCGCTGCTCGCGGCGAACTGGGTCAGATGGCGCGTCGACTTCGCCCACACCCTGATGGGCTGGTCGGCGGCGGCGGTGCTGTGGCTCGACGTCCAGCACCACGACCTGGAACGCCTCGTCTCCTCGCTGCGCTCGCTCCACCACGTGCGGATGTGCGCGTCGGTGACCGGCGAGGCCAACCTGGCGGTCTTCCTGTGGCTGCACAACCTGCAGGAGCTGGACGAGATCGAGGGCAGGGTGGCCTCGGCGTTCCCGAAGGTGCTGGTCAAGGACCGGTGGATCGTGCCAAGGATCGCCAAGCGCACGGGCTACATCCTCGACCTGGACAGCCGGCGCCTTCGGTACGTGCCGGTCGGCGGCCAGCCGGTGTTCGAGGACTAGCACCGGGCGACTTCATGCGGACCCTGCTCGGAAATCGGGTGTTTCATGCAGGATCGCGCGCGATGAGCCCCGGTCTGCGGCACCGTACCTAGCATGTGCGAGGCGACCGCCGGGCCGCTGATCATCGTGGAAGAGAAAGAGGTCTCGTGGACTTCGCGCAGCTCAAGGCGTTCAGGCGAGAACTGCACCGGAATCCGGAACCCGCGTTCGTGGAGATCGGGACGGCCGCCCGGATCACCCAGGCCATCGAAGGCCTGCCGGTGACCGTCTTGACCGGAAAGGACGCCCACGACCTCTCCCCCGTCGTGAACTACCCCTCGCCGCGCACGCTCGACGCATGGGAGGCTCGCGCGATCGAGTCCGGCGTCGCGGCCGAGCGCGCCCGCTTCTTCCGCAAGAACGGCACCGCGCTGGTCGTCGACGTGGCCGGGCTGCGGCCGGGCCCGCGATGGGGTCTGCGTGTCGACATCGACGCGCTGCCGATGCGCGAGTCGGCCGATCCGGCGCACTTCCCGGCCGCCAACGGCTTCGCCTCGGTCAACGGCGCGATGCACGCGTGCGGCCATGACGCGCACACCACCATCGGGGTGGGCCTGCTGCACCGCCTGGCCGACCGTGACTTCGCGGGCTCGCTGCGGATCTTGTTCCAGCCCGCCGAAGAGGGGGTGCGGGGCGCGCAGACGATGATCGACGCCGGGGTCGCCGACGGCATCGACACCATGCTCGCCGTGCACATGGCGGGCGACATGGCCCTCGGTTCGGTCGTGGGCAGCTTCACCGGCGGCCTGGCCACCCGCAAGCTGAAAGTCGACTTCACCGGCGAGGCCTCCCATGCCGCCGGCTCGCCCGAGACCGGCCGCAACGCGCTGCTGGCCGCCGCCATGTCCGCGCTGGCCATCATGGCGATCCCGCGCTTCAGCTCCGCCGACACCCGGCTCAACGTCGGCACGCTGGTGGCCGGTGACGGGGTGAACATCGTGCCGTCCACGGCGGTGATGACGTGCGAGGCGCGCGCCACCGTGGACGAGGTCGCCGAGGAACTGGTGGGCCGGATCGGTTCCATCGTGGAGGGGGCGGCCGGCGCGCAGGGCGTGGAGGTGGAGCTGGCCGTGATGGGCCGCTCCACGACCGTGACCCCCGACGAGGAACTGGTCGACCGCATCGTCGAGGCGGCCAAGGCCCATCCCGCCGTCGTGGAGGTGATCCGGACCCGGCCGTACGCGGGAAGCGACGATGCCAACCTGCTCATCCGGCATGTGCAGGAACGCGGCGGCCAGGGCGCCTACCTGATGGTCGGCGCCGGCAGCCCGGGCCCCCACCACAGTGCGACCTTCGAGGTGCGGGAGGAGTCGATCCCGATCGGCATCGACGTCCTGGAATCACTCATCCGCCGGCCGCAGGAGCGGGGTTTCGGTCGGGTAGCGGGCTAGGCGGTTGGGCCGGAGTAGGGCCGTACGGGCGCCTGTCCCCCAGATTCGATTCCGACAAAGCGGGTCATTTGGGGCTGGTCCGGGCGGATTTTTGCGGAGATGTGTCATCAGCACTTGCAGGTTCGTGTCAGCATCGATGACATGTACGGGCCATATGGGACTGCCGTAAACATCCGGGACTTCTGGGATCACCCGGGCCCGGGTACGCCCGGCTGAGCCGGCCCCCTCCCCCGGGCCCGCACACGGCGAGCCCCCGTCACCCTCGAACGACCGCCTGAAAGAAGTCCTCCGTTGCGCATCCTGCTGCTCTGCTCCTCCTTCAACGGCCTGACCCAGCGTGCCTGGCTGGAACTGCGCCGGGCCGGACACGACGTCACCGTCGAGCTGGCCGTCTCGGAGCAGGTGATGGTCGAGGCGGCCCGGCTGGCCAAGCCCGACCTGATCATCTGCCCGTTCCTGAAGGAGAAGGTGCCGGCGCTTCTGTGGCAGAACCACCGCACGATCATCATCCACCCGGGGCCCCCCGGCGACCGGGGCCCCTCCTCGCTGGACTGGGCGATCGCCGACGCGGAGCCGGAGTGGGGCGTGACGGCGCTGCAGGCGGTGGAGGAGATGGACGCCGGGCCGATCTGGGGGTATCGGACGTTCGCGATGCCGGCCGAGCCGCCGCGCAAGTCCGCCCTGTACAACGGGCCGGTGGCCGATGCGGCGGTGGAGCTGGTGGTGGAGGTGGCGGCCAAGGCCATGGACGCGGGGTTCGTGCCGGTGCCGCTGGACTACCGTTCGCCGCAGGTGCGCGGGCGGCTGCGGCCGGCGATGCGGCACGCCGATCGGGAGTTCTCCTGGTCGCAGAGCACCGACGCGGTGCTGCGGCGCATCCGTTCGGCCGACGGTGCGCCGGGCGGGCGGGTGATGCTGGACGGGCGGATGATGCGGGTGTTCGACGTCTACCGGGGCCCGGTGGTGGCCGGGACGCCGGGCACGGTGGCGGCCCGGCGCGAGGGCGCGGTGCTGGTGCACACCGGCGACGGCACGGTGTGGGTGGGGCACCTGCGGGTGGAGGAGCCGGGCGCGATCAAGTTGCCGGCGGCCACGGTCCTGGGTGAGCGGGCGGCCGGGCTGGAGGAGCGCCCGGGTTACAGCGAGGTGACCTACGACCGCAGCGACACGGTGGGCGTGGTGAGTTTCGACTTCTACAACGGCGCGATGTCCAGCGAGCAGTGCCGCCGCCTGGCCTCGGCCCTTCGCTACGCCGGCGCCCAGGACACCCGCGTGCTGGTGGTGCGGGGCGGCGAGGTGTTCTCCAACGGCATCCACCTGAACGTGATCGAGGCCTCGCGCCACCCCGAGCTGGAGGCCTGGACGAACATCAACGCGATCAACCAGGTGTGCCGTGAGGTGATCACGTGCACGGGGCAGCTGGTGGTGACGTCGGTGGGCGGCAACGCGGGCGCGGGCGGCGTGATGATGGGACTGGGCGCCGATCGGGTGCTGGTGCGCGAGGGCGTGGTGCTCAACCCGCACTACCGGACGATGGGGCTGTTCGGGTCGGAGTACTGGACGTACGTGCTGCCCCGGCGGGTGGGGGCGGTGGTGGCGCGGCGGCTGACGGGCCAGGCGCTGCCGATCAGCGCGGCGCAGGCGCTCGAGCTGGGGCTGGCCGACCGGATGATGCCCGGCTCGCGCCTGGAGTTCGAGCGCTCGGTACTGGAGTACGCCGAGCGGCTGGCCGCCGGCGACGATTACGGGCGGCTGCTGGAGATCAAACGCCAGGCGCAGGAGGCCGACGAGCGGCGCAAGCCCCTGGAGGCCTACCGGGTGGAGGAGCTGGCCGAGATGAGCCGGGACATGTTCGATGACCGCAACGGCTTCCGGCAGGCGCGCAAGGCGTTCGTGCACAAGCGTAAGGTGGTGACGACGCCGGACCACCTGGCGGTGCACCGGGAGTTGTCCGGCGCGTCGGCGGGGCCCGTCGCAGCGGCATCTCATATGTGAGATATGTTGTCGTGCTATGACTGATGACTATCTCGTACGGATCGGCCGGCTCATTCGCGACGCCCGCCAGCACCGTGGGTGGACCCAGCTGCAGCTGGCGGACGCTCTGGCCACCAGCCAGAGCGCGGTGAACCGGATCGAGCGCGGCAACCAGAACATCAGTCTTGAGATGATCGCGCGGATCGGCGAGGCGCTCGACAGCGAGATCGTGTCGCTGGGCTACTCCGGGCCGATGCACCTGCGGGTGGTGGGCGGACGCCGGCTGTCGGGCAGCATCGACGTGAAGACCTCCAAGAACGCCTGCGTGGCGCTGCTGTGCGCGTCCCTGCTCACCTCCGGCCGGACGATCTTGCGTAAGGTGGCGCGGATCGAAGAGGTGTACCGGATCCTGGAGGTGCTCGCCTCCATCGGAGTGCGGGCCCGATGGATCAACGAGGGCAGCGACCTGGAGATCGTCCCTCCGGCCCGGCTGGAACTGGAGGCGATGGACACCGAGGCCGCCCGCCGCACCAGAAGCGTGATCATGTTCCTGGGGCCGCTCATGCATCGCGCGGAGGAGTTCAGGATTCCGTACGCCGGCGGCTGCGACCTGGGAACACGCACGGTGCAGCCGCACATGTCGGCGCTGCGGCACTTCGGGCTGGACATCACCGCGACAGGCGGCTTCTACCACGCGCGGGTGGACCGGGGCGTGTCGCCCTCACGGGCGATCGTCTTGACCGAGCGCGGCGACACGGTGACGGAGAACGCGCTGCTGGCGGCGGCGCGGCACGACGGCGTGACGGTGATCCGCAACGCCTCCTCCAACTACATGGTCCAGGACCTGTGCTTCTTCCTGGAGGAGCTGGGCGTGCGGGTGGAGGGCGTCGGGACGACGACGCTGACCGTGCACGGGGTGGCCTCCATCGAGTGCGACGTCGACTACTCCCCCTCCGAAGACCCGGTGGAGGCGATGAGCCTGCTGGCGGCCGCGGTGGTGACCTCCTCGGAGCTGACGATCTGCCGGGTCCCGGTGGAGTTCCTGGAGATCGAGTTGGCGGTGCTGGAGGAGATGGGCCTCGATCACGACCGGGGCGGAGAATACCCGGCGGCCAACGGCCGCACCCGGCTGGTGGACCTGACGGTGCGGCCCTCCAAGCTGATCTCCCCCATCGACAAGATCCATCCGATGCCGTTCCCCGGACTGAACATCGACAACGTCCCCTTCTTCGCCGCGATCGCGGCCACCGCGCAGGGTTCGACGCTCATCCATGACTGGGTCTACGACAACCGCGCCATCTACCTGACGGAACTGACCCGCCTCGGGGCCTCGGTCAAACTGCTGGACCCGCATCGCGTCCTGGTGGAGGGGCCGACGCGCTGGCGCAGCGCGGAGATGATGTGCCCGCCGGCGCTGCGCCCGGCGGTGGTCGTCCTGCTGGCGATGATGGCGGCCGAGGGCACCTCGGTGCTGCGCAACGTGTACGTCATCAACCGCGGATACGAGGACCTGGCCGAGCGGCTCAACGCGCTGGGCGCGCGGATCGAGACGTTCCGCGACATCTGAAATTTTCTGTCGGTGGGGCCCGCTACCGTCTGCCTGTGACGGGGATCTTCCAGCGTGAGGGGGGACGGTGCGGCCTGCTGAGCTTGATCGGCTGACGGTGGTCCAGGCGGCCGATCGCTATGTGGAGCTGGTGCGGGCCAAAACACTGACGGGAGCGCTGTCGCAGGCCACAGCCGAGCTCTACGCGCGCGACGTGGCCACGCTGGTCGCGTTGGCCGGCGAGTCGACGGTGCTGGACGACCTGTCCGGCGAGGACATCGATGCGATCTTGCTGGCGTTCGCCCGCAAACCGGACGGCCGGCGCTCGGCGGGCGGCGGCGGGCAGAGCCCCTCCTCCCAGGCCCGCTTCCGCCGCTCGATCTCGGCACTGTTCAAGCACGCCTCGCTGGCGGGCTGGGTGCAGATCAACCCGATGACCCACTCGACGGTGACGGCCAGAGAACGCGGCGGACTACGGCCGGAGCGGCGGGCGCTGACCCGCGAGCAGGCGCAAGGACTGATCGGCGCGGCGCGGTCACTGGGCGAGGCTCCGGCACGGGGCCGGCGAGACCAGCGCACCGAGCTGCGCGACGCGCTGATCGTGCTGCTGCTGTCGACGATGGGGCCCCGGGTCTCGGAGCTGGTACGGGCCAACGTCGAGGATTTCTACACCAATGACGGCGTGCGTTACTGGCGGATCTTCGGCAAGGGCGGCCGCACCCGCGATCTGCCGCTCCCCCGCGATGTGACGCTGGCGCTGGAGGCCTTCCTGGCGCGAGAGCGGGCGCCGCTGCCGGACAAGGCGCTGCTGCTGTCGTGGCGGGGGCGCCGGCTGGCGCGCGGTGACGTGCAGGCGGTGATCGACCGGGTGCAGCGCCAGGTGGAGGCCGGCCAGCGCCGCTCGGTGACACCACATGGGCTGCGGCATACGACGGCCACGCATCTGCTGGCCGACGCGGTGGACATGGACGCGGTGCGGCGGGTGCTGGGCCACAGCGACCTGTCGACGCTGGGCCGCTACCGCGACGAGCTGCCAGGCGAGCTGGAAGGGGCGATGCGGGCGCACCCGCTGCTGAAGCGGGCCGACCCGCAGCGGTGAGCGGGCCGGCCGGACGGGTGGGCCGCGGCGGGCGCCACGCCAGTGGGCGGCGTTGATCGGCGCAGGCGTGTGCTACGGCCTTGCCCGTGGGGCGTCGCCGGTTCCCGCGCCTCAGGCCGGGCGCACAGGCTGGCGCAGCACCGTGCGCGGGTCGGGGTCGTCGAAGGCCGTCAGGTACACCTCGTGGTGCGGCCCGTTGGGCACCAGCGCGTGTTCGTCCATGAAGTCCTCCATGATCTTCAGCGACAGGTGCTCCTCGCTGTAGGGGCCGTGGTGCAGGATCTCCACGCACTGCCCTTCGGTGAAGACGGCCACGCGTACCCGGTCCACCGCCGCGCCGGTGGCGCGCACGGACTCGCGGGCCTGCTCCAGCCGTCCCGGTTCGGGTGCGGCGGGCAGGGGCAGCAGCAGGTGCCAGCGCCACTGCTCGCGCGGCACCTCAAGACCGGGCCGCTCGTCCTCCACCCACCACAGGCCCTCCAGCGGCCCGCCGGGGCCGCCCATCGCGCCGGCGACGGCGAACAGGGCGCCGATGGCCGACAGGTGCTCGCTGCCGCCGGGTTCGCCGAGGCCGGTGACGTTCAGGCAGGTGACCGGGCCGTGGGTGGTCAGTTCGGCGTTCATGACTCTTCCTCCAAAGGGATCATCAGGTGGGTGATCAGCTCATCGGGCGGGGTACGGGCCGGGTCGGACACGTACACCTCGCGGATCGGGCCGCGCATGGGGTGGCGGCGTTCGGCGCACCAGGCCAGGACGGCGTGAGCGGTCAGGGAGATCTGGTCGTAGGGGCCGACGTGGGTGGCGGCGGCGAACGTGCCGCCGGGCAGCACGTCCACCCGCGCGCCCCCGCCGGCCTCCCAGCCGTCGTGCAGGACGAGCGCGAAGGCCACGTCGAAGGCGTCGCTCAGGTCGAGGGGGAACAGCCCGATCAACTGCGGCCCGTCGCCCGTCGCCGCTCCCCCGCCGGGATGCGTGCCGGCGGCCTGGGCGAGCGTCCGGCCGGGAGGCTCGGCGTCGCTGGGGGTAGGGGGCGGGCTGTCCGCCGCTTTCGAGGCGGCGGCGTGCGTGGGTGGCGGGCCGTACCCTGCCTGCGAGGCGTCGGCGTCCCTCGTCTTCGCGGCGTCGGCGTCCCAGGCAGGCGGGCTGCCCCCGGTGTTCCCGATGTCGGCGTGTACGGGCAGCGGGCCGTCCTGCCTCAGGCGGGTGCCGGAGTGGGCCGGGCGGGTGCCGGTGCCCGCGTCAGCCGCCCTGTACATGCCGGCCATCAGGCGTGCGGCGGCGGTGCTGGTGGCGCGGGCGATGTCGGCCGGGCCGTCGGCGCGTTCGCGGACGAGGGCGACGCGGTGCGCGGGTTCGGTGACGATGCGGACCTGGGTGGCGGGCAGGCCGTCGGCCATGACGCGTTCCAGTGACGCCAGGGCGCGCCGCCGCCGGGCCAGTTCGGCCTCCAGCGAGTCGCGTACGGACTCCAGGGCGCCTTGGCTGCCGGCCAGGACCTGGCCCACGACGGGCAGCGGCACGTCGAGTGAGCGCAGCAGCCCGATCGACAGCGCCGTGCGGGCCTGCGCGGCGCGGTAGTAGCGGTAGCCGGTGGCGGCGTCCACGCAGGCGGGTCGCAGCAGCCCGATCTCGTCGTAGTGCCGCAACTGCTTCACGCTCAACCGGGCAAGCTGGGCGAACTGCCCGATCGGCAGGAGATCCTCATCCACGCCCCCAGCATGGGCCCTCCCGCCGTGGGAGAGTCCAGCCGGGGGTTGCGCCTGACGTAACGTGAGGGTTCATGGTGGTGTCATGAGTTTGTCCGTGGGGCAGGTGTCGCGGCTGGCCGGCGTCACCGTGCGCACGCTGCATCACTACGACGAGGTCGGCCTGCTCTGCCCGGGTGAGCGCAGCGCGGCCGGCTACCGTCGTTACACCGAGGCGGATCTGATCAGGCTGCAGCAGGTGCTGCTGTATCGGGAGCTGGGTTTCGCGCTGGAGGAGATCGCCGTCATCCTGGACGAGCCGCGCGCCGACGAGCTGACGCACCTGCGACGCCAGCATGAGCTGCTGGTCCGCAAGTCCGAGCGGCTCAGCGAGGTGATCGCCGCGGTGGAACGGGCGATGCAGGCGCGCACGATGAGCGTCGCGCTCACCCCGGCCGAACGCTTGGAGGTGTTCGGCGGCTTCCGGCCGGAGGATCACGAGGCGGAGGTGGAGCGGCGCTGGGGCGGCGGCGAGCAGTACGAGCAGAGCCGCCGCCGGGTGGCCACCTACACCAAGGCCGACTGGTTGCGGATCAAGGCCGAGGCGGCGGGTGTGCTGGGCGATCTGGTGGCGGTGTTCGAGGCGGGGCTGCCGCCCGACGGCGAGGCGGCGATGGAGGTGGCCGAGCGTCATCGCGCTCACATCAGCCGGTGGTTCTACACCTGCACGTATGAGATCCATCGGGGGCTGGGCGAGTTGTATGTGATGGATCCGCGGTTCACGGCCCATTTCGACGGCCAGGTGCCGGGCCTGGCCGCCTACGTCCGCCTGGCCATCACCGCCAACGCCCGCCGCCGACCCGCCTGCTGAGCCGCCTGCTCGGCGGGCGCTCCTTCCGCCTCGCGGGAACGGTCCGCCGAGGTCACAGCCGCTCTGACGTCGTTCCCGGGCGACGGAAGTAAGGACGCTCACGTAACGGCGGCCGGCCACGTGCGGGGTCAGAGGCCGTTTTCCTGGAGGCCCCCGGCCACGTGCGGCGGGTGGCGGGTGACCCATGCGTGCCGTAAAAAGAGCGAAAAACCGCCACATGACAGCAGGACACAAACCCGCACGGAAGGACCCGCACGGAAGGACCCGCACGGAAGGACCCGCACGGAAGGACCCGCACGGAAGGACCCGCACGGAGCGGCGAGCCGGGGAAGGGTGCGCGGTCAGCCCGAGGTCGTCCTCGGGCGTCCCTTGCGGCGGATCTTGATGTCGCGCATGTCCGTCACCGCGACGTGCAGCAACTGATACGGGTGGCCGTGCGCCTCCAGGGCCGCCATCGCCGACCTGATGGCCTCGTTCTCGCCGTCGTCGGGCCCGGCGGGGACCTGGCAGCGGAAGGTGAACGACGACACGCTCTGGTCGTGGGTGAACGTCCCGGCCTCGGTGAAGGCGGCGTTTCCCGCAGCCCGTACGGCCTTACGGGCGGCGTCGTCCAGGGCGTCGAACTTGCCGCGAATCATCACTCTGAACAAGGTCAGTCCTTTCGTCGGGCATAGGTGAGCAGGCGTTCTCCGAGCAGGTCCTCGAAGACGTCCAGGAGTTCCAGCACGGCCGCGGCGATGTCGCCGGCGCTGTGACCCGCCGCGGTCCGTTCGCCGATCTCGGCGTAGACCAGCGAGTGCAGGCCGCCGATGTGCCAGGCCACCATGCGGGGCAGCGGGTCGCCGGGCGCGGCACCGGTCTCCTCGGCCAGGACGGCGACCAGTTCGTCGGTCATCTGCCGGCCGAGGTCGCCCAGGCGGGCGGTGAGGGTGGGAGCGGCGCGCATCATCTCCAGGACGCGGCCGAACCCCTCGGTCAGGCCCATCTTGCGGTCGCGCCGCCGTACCTCCTGCCGCAGGTGCTCCAGCACCGCCGGCATGGCGGCCTGCCCGGCGGGGCGCCGGCGCACGATGTCGGCCAGGCGATGAGGTGAGGCCTCATCGGGCGGCAGGACGAGGTCCTCCTTGGCCGGGAAGTAGTTGTAGACGGTGTTGACGGACACCTCGGCCGCCGCGGCGACCTCGGCGATCGTGACGTGGTCGAAGCCGCGTTCCACGAACAGGGCGGTGGCCACGTCGCGGATGCGGCGGCGCGTCTGCTGCTTCTTGCGTTCCCGCAACCCCTCGGACATGCGGAATAACTTAACCCAACACCAAACTTTAAGTCCATTGTATTTTTGGTGCGGAGTGCAGTTTTCGAGGTCAGGGGATGAGGCGGTAGAAGCGCCAGAATCCGAAGCCCTCGATCGGCAGGACTTCCAGGTCGGCGAACCCGGCCTCGCGCGCGTACCGGCGCAGCGTGTCCGGCCGCATCACCGTTCCCGTGGCGGCCGAAGGCGGATCACTCATCCCGTCCGGCAGGCAGATCAGCAAGCTGAAGCCGTACATCAGCCGCTCCACCTCATCGGCGGGCCCGGCGAAGCGCTCACCCACGGCCTCGTCCATCACGACCACCGCCCCACCGGGCACGACCGCCCGCCGCGCCGCCGCCAGCGTCCGCACCGGCCGCGGCATGTCGTGCACGCACTCGAAGGCGAACACGGCGTCGTAGCGATCCTCACCGAGCAGGGCGGCATCCCCCTGGCGGAAGGTGAGGCCAGGCCCGGCACCGGCGCTCGCGGCGTTGCGCGCGGCCAGCTCGACGGACGGGCCGTCGATGTCGACGCCCACCACCATGGCCTCGGGGTAGGTCCTGGCCAGCGCGATCGTCGACCACCCCGCGCCGCAGCCGAGGTCGGCGATGCGAGCCCCGGGACGGCGCAGAACCGCCTCCAGGCCGGGCACGCCCGCGATGGCGCCCGGCAGCGCGCGCTCGAACCAGGGCCGGTTCAGGTCCGCCTGAGACTCTCGCATGTCCTGGCCGAAGCTCGCCCAGCCGACCCCGCCGCCCCGCCGGTAGGCCTCCAGCAGGGCGGGCATCTGCACGGCGGCGCTGGTCAGCATCCGCGCCAGCGGCGCGAGGTAGGCCAGGCTGGAGGCGTCGGTCAGGACCTCCGCCGCGCCGTCGGGCAGCGCGAAACGCCCGTCGGCGCCGACCTGAAGGATGTCGCAGGCGGCCTGCTGTTCGAGCCATTCCCTGGCGTATCGTTCGTGGCCGCCCGCGCGGGCGGCCAGCTCGCCGGGATCGGCCGGACCGTGCTCGGCCAGCTCGCCGGGATCGGCCGGACCGTGCTCGGCCAGCGCGCGATACCAGCCCAGCCGGTCACCGATGTGCACCGACAGGACCTCAATGGCGCCGAGCGCCGCGTGGAACAGGCGGTCGGCGAACTCATCGGTTTTCGTGCTCATGACGCTCTCGTGCTTTCCGGTCGTCGGGTCCCGCTACCCGGCAGAAGGTGGGAAACACCTGTCAGGCGCCCAGGCCGAGCGCCGCCGCCGTCACCGCCCGGGCCCGGCCCGGCTCCAGCAGCAGATCCACCGAGTCCGACAGCTGATCCACACACCCCACCACCGGCAACCCCCTGATCACCGGATCCGACACCGACCCCAGCAACGCCTGCGCGAACCGATCACCCCCGATCACCCGGAACGGCCGATCATGGAAGCCGCGCACCCGCTCATCCAGCGGCTCGGCCAGACCCACCCGGTTCTGCAACGCCGCCAGCCGCCCGTAGGCCGCGGCCAGCCCGTCCTCCCGCTCCCGCCACGACCGGGCGGCCACCGCCAGCCCCAGCGACTCCCCCAGCTCCGTCGAACCGGGCATCCGCGCCAGAGCACTGCCCAGCCACTTGGCGTACGGCGGATAGCGGCGGCGCAACAGCAACGCCAGCCGCATCACCTCCCGGCTCAGCCGCGCCCCCACGACGGCCGAGCCGAGCTCATCGCCCACCTCACCCGACCGGCCGGGAAACGGCTCCTCCTGCGCGATACGCCGCCACTGACACGCCAGCACATAACGCCACACATCCCCCGGATACCAGCGCAACGCCGCCCGAGCCGCCTCCAGCCCACCCAGCCCGTCATGGAACACCTCCCCCGACGTCACCTCCGCCAGGCTCTGCCACGGCACCGACAGCCAATCCAGCAGCGACACCCCCCGCCGCGGATCGAACCCCAACCGCTCCACCAGCCAACCCTCCAGATCGGCGACCACCACCCCCGGCCGCAGCGCGCCGTGATAGTCGAACACCGTCGCCAGCCCCCGAAACCGCTCCGGAAGCCCGGCCAGCACCCGCGCCTCCACCTCCGCCACCGCCCGCGGCTCCACGAACACCAGCACCCGCGGACCCCAGTCATGATCAGCGGAGCGGCCCGTGTCGAACGCCAGCACCTCCGAACCCGGCCCGATCAACGCGGCACTATGCGGCACCCGCGCCACCAGCGGCGCCACCACCTCGGCATAAAAGGCTCGGGACAACTCAATACCAGGCACAAAATCGGACATCACACCGTCAACTCTGCCTGACCACCTGGCGAACCTCATCCGATTTTCCAGCCACCCCCCAAGGCGGCCCTAGGGATAGCCCTGAGACCACCACCGATGCGCACCCCAACCGGCCCCCGCTTACGTGGAAACGTCACAACCACCCCCGGCACAAGGGTTGCGCCATGGCATATCGCTGCAGCTTCGTCCCGCCCCACGTCCTCGACCACATCGCCAAAGTCCAGGCACAACAGAGCGCCGAACCCGCCTCGGCCCAGCGCTCAGCGGTCGTCTCCGCCCAGTTCCGCCGCGGACGGCGCAGCCCCGACGCCCTGCCCCTGGGCCAGCAGCAGCGCCTCACCGCCGAACCCGAAACCCTCCCGCCCGGACTCACCATCCCCAAACCCGGCACCGCCGGCCGCCTCATCTACGACGACCTCAACCAGTGGACCTTCGACGTCACCTTCATCCGCGGCGAAGGAGACCCCGCCGTCACCGCCCAGAACGCCAACGACGCCTACGACTACCTCGGCCTCGTCCGCACCTACTACCAGGACAAACTCGGCCGCGACTCCATCGACAACGCCGGACTCAACCTCGTCGCCAACGTCAACTTCGGCGTCGGCTTCGACAACGCCTTCTGGGACGACGCCGGCCTGCGCATGGTCTTCGGCAACGGCAGCGGCCTGGTCTTCAAGGACCTGACCGCCAGCGTCGACGTCTGCGCCCACGAACTCACCCACGGCGTCACCCAGTTCAGCGCCAACCTCAACTACACCAACGACCAGAGCGGCGCCCTCAACGAATCCTTCAGCGACATGCTCGGCACCGCCATCGACGCCCACGCCGGCAACCACGACGCCCACAGCCACAACTGGCTCATCGGCGACGAGATCATGGCCGACGACCTCTACGGCGAAGCACTGCGCAACATGGCCGAACCCGGCACCGCCTTCGACAACCCCCTCATGGGCCGCGACCCGCAACCCCGCGACATGTCCGGCTACTTCGAACCCGCCGACCCCCACATCATGTCCGGCATCACCAACCGCTGGTTCTACCTCATCAGCCAGGACATCGGCCTCGACGCCGCCACCCTGATCATGTACCAGACCCTGCAGAACCTGTGGCCCAACGCCAAGTTCAGCGACGCCGCCACCGTCGCCGTCGCCCAGGCCCGCATCCTGGCCCGCAACAACCTCGTCCCCCGCCAGTCCCCCCAAACCGTCCGCGGCGCCGCCCGCCAGCAGGGATTCTGGTAACCCCGCAAACTCTCCGCACGGGCCTGACGGCGCGGCATCCCGCGAGGGTTCCGCGACGATACCCGCCACAGACCCGTGCGGAGTCCACCCGCGTACCGTGAAAGAGGAACCATCCGCCGGAAGGGACGACATGCGCGTGACGCTCGAAACCAGCGGCGGCTTCACCGGCCTGCGCCGCCACGCCACCCTCGACACCGACCTGGACGACGACCTGCGAACCCTCCTGGCCGCCCTCAGCGCCGCCGAGCCCGCCGCCACCCCCGCCACCCCCGCCACCTCGGCCCAACCCCGCTACCGGCTCACCGTCCACCACCCCACCGGCGACCAGACCACCGAACTCACCGAACCCAACATTCCCACCGCCCTGCGCCCCCTGCTCACCGAGCTACTCCGCCGCGCCGCTCCTTCTTAAAAACACAACCCCATCCATCCTGTACGGCAAGCACGGGAAGACCCACCCGCCGCCCCGGGTCACCGGCACTCCAGGGTCACGCTCACCGGCCGCGCCGCCGCCCCACCGCGACGTGCGCACGGTCACCATCTACGTTCCCACCCCTCACCCGGAGCCGGCCACGCCTACACCACCCGCGACGCCATCCCGTCACCCGGAGCCGGCCGCTCTACACCGCCCGCGACGCCATGACCGCTCGACGGCGATACCCGATCCGCTCATACACCCTGATCGCCGCCAGGTTGCCGTCATCCACCATCAGCGCCGCCCTGCCCCGCGCCGCCACCAGCTCACCCGACACCCACCGGCACAGCCGCTCCGCCAGCCCCCGCCCGCGGAACCGGGCAGCAGTCGCCACCCCCGCCAAGAACCCGACCGACGGCGCGCTCCACGCATCAGCCGCCACCGCCGCCAGCGCCCTGCCCTCCAGCGCCTCATCCATCCAGACCCCGGCCCACCGCCGCACCCCGGCCATACCCGGCACCGCATACGACTGCGGCGCGGCGGCCGCCAGCAACCCGGCCACTTCCGCATCCGACTCCGGGCCCAACCAACCACCCCGCGACGCGTCCAAGTGCCCAGTCACCGCGCCCGTGGACGTGACCGCGCCCGCATCCGGGGCTGCATCCGGGGCCGGGGCCGGGAGACCGGGCAGGCTCATCCAGCAGAACGTGTCCGCCGCCTCCACCCCCGCGAGCTTCACCGTCACATCCGCCATCAGCTCCACATCACCGAACGGCCGATACGACGGGCCCACCTCCGCCAGCGCATGCCGGACCAGATCCGTCACACACGCCGCACCACCCCACACCGCCAGCCGATCACGACGCGAGACCCCCGGCGAAGCCACCACCACCCCATCGCCCAGCGCCCACGCCCGCACCCCGCCCGACAACCCCTGCGCCGCCCACATCAGCAGATCGTCGTCCCCGCACGCCGAGCGCACCTGATCCAGCCGCGCAAGCTCAACGATCACAGAATCGAGCCCGGCCGATAAGCCGCCGCCTCCGGATAGGCCGCCACGACCTCGCCCACCGCCTGCGACACCGCCTCCACCTGGTCGGCCGCCGCCCCGGTGAACGACACCCGATCACCCAGCAGCGCCTCCAGGCCCGCCCGGTCCACCGGGAACCGCTCATCGGCCGCCAGCCGCTCCAGCAGCTCGTTGGCCGCGCCCCGCGAACGCATCGCCAGCGCCGCCGCCACCGCGTGCTCCTTGATCAGCTCGTGCGCCTGCTCACGGCCCACCCCCGCGCGTACCGCCGCCATCAGCATCTTCGTCGTCGCCAGGAACGGCAGATACCGATCCAGCTCCGCCGAGATGACCGCCGGGAACGCCCCGAACTCATCCAGGACCGTCAACATCGTCTCCACCAGCCCGTCGAAAGCGAAGAACGCATCCGGCAACGCCACCCGGCGCACCACCGAACACGACACATCACCCTCGTTCCACTGATCGCCCGCCAGCTCGCCCACCATCGAGGCGTAACCCCGCAACACCACCGTCAGACCGTTCACCCGCTCACACGAGCGGGTGTTCATCTTGTGCGGCATCGCCGACGAACCGACCTGCCCCTCCTTGAACCCCTCGGTCACCAGCTCATGCCCGGCCATCAACCGGATCGTCTTGGCCAGCGACGACGGCGCCGCCGCCAGCTGCACCAGAGCCGTCACCACCTCGAAATCCAGCGACCGCGGATAGACCTGCCCCACACTGGTGAAACGCCGCTCGAACCCCAGATGCGCGGCCACCCGCCCCTCCAGCTCCGCCAGCTTCCCGCGATCACCGTCCAGCAGATCCAGCATGTCCTGAGCCGTGCCCACCGGCCCCTTGATGCCGCGCAGCGGATAACGGGCGATCAGCTCCTCCAGGCGGCGAAAAGCCACCAGCAGCTCATTCGCCGCCGACGCGAACCGCTTGCCCAGCGTCGTGGCCTGCGCCGCCACATTGTGCGAACGGCCCGCCATCACCGTCGCCTCATGCTCCTCGGCCAGCGTCGCCAGCCGGGCCAGCAACGCCACCACCCGATCCCGCACCAGCAGCAGGCTGTCACGCACCTGCAACTGCTCGACGTTCTCCGTCAGATCGCGCGAGGTCATGCCCTTGTGCACCTGCTCGTGCCCGGCCAGCGCGTTGAACTCCTCGATGCGCGCCTTCACATCGTGCCGCGTCACCCGCTCACGCGCCGCGATCGAGGCCAGATCGACCTGCTCGACCACCTTGTCGTAGTCGGCCAGGGCATCCTCGGGAACCGCGACCCCCAGCTCCGCCTGCGCCCGCAACACCGCCAGCCACAGCCGCCGCTCGGCGACCACCTTGTACTCGGGAGACCACAACCGGGCCAGCTCCGCGGAGGCATAACGGGCGGCCAGGACGTCAGGGATACGCGGCTTGGAAGTCACGTCGCACAAGTCTATTCACACAGCTCCGCCCGCACGGCACCAGGCCGCACGGGCGGAGCACCCCCCTTGAATCTACGAGGTCGGGGCCAGCACCTTCGGCTCCGGCTTCGGCTCGGCCGGCTTACGGCGCAGCCGCTCCTTCGTCCGCTCCACCACCGTGTACAACGTCGGCACCAGCACCAGCGTCAGCAGCGTCGAGGTCACCAGACCACCGATGACCACGATCGCCAGCGGCTGGGAGATGAACCCGCCCGACCCCGTCACACCCAGCGCCATCGGCGTCAACGCGCAGATCGTGGCCACCGCGGTCATCAGGATCGGCCGCAACCTGCGCCGGCCGCCCTCGATCACCGCCTCCACGATCCCCATCCCCTGAGCGCGATACTGGTTGATCAGGTCGATCAGCACGATCGCGTTCGTCACCACGATCCCGATCAGCATCAGCATGCCGATCAACGCCGGCACGCCCATCGCCGTGTCCGTCGCCACCAGCAACCCCACCGCGCCCGTCGCCGCGAACGGAATCGACACCAGCAAGATCAGCGGCTGCACGAAACTCCGGAACGTCGCCACCATGATCATGAACACGATCGCGATCGCCGCCAGCATCGCCATCCCCAGATCCGCGAACGCCTCCTGCTGATCCGCCGACGCGCCACCGATCTCATACGAGGCACCCGCCGACAGCGTCACCCCGTCCAGCTTCGTCGTCAGCGCCTGCGTCACACTGCCCAGATCCGAGCCCGTCGCCTTGGCCGACACCGTCGCCGAACGCTCACCGTCGATCCGCGTCACCTGCGTCGGCCCGGCCACCCGCTCCACATCGGCCACCGACGACAGCTTCACCAGACCCGAAGCCGTCGCCAGCTTCAGACCCTCGATCGCCTTGACGTCCTCCGGCGCATCACCCACCCGCAGCACCAGATCACTGGCCCGCCCATCCAGCGTGACCTGACCCAGCGGCGCGCCGCGGAAGGCCTGCGCCACCGACTGACCGATCTGCGCCTCCGACAACCCCTTGGCCGCCGCCTTCTCCTTGTCCACCCGCACCTCGACGCGCGGCGCGCTGGCCTCCAGGTTCGAGGCCACATCACGCAGCCCCGGCACCTGGCCCATCGCTGTCTTGACCGCGTCCGCGGCCGTCCGCAGCGTCTCGGCGTCGGCCGCCTGCACGACCACGTCGATGGAGTCGGAGGAGAACCCGCCGCCGCCGGAACCGCCGACCGTCACCTCGCCGATCCCCGAAAGACCGGCCAGTTTGTCCCGCAGTGCCTGCTCCACCACCGGCGTCTCGACGCCGTCCTTCAACGTCAGCGAGTACGACGCCCGATCCGCGCCACCACCCGCCCCACCGCGCATCGCGTTGCCGCCACCCACGTTCACCTGGTACGTCTCCACGCCGTCCAGGCCGGAAAGGACGCCTTCCACCTTCTTGGCCGCCGCGTCCGTCGTGGCCAGATCGGTGCCCACCGGCATCTTCTGCGACACCGAGATGGTGTTCTGGCCAGAGGAGTCCAGGAAGTTCGTCTGCAACTGGCCCGCCAGCCCCAGCGTCCCGACGAACACCGCCAGCCCGATCAGCACCGTCACCAGCTTGAACCGCGTCGCGAACCGCAACACCGGCAGATAGGCGCGCTGCAACGGGCTGCGCAACTCCTTGGCCTCGGCCTCCTCACGCTGCGCCCGCGCCTGCTCCGGGGTCAGCGCCGGCGCCTTCAAGAACCAGTACGCCAGCACCGGCACCACCGTCAGCGACACCACCAGCGAAGCCAGCAACGCCACCGCCACCGTGACCGCGAACGGGCCGAACAACTCACCCACCATGCCGCCGACCACCGCGATCGGCGCGAACACCGCCACCGTCGTCAGCGTCGAGGCCGTCACCGCCCCCGACACCTCGCGAACCCCCGACAAGATCGCCGACAGCTTCGCCTCGCCGTACCCGAGATGGCGCTTGATGTTCTCCAGCACCACGATCGAGTCGTCCACCACCCGGCCGACCGCGATCGTCAGCGCGCCGAGCGTCAGCATGTTCAGCGAATAGTCGCCCGCCCACAACGCGATCAGCGCGATCACCACCGACAGCGGGATCGACACCGCCGTCACCAGCGTGGAGCGCACCGACAGCAGGAACACCAAGATGACCAGCACCGCGAACACCAGGCCCAGCAGACCCTCGGTGGTCAGGTTCTCGATCGACTCCTGCACGTAGGGAGCCTGGTCGAAGACCACCTCGACGGCCGTCTCCGACGAGTCGCCCAGCGCCCTGCCCAGCTCGGGCAGCTTCTCGCGGATCGCGTTCGAGATCGACACCGCGTTGCCGTCGGGCGACATCGTCACCGACACGCCCAGGCTGGTCCTGCCGTCGGTACGGGTGATCGTCGTCGGATCGGCCAGGCCGCGGGTGATCTCCGCGACGTCACCCATCTTGACCGGCTTGAGCGGCTTCGGCTTGACCAGCGTGGCCGTCTGCGCCGGGCCGCCCTGCGGCTGCCCGCCCGGACGACCCTGCTGCGGCTGCGCCTGCGGCTGGGCTTGCGGCTGAGCCTGAGCGGTCTGCGGCTGGGCCGGGGTCAGGTACAGGTCCTTCAGCTTCTCGATCGAATCGACCCGCTGGCCCACCTGGACCGTCAGCGACGAGGAGCCGTCATTCAGGGTGCCCGCCGGGATCGGCGTCCCGTTGGCCTTCAGCACCTCCGGGATCTGCGCCGCCGACACACCCGCCAGCGCCATCTTCTTCAGATCCGGCTTGATCGTCACGACCTCGTCACGCGTGCCCGTGACCGTCGCCTCCCGCACGCCCTCCACGGCCTGCAGCTCCGGCACCATGATGCGGCGCAGCTTGTCGGCCATCGCCCGCTCGTCGCCGCCGTCGCCCACGGCCAGCACCAGCACCGGGATGTCGTCGGTGTTACCCGCGACCACCTGCGGCTCCACACCGGAGGGCAACTGCGGCTGCACCCGGCTGACCGCCTGCTGCATCTTGTTGATCGACGCCTCGATGTCGGTGCCGAACGCGAAGGCGACCTGGACCTGCGTCAGGCCCTCCTTCGACGTCGAGGTCATCTGCTCCATGCCGGGAATGCCCTGGAAGGAGTCCTCCAGCGGCTTGGTCACCTGGTCTTCCACGATCTCCGGCGAAGCACCGGGATACGACGCGATGACGAACGCGCCGGGGAACGACAGTGACGGCAACAACTGCTGCTTGAGCTGCGGAATCGTGAACGCGCCGAACGCGCTGAGCACGAGTGCCAGCAAGATCACTAAACTGCGGTTGGCAAGACTCAACCGGGCGAACGCGGTCATGGAGGTCCCTTCAGAGTTCGCTCCAGACTAACACTTCGCCTTTTACGAATATTTAGCCTGCCTTGGCGTTCCTGATAACATTCTCAGGAAGCGAGAGGTGAGTGTGGACGACGAACGCGAAGACCTGATCCGCCGGATCACCGAAACCCAGCGCGACCTCGGGCGGACCTTCGCCCAGAGCCCATCGCCGCTGTTCACCTCCAACCTCACCATGCGCCAACTCAAAGTCGTCATGGTGCTGTCCCTCAACGGCTCCACCTCCGGCCAGGAACTCGCCCAGAGCCTCGGCGTCGGGCTCGGCACCGTGACCGGCATCGTCGACCGGCTGGTCGGCCACGGCCTGGTGAGCCGGCGCGAAGACCCGCACGACCGCCGCGTGCGCCGCGTGGAACTGACGGACGCGGGCACCAAGCTCATGGCCGAGATCAACGACGCCGGCCTGGACCACTACCGCAACATCATGCGCCACCTCGACACCGAGACCCTGCACTCCCTCCTGCGGGTGACCACCCGCATCCGCGAAGTCGCCGACCGGCTCTACCCATGACCGCTCGCGTGCCGCCGTTTGATAGATGAGGATTTATTCGATTATGCGTTTGGGTTTTTGACCCACCCGAGCGCCTTTACAAAGTAGATTTCTTGGCGAGCTGGGCCAGGACCTCCGGCAGGCCGTTCTCGTGAGTGACCGTCAGGCGGCGGGTCGCCCTGGTCACGGCCACATACAGGTCCTGGCCGCCCATCGGGGACTGGGCCAGGATGGCCTGCGGGTCCACCACGATGACGGCGTCGAACTCCAGCCCCTTGCACTGGGTCACCGTCAGGACCACCACCGGGGCCTCCAGATCGTCGCAGCCGGGAAACAGCGCCGCCGTCTCCGCCTGAAGGGCGTCCGGGGTCAGCAGGGCCAGGCGGCCCTCGCCGATCTCCCGCAGCTCCTCGGCCACCAGGGCGGGCAGGCCGTTGAGGCCCGTACGGACCGCGCGCGGCTCGGCCTCCCCGTCCCTGACCGACTCCGGAAGGCTCTGGGCCGGGTCGACCGCGCGCAGGACGTCGGCCGCCACCCGCATGATCTCCGCCGGGGTCCGGTAGTTGACCAGCAGCCGCTCTTCACGCCAGCGGCCCCGCAGGTAGGGATCGAGGACCTCGCCCCAGGAGCGCGCCCCGGCCGCCGAACCCGTCTGGGCGATGTCGCCCACCACCGTCAGCGAGCGGGCCGGCACCCTGCGCATGACCGTCCGCCACGCCATCGCCGACAGCTCCTGGGCCTCGTCCACGATCACATGGCCGTAGGCCCACTGGCGGTCGGCCGCGGCCCGCTCGGCGGTGCTCAGGTCCGCGCCGGCGTCGGCGTGCCGGTCGGCCAGCACGTCGGCCCGGTCGAAGATGCCCTCCTCGAGCAGGCCGGTCGTCTCCAGGACCTCCTGGGCGTAACGCTCCTGCTCCTCCCATGCGCCCTCGGCCTCCCGGGCGGCCGAGCGGCTCGCCGAGTCGTCCTCGCCCAGCAGTTCGGCCGCCTCATCCAGCAGCGGTACGTCGCCGACCGTCCACGGCGAACCCTCCGGCCGCACCAGCGCCCGCCAGTCCAGGCCCGGAGGCGACACCTGCCACAACGTCTCCGGCGAAGCCAGCAACTCGCCGACCAGGCGCTGCGGCGTCAGCTCCGGCCACAACTCCTCCACCGCCTGGCGTACCGGATCCTCCGACCACAGCCGCGCCGAGGCCAGCGCGAGATCGACCTCGTCCAGATCGCGCTCAAGGTCGAGCGGCTCGGCCAGCTCCGGATCCTCGAACTCCATCTCGGCCAGCTTCAGCGCCTCCTCCACCGCCCGCGCCTCGGCCAGCGCCAGCTCCTTCAGCAACTCGGTGACGAACAGCTTGCGCGCCATGTTGTGCGGCAACCGCACCGCCCGCGCCCGCTCACGCAGCGCCACGCACACCGCGCGCGGCACCCGCAGCAGCCGGCCGTCCAGCCACACCTCCAGATCGCCCGCGGGCAGCCGCTGCCGCTCGCGCACCGCCGCCGCCACCACCTCGGCCATCCGCAGATCGCCCTTGACCACCGCCGCGGCCGGCCCGTCGGCCGCCACCGCCCGCACGCCGGGGAACAACTCCCCCACCGTCGACATCACCACCTGCGTCTCGCCCAGCGCCGGCAGCACCTGGCCGATGTAGCGCAGGAACATCGGATTGGGCCCCACCACCAGCACACCCCGCCGCTCCAGGGTGGCGCGGTGGGTGTAGAGGAGGTAGGCGGCGCGGTGCAGCGCCGCGACCGTCTTGCCGGTGCCGGGGCCGCCCTGCACCACCAGCGCCCCCTGCAGCCCGGCGCGGATCACCCGGTCCTGCTCGGTCTGGATGGTGGCCACCACGTCACCCATCCGGCCCGTACGCCCCCGGCGCAGCGCCGCCAGCAGCGCCGCCTCACCGACCAGCGTGCGCCGATCGCCCTCGCTCATCCGCTCCAGATCGAACACCTCGTCATCCAGGCCCACCACCTGGCGGTCCTTGGTGTGCAGGTGCCGGCGGCGCAGCAGGCCGCCGGGATCGCTGGCCGTGGCCACGTAGAACGGACGCGCCGCCGGAGCGCGCCAGTCGATCAGGACCGACTCGTGCTCGTCATCACGCAGCCCGATCCGGCCGATGTAGGTGCTTCGGCCGCCGGCCTCGTCGATGCGGCCGAAGCACAGCCCGCGCTCGACCCCGTCCAGCTGCGTCAGCCGCCGCGCCTGCTCCGCGGCCCGCACCTCACGCTCGACCATGGCCTGGCGGGTGCCCAGCGCGCCGCTCCGGCCGTACACCTCACGCAGCACCTCCCGCGCCCGCTCGCGCGCCGCGTCGAGTCTGCCGTAGAGCATGGAAACAGTCCCCTGCTCGGTGTCAAGGGCTTCCGCGAGAGCATCTTGACGATTAGCCATTCGCTGATATACTCCTAACGGGAGGCGTGTGAACCCCTCTTGGTTTTGACGCCAAGTAATCGAGAGTATCGCTCTTTCCGCCTTTTCCGCAAGCGTCTACGCACGTTGAGGGTTTGCTGGAGAATTGCCGGGCGCAGACCCGGAAAGTCTCAAACCTCCTTCCATGGCAGGACGACCTGCCGCAGGGTGGCAAGCGCGTCGGCGAGCAGGGGGTTGCCGTTGGCCTCCCGGTGCAGCGCGACGACGGTGCGGTGCGCGGCGGGCAGCCTCAACGGCGTGGCCACGACGCGGTCGTCGGGCACGTGGCCGAGGGCGGGGACGACCGCCACCCCCAGCCTGGCGGCCACCAGATGGCGCACCACGTCGTAGTTGTTGCTGCGGAAGGTGACGACGGGCACGAATCCGGCCGCCGCGCACAGCCGGGCCAGTGACAGGGCGCCTCCGGTCCCCTCGCGGCTGGTGATCCAGCGTTCCCCTGCCAGCGCGGACAGCTCCGCGCCCGGGCCATGATCTTGAGGGCGCAGCAGGAGCAGGTCCTCACGCAGCAGGTGGTGGGCGGCCAGCCCGTCAGGCCACGACTGCGGTGTGAGCCCGTACTCATAGACCAGCGCCAGGTCCAGAGCGCCGTCGATCACCCGCGGGACCAGCTCCTCGGGCTCGCCCTCCTCCAGCAGGATCTCCGCCCGGGGGTAGCGGCGGGTGAACGCCGACAGGGTCGGCGGCACCAGGCGCACGCTGGCCGTGGGGAAGCTGCCCAGCCGCAGCCGGCCGGTGGTGCCGGTGGCCAGTTCGCGCACCTCGTAGCCGAAGTCCTCCAACGTGGCCAGCACCCGCTGGCTCAGCTCCACCAGGCGATGGGCCGCGGCGGTGGCGCGCACGCCGCGCGCCTCCCGCTCGAACAGCACCAGCCCGGTGTCCTTCTCCAGCGCCGCGATCTGCTGGGAGACGGCCGAGGCCGTGTAGCCGAGCTCACGTGCCGCGAGCGCGAACGATCCAGTCCGGCACACCTCTCGCAAGGTGACCAGAAGCAGGGGCTTGACCATGCCGCCTCCGAGCCGCCGGTGGAGCACCATAAGCAGTGCTTGGGCTTTGGCCGGAAATCTATCGGTCTCCTGGGGCTTGGATTCACCCGGGATCGCCTCCATCGTGGACAGAGCCATCTGGGACCTGGAGGAGATAACGCATGGTCATGGTCTCTCAAGGGCGGCTGCGCGCCTCGTTCGCGCGGCGTCTGTCGGAGATGTACGGGCAGGAGGTGCCCGCCTACCGGACGCTGGTGGAGGTCTCCCGGGAGGTCAACGACAGCGTGCTCCAGCGGGCGGGAGCCGGCGCCGAGCGGCTGGGGTCCATCGACCGCGTCACCGCCGAACGCCACGGCGCCATCCGGGTCGGCACCCCGGCCGAGCTCCAGCAGGTGGCGCGGATCTTCGGGGCGCTGGGCATGCGCCCGGTCGGGTTCTACGACCTGCGTGAGGCCGCCTCCAGCGCCGTGCCCGTGGTCTCGACGGCCTTTCGTCCCGTCGCGGACGACGAGCTGGCCCGCAACCCCTTCCGGGTCTTCACCTCCATGCTCACCCCGGCCGATCCCCGCTTCTTCGACGCGGACCTGCGCGAGCGGCTGGAGAGGTTCCTGGCCGCGCGGCAACTGTTCCCGCCCGAGCTGCTGGAGCTCGCCGATCGGGCCGAACGCGAGCGCGAACTGCCGCAGGAGCAGGCCGAACGCTTCCTCGCCCTGGCCGTCCACGCGTTCGCGCTGGCCGAGGAGCCGATCGACAGGGCCTGGTACGAGAGGCTGGAACGGGTCTCGGCCGTCGCCGCCGACATCGGCGGCGTGCGCAGCACCCACATCAACCACCTGACGCCGCGCGTGCTCGACATCGACGAGCTGTACCGGCGGATGACCGAGCGCGGCATCACCATGATCGACACGATTCAGGGGCCGCCGCGCTGGTCGGGGCCGGACGTGCTGCTGCGCCAGACCTCCTTCCGCGCCCTGGCCGAGCCGCGCGCGCTGCGCCAGCCCGACGGCGGCATCACCACGGGATCGCTGCGGGTGCGCTTCGGCGAGGTGGAGGCGCGCGGGATCGCGCTCACCCGCGCTGGCCGGGAACGCTACGACGACCTGCAGGCGCGCGCCGACACCGAACCCACCGGCCACCACGGCACAGACGGCGGCACAGACGGCGGGGCAGGCCACGGGGCGGACGGCGGCGATCCCGCTCACAGCCGTGCCCAGGCCGTACGGTCGATCTGGGAGCGGGAGTTCCCCGCGACCGAACGGGATCTGGCGGTCGGCGCTCTGGGGTTCTTCACCTATCAGCCGGTGCCGGACCGCGTGCGTGACGGGCGGCCACCCGCCACCGGCCTGGCCGACCTGCTCGACCACGGCTGGGTACGCGCCGAGCCCATCGTGTACGAGGACTTCCTGCCCCGCTCGGCGGCCGGGATCTTCCAGTCCAACCTCAGCGGGCAGGGCGTCAAGGACGACAGCCACACCGCCGCCGGCTACGACGCCGACTGGCTGTCCGGCGCCATCGGACGCGAGGTGCTGGACCCGTTCGCCCTGTACGAGACCCAGCAGCAGCGATCCCTGCGGGGCGCCGCCCACGCGCTCGGCCTGCCCGAGATCACCTGATGACCGCCCAGACGGAGAACCCTTCATGACCCTTCCCAGCACCGACGCCCTGCGGCGACGCGCGCTCGACATCCTGACCCGCCTGGACGTCACCCTCGAACAGGGCGACGACCTCCACGCCCGCACGCCGATCACCGGCGAGCACCTGTTCGGCCTCAAGGCCGCGACCCCCGCCGAGGCCGACGAGGCGATCGCGGCGGCGCACGAGGCGATCGCGGCGGCGCACGAGGCGTTCCTGACCTGGCGCACCGTGCCCGCCCCCCGCCGAGGCGAAGTGGTGCGCAGACTCGGGGAACTCCTGCGCGAGCACAAGAACGACCTGGCCGACCTGGTCACCATCGAAGCGGGCAAGATCCGCTCGGAGGCGCTCGGCGAGGTCCAGGAGATGATCGACATCTGCGAGTTCGCGGTCGGCCTGTCGCGCCAGCTCTACGGGCGCACCATCGCCTCCGAACGGCCGGGCCACCGCCTGTCGGAGACCTGGCACCCGCTGGGCGTCGTCGGCGTGATCTCCGCGTTCAACTTCCCGGCGGCCGTGTGGGCGTGGAACACCGCCGTGGCCCTGGTCTGCGGCGACACCGTGGTCTGGAAGCCCTCCGAGCTGACCCCCCTGACCTCGCTGGCCTGCGACCGGCTGCTGGCCACGGCGAGCGGGCAGAGCGGCGTCCCCCGCGACGTGCACCGGCTGCTGCTCGGCGAGCGCGCCATCGGGGAGCGGCTGGCCGACGACCGGCGGGTGGCGCTGGTCAGCGCCACCGGTTCGGTCCGCATGGGCAGCCAGGTCGGCCCGCGGGTCGCGGCCCGCTTCGGCCGTTCGCTGCTGGAGCTGGGCGGCAACAACGCCGCCGTGGTCACCGCCTCGGCCGATCTCGACCTGGCCGCGCCCGCCATCGTGTTCGCCGCGGCCGGGACCGCCGGGCAGCGCTGCACCACCCTGCGCCGGCTCATCGCGCACACCGACATCGCCGACGTCCTGATCGACCGGCTCACCACCGCCTACGGCAAGCTGCCCATCGGCGACCCGTTCGACGACTCCACCCTGGTCGGGCCGCTCATCTCCGCTCAGGCACACGAGGCGATGCGGCAGGCGCTGAGCGCCGCGCGGTCCGAGGGCGGCACCATCCTGGCCGGCGGCGGGCGCCGCCTGGCCGACGCCGCCCCCGCCGCCCGCTACGCCGAGCCCGCGATCGTCCGGATCGACGGTCAGAGCGGCATCGTCCGGCAGGAGACCTTCGCGCCGATCCTGTACGTGCAGACCTACCGGACGCTGGAGGAGGCCATCGCTCTGAACAACGACGTCCCCCAGGGGCTGTCCTCCAGCATCTTCACCCGGGACCTGCGCGAGGCCGAGCGCTTCCAGGCCGCCGACGGCTCCGACTGCGGCATCGTCAACGTCAACATCGGCACCTCCGGCGCGGAGATCGGCGGCGCCTTCGGCGGTGAGAAGGAGACCGGCGGCGGGCGCGAGTCCGGCTCGGACTCCTGGCGCGCCTACATGCGGCGCACGACCAGCACCGTCAACTACTCCGACCAGCTGACCCTCGCCCAGAACGTGAGCTTCCTCTGACGCGTCACAGGGTGTAGGCCTTGGTGACGGAGATCTTGGCGTCGCCGACGAACAGCCAGTCCGGTGGGGCGATGAAGCCAGGAAGCGTGGACAGCTCACGGGGATTCGGGCTCACATCGGTGACCCGCAGCCGGATCTTGCCGCCGGGAACCTCCAGCGACACCTCGACTCCCGCCGCCCCTGAGGCGTGGAAGACGAATCCCGCCGGATCGGCCGTGATGGAGCGGCCCTCGACGGTCAGCGAACGCACCGTCGAGGTGTCCCCGTCCACCCGCAGGCCGACCGTGTTCGCTCCGCGCTCGGAGCGGATCCGTACGCGCAGGGTTCGCACGCCCTGCCGGGTCGTGTCGGCGAGCACCCGCAGCGAGGGCGCCGCCAGCGCGGCGGCCTTCGCCGGGCTGAGGAGCTTGGACCCGCCCCACAGCTGCGCCGCCGGATGGCCGGCGGCACCGCCATAGCGGCGGGCCCACTGGTCGGGCGACTTCGAGGTCAGCCAGACGGCCTCGCCGGTGTCGGCGTCGAGGCCGTAGGCCAGGCTGGTCCGGCGCGGGTGCTCCTTGTCGATGGGCTCGGCCAGCAGGCCCGCCGCCACCAGGGTGATCGAGACGGCCAGCGCGGTCAGCGGGATCAGCGGGGAACGCCGGCGCGGCCACACATTCTCGATCAGCGGCAGCAGGAGGCCGCCGAACAGGATCACCAGGGGCATGGGGGCGTAGCCCGCGTACTGCAGGCCCGTCGGCAGGGTGTTCCACGCGCTGGGCAGCAGGATCAGGGCGCCCGGCACCAGACCGGCGGCGAGGACGAGGACGCGCCACCGCGGCGGGCAGCCGAGTGCGGCCAGCCCGCCGAGTGCCGCCCCCAGGGCGGGCCAGGCGGCGAGGTGCGAGGCTCCGGGCGCGACGATGCCGAGTCCGAGACCGATCAGGGCCGCCCAGGTCAGCATGCCCAGCGCCAGTTCGGCGGTGCCGACGCGACGGCGCAGCAGCGCGTACCAGGCGAGCAGGATGGTGCCCGCGAGCATCACTACGGCGAGCCAGAACGGCTCCGGCTGATACGGCGTCGTGGTGGCGGTTCCGCTGAGTTCGGGCCGGATCATCTTGAGCAGGTCCCAGAAGAAGACACCGGCGCCCACCCCGGCTCCGATCGGGATCAGGGCGAGCGCGGTGCCGAGGAGCGTGCGCCGCAACGTGACCATGCCCCGGCGGCGGGCCAGGAAGATCAGCGCCAGCGCGGCCAGCAGGGCGACGGCGCCCAGCAGGGACGCCGCCCAGCTCGGATAGCGGACCAGCAGGCCGGGCGGGAGGTTGAAGTAGACCAGGTCGTTGCCGGTGGTCAGCCGCGCCAGGTCGGTGGCGCCGAACGCGCGCACGAGCGCCAGCGTGTTGTCGCCCATCTGCTGCAGCGCCGCCAGGTCGACGTGCGCGGGGTCGTCGAGAACGCTGTGGTACACGGTGCCCGCGTTGGCGTAGGCGGAGTCGAGCACGGCCATCCCGCCGGGTGCGAAGGCGGTGAAGTCGGTGTCGTTGTTGAGCAGTTTCATGAGCTCGGCGTAGACGGAGTCGGCCACGGGCATGGGCGCCGCCGATCCGAACATGGAGATCAGGCCGGAGTTCGACGGCGTGCTCCGGAACATCAGCACCGGCCCCTTGGCCCCGCGCGCCTCGTTGTTGAGCACCACGCTCCGCCCCTTCGCGAGCGGGTGCCCGGCGACGAACGCCTCCGAACCCAGGAGCCCGGCCTCCTCGGCGTCGGTGATGAGGAACACGACGTCGTTGCGCAACCGGGTGCCGTCCGCGACCAGCGCCCTGGCCGTCTCGATCGCGCTCGCCGTACCGGCACCGTCGTCATTGGCGCCCGGCCCCTCGGGGACCGAGTCGTAGTGCGCGGTGACGAAGACCCGGCCGGTGGGAGCGGTCCCGGGTATCACGGTGACGATGTTGAAGACGCGGCCGGCGGTGACGGGGTCGCCCCGCTCGTCCATCGGGGAGACGCCCACCGCCTCGTGCACCTCGGGCCGCAGGCCCAGCCGTCGCAGCTCGCCGACCAGGTAGTCACGCACCCGGGTGTGCTCGGCCGTGCCGACGGGGTGGGGTTCGACGGCGAAGCGCTCGACCTGGGAGAAGGCCCGCCGCGCGCTGAACTCCCGGGCGGGGGCGCCGGCCGGGTTCACCGCGGTGGGGGTGGTGTCCGTGATCGCGCCGATGGCGATCAGCACGAGCACGCACAGGGCCATGAGCCCGGCGGCGAGTGAGCGCCGTCTCGATGCGTGCTCGTCTGCGGCCACTGATGTCATCCGTGTTCACTCCCCATGTCGCGTGTCCCAAATGTCCCTTTGTGGTGGCATCGGGAGCACCGCGACGGAGTATTGCAGAAGAAATGCTGCAGCGAAAGTTCTGCAATCCGGTGAGGGGTTGTAAGCTCGCAGCGTGGCGAACAGACCGGCGGTCCGGCAGCTCAGTGATCCAGGTGCGCTCAAGGCGCTCGGCCATCCGCTGCGCCAGCGGATCCTGCGGCATCTCGGCATCCACGGCCCGGCCACGTCCACCACGCTCAGCCGGGCACTCGGCGAGAACACCGGGACGCTCAGCTACCACCTGCGCCAGCTTGAGCACAACGGGTTCATCGAGGACATCCCCGAGCGGTCGAACGGAAGGGAGCGCTGGTGGCGGCAGATCAGCCGCGACCTGAGGTGGCCCTCGGCGGGTGAGCTGGACGAGGAGTCGCAGAAGCTCCTCGACGAGATCACCGAGTTCAAGGTCGACGAGGAGCTGGAACTCGCCCGGCGTTTCTTCAGAGACCATCGGCGCTACGGCGAGTGGGCGAAGGCGTCGCGCGGGCTCACTCACCTGACCCGGGAGGAGCTCGACGAGCTCTTCGACGCGTACATGGAACTGCTGTCCAGATTCCGCCGTGCGCCCGAAGACGCGTCGCCCGGCGCGCGGCCGGTGTTCCTGAGGTTCTTCACGATGCCGGCCACCGAGGACCCGCCGTCCTGAACGCCCGGTGCCGCAGGTCTCCCGCGACCTCCCCAGGGATCCCGGCGCATTGATTATTTGTACAAACGATCGATAGACTAACGCGCATGGCGGAGCTTCCGGCAGGACCGGCTCGGCGTGTGCGTACCGTGCTCGGTGATGTCGAACCCGCAGCACTCGGCCACACGCAGCCGCACGAACACGTCCTGTGCGACATGTCGGCGATCATTCAGCCCTGGGGCCCGTGGCCGGTGGCCGGTGACGACGGCGCGCCACGGGCGACGATCGCCCGGGAGCTGCCCGCGTCCGTACGCGCCCGGGTCGCCGAGCCCGTACGGCTGGACAACTACGACTGGATCCGGCGCACGGTCCTGAACCTCGACAACCTGCGCCTGCTGTCCGAGCAGGACGCGGCCGAGGAGCTGATCCACTACCGCACGGCCGGAGGCGGCGCGGTGGTCGACTCCACGCCGGTGGGACTGGGCCGCGACCCCCTCGGGCTCGCCCGTGTCTCACGCGCCAGCGGCGTGCACATCGTGATGGGCAGCGGCTACTACTGCCGCGACTACCATCCGGCCGGGCTGGCCGACGCCTCCGTGGAGGCCATCGGCGCGGAGATCGTCGCCGACGTGCGGGACGGCGTGGGTGACACCGGCGTCCGCGCCGGGCTCATCGGCGAGATCGGCCTGAGCTGGCCGGTGCACCCCACCGAGGAGAAGGTGCTGCGCGCCGCCTGCCGCGCGCAGGTGGCGACCGGGGCGCCGCTGCAGATCCATCCCGGCCGGCATCGCGAGGCGCCGCTGCGGGCCATGCGCGTGGTCCTGGAGGCGGGCGGCGACCCGGACCGCGTGATCATGTCCCACCTCGACCGTACGCTGTGGACGGCGGACGACCTGCTGGAGCTCGCGGGCACGGGCTGCTACCTGGAGCTCGACCTGTTCGGCCAGGAGTCCAGCTACTACGCCTTCAACCCCGACGCGCGCCGCCCCAACGACCGCACCCGCGTCGAATGGCTCCAGCGGGTGATCGAGGCCGGCCACGGCGAGCGCCTGCTGATCGCGCAGGACATCTGCCAGAAGGTCTACCTGCGCCGTTACGGCGGCCCCGGATACACCCACATCCTCGACAGCGCCCTCCCCCTGATGCGCCGCATGGGGATGAGCCAGAGCGAGATCATCACGGTGACGGTCACCAACCCCGCGACCGTCCTGGCTATGGGATAGTCGGCGCCATGGCCACCACCAACCAGACGGGCGGCAGCCGGCACACCAAGGGCGGCCGGATGAAGGCGACGTCCTCGCGGCGGGCGCAGTCGGCCCGCACGGAGCTGCGGCTGCTGCGCACCGCCTGCTGGCTCTTCTCCGAGCGAGGCTTCCACGGCACCGGCATCCGGGACATCTCCGAGGCCGCGGGGGTCGCCGTCTCGGCGATGTACTACTACGCCTCCTCCAAGGACGAGCTGCTGGAGGCGGTCACCCGCCGCGTCATGGAGGTGCTCGCGGCCAGCAGCGAGGAGACGGTCCGCGACATCGACGACCCCGCCGAGCGCCTGGCCGCGCTCATCGCCGTGCACGCCGCCTTCCACGCGCGCAACCCGCGCGCCGCCAAGGTCGCCGACCACGAGTTCCAGGCGCTGACCGGGCAGGCCCGGCGCGACATCCTGCGGCTGCGCGACGCCTACGAGAAGGTGTGGGCGGACACGCTGGAGGCCGGAGTGCGTGCCGGCGTCTTCACCGATCGCGGCAACGTCGCCCGGCTGGCCCTGTTGCAGATGGCGACCGGGATCGCGCACTGGTACCGCCCCAACGGCGAGCTGGACATCGCGCGGCTGTGCGAGCGGTTCGCCGACATGGGGCTCTCGCTCATGGGCGCCAGCCGCGACGGGCGCCCGCTCCAGGTGGGTGACCTGCGCATCCCCGACTCCGAGCTGCTGCTCCAGCGGGTCGAGCTGTCGATCGAGCCGCGCCGCAAGCCCACGGGAGTGTGACCTCCCGGTGGGCCGGGCGGGGTCTTGACATCACCACGAATTTGAGCGATCGTTCGACAACATAACGGGCCTTGAGGGGAGACCGGCGTGAGGCGTACGGGCCATGATGACGAGCGGCGGGCCGCGTCGTCGCCGAGCTCGGCGGACGAGCTGAAGCGTGCGGCCACGCTCGCGCGGGACCTGTTCGGCCTGGCGGGCCGGCTGGAGCCGCTGCCGGGGGAGAAGGACCGCAACTTCCGGTTGAGCACGGCGGACGGCGACCGCTACGTCCTCAAGCTCCACGCCCCGGGCACCGACCCCGCCGAGCTCGACCTGCAGGACGCAGTGCTGCTGCACCTGGCCGGCCGGGCCGGGTCGCCCTCGCCCGGCTCGCGGCGTGAGCCGGGCGCCGTAGGCGGCGGCGAGCGGCCCCCGGCCCCGCGCGTGGTGCCGGCCCTGGACGGACGCCGGTCCGCCGCCGCCGCGTGGGCCGACGGCACGCGCACGGCCAGGGTGCTCACCTGGATGGCGGGCCGCCCCTGGGCCGAGGTCGAGCCGACGGCGCGGCGCCTGCGCGGCCTGGGCCGGCACGTGGCGGCCGTCGATCACGCGCTGCGCGACTTCACCCACCCCGGCATGCGGCGCGAACTCGTGTGGAACCTGACCGGCGCCCCCGCCGTCGCGGACCTCGCGCCGCTGCTCGACGGCGAGCTCCGGCCGCTGGTGACCGAGGTCTTCGACCGCTACCGCGACCACGTCGCCCCGCGCGTCGCGGCGCTGCCCCACCAGGTGATCCACAACGACGCCAACGAGCTCAACATCCTGGTGGACGACGGCGGCGAGGTGGCCGCTCTGATCGACTTCGGCGACGTGGCGTGGAACCCGCGCGTGTGCGGCCTGGCGGTGGCCGGGGCGTACGCGATGCAGGGGCACGCCGATCCGCTGCGGGCGGTGCTGCCTGTGGTGAGCGGGTACGACGAGGTGTCGCCGCTGCGACCGGCCGAGCTCGAGGTCCTGTACGACCTCATGCGTACCCGGCTGGCGATGAGCGTGTGCCTGTCGGCCTACCAGCACGCCAACGACCCCGCCAACGACTACCTGCTGGTCAGCCGGCGTGGTGTGACGCGGGTGCTGCGGCGGCTGGCCGGGACGAGCCCGGACCTCGCCCACTTCCGGCTGCGCGACGCGGTCGGCTTCGCGCCCAACCCGCTGGCCCGGGCCGTACGCCAGCACTTCGAGTCCGGCGCGGCCCGGCCCGTGCCCCTGTTGCCTGGCGCGGCCCCGCCGGACGAGACTGTCTCAGCCCGGCCCGTCCCGGCGGCGCCCGTGCTGGACGCCCCGCCGGCCCGCTACGGCGAGGAGACCGCGCAGCCACCCGGACGGCGGCCGGAGATCCACCTGGGGTGCGACCTGGTCACCGGCGAGGGCGTCACGGTGCGGTGCCCTCTCCCGTCGGTCGTGCACACCGTGAAGACCCACCCGTCCGGCTCCGTCGTGCTGGAGCACCGCACCGACGGCGGCGTGCCGTTCTGGACCCTCTACCGGCACCTGGACGCGAGCTCGATCACCCACCTCACCCCGGGCGACGAGCTGGCACCCGACGACCCGCTGGGAACGGCCGGCGCCACGCGAGCGCGCCTGCAGTTGCTGACCCACCTGCTCGGCATGGGAGCCGACTTCCCGGACACCGCGCCCGCCGACGAGGCGGACCTGTGGAGGGGCATCAGCACCGACCCCGGCCTGGTCCTCGGACGAGGGGGCGCGGCGCGGCCACGGCGGGAGGCGGACGGCATCGCATCGCGCCGGCGGACGAATCTCAGCCGGGCGATGAGCCTGTCCTATCGCGAGCCGCTGCACCTGGTCCGGGGTGAGGGCGCCTACCTCTTCGACGCCTCCGGCCGGCCGTGGCTGGACCTGGTGAACAACGTCTGCCATGTGGGCCACTGCCACCCGCGGGTGGTGGCCGCGGGCCACCGGCAGGCGGCCCGGCTCAACACCAACACCCGGTATCTGCACGAGTCCGTCGTGGAGTACGCCCGCCGCCTGGTCGAACTGCTGCCGGACCCGTTGCGGGTCTGCTTCTTCGTCAACTCCGGCTCCGAGGCCAACGACCTCGCGCTGAGGCTGGCGGCGGCTCATACCGGCGCCGCGGACGTGCTGGTCCTCGACCACGCCTACCACGGTCACCTGTCCTCGCAGATCGCCTTGAGCCCGTACAAGTTCGACCGGCGCGGCGGGCGCGGCCGGCCGGACACCACTCATGTCTGCGAACTGCCCGACCCCTACCGTGGCCGGCTGCGGGCGGGCCGCGACGACGATCTGGGCCGGCGTTACGCCGGCTCGGTCGCCGACCGGCTGGCCGGGCTCGCGGCGGCCGGGCGGCGGCCCGCCGCGTTCTTCGCCGAGTCGCTGCAGAGCTGCGGCGGTCAGATCGTCTACCCCGACGGCTACCTGCGCGAGGCGTTCGAGCACGTACGGCGGGCGGGCGGGGTGTGCGTGGCCGACGAGGTGCAGGTGGGCCTGGGGCGGGTGGGGCGGAGTTTCTGGGGGTTCGAGCCGCAGGGAGTCGTGCCCGACATCGTCACGCTGGGCAAGCCGCTGGGCAACGGGCATCCGCTGGCCGCCGTGGTGACGACACCGGAGATCGCGCGGTCGTTCGAGACGGGGATGGAGTACTTCAACACCTTCGGCGGCAACCCGGTGTCGGCCGAGATCGGGCTGGCCGTGCTCGACGTCGTACGCGATGAGGGTCTGCAGGCCCACGCGCGCCGGCGCGGCGAGCAGCTCCTGCGCGGGCTGCGGCGGCTGAGCGGCCGCCATCCGCTGATCGGGGACGTCCGGGGCGAGGGGCTCTTCCTCGGCGTGGAGCTGAGCCTGGACGGGCTGCTGCCGGCCACCGCGCAGGCGGGCGCGGTCAAGGAGGCGGTGAAGGCGCGCGGGGTGCTGCTGTCGACGGACGGGCCGGCTGACAACGTTCTCAAGATCAAGCCTCCCCTGGTGCTGACCGGCGCGGACTGCGAGCTGTTCCTCGATGTCCTCGGCGATGCGCTGGGCGAGGTCGAGGCCACCCTCTGACGCGGCATGCCTTGACGTAGGCGCTTATTTGAGCGATCGTTCGACTGCTTAGGAGAGACGATGACAGACACCACAAGCCTCCCGGAGCCGGTCGGCACCGGGCCGGAAGGGTGGCCGAGCGCCACCGAACTGGCCGGGCGGATCGCCTCCGGCGAGGCCGGCGCGCGCGAGGTCCTGGAAGGCTACCTGGCGCGCATCGACGCGCTCGATCCCGCGCTGAACGCGTTCTGCCACGTCGAGCATGACCAGGCCCGCCAGGTGGCCGACGCGGCCGACGCGCGGGTGGCGGCCGGCGGGCCGCTGCCGCCGTTCCTGGGCGTGCCCATCGCGATCAAGGATCTGCACCCGGTCCGCGGCCGGCCCCTGTGCAGCGCCTCGAACGCCGTCGAGCACCGCGTGATGGACGCCGACGCGCCGGCGGTCAAGGCGCTGCGGGAGGCGGGTTTCGTGTTCGTGGGCGCGACGACGTCGCCGGAGTTCGGCACCGTGTCGGTCACCGAGTCGCTGCGCCACGGCGTCACCCGCAGCCCCTGGGATCTGAACCGCAGCCCGGGCGGTTCCAGCGGCGGCGCCGCCGCGGCCGTTGCGGCCGGCCTGCTGCCCGTCGCGCACGGATCCGACGGGGCGGGCTCCATCCGCGAGCCCGCCAGCTTCTGCGGGCTGGTCGGGCTGAAGCCGAGCCGCGGACGCGTCCCGTCCGACGCGCACTACATGGAGGGCTTCGCGACCGAGGGCGTGCTCACCCGTACCGTGCTGGACACCGCGGCCATCCTGGACGTCTTGGCGGCGGCCCCGCAGTCCACCTGGTACAGCGCTCCCCCGGCCGACGAGCCCTACCGGCGGCAGGCCCAGCGTGATCCGCGGCGGCTGCGCGTCGGGCTCAACCTGCAGCCCGCCTTCCCCGCCGAGGTGCACCCCGCGGCCGTCGCCCTGGCCCGCCGGGCCGCCGACCTGCTCGCCGACCTCGGGCACGAGGTGGTCGAGCAGTCGATTCCGGGACTCGACCCCGACTGGTTCCAGCCCCGTTTCGAGATCCTTTACGCCACCGGTTCGGCCGACTGCGCGGTCGTGGACGAGTCGGCGGCCGAGCCGCTCAACCGGACCCTTCGCCAGGCCGCCCGTGAGACCGACTCGCTGACGTACGTGCGGACCATGCTGGAGTTGCAGTGGCGCTCGGCGGAGATGTACCGGGCGTGGGAGGCCGTCGACGTGCTGCTCACCCCGACCAACCCGGTTCTGGCGCCGAGTGAGGGGGCGCTGTGGCAGGGGCAGGACGCCGACCCGTGGCTGCCGCTGCGGCGCGCGGAGGAGACCGCCTCGCTGACGGCCCTGGCGAACATGCTGGGCCTGCCCGCCATCTCCATCCCGCTCGTGGAACAGCCCGGCGGCCTGCCGCTCGGCGTCCAGCTCATCGGCGGCAGATGGTGTGACGGCACGGTCCTGGCCCTGGCCGGCCAGCTCGAACGCGCCCACCCGTGGCGTCACCGCAGGCCCAGCATGCCCATGACCATCGAATCCGCCGGGAGGAACACCTCATGGATCTGACCGCCCCGCTCTCCTCGACGATCATCGACTTCCGCGTACGGGTGCCCAGCGCCGCACGCCCGCCGCTCGCGGCCGGCGGCGACGTCTACACCCAGTACGAGGCGGTCCTCGACATCGGCGACGGCTGGCACAAGGGCATGGGCGAGTTACTGGCCGAGATGGACGAGGCCGGGGTCGGGCACGCCGTGCTGCACGCGGAGTACGAGCACGGCGACTACGCCGACGCGCTGAATGAGGAGGTGGCCGAGCAGGTGCGGCTGCGGCCCGACCGGTTCTCCGGGTTCGGGACGGTCACGCTGGAGCCCCTGTCGATCATGCGCGCCGTACGCCAGGTCGAGCGGGTGGCCGCGCTGGGGCTGGCGGGGATCAACGTGCAGCCGTCGTTCTTCGGCCACGCGATCGACGACCGGCAGCTGTACCCGGTGTACGCCAAGGCCACCGAGCTGGGGCTGGCGATCGGCATCCACACGGGCGTCAACTACTCGCGCCGGCACCCGATCGAGTCCGAACGGCCCGTCCGCCTGGACCAGGTCGCCTGCGACTTCCCCGAGGCGACGCTCATCGCCTGCCATGGCGCCTGGCCCTGGGTGCCGGAGATCGTGGCCGTGGCGCGGCGGCACCCGAACGTGCTCGTCGACTTCGGCGGCCTGGCCCCCAAGTATCTCGGCGTGCCGGGATCGGGCTGGGAGATGATGCTGCGCTTCATGGACCGGGTCCTGCGCGGCCAGGTGCTGTTCGCCACGGACTGGCCGGTGTTCCCGCACCTGCGGGCCCTGGAGGAGTGGCATGGCCTCGGCCTGCGGGCCGAGACGCTGGACGCGCTGCTGCACGACAACGCCAGACGGCTGCTGTCGGCCCGCCAGGAGGCGGTGCCGGTATGAGCGTTCCGCGGTTGGCCCGCATCACCGACTACGTCGGCCATTGGGCCACGCACCGCCCGGCCCGCGAGGCGCTGGTCGGCGAGCACGGCCGCTGGACGTACCAGCGGCTGCGTGAGGACGTCGACCGTTGCGCGGCCGCGCTGCTGGCCGCCGGCGTGCGGCACGGCGACCGGGTGGCGCTGCTCGGCCACCCGCAGCCGGAATGCTTCGTGGTCTTCCTGGCGACGGCGAGCATCGGCGGCGTCTGGGTGGGCCTGAACCCCAAGTACACGATCGCCGAGCTGTCCCACGTGGTCGCCGACAGTGAGCCGGCCCTGCTGTTCGGCATGCTCGACGCCGAGGATGCCACGCTGAGCGCGCTGCGGTCGCTGGGGCCGGCCCGCGTGGTGACCCATGACCGCGCGGTGGACGGGCTGTCGGTCTCCTACCAGGAGTTCCTCGACGCCGGCGCGGACGTGCCCGGCGACCTGCTGGCCGGCGCCCGCGAGCGGGTCCGGCCGCTGGATCCGGCGGCGATGATCTACACCTCCGGCAGCACCGGCAGGCCCAAGGGCGCGCTCGTCCCGCACTGGGGGCTGGCCCACTGCGGCGCGGTGCAGGCGGGACGGTGGTACGGCCAGGCGCCCCGCAAGCTGTGCGACCTGCCGCTCAACCACATCGGCGGGCTCGGCGACATCAGCACCTCGGTCCTCACCGCCGGCGGCACGGTCGTGTACATGCGGCGCTTCGACCCGGCCGGCGCGCTGCGCATGGTGGAGCGCGAGCGCCTGACGCACCTGTACTGCGTTCCGACGCAGTTGCTGGCCATGGTGAGAACGGCGGAGTGGTCCCAGTGCGACCTCGGCTCGCTGGAGTACATCCTGTGGGGCGGGGCCGCCGCGCCGCAGAGCCTGCTGGAGACGCTGTCCAGGACGGGCGCGCGGCTGGCCACCAGCTACAGCCTCACCGAGTCGACCGGTTCGGTGACCTACACCGACCCAGAGGACCCGCTGGAGGTGCTGGCCTGGAGCGTGGGCCGGGTGGATCCGCACTACGAGGTCACGCTGCGCCGCCCTGACGGCGTCACGTCCAGCGCCGGCGAGCTGCTCATCCGGGGCGACTTCATCACCCGGGGCTACTGGCGGGCGCCGCAGGCCACCCGGGCGGCGATCGACGGCGACGGCTGGCTCCACACCGGCGACCTCGCGGTGCAGGAGGCGGGCGGCCACATTCGCCTCGTCGGACGGCTGAAGGAGATGTTCAAGTCGGGCGGCTACAACGTCTACCCCCGCGAGCTCGAAGCCGCGATCGAGGAGCATCCGGCCGTCGCGCTGGCCGCCGTGGTCGGCGTGCCCGACGAGCGCTGGGGCGAGGTCGGGCACGCCTTCGTCGTGCCGAGCGGGCCGGTCACGGCGGGTGAGCTGCGCGAGTACGCCCGCGCTCGGCTGGCCAACTACAAGGTGCCGAAGGTGTTCCGGCTGGCGGCGGAGCTGCCGAAGCTGCCCATCGGCAAGATCGACAAAGTGGAGCTGCGCCGCCGCGCCATGACGCTGGGAGATCGACATGATTGAGATCGGTAATTTCATCGACGGCGCGTTCGCCGATCCGCTCGACGGCGAGTGGGCACCCGTGCTCGACCCGGCGACGGGCCGGACGATCGCGCACGCCCCGCGATCGGGGCCCGCGGACGTCGACCGGGCGGTGGCCGCGGCCGGGGCGGCCTTTCCCGGCTGGGCCGCCACGACCCCGGGCGAACGCGCGCTCGCGCTGCTCAAACTGGCCGACGCGATCGAGGAGCACGGCGCCGAACTGGCCGAACTGGAGTCGGCGAACGCCGGAAAGCCCCTGCACGTGGTCAAGAGCGATGAGATCGGCACGATGGCCGACAACCTGCGCTTCTTCGCCGGCGCCGCCCGCTGCCTGGAGGGCAAGGCGGCCGGCGAGTACGTGGCCGGCTACACCTCGATGATCCGCCGGGAGCCCGTGGGCGTGGTCGGCCAGATCACCCCGTGGAACTACCCGATGATGATGGCGGTGTGGAAGATCGGCCCCGCGCTGGCCGCCGGGTGCACGACCGTGCTCAAGCCCGCCCCGACGACACCGGTGACCACCGTCAGGCTCGCCGAGATCGCCGCGGACATCTTCCCACCCGGCGTGCTCAACGTCGTCGTCGGCGGCAACGAGCCGGGCGCGGCCCTGGTCGAGCACCCGGACGTCGACCTCGTCTCGCTCACGGGGTCCGTCGAGACCGGCCGGTGGGTCGCCGAGCACGCCGCCCGTACGCTCAAGCGCACCCATCTGGAGCTCGGCGGCAAGGCGCCGGTCGTGGTGTTCGACGACGCCGACCTGGAGGCGGCTCTGGAGATCATCTCCGGCGCCGGCTTCTACAACGCGGGGCAGGACTGCACCGCGGCCACCCGGGTGCTGGCCGCGCCCGGTCTGTATGACGACCTCGTCGCCGGGCTGGCCGCCAAGGCCAAGGAGCTGGTGATGGGCGACATGAGCGCGCCGGACACGACGCTCGGCCCGCTCAACTCCCTGCGCCAGCGGGAGCGGGTGGCGGGCTTCCTGGAGCGCCGGCCCGGCCACGCGGAGGTCGTCACCGGGGGCCGGGCCGCCGACCGGCCGGGCTTCTTCTTCGAGCCCACCGTCGTCGCCGGGCTGCGGCAGGACGACGAACTGATCCAGCGGGAGATCTTCGGGCCGGTCATCACCGTCCAGCGCTTCGGCGACGAGGACGAGGCGATCAGGCTGGCCAACGGCACGCCGTACGGCCTGGCCGCCTCGGTCTGGACGCGGGACATCGGGCGGGCCCTGCGCATGTCCAGGGCGCTGCGCTTCGGCTGCGTCTGGATCAACGACCACGTCCCGCTCGCCTCGGAGATGCCGCACGGCGGCTACGGGCAGTCGGGCCACGGCAAGGACCTGTCGGCCTACGCGCTCGAGGACTACACGCACGTCAAACACGTGATGGCCAGCCTGCGCTGAGCACCGGCCACCTGAGCTCGGGAGTACCGCGCCACCCCCACTTAATCTATCGATCGTTCGAAATGGTGATTGCCCATGATGCGAGGGAAGGCAGCGGGACGCGTCCTGCTGGTGATGGCCCTGCTGGCCACAGGCTGCGGCGCGCCCGCCGGGAACGCAGCGCCCCGTGACGGCGGGACGCCGAAACGCGGCGGGAGCCTGACGATCCTGCGCGCGTCCGACATCGACGGCTGGGACCCCGACAAGGCCATCCAGCTCGCCACGTTCCAGACCCTGCCGCAGGTGATGGAGGGCCTGGTGCGCTACGCGCCCGACGGCACGTCGATCGAACCCGGCCTGGCGCAGAGCTGGAAGCTCGACGCCAAGGCCAAGACCATCACCTTCACGCTGCGTCCCGGGCTGACCTTCAGCGACGGCCGGCCACTGACCTCGCAGGACGCCGCCTTCTCCGTCGAGCTCTGGCGCAAGGGACTGTCCCTCGGCACGCTGTACGCCGCCATCACCGGCACCGCCACACCCGACCCGCGGACCCTGGTCATCAAGATGAGCAAGGCGAGCACGTTCACGCTCACCTGGCTGAGCAACGGCTCCTCGGTCATCGTGCCGAAGGACTTCGGCGGGATGAGCCGGAAGGACTTCTTCACCAAGCCGATCGGCGCCGGCCCCTTCGTCGTGGCCTCCTACCGGCCGGGCCAGCAGCTCGTACTGGAACGCAACCCGCGCTACCACGACCCCGCGCGCCCCTACCTGAACCGCCTCACCTACGACGTCGTCGCCGACCCCAACCAGCAGTTGCTGCGCTACCAGAGCCGCCAGGCCGACGCCATCGAGGCGGTGCCGCTCGACCTGGCCAGCCAGATTCCGCGCGGCGAGCAGGTGATCGTCCATCCGTCGGCGACCATCCACGGCATCTTCGTCAACGCCGCCCGGCAACCGGGCAACGACCTGCATTTCCGGCGCGCGGTCAGCCTGGCGATCGACCGCGCCCGCTACATCCAGGCGGTGTTCGGCGGTCTGGCCGTACCGGCCACGGGCGGGCTGCCGCCGCGGGTCCAGGGCTCGGCCGGGTGCGGGTGCGTGTACGAGAGCGACGTGCAGAAGGCCAAGCAGGAGCTGGCCCAGTCCTCCTACCGGCCGGGGACGAAGGTGGAGCTGGTGGTGGACGCCACGACACCGTTCTCCACCCGCGCGGGCGAGACCGCCGCCGCGCTGCTGCGGGCCGCCGGCATCGAGGTCGACCTGCAGAAGCTGGAGGTGCAGGTACTCGTCGACCGGCAGGCGAAGGGCACCTACGACCTGTCGCTGGGCGAGGTCGGCAGCGTCTCACCGACCGTCGGCGACATCTTCGGCCTCATCGTGGCCACCGGCGGGCTGTACTCCGGCCTGCCGATGAAGACCATCTCCGACGCCTTCGCCCGGCTGGAGGTCGCCCGGACCGACCAGGAACGGGCCGAGGCGGTGCGCGTGGCCGAGACCTGGATCCATGACAACCTGCCCTACATCCCGACCGCCTTCCCCGACCGCCTCTTCGCCGTCTCCCCCAAGGTGAAGGGCCTCAAGGTCACCCCCTTCCTGTCCTATCCGGCCGACCTGCTCTGGGCGGCGTGAGCATGCCCGCCGGACGGTTGCGCTTCGTGGCGGGCAGGCTGGTCCAGGTGCTGCCGGTGCTGCTCGCGCTGCTGCTCATCGTCGTCCTGCTCCAGCAGCTGATGCCCGGCGACCCCGCGCGGGTGATCGCCGGGCCGCGGGCGAGCGCCGAACAGGTGGCGTGGGTCCGCCACGATCTCGGGCTCGACCAGTCGATCCTCGCGCAGTTCTGGACATATGTGGTGAATCTGTCCGGCGGGGACCTGGGCCGGTCGAACCGTACCGGGATCCCCATCGCCACCATCGTGGGCGAGCGCGCCGCCGTGACGGTGTGGCTGCTCTTCGGCGGCCTCATCGTCAGCACGGTGCTGGCGGTGCCCGCCGCGCTGCTGATGGCGCTGCGCCCGCGCTCGCCCGCGGCCCGCGTGTGCGCGCGTTCGCTCACGGTCATCCTCAACTGCCCGCCCTTCTGGGTGGGCCTGATGCTGGCCTCGGTGCTGGCGCTGCGGACGGGCTGGCTGCCTGTCGGCGGCTTCGGCGGGGACACCGGCGACCGGCTCCGCTCGATGGTCCTGCCCTCGCTGACGATCGGCCTGGCGGCGATGCCGCTGCTGGCCCGCAGCGGCGCCGCGAGCCTGCGCCAGGTGCTCGCCGCCGACCACGTGACGACCGCCCGGTCGCTGGGCCTGTCCGGGTGGCCGCTGATCCGGCGTCACCTGCTGCGCAACGCGCTGCCGCCGGCCGTCACGCTGCTGGCCGTCCAGGCCGCCGCGCTGCTGTTCGGCGCGGTCATCGTCGAGCAGACGTTCGGCCTGCCGGGGCTGGGGGCCGAGATGGTCAACGCGGCGAGCCAGCGCGACTTCCCGGTGGTCCAGGCCCTCACGCTGATCTTCGGAGCGGCCATCATCGGGATCAACCTGCTCGCCGACCTGGCGGTCGCCCTCCTGGATCCGAGGACGACATGGCGATGACCACTCCCCCGCCGGTCCTGGACGCCGCCGTACCGGTGAGACCGCGCGCGTCCGGCTGGACCCGTTCGGCGGCCGCCGGGCTGCTGGCGCTGGCGATCCTGGCCGCCGTCCTCGCGCCGCTGCTGGCTCCGGCCGACCCGGCCCTGCTGACGCTCGACCAGCTCCAGCCGCCCAGCGCCGCCCACCTGCTCGGCACGGACGCGCTCGGCCGGGACGTGCTGTCGCGGCTGCTGTTCGCGCTCCGTACCGACCTGCTGCTGATGGTGTTCGCCGCGGGGTTGCCGATGCTGGCCGGCACGCTGATCGGCGCGGTGGCCGGCTACCGCGGCGGCGTCCTGGACGCCGCGCTGCGCTGGGTGGCCGACATCTTCCAGGCGTTGCCCGTGTACGTGCTGCTGATCGCCTTCGTGTTCGTGCTGGGTCCGGGCACCGCGTCGCTGCTGGTCGCGTTCAGCGTGCTGGGCTGGGTGGTGTACGCGCGGCTCATCCGCACCGAGGTGCGCCGGGTGCGGGAACACGACTACGTCTCGGCCGGCTACCTGCTCGGCCTGTCGCACACCGCGGTGCTGTTCAGGCACGTGCTGCCGAACGCGCTGCGCCAGTCGCTGGTCTACCTGGCCACCGACATGGGGATGGCGCTGCAGGGCATCGCGGTCCTGTCGTTCTTCGGGCTCGGTGTCAAGGCGGGTACGCCCGAGCTCGGCGCGATGGTGTCGGAGGCCCAGCTGTTCCTGCGCAGCCACTGGTGGCTGGCGGCGTTCCCGGGTCTGACGATCGTGATCCTCGGATCGAGCATCGCCGCCCTGGGCGACCGGCTCGGCGACCGCCTTGGCGGTCGGGTCGGCGGTCAGGTTGGTGGTCGGCTCGGTGGTCGGCTCGGTGGTCGGGTCCGTGGTCGGGTCCGTGGTCGAGGGGAGGCGCGAGGATGAGCGCGCATCCGCTGCTCGAAGTGGACGGACTGCGGCTCGCCGTCCGCCGGGACGGCCCGGCGCCGACCGTGCTCGACGGCGTCTCCTTCGCGGTCGGCGCCGGGCAGTGCCTCGGCATCGTCGGCGAGTCGGGGTGCGGCAAGTCGCTCACCCTGCGCGCCGCCATGGGACTGCTGCCACCGGGCGTCGAACGCACCGGCGGCGAGATCCGCCTGAGCCCGCGGGCCGGGGCCGCACCCCACGCCGTCCCTCCCGGGCAGGCGGCAGGGCGCGGGCTGGCGATGGTCTTCCAGGACTCGCACGCCTCGCTCGATCCCACGGCCCGCGTCGGAGCCTTCATCGCCGACATCGTCCGCCGCCGCACCGCCACCTCACGGGCCGCGGCCAGGCGACGGGCCGTGGAGCTGCTGGCCTCGGTCGGCGTCCCCGACCCCGCCCTGCGGTTCGGCGCCTATCCGCACGAACTCAGCGGCGGCATGCGCCAGCGCGTCGCGATCGCCCTGGCGCTGGCCACCGACCCGCGGGTGCTGCTGTGCGACGAGCCGACCACGGCACTGGACGTGACGCTGCAGGCGGAGATCCTGCGGCTGCTGGACGCCGCACGCGCCGACCGGGGACTCGGCATGGTCTTCGTCAGCCACGACATCGCGGTGATCCGCCAGATCGCGGACGTGGTCGCCGTCATGTACGCCGGCCAGATCATCGAGATGGGGCCGGCGCCGGACGTCCTGGACCGGCCCCGGCACCCCTACACCCGAGCCCTCATCGACGCCGTCCCCACGCTCGACGGGCCCATCGGCCGCTTCCGTCCGATCGCGGGCTCCCCGCCCGCCCCGGCCGACTACATTTCCGCCTGCCGCTTCCTGGCGCGCTGCGCCCACCACGTCGCGGCCTGCGCGGGCCTCGTCCCCGGCGTCGACGGGCTCGACAGCAGGCACCGGTCGTCCTGCGTGCACACCTTGGAGGACAGATGAGCGAGCTGGTGCGGGTGGAGAGACTCGTCGTGGACTTCCCCGTACGGACCGGGCTGCTGCGGCAGCGGCGCGTCCGCGCGGTCGACGGGATCGACCTGGAGCTGGGCCGGGGCGAGATCCTGGGCCTGGTCGGCGAGAGCGGCTGCGGCAAGTCCACGCTCGCGCGCGCCATCGTCGGCCTGGCTCCCCCGTCCGCCGGACGCGTACTGCTCGACGGCGTGCCCGTACCCGCGCGGCGCCCGCCGGGCATGCGCCGCCGGATACAGATGATCTACCAGGATCCGGGTTCCTCGCTCGACCCGCGCCGCACGGTGTCGCAGACGCTCGCCGAGCCGCTGCGCCGGGATCGCACCGTCCCCGCCGGGCAGGTCGGGCTCCGGACGCGGGAACTGCTGGAGATGGTCGGGCTGGGGGAACGGCAGGCGCACGCGCTCCCGCGCGAACTGTCCGGAGGTCAGCGCCAGCGCGTCGCGATCGCCCGCGCCCTGGCCGTCGAGCCGGAGGTGCTGGTCGCCGACGAGGCCGTGGCCGCGCTCGACGCGTCGGTGGCGGGCTCCGTGCTCAACCTGCTGAGCGACCTGCGCGAGCGGCTCGGGCTGACGGTGCTGTTCATCTCGCACGACCTGGCGACCGTACGGGGGCTGTGCGATCGCGTCGCCGTCATGTATCTGGGGTCCATCGTGGAGGAGGGGCCCGTCGCGGAGGTCTTCGCACGGCCGGGGCATCCGTACACCCGCGTCCTGCTCGACGCGGTCCCCTCCCGCCACCGGCGGCGCCCCGGCGCCAGGGCTCAGGGGCTCACGGGCGAACCCCCGAGCCCCCTGCGGGTCCCGCCCGGCTGCCGCTTCCACCCGCGCTGCCCGCAGGCGGCCGAGCGGTGCGGTGAGGCGGAGCCACCTGAGGACCGGCGGGACGGGCAGCGGGTGTGGTGCCATTTCTCGTGGCGCGACGGACAGGCTTTCGAGCTCTGAATGGTTCCGCATGGCGCGGCGGGTGACCTTACGGCCCCCCGCTGGTGATCACGGATGGATGCCGGCGCCGTCGAGCAGGGCACCGGCTGTCGCGACGGCGAGGCCGTCGAGCCCCTGCGCCTGCACGACCGCCCGCGCGCTGGACCCGTCGAACACGACGGTCAGCTGCCGTGCCAGCAAGGCGGGGTCCTCGGCGCCGCCGCGCTCGGCCTCCTGCTGGAAGAACGCGGTCAGCGCGTCCTTGCCGCGGCGGGCGACCAGGCTCGCCGGATGCTCGGGCGACTTGACCTCCACCGCCGCCGCCACGAACGGGCTGTGCGGAATGGTCTCCCAGTACAACGGCGAGAAGGTGGTCGGGCCGCGCAACCTGTGGAACCCGTCCGTGACGCGTTCGAAGATGCTGGCGTTCATGGTGACCGAGGAGCTGGACCTGCAGCCGGACTTCGTCCGCGAGGTCGGCGGCTGGCTCGGCGAGGGCAAGCTCCGCTACCAGGAGACCGTGGTGGACGGCTTCGACAACCGGGAAGATGATCGTCAAGCTCTAATGATATTACGTACGTCATATAATAGAATAGGCTTGGGCCAAACGGAGCGAATGGAGGAAGCTCGTGGTGCGCTATGCCAAGGAGCACAAGGAGGTGACGCGGCAACGGATCATCGAGAAGGCCGGACATCGGTTCAAGCAGGACGGCATAGACGGCTCGGGCGTCTCCACGCTGATGTCGGATGCCGGGCTCACCAACGGCGCCTTCTACGCCCACTTCGCCTCCAAGGACGACCTCGTCGCCACCGTCGTCGCGAACGAACTGAGCACGCAGGTGGCCAGATACGGCACACTGCGGACCGGCCGCCCGGGGCTCGAGGACCTCGTTCGCGAGTATCTGTCGCCTGAGCACCGTGACCACCCCGGCGTCGGATGCCCCTCCGCCGCCCTGCTCGACGAGATCGGCCGGTGCGGGGACGGGACCAAGCAGGCCTACACCGACGGTGCGAGGGCCATCGTGGAAGAGATCGCAGCCCGCCTGGCACCTGAGGATCCGCAGTCCGCTCGCGGCAAGGCCATCGGGCTCTTCACCATGATGGTGGGGACGTTGCAACTGTCCCGTGCCCTCTCCGACCGTAAGTTCGCCGATGAGGTCCTTGAGCAGGGAATTGAGAACGCCCTCACCTTCATGCGCTGGGGGGGCGGTCAATCCGCGGCAGGGTGGCCGCCTGCCGCCGCGGTAACCGTGCCTGGCACCTACTTCCGCTCGAGGAACTCAAGAGCCGTCTCCACGAACTGCTCGTGGAACTGGAAGATGCCGCCGTGGCCCGCGTCTGGGTAGATCACCAACTCGCCGTTCGGCACTCGCCGCGCCAGGTCGGCCGAGTTCTTCGACGGCACCATCCTGTCGCTGTCGCCGTTGGCGACGAGCACAGGCTGGTGGATGACGGACAGATCGTGAGGCCGCTCCAGCCCCCAGCGGTGAATGGCCTTGAGCTGGGCAAAGTAGGACGTGAGGGAGATCGCCTTGTCCCGGTCGTGGGTGCGCTCCTTCAGGCGGGCCAAGAACTCCTTTCCGGCCCGACGCCCGTTGGCGGTGCGGGTGAAGAAGAGGAACTGCTTCGGGTCCTGAAGAGTGAGCAGTCCTCGGACGGTGTCGAGATGAGACAACCGGGTCACGTTCTTGATGCCCTCGCCGCCCGCGGGACCGGTGCCCGTGAGGATCAGCCTGCGGACGAGTCGCGGTTCGGTCTGCGCGATGGCCTGGGCGATCATGCCGCCCATCGAGAAGCCATGGAGATCGACGTGCTCGAACCTGAGCGCCCGGATGAAGGTGACGGCATCCTCGGCCATCGCCTGGATGGTCCGCGGCGTCGACCCGGTAGATGCGCCAACGCCCCTGTTGTCGAACGTGACGACCCGCCGCTTGGCGGCGATGCCGTCGACGACCCGAGGGTCCCAGTTGTCCAGGACCGCGGCGAGGTGGTGGAGAAAGACCACCGGGACGCCGCCCTGGGGACCGAGCTCGCGGTAGGCGAAGGTCCCTCCGCCGACCGCGATGGTGCGGGTCGGTGCGTTCTTGTATGACGTCACCACATCGCCTCGTACATCTTGTGCATCGTTCACGGTCAAGCCCCCTCGGCATCACGTCGATTATTGAATTATGAACGTAATTCTATACAGGGGCAAGCCTGCGCGCCGAACGAGGTGACGTACGTCGGAATCGCACGGACCCGGGTGGAGGGCTTACGAGCCTTGAACGGCCCGCCGATCCCAGGAGGGGCCGTAGTGCCGCTCCATGTTGTCCCGCATGAACCGGACCACTTCGGCCGGGGCCTTGGCCACCGAGCCCGCGTCGTGCGGGGGCTGAGGGTCGTACTCGATCCCCAGCTGCACGGCCTGGGCGTAGGCCGGGCCCATCAGCCGGTCGCAGAGCAGCAGCGCCATGTCGATGCCGGAGGACACGCCCGCGGCCGTCATGATCTTCCCGTCCTCCACGACGCGCCTGGACACCGGTTCGGCGCCGAAGCAGCGCAGGCTGTCCAGCTCGTACCAGTGCGAGGTGGCCTGACGGCCCCGGAGCAGGCCCGCGGCCCCGAGCAGCAGCGATCCGGTGCACACCGACGTCGTCCACGTGCTCGTCTCGTGCACCCGGCGCAGCCAGGCCAGAACCGTCTCGTCGGCCAGCAGGCCCTGGGTGGTGCTGCCGCCGGCGACCACCACGATGTCCGGCCGCTCCATGCTCTCCAGCGGCTCGGCCACCAGCCCGAAACCGGGCTGATCGGCGGCGCACATCCCGGGCGTGGCCGAGACGAAGCACACCCGGGGATCGGGCAGGCGCCTCAGCACCTCGAACGGCCCGGTGGCGTCCAGGGAGGTGAAACCTTCGTAGATGAGGATGGCGACGTCCACGTTCTTGCCCGCTCTCGTCAGCTGGTTGATTTTATCGACCGATCGATTAAACTCGCTCCATGGTAGGCGTTGGAAACGACTTAGACCAGCGCGTTCGCGCGGACATCGCCATCCTCGGCGGCGGCACCGCCGGGGCGGTCGTCGCCGGGCGCCTGATCGAGACCACCTCCCTGTCCGTGGTGGTCGTGGAGGCCGGACCGGACTACGGGCCGTTCGCCTCCGGGCGCTGGCCCCGCGAGCTGCTCGACAGCGCCACGCTGCCGGAGACGCACGACTGGGGATACCGGGGCCCCGGCGCCCTCCCCGCACGCGACCTGCCGCTCGATCGCGCCCGCGTCATCGGCGGCTGCTCATCCCACAACGGCTGCTCCCAGACCGTCGGCCACGCCGCCGACTACCGGTCATGGGGGCTGTCCTGGACCGACACGTCGGTCACCGAGCTGATGAGGCAGGGCGCGGCCAGGCTCCGCGTCCGCCGGGACTCCGACGACGAGCTCACCCCGTTCCAGGCCGCGGCGATGGACGCCATGATCCTCTCCGGCGTGCCGCGCACGGATGACCTGGACGACCTGTTCGCCGGCGCCGGCTGCGGCCCGTCGCCGGTCAACAACCCTGACGGCGTCCGCTGGAACAGCGCGTTCGCCTACCTGGACCCGGTTCGGGGCTACCTTGGCCGAGGGCACGGCGCCCTGGACCCGATACAGGGCTCCTTGGTCCCCGAGCGCGGCGGCGCGCGGCTTCGTGTGGTCGACCACGCGCTGGTCGACCGCCTCGAACTGCACGGCTCGGTGGTCCGCCGCGCGCATGTGCGGCGCGGGCAGGAGCGGCTCACCGTGGAGGCGGACCGCTTCGTCCTGTGCGGCGGCGCGTACGGCAGTCCCGAAGTACTGCTGCGCAGCGGCGTCGGACCGGCCGGCGAGCTGGCCGCCCTCGGCGTGGAACCCCGCCTCGACCTGCCCGGCGTCGGCCGCAACCTGCACGACCACCCCACCTTGGAGCTGCGGTTCGCCGCGAGCGACGAGTTGGTGCGACGACTCGCCGGCTACGAGCGCGAGCGGGCGGCGGTCCCGGACGAGCAGGTGATCGGCAAGGCGCTCTCGCCCGGCGGCCGGGCGCCGTACGACCTGCATCTCCTTCCGTGGACCGGCAGAGAATCCGCGGGCTGGACCTGCGTGTTGCCCGCCGCCTGCCTCACGCCGCAGTCCCGGGGCGCCCTGCGGCTGATCTCGCCCGACCCCGGAACCAGACCGGTCGTCGACCACGCCTACCTGACCGACCCCGAGGGACGCGACCTGGCGGTGTTGCGGCACGGCATCGACCTGTGCCGGCGCATGGCCGCCTCACCTGCGCTGGCGCCGCTTCTGGGGCGGCCTCTCGACGAGTTCACCGCGGCATTCATGGCGGACCGGCGAGCTGAATTCTCCACGACCCCACAAGACGGCCCGCGAGCGGGCGAGGCCGCGATGCGCGCCGCCGCCGCCCACTACTGGCACCCCGTCGGCACGTGCGCGATCGGCACGGACCCGGACGCGGGAGCCGTCGTCGACACCTCCGGGCGGCTGTACGGCGCCGACAACCTCTGGGTCATCGACGCCTCGATCATCCCGGTGATCCCCCGGGCCACAACGAACCTTCCCGTCGTCGCTCTCGCCGAGCACCTTGTACGCACACTGGCCTGACGCGCCCCAACGCCCTTCCGCGACCCTCGCCGCGTCCGGCATACTCAACGCGAGAGCAGCTCCCCGGCCTGATTCAGGCCGGGCGGCCTTTGGCCAGGGCCCGCGCGGTGAACCGCTCGGCGTCGATGATCACCCGCTCGTGCGTACCCTCACCGACGACATCCACGCCGTCTTCAGCCGCCACCTCGAACCGCAGCAGCCGCCCTTCCACCGACACCAGCCGCACCCGGCAGGTCACCGTCATCCCCGCCGGCGTCGGCGCCTGATGAGTGATGTCGACGCGCGTGCCGACCGTCTGCTCGCGCGGCCAGTCCAGGTACGGCAGGACGGCCCGTACGCACGCCCACTCCAGCAGCCCGACCAGGAATCCGGTGGCGAACACCGGCGGCATCACCCCGAACTCCGCCGACTCCGGATACAGCCCCGCCACGACCTTGCTCGGCGGCACCAGGAACGCGAACTCGTGCTCCAGCCCCGCGACCAACCCTTCAGCCATGCGCTCCACCGATCATCCGGGCGGCCGCGGCCTTGGCCCGCAGCATCGCCGACCGATCCCCATCCACCACGACGCGGGCATTGGCCCCGTCGATGAGCAGCAAAAACGCGTAACCCAATTCCTCCGGGTCGGCCAGTCCGGCCCGCTCGGCCAGCTCGGTCAGCCGCTGCCGCAGCCACCCCTTGTAATCGGAGATCACCTTGCGCGCCGGATGGTCCGGATCGGGCAGCTCCACCGCGGCGTTGGTGAACGGGCACCCGCGAAACCCCTCACTCCGGTGCCCCCGCGCCAGCCAGTCGAACACCGCCAGCAGCCGCTCCTGGGCCGACCCGCCGTTCTCGACGAGGAACTCGGTCAGCCCCGCCTGCCGTACGGCGCGCCGCCACTCCAGTACGGCGGCCACCAGGTTCTCCTTCGACCCGAACTGGGCGTACAGGGTGGGTTTTGACACCCCTGCCCGCTCCACCAGCGCGTCCACGCCGGTGGCCCGGATCCCTTCGGCGTAGAACACCTCGGTGGCCACTTCCAGCAACCGCCGCCCACCGGGACTGTACTTCTCCACGACGCCATACTTACAGGTCTGTAACCCCGTACAACCTTCGCCTGGAAGGGAGACAGGCAGCGGCAGATGACGAACGCCCCGCACGCGATCACCGGCGCTGGACGTGAAAGCCCTCGCCTGCCGCGCTAGCGAACCCAGCCGGTGTAGCGTCGGCCCCCCTTCGGATCCTCGCGCCACCCTGAACGGCCGCCCGCGCCCTCGGGCTGGAGTGCGGCGGAGACGGCCCGGACGAGCCAGGCGTTGACGGAGAGCCCCTCGCGGCTGGCCGCCTCCTCGATACGCGGCTTGAGCTGCTCGGGGACCCGCAGCGAGATCCGCGACGTGCCACCCTCCTCACCGTCCTGCGGCACCGCCGTCGACGCCGAGGCCGCCTCCGAAGCCCCCCGGGCTCCCGGAGCCCCTCGTCCCGCTGGAACTCCAGAACCCGACCACCGCCGACCGGCCGCCCCACCCGGCAGCGCGTCGAAACCGCCCTCGCTCTCCTCATCCAGCGAGCGGTCCATGGGCGGCGGTGTCACGACGAAGGAGGGGTCGCGTCCGCGCAGCCGCACATCGACCGATCCCGGCGCGAGCTCACGGGTAATCTCGTCAGCGGCGGCGGACAACGCCTCCAGCAGCACGAGCCGCGTGGCCGACTCCAGCGGCGAGGTGAGGCGCTCGGCGAGCGCGCGCGCATCGTCGCCACCCGCTTCGGCGGCGACCGCGAGTTCGCGGCGCAGATTGTCGACGTACGGCGCGAGATCCATGGCATCACTATGGCGCCATAATGGCGTCAATGCAAGCTCGACGTCGCAGCTCACCTTTGACGCCACCACGCTGCCCGGCAGGCGATGAAATCCGTCTCCGGACGCCTCCCGCGCGCGCCCATGCGGCAGACCGAACAGCCACGGGAGGCCGTCAGCATGCCCGTAACCGGCACAGGGATACCTTACCCAGATGGAAACCGTCACGCTGGACCGCCTGGACCGCTGCCTGGCACACGCTCTCCAGATCGACGGCCGAGCACCCTTCAGCAAGATCGGCGAAGTGCTCGGCGTCTCCGAGAACACGATCGCCCGCCGCTACCGGCGGCTGCGTTCGGCCGGGATACTCCGCGTCGTCGGGGTGGTCGACGGGTTCCGGCTCGACTACGTTTCGTGGGCGATCCGCCTGCGCTGCACCCCGGACGCCGGAAGCGCGGTCGCCTCCGCCCTGGCCCGCCGCAACGACACCGCCTGGGTGAGCCTGCTCTCCGGCGGCACCGAGATCGCCTGCGGCACCCTGGCCCGTACCCCCGCCGAACGCGACGCGCTCCTCCTGGAGAAACTCCCCCGCAGCCGGCAGGTGGTGGGCGTCACCGCGCACCGCATGCTGCACAGGTTCGCCGGTGGACCGGCGGGCTGGGCGGGCCTGCGGGCACTGTCCACCGAGCAGGCGGCCGAACTCCAGCCTCCACCCCCCGTCGTGCCCGACGAATCCATCCGGCTCGACGAAGCGGACCACGCGCTGCTGGAGACCCTGTCAAAGGACGGGCGCACCCCGCACACCGACCTGGCCGTGATCACCGGCTGGTCGGAGTCGACCGTACGGCGGCGCCTGGGGCACCTGCGGCAGGCCGGGATCGTCTACTTCGACGTCGACATCCCACCCGAACCCCTCGGCTTCCACGCCGAGGCCTGGCTGTGGATGTCCGTCAAGCCCGCCAAGCTCGCCGCCGTGGGCGAGGCCCTGGCCCTGCACCCGGAGGTCACCGTGGCCGCCGCCACGACGGGTCCCGCCAACCTCTTCGCCGGCGTCACGTGCCGGGACTCCCGCGATCTGTACCGGTACCTGACCGAGCGCATCGGATCACTGAAGGCCGTACGGCACGTCGAGACGGCACCGCTGATCCGGACCGTCAAGCGAGCAGGCGCCATCCTGCCCACGTGACATCGGATTCCGTCTTCGGCACCGCCCCTCGTGCCGGAAACCGCCACATCGCCGCTCCTGGCTCGCCTTCACCCGCGTCAAGCGCCGACAGTTGCCGACGACCAGAAGGGATCCACCACCATGCATGTGATCGTCATCGGCGCCGGTCTCGGCGGCCTGTGCCTGGCCCAGCGGCTGCGCCAGGACGGCATCAGCGTCTCCGTACACGAGCAGGACCCGACACCGGTCTTCCGCGACCAGGGCTACCGCCTCCACATCAACGCCGACGGCCGTCGCGCCCTCGAACACGCCCTGCCACCACGGCTGTGGCAGCTGTTCCTGGCCACCGCCGGGACACCCGGCCCCCGCTCGGTCTTCCTCGACGAGCAGCTCGTCCCGCGATGGACGGCCGAAGCGGAGCCCGGACCCGCGCCCCTGGCGGTCGACCGGCTGACCCTGCGCCAGATCCTGCTGGCCGGGCTGGAAGACATCGTCACCTTCGGCAAGACCTGCACCGGCTTCGAAACCGACCGCGCTGAAAACGACGTCGTCACCACCGCGAACAGCCGTGTCACCGCCCACTTCGCCGACGGCAGCACCGTGACCGGCGACGTGCTCGTGGCCGCCGACGGCGTGAACTCCGTCATCCGCCGCCGGCTCCTCCCCCACGCCCGCGTCGTGGACACCGGCCTGCGCCAGCTCTACGGCAAGATCCCGCTCAATGACCGGACCCAGGGGCTGTTCAGCGACGACATGTTCAACGTCTTCACCGCGATCGTCGGCCCCCGCAACGCGTTCATCGGGGTGGCGCCGGTGGAGTTCCCAGAGCCGCTCCACCAGGCCGCGCTCCGGCACGCCCCCGCCGTCCGGCTCCGCGCCGTTCAGGACTACATGACCTGCAGCTTCGGCATCCGCGCTGAGCACCTGCCCCGCACCGACGACGAACTCCACCGGATGACCGGCGCCGAGCTCCGCGCGATGGTGCTGGACCTGATCGACGGCTGGCATCCCCGCGTCCAGCGCATCGCGCGGGAGTGGGATCCGGCCAGCATCTTCCCCGCCGTACTGCGTACGAGCGTCCCCATCGAGGCATGGCCCACCACTGCCGTCACCCTGCTGGGTGACGCCATCCACGCGATGAGCCCGGCGGGCGGGGTGGGCGCCAACACCGCGCTGCGTGACGCGGCCACGCTGGCGGACGCGCTGAACAAGGCGGCACACGGACGCCCGCTCGTGGCGGCGGTGCGTGACTACGAGACGGCCATGATCGACTACGGGTTCGCCGCAGTACGTGCCTCCGCCGACAACGGCCACCGCTTCCTCGGCCAGAACCCGCTCCCCACGGCATAACCGGACGAGGCCATCCCCCGGCCACGCTCTGCCTGATGGACAGGACGACAGCCACGCGGTGACCGGCGCCCGTTCGGCCTGATCGATGGGCCTAAGACCTGCCGCCGGGAGACTGAGCGCGACTTACTAACATTGCCAGTCATGGAGTTGACGGAGCGATTCGAGTGGCGTGGAAGGCAGATTGCCTGGGGACGCGCGGGCGCGGGTCCGGCCGTGGTGTTCTGCCATGGCACGCCGTTCTCGTCGGTGTTGTGGCAGCCGTTCGCGGAGGCCTTGAGCCGCGACTTCACCGTCTACCTGTGGGACATGCCCGGATATGGCCGTTCGTCCAAGCATGCCGAGCATCCCGTGGATTTCGGCGCGCAGGCCGATGCGTTCGCGGCGCTGCTCACGCACTGGGGGTTGGACCGGCCACACGTGATCGCCCACGACTTCGGCGGTGCCGTATCCCTGCGCACGCACCTGACCCTGGGCGTCGATTACGCCTCGCTCATGCTCGTCGACGTCGTGGCCATCCCGCCCAGCGGCTCGCCCTTCTTCACCTTCGTGCAAGACCATCCCGACGTCCTGGCAGGGCTACCGGCCTACATCCACACCGCCATCGTGCGCGCCTACATTCAGGGCGCGAGCCACCGCGGCCTACGCGAGGACGATCTCGACGCCCTCGTGCGGCCGTGGACGGGAGAGGAAGGCCAGCCCGCCTTCTACCGGCAGATCGCCCACTACGACGAGCGCTTCCTCGAAGAGAACGAAGAGCGATTGAGCCGCATCAGTATCCCCGTAAGGATCCTGTGGGGCTCCTGTGACGCGTGGATCCCCACCGATATCGCCCGGCGCCTGCAGAGCCTGATCCCCGCCGCCGAACTCTCGCTGATCGACGCCGCCGGTCACCTGGTCCACCACGACGCGCCCGTCCCGCTCATGGACGAAATCCGCGCCTGGCTCACCACCGTCTGAGGCACCGCGTGCAGGCGCGCCCCGGCGGGTGAAGGCACGCATGGAACGCTCGCGCAAGATTGACACATGGACATCGACCGCGCCCGCACCGCCTTCGCCGCCGCCTACCGGGAGCTCACGGCGGCGGTGAGCGGGATCGACCTGCTCCAGCCCACCAGGTGCGCAGGGTGGGCCGCCGTCGACCTGCTCTTCCACATGCTCTGCGACGCCCAGCGCGCACTCGTCACCCTCGCCACCCCGGCGGACGGGCCGCCCGACGTCGACTACGTGACCTACTGGACTCCCTTCACGCCAGGCGTGGACGGCGCGGACGGCCACGCCTGGTGGGTACGCAGATCCGCCTCCGCCTTCGCGCGGCCTTCCGGCGTCGTGCGGGTCTGGCAGGACACCGCCCCCGCGGCGGTGCGGGCGGCGCTGGCCACGGACCCCGCCGGGTTCGTCGCGACGCAAGGCCACGTCCTCGCCGTCCCCGACTTCCTGGCCACCCTGGCCACCGAGGCCGCCATCCACCACCTCGACCTCTCGACGGATCATCCGCCCGCGCCGGAGGCGCTGGAGCTCGCGGGTGAGACGCTCGACGGCCTGCTCGGTACGGCCCGGCCGTCCCAGCTGGATCTGCCCACCTACGTCCTGGAGGCCACGGGACGGCTGCCGTCGGACGACGTGAGGTTCCCGCTGCTGGGTTAGCCCTCGATGACCAGGCCTTACCCGCAGCTCGCCAGGACACATGCCCGTCCAAGCAAGCCCCGCCGTGAGCAGCCTCGCCCGGGATGCTAATTTGACCGTTCGTGTCCGACTACCTGCGTGATCTGTTCTCCCTTGCCGGCCGGCGGGCCCTGGTGACAGGCGGAAGTTCCGGCATCGGTTACGCCATGGCCGAAGCGATCGGCCGGGCCGGCGCCGAGGTCGTGATCGTGGCTCGCCGGGAGGCCGAGCTCGACAAGGCCGTGCAGCAGCTGGAGCAGCACGGCGTGACGGCCTCCCGCATCAGCGCCGACCTCGGTGACCGCGCCGCCGTGGAACGGGTCTGCGCCGGCGCCGGCCGGATCGACATCCTGGTCAACGACGCCGCCAACAACATCCGCAAGCCCATGGCCGAGCTCACCGACGACGACTACGAGCAGACGATCGCCGTCAACCTGACCGCCCCCTACCTGTTCGGCCAGCACTTCGGCCCGCGCATGGCCGAACGGGGCTGGGGACGGATCATCAACGTGGGCTCCCAGCAGACCGTCAGCGCGTTCGGCAACAGCGGTGCGTATGGTGCGGCCAAGGCAGGCATCGCCGGACTCACCCGGTCGCAGGCCGAAGCCTGGTCACGCCAGGGCGTATGCGTCAACACGATCATCCCCGGCTTCGTGCTGACGCCGCTGACCGAGCCGGCCCAGGCCATCCCCGGCCGGGTCGAGGCGCTCGCGGCCCGTCACATGGTCGGCCGTAACGGCGTGCCGGACGATTTCGCCGGTGCCGCGGTGTTTCTGGCCGGTGACGCCTCCGCGTTTGTCACCGGCCAGATGCTGTTCGTCGATGGTGGCTTTTTCGTTCACTGAGTCGGCCGAGCGCCTTTACTTTGTAGATTACTGACGGCGGATGTGCCGGACCTCCGCGCCCTCGTGCCAGGTGTCGATGACCAGCTCGTCCCCTTCGACCCGGGTCCACACCACCTCGGACAGGTCGATCCTGAACAGGTGGGAATCGGTGTTGGGCAGGCCCGCCTCGGCCAGCACCTTCGGATCGGTGATCTCGACCGCCCGCCCGGCCAGCTTCACGTCGCCGGCCCATGACGACGGATCGGCCTCATCGGGGTCGGGCGAGGTGACGTGGATCGCCATGCGCGGATCCCGCCGCAGGTCGAGCGCCTTGACCGCGCCGGCCATGGACCCCATCCACAGCTCGCCGCCGTCAAAACGCGACTCGGTGCCACTCACCCGGGGCGAACCGTCTTTACGGAGCGTGGCCAGCACCTTGTGCTTGTGACGCTCCATCACCTGCCGAGCGACCGCCGCCAGCCCGGGAGCCTGGAGCTCGAACTCTTTCCACGACGTCATGCGAGCATCATGAACGACGGCACCGACAAAATGACGATCCCGCCGGCTGCTCGTCGACCGTTCGTACACACCACCGATCGTGTCCGGGTGCAGGACCCAGGCGTGTTCGGCCGGCGACATGAACTCAGGCGGGCAGGGCCTCCACCGCGCTGTGGAGGCCCTGCCCGGAGCTCGGTTGATCAGGTGCAGTGTTCGAAGCCGCTGTCGTAGGTGGAGGAGCCTGCCTTACCGCCCCACTTCACGCATTTGTCCGCCGCCGAGGCCCGTACCGGCCCCGCGTAGTAGGAGAAGTTGCCCGTATCGGTGATCCTGCTGCTTCCCTGCACCTCCAGGTAGGCGGTCGTCGCCGTGGCGGTGCCCAGGGAGGTGCTCTTCAGCGTGGTGACGCAGTTGTAGCCGGTGGAGCTGTTGTAGAGCAGGTAGACCTTGCCCGAGGTGCCGAGGGCCGCCGAGTCGATCACGCTGTAGCCGTCGCCGCAGACTTCCTGCGGGGTGTACGGGTTGGTGGTGTTGCCGCAGTTCTTGGAGGTCAGCGTCTGGATGGGGTAGCCGTAGGTCGTACCGTTGAAGACGGCCTTCTGGATGTTGGACGGATAGTTGCTGCCGAGCCGTACCTCGTAGTGGAGGTGGGGTGAGATGTTGTTGCCGGGCTTGCTGGTGTTGCCGACGGTGCCGATCTTCTGTCCCTGGGCGACGGTGTCGCCCTCGCTGACCGAGCGGACGTTCAGGTGCGCGTAGTAGGTCGCCCAGCCGCCACCGTGGTCGATCTTGACGAGGTTGCCGTAGCCGTTGGTGGAGCCCTGGTGGGCGGAGATGACCACCGTGCCCGCCGCGGCGGCCACCACGGGGTCGCCGAGGTCGGCGTCGGCCGTGCTGCCCCTGTTGAAATCGATCTCCCACGACACGTGGGCGCTGCTCCCGCTGGAGTTGCCGGTCCAGGACTGCCCGCAGGGGAAGGGCAGCTGGAAGTTGGTGGCCATGACGCTCACGTCCGCCGTCACCTGGTTGGGCGGGTCGCCGCCCTCATCGCCCGGGTCGGCGGCGGCGACGCTGAAGAACAGGGCTAAGGCCGCGACCGCGACTACTCCGAATTTCACTTGGACCCCTTCTGCACCGAATGTGTCTTGTTAGGGCCCAGATTGGGAATGATCCGTACAAAAAACATACAGAAGGCTGCCATGGTGTCCTTCCAGGTGTTCGGCCCGCTGGAGGCGTTGGCCGGAGGGCGGCCACTGCGCATCTCCGGCAGGAAGCCGCGCATGCTGCTGGCCACGCTGCTTCTCGACGCCAACCATCTCGTCAGCGCGGACCTGCTGGCCGAGGTGCTGTGGGAACGCCCGCCCCGCTCGGCGCAGGCGAACCTGCGCACCTACGCCAGCTCCCTGCGCTCATCTCTCGGCGCGCGCATCCGCGCCGAGGGCGCCGGCTACCTGATCGACGTCGCCCCCCAGGACCTCGATCTGCTGCGGTTCGAGCACCTGGTGGCTCGCCGCGACCCCGGCTCGCTGGCCGCCGCGCTCGCGCTGTGGCGCGGTGCGCCGCTGTCCGACCTGCCGGAGCATCCGCTGTGGACGCGCAGGCTCGCCCTCCTTCACGAGGTACGGCTGGCCGCCGCCCGCGAGCTGATCACCGCCCGCCTCGAACAGGGAGAGTACGGCGAGGCCGTCGCCCTGCTACGTCCCCTGTGCGCGGAACATCCCTTCCGCGAGGACCTGTGGGGGCAGCTCATGCTCGCCCTGCACTGGAGCGGCCGGCAAGCGGAGGCGCTGGCCTGCTACACCACGATCAGGCGGCAGCTGGTCACCGAACTGGGTGTGGAGCCGGGAGCGGGGCTGCGCGAGGCGCAGGCCAAGGTGCTCGACGGCGGCCCGCCGCCGGTCGTGGCCGCGGGCGCGGTGCGGGTGAGCGAGGCGGTCGTGCCCGTCCCCAGGCAGCTTCCCCCTGACGTGCCCGACTTCGTGGGCCGCGTCAACGAGTCGGTGGCGCTCGCGGGCCCGTTCTCCCTCGCGGTGATCTCGGGTCCGCCGGGCTCGGGCAAGAGCGCGCTGGCCGTACACAACGCCTACGCCCTCGCGGACCGGTTCCCCGCCGGGCAGCTGTTCCTCAGCCTGGCCGCCAACGACCCCGCCGACCTGCTCGCACAGGCGCTCAGGGCGATGGGCGCGGCCTCGATCCCCGACTCCCCCGCCGAACGCTCGGCTCTGTACCGCTCGATCCTCGCCGACCGCCCGATGCTCGTGGTGCTCGACGACGCCATGGACGCCTCGCAGGTACGGCCCCTGCTGCCGGGCCGCGGGCCGTCGGTGATCGTGACCAGCAGGACGAAGCTCACCGCGCTGCCCGGCGCGCTCCAGATCCAGCTGAAGCCGCTGTCGAGGTACGAGGCCGAAGATCTGCTGCGCGGGATCGTCGGCGAGGCCAGGACGGCGCGGGAGCCGGAGGCGGCCGCGGCGATCGTACGGGCGTGCGGGTTCGTGCCGCTGGCCGTACGGATCGCGGGGGCCCGGCTGGCGGCGCGGCCCGGCTGGCCGCTCGCGGTGTTCCAGAGCCGGCTCATGGACGAGCACCGCAGGATCGGCGAGCTGCGCATCGGCGACCTCGACGTGCGTACGGGCCTCGACCACAGCTACCGGGGCCTGCCGGGCGAGGCCGCCCGCGCCCTGCACACCCTCGGCAGGCTGAGCGGCGCGCCGATACCCGGCTGGGTGGTCGACGCCGTGCTCGACAGGCATCGCGCGGACGACGTCACCGACTCCCTCATGGACGCCGACCTGTTACGGCTGGTCGGCACCGACCGGCTCGGCCAGCCGCGCTACCAGCTTCCCGATCTGGTCCGATGTCACGCGCTCGAACAGGATCCCGATCCCGCCGCGCTCGCCAGGGTGGTCGCCGGATGGACCGCGACCACCGAGCTGGCCACCGCCAAGCTGCCGACGACGGTGTTCACCCTCAGCTCGGCCGCCGCGGAACGCTGGCTGCTGCCGCGCGGCACCCTCGACAGGCTCACCGCCGACCCGGTGGCCTGGTTCGAGGTCGAACACGGGGCGCTGGAGGACGCCGTGAGCCTGGCCGCGGCGGCCGGCATGGCCGAGCAGGCGTGGGGACTGGCCGCCGCGATGGTCCCCTACCTCGACCTTCGCTGCCACTTCGACACCTGGCAGCGCACCCACCGCACCGCGCTGGCGGCCGCCAGGGCCGCGGGCGACACCTACGGCGAGGCCGCCATGCTCCGCGGACTCGCGCAGGTCTGCCTCTACCAGGACCGCTACGCCGAGTCGGAGGAGATGTTCGCCCGCGCTCGCCGGGCCTTCCGCGAGTTCGGCGACACCCGGGCGGAGGCCACCTCCATCTGCGGGCTCGGCGCCGTCGCGCAGTTCCGCGGCCGGCATCCCATCGCGCTGTCGCATTTCCGGCGTGCCCTGGTGATGTTCGGCTCGACGGGCGATCTCAGCGGCGAGGCGTTCACCCGGCAGGCCATCGGCAGGGTCTGGCTGAAGTCCGGCGACCCCGTCCAGGCGGCGCGCTGGCTGGGGCAGGCGCTGCGCCTGGCCCAGGAGCTCGGCGACGTCCACCGCGAGGGCTGCGTGTCCATCCAGCTCGGCGGCCACCACGTCGAGCGCGCGCTGGAGATCTTCGAAAGCCTCGGCGACCCGCACTGCGGCGCCTACGCTCTGCAGCGGCTGGCGGGGCTCCAGGCCGCGCGCGGCGATCTCGTCCCCGCCTCCACGGGCCTCGAACGCTCGCGGGCGGTCTTCAAGCAGCTCGGCGACCGCAGCGGGCAGGCGTCCTCGGCCGAACTCCTCGGCGAGTTGCATCGCTCGGCGGGCCGGGCCGAGCTGGCCCGCGACTACCTGAGCGAGGCCGTGGCGCTCAGGGGCTCCCTCGCCGCGGAAGCCGTCTGACCAGCTCTCCTCCTGGTCGATCAGAGACCGTTGACGTCGACGACGGCCGCGGCGAAGGCCTGCGGCGCTTCCTGTGGCACGTTGTGCCCGATTCCGCGCAGGGTCCGATGCGCGTACTTGCCGGAGAACTTGCCGCGATAAACCGCGCCGTCCCCAGCGGGCGTGAAGGGATCGGACTCACCGTCCAGGGTGATCGTGGGTACGGCGATGACGGGGCCTTCGGCAAGCCGCTTTTCGAGCCGGTCATATCGTGGGTCACCTTCGGCCAGACTCAGCCGCCATCGGTAATTACCGATCACGATGCTGACGTAGTCCGGATTTTCGAAGGCCGCCGCGGTGCGATCGAACGTCGCATCATCGAAATCCCACGTCGGGGAGTTGAACTTCCAGATGAGCTTCGCCAAATCGTGCCGGTTCTCCTCGAGGCCGAGCCGGCCCCGCTCCGTGGCGAAGTAATACTGATACCACCACGCCCACTCGGCCTTCGGTGGCAGCGGTTTCCTGTTGCTCTCCCGGTTGGTGATCAGGTAGCCGGTCACGGAGACCAGGGCCTTGCAGCGCCGCGGCCAGAGCACCGCGATGATGTCCGCCGTCCGCGATCCCCAGTCGAAACCGGCGAGGGTCGCCTGCTCGATCTTGAGGGCGTCCAGCAAAGCGATGACATCGAGCGCGATCACCGCCTGCTGGGCGTTTCTGAATGTCTTGTCCGAGAGGAAACGCGTGGTGCCATGGCCGCGCAGATACGGGACGATCACCCGGTAGCCCTCCGCCGCCAGCAAAGGCGCGACGTCGACATAGCTGTGAATGTCATAGGGCCAGCCGTGCAGCAGGACGGCCGCGGGGCCATCGGCGGGACCCGCTTCGGCGTAGCCGACATTCAGGACGCCGGCGTTGATCTGCTTGAGCGGACCGAAGGACGTGTTCCTCAGCGCGGGCTCGTGGGGCGTTGCCGCCCAGGAGAGGCCGGGGCGGTTCCCGAGCAAGGCCGCGGCCGCTCCCGCGCCCACCATCTTGCCGAAAGCTCGTCTGTTGATCATCTGAGCCCTCCCTGGGGGCGCCACCTGAATCGCCTCGGTCGTCAGGGGCCGTAACCCGCCGAGACACCGGCGCCATGTCGCGTCAAGAGAGCGGGAGCGGCGCCTGTCGAATGTCCAGCGTACGCCTGCTACCAGGGACGATGTTCCCTACCTACTCCGTGTGGTGGGGGAACCCGATCCGCAGGACCACCGCGGCGACGACCAGCACCAGGGGGTGACGACGAGTGGTCCGAGGATCCGGCCGATGGAGTACCCGGCGGTCAGCAGGGCGACCGAGCGGGGAAACCGCAGGTGGGCGCCGGTGGCTACCGCCCGACCTGGTCCTGCGCCCGCTGACCGCACCGGAGGCCTACTGGACCTGGTCCCTGGTCTGGCGCCGCGGCGAAGTCCGCGCCGCCGTCCTGGCCGCCGTCGACGCCCTCACCGACGGGGGTCGGCGACCACGGAATCCACGCGCCGCACGCCTGGCTGCCCGACGGCGACCCGTACAAGTAGCAGGTCGCGATCACCACCGAGGGCGGGCCAACGCCACCACCGCCGAGGCGACGGTGGTGCCGCGTTCGGGCTCGGAGTACGGCTGGCTCAGCTGTGGATCAGGGCGGCGATGTCGTCGAACAGCCGCTTGTGGGCGGCGGCCGCTTCTGGAGAGGTCAGGTCCATGTTCTGGATGAAGCCGTGCTCCAGGCCAGGTTCTTGGCGGTGCACCACGTGCGCGCCGGCCTGCGCCAGTCGACGGGCGTAGGCGTCGCCTTCGTCGCGCAACGCGTCGTGTTCGGCGGTCACGATGAGCGTGTCGGGCATGCCGCGCAGATCTGGTGCCAGCAGCGGGCTGGCGGGTGCGCGGTCGGCGGGGTCCGGCGTCCAGCAGGCGATGGCCCCGGCGAGGAAGTCGGCGTCGAGCGAGTGACCGGTGCCCTTGTCGAGGACGCTGGGCTGCGCGAGCGTCAGATCGGTGTTGGGGCAGATCAGGATCTGCAGGCCGGGCAGGGGATCGCCGCCGTCGCGCAGTCGCAGGCACGCCATGGTCGCCAGATAACCACCCGAACTGTCGCCCGCCACCGCCGCCGGGCGCGCCCAGCGCAGCACCGCGGCCATGTCCTCGATGGCCGCCGGGCAGGGGTGCTCGGGCGCGAGCCGGTAGTCGACGGCCAGCACCTCCACGTCGCAGGCCTCGGCGATGCGCCGGCACGTGCGGTCATGGGTGTCGAGGTCGCCGAAGATGAAGGCGCCGCCGTGCGCGAACACCACCAGCGGTCGTGGCTGCTCGGCCGGCCGGTAGTGGCGCAGCGGGATGCCGTTCGGGCCGCGGAGATTCTCCACCTGGCTCAGATCGGGCCCCTTGGGCCGGTCAGCGCGTCGCCGACGTGAGTTTTCGCGGAGTTCTGCCACGTTCGGGTGGGTCATGGAGCGTCTCGTTCGATCGGAGGCAAGGGTGAGCAAGACTAGCCAGCGGCCACGCCCTTTACAAAGTAGATCTCCCGCCGTCCGGTCGGGCCGGACGGCGGGAGCACGCGGGTCGGTCTACTTCCTGCGGGACCTTTCGAGCGTGACGTCCAGGCGTGCGGCATTTCTGTACAGACCGGCGTCGATCAGGATGGCCTCGTTGACCACCCCGGTGTAGGCGCCGGAGCGTACGCCGTCGGGATGAGCCGCCACGATGGTCTTCCCCGGCGCGTAGTACCTCGCCTCGCGGATCGCCGCGGCCAGGTCGGAGTCGGAGCTGACCACCAGCGCCGCCTCGCACTCGCCGGTGCACAGGTCGCCGACCAGTTGGGCCGCCAGCCGCACGTCGACCTGCTTCTCCTTGAAGCTGCCGGTCTTGTCGTCGTACTTGGCCTGCCCCATGAACGGCTGGAACTGCTTGGCGTAGACGCTGATGGTGTCCTGCTCGAACTTCCGCTGATCCACCCCGGCCTGGCCGCTCAGCGCGGTGGTGAAGTACTTCACCTTGGTGAGCGTGCCGTTGTACTTCTTCAGCACCTGGTCGCACATCCTGACGACGTCCACGCGCCAGTAGTCCGGGCCCGCCGTCTCGCAGATCCCGTAGTACAGGTTGGCCGCGTCGATGTAGGCGATCCATCTGCTGCCGCTGTTCAGGACGGTGCTGGCCGCTCCGTATCCGGTAGCCATGGTCGTGTCCCCCTCGTTGCGATGAATGAGATGTACGGCCAGCCGGCCTGCCCGAGACCCCCAGGGGCGCGGCCGGCTCAACCGCAGACGCATCACAAACGTTGGCGATAGCAATGCATTGGACGGCTGATTGCCGCCCAGCAGAACACGAATCCGGCCCCGATTACCGCCGCATTACGGCAAGGCCGAGTCTCACTCCCGGTCCAGCTCATGCGACAACTGCTCCAGCTCCGCCCCTCCCGCCATCAACCCGGTCAGTTCCTCCCGCGTGATGTCCCCCTTGCCGTACTCGCCCAGGCTCGTCCCCCGGTTGAGCAGCAGGAACCGATCTCCCACCGGATAGGCATGGTGGGGATTGTGCGTGATGAACACCACGCCGAGCCCCCGGTCGCGGGCCCGGGCGATGTACCGCAGGACGACGCCCGCCTGCTTGACGCCCAGCGCCGAGGTGGGCTCGTCGAGGATGAGCACGCGGGCGCCGAAGTGGACGGCCCTGGCGATCGCCACCGACTGCCGCTCGCCACCGGACAGCGTGCCGACGGGCTGGTCGACGTCGCGGATGTCGATGCCCATGGCCCGCAGTTCCTCGCGGGCCACCCGGCGGGCGGTGGCCACGTCGAAGGCCAGGCCCTTGCGGGGTTCGGAGCCGAGGAAGAAGTTCCGCCAGACCGACATCAGGGGGATCATCGCCAGGTCCTGGTAGACGGTGGCGATGCCGCGATCCAGCGCCTCTCGCGGGCTGCCGAAGCGCACCTCGGAGCCGTCGACGAGGAACGACCCGGTGTCGTGCTGGTGCACCCCGGCGAGGATCTTGATGAGCGTCGACTTGCCGGCGCCGTTGTCGCCCAGGACGCAGGTGACCTCGCCCGCCTCGACGCTCATCGACACATCGCGCAGCGCCAGCACCGAGCCGAAGGCCTTGCCGATGTCGCGCGTCTGGATGATCAATGCTTCACCTCCTCGGCGTACCGCCGGACCAGGCGGTTGGCCAGTGTGGCCAGCAGGAGCATCGCGCCGAGGAAGAACTTGAACCAGTCGGCGTCCCAGCCCAGGAAGACGATGCCCTTGTCGGCCATGCCGAAGATCACCGCGCCGATGGCCGCGCCGATCGCCGAGCCGTACCCGCCCGTGAGCAGGCACCCGCCGATCACGGCGGCGATGATGTAGATGAACTCCTGCCCGATGCCGATGTTGGCCTGCACGGATGTGTACCGCAGGGCCAGGATCGAGCCGACCAGCCAGGCGGCGACCGCGGTCGTCATGAACAGCGCGATCTTGGTACGGGCGGCGGGCACGCCGACCGCGCGGGCGGCCTGCTCGTTGCCGCCGACCGCGAAGATCCAGTTGCCCACCCTGGACCGCATGAGCACCCAGGTCGCCGCGGCGGTGACGAACACCCACCACAGGATCGCCACGCGGAAGGAGGTGCCGCCGATCTCGATGGTGCCCGCGAAGATCGTCCGGGCGAGCTCGTAGCCCTGGGCCCTGCGCAGGCCGCTGACCTGGACGGTGCCGGTCAGCGCCTTGGTGACGCCCAGGTTGATGCCCTGCAGCATGAGGAACGTGCCGAGCGTCACGATGAAGCTGGGCAGCCGGGTCCTGGTGACGATCATCCCGTTGGCGAATCCGATGACCAGCGCGACGACCAGCCCGACGAGCATGGCCGTCCACACGTCGAAGCCGTAGCGGGTGGCGAGCGTGACCAGGATGAGCCCGGTCGTGCCGGTCAGCACGCCGGCCGACAGGTCGAACTCGCCGCCGATCATCAGCAGCGCGATCGCGACGGCCATGATGCCGAGTGTCGCGGCCGGGTCGAGCCAGTTCGCGATGCCGGCGGGTGACCGGAACACCGGCGACTGGGCGGCGAAGAACACGAACACCGCGATCAGGCCGACGACCGCGCCCAGTTCCGGGCGGATCAGCAGCCGGCGTGCCAGGCCGACCTTGCCGATCCGTTCGTCGGAGGAGACAGTGGGGGCGACGGTCATCGGGTGCCGGCTTCGGCCAGCTTGGCCACCTGCTCGGCGTTGTCCTTGGTCACGAAGCCGGGGCCGGTGTTGACCGGCAGGCCGCCGCCGACGGTGTTGAGGTTGTTCTTGTACAGGTAGAGGAAGACGATCGGCAGGTAGCCCTGCAGATACTGCTGCTGGTCCACGGCGAACAGGATGTCCCCGTCCTTGATCGCGCTCACCACGTCGCCCGACAGGTCGAACGTGCCCAGCTTGGTCTGCGTCCCGGCGTCCTTGATGGCGTCGCGGGCCGCGACGGCGACCGCCGGGTTGAGCGTGAGCACGCCATTGACCTGCTTGTCGGACTGGAGCTTGGCGGTGACCTTGGAGGTCACGTCCGCCAGGTTGCTCACGTCGACCTGCAGCCGCTCGACCGTGCCGCCGAGCGTGGCCTCGGCACCCTTGCACCGCTGGTCGAGGCCGACGTTGCCGGCCTCGTGGATGACGCACAGCAGCTTGGTGACACCGGCTGCCTTGAGCTGCTCGCCCGCGCCGCGCCCGGCCACCTCCTCGGACTGACCGACATGGGTGATGGCGCCGAACGCCTTGGAGGAGTCACCGCCGGAGTTGATCGTCACGACGGGGATCTTGGCGGCGACGGCCTTGCCGATGGACTCCTTGAGCGCGTCGGGGTTGGCCATGGACACCACCAGGCCGTCGACCTTCTCCGACACCGCCTGGTCGATGAGCTGCGACTGCTTGGCCGGGTCGCCGTCGCCCTGATAGGTGACCTTCGCGGCGTACTGCTTACCTGCGGCCTCGGCGCCGTTCTTGACCACGTCCCAGAAGGAGTCTCCGGGTCCGGCGTGGGTGATGACGGCGAAGGTGCCGCCACTCGCCGCGGCGGGCGCGGATCCGGCGGCGGGGGCACTGCTCTGCGCGCCGGGTTGCTGCGCCGAGGAGCAGCCGCTCAACGTCAGAGCGCCCAGCAACGCCACCACGATCGGGATTCGTCTCATCCGACACCTCCAAGACCAACGGGCTCGCCCTGGTTCTACCCCAATGTCATCTCTTTGTATAGACATGCGGACTAATGGTCTGATCATCTTTTGGCCGTGATGTCAGGACGTAAGATCGGCCCACACGCGCCCACGCAGATTAGTAGAACGGAATTATCTGTTCCCGTATGCTGGGCGCATGACCTCTGCACCGATGAGCGGCCGCAAGGCACAGGCCGCCCGCAACGACGAGTTGATCCTCCAGGCGGCACGGGCGGTGTTCACCGCCGACCCCGGTGCCCCGATCGCCTCCGTGGCCGAGCGGGCGGGCGTCGGGATCAGCGCCCTCTACCGGCGCTATCCCAGCAAGGAGACCCTGTTGCAGAAGCTCTGCTTCGACGGGCTGACGTTGTACATCGCCGCCGCGGAGAAGGCGATGGCCGACCAGGGCGACCCTTGGGACGCCTTCGCCACCTACATGCGGGAGATCGTCGACGCCGACACCCACTCTCTCACGATCGCGCTGGCCGGGACGTTCCAGCCGACGGAGGAGCTCTATCAGGCCGCCATGCGGGCCAGTGACCTGGCCATCCAGGTGCACGGCAAGGCGTCCGGGGCGGGGGTGCTCCGGCCGGACATCACGGTGTCGGACGTGGCGCTGCTGTTCGAGCAGCTCGCCTCGGTCAAGCTGGGCGACCACGGGCGCACCGAGCAGCTCAGGCACCGCTACCTGGCGCTGGTGCTCGACTCGCTGCGGCTGCCGCCGGACAAGCGGCCGCTGCCCGGCCCGCCGCCGGAGGACGCCGAGCTGCGGGCCCGCTGGGCGCCCGGCTCCGCCTAGTCCTCCCCCGCCTTCCACTTGAACAGGTACGACATCACGAAGCCGAGCAGCCCGGTGACCCCGGCCGCCACGGTCATCGCCATACCGAGGTTCGACACGGCGCCGGAGACCAGCCCCGGGTCACCGGCGACCAGGCCGGCGGCCTGGGCCAGCACCACCGCGACGCCGAGGGCGAGGAACACGACCAGCCCGATCTTGAAAAGGGTCATCGTCGCGCGCTTGAGGGTGTCCACTGCGAGGGTCCTTTCGATCAGATCGGCAGCACGCCGGTCGCCACCAGCACGCCGAGGGCCAGGACCGGGACGACGAACCAGATGATGAGCCGGGCGAAGATCCTGGCCGGGTCGATGCCGGCGATGCCGCTGGCGATGTAGATCGGGGCCGCGCCGGGGGGCGAGGCGCCCTCGGTGGAGGCGAAGATCATGATGGCGGTGGCCGCCGCCACCGGCGCGACTCCGGCCGCCGTCAGCGCGCTGAAGGCCACACCGCCGACGGCGGCGATCGTCGCGGTCCCGGTCAGCGGCGCCGCGATGATCACGATCAGCAGCCCGACCAGCGTGGCGATGACGACCGCCGGCGCGTCCAGCTCCTTCATGATCGCGGTGAGCTGGTCGACCAGGCCGAGCTCGCCCAGGCTGGCCGCGGCCGCGAAGGCGAAGAACAGCGTCGCGCCGATCACCGCGTACCGCGGGGCCATGTCGCCGAGCAGCTCGCTCCAGGCGCGCCCGGTGCGCGGCAGCCGCTTCCAGGCGACGGCGAGCGTGGCCAGCACGGTCAGCACGGGGATCCAGACGACGATGCTGATGTCGTCCGCGGCCTCGCCGACGCGTGATTCCATCCATTTGACGCCGAAGTCGAGCGTCAGGACCACCGGCACGGCGATGCCCGCGTACACCAGCAGCGACGCCCATCCGGCGCGCAGGGCGGCCCGCAGCGGGATCAGGTCGGCGGCGTCGGTGGCCTCGATGCGGTGGCGCCGCACCCAGACGAACACGACGATGAAGCGGTAGAGCACGGTCCACAGCCCGCCGACCAGCGCCGGCACGAACAACTGGTCGGCCGTCAGCACCGGCGCCACGGCGGCCGAGCCGAGCAGCAGGAACATCGACGAGCTCGGCGGGATCGAGATGCCCAGCCCGGCGTTGCCCGCCACCAGCGCGGCGGCCAGGTCGGGCCGCCAGTTGGACCTGGTCATCCACGGGATCGTCACCGACCCCACCGAGGCGGCGATGCCGGAGCCGGAGCCGGCGGGCCCGCCGAGCAGCGCCGCGGCCGAGGTGGAGACGTATCCGGCGCCGCCGCGCAGCCGCCCGAAGATCGAGTTGAGCACCGTCACCTGCTCCTGGATCAACCCCAGCTTGGTGAGCAGGTAGCCCATGAACACGAACGCCAGGGCGGCGAACACGACCTCCTCGGCCAGCGCGTCGGAGATGCCCGCCCAGGCCAGGCCGAAGAATCCGGTACCGCCGAACAGGCACACCCCGAGGAACCCGATGAGCATCGCCTCACCGATGTTGCGTTTCAGCACGCCGTTCCAGACGACGATGATGGCGATGTAGGCGAGGAGTGCCCAGACGGCGCTGCCCATGACGAAATTGCCTCCAATGGGGGGATGGTTAAGAAAAGTCCTCGGGCGCGAGGCGCTCGGCGAGGGCGAGGGTTCGGCGGGCCCTGGCGACGATCGGCGCGTCGACGAAGCGTCCGTCCGGCAGCGCGACGGCGCCTGCCCCGGCCCGCTCGGCCTCCTCGGCGGCCTGGACGATCTCGGTGGCCCGGTCCGTCTCCTCCCGCGTGGGGCTGAACGCCCGCCTGATCACCGGGATCTGGCGCGGATGGATGGCGGTCCTGCCGAACAGGCCGAGCGCGCGGCCCGCCCGGCAGGAGGCCGCCAGGCCCGCCTCGTCCTGGACATCGGGGTAGACCGACATCGGCACGGGCGGCAGGCCCGCGGCCGCGGCGGCCAGGACGACCTGGAGTCGCAGGTGGTTCATGGCCGTCTCGTCGGTGATCGACAGCTCGGCCGCCAGGTCCTGCTCGCCGAGCGCGACGCCCGCCACGGCCGGGTGGGCGGCGATGGTGTGGGCGGCGACGATCCCGGCCGCCGACTCCAGCAGCGCGTACGCCTTGACGGCCAGCCCGTCCAGCACGCCGGCCGACTCGACCTTGGGCAGCCGGACCGCGTCGAGCCCTGCCAGGCCACCGAGCGCGGCGAGGTCGTCCCGCCCGCGCCCGCTCGCCAGGTCGTTGATCCGGACGTGCACCTCGGCGGATCCGGTACGGCGCGCCAGGTAGGCGACGGCGTTGGCTCTGGCCTCGTCCTTGCGGGCGGGCACGACGGCGTCCTCCAGATCGATGATGACCACATCGGCCCCGGAGGCGACGGCCTTGTCGAACCGCTCGGGCCGGTCGCCGGGGACGTACAGCCAGGTGACGGGGACGCTCATGCGATCACCCCGTCCTCGCGCAGCCGGGCGATCTCCTCGGGACTGTAGGCGAGCTCGCCGAGCACCTGGTCGGTGTCGTGGCCGAGGCGCCGCCCCGGCCAGGTGACCGCGCCGGGCGTGTCCGACAGGCGGAACAGCACGTTCTGCATGGTGACCGAGCCCAGTTCCTCGTCCGGCACCTCGATGAAGGTGTCCAGAGCCGCGTACTGCGGGTCCTCGGCGATGTCGGAGACGTCGTAGATGGGGGCGATGGCCGCCTGGACCTCCTCGAAGCGGGCGACGACCTCTTCGGCGTCGCGTTCGGCGATCCAGGAGGCGACGGCCTCGTCGAGTTCGTCGACGTGCTGGACCCGGCCGTGGCCGCTGGCGAACCAGGGCTGCTCGACCAGGTCGGGCCGGCCGACCAGAGTGACCACGCGCTCGGCGATGGGCTGGGCGCTGGTGGAGATGGCCAGCCAGCGGCCGTCGCGGGTGCGGTAGGTGTTGCGCGGCGCGTTGCTGCTGGAGCGGTTGCCGGTGCGCTGGGGCACGACGCCGAGCGCCTTGAACGCGCTCATCTGCGGCCCGAGCAGGCCCAGGATCGGCTCGATGATGGCCATGTCGATGATCTGGCCGCGCCCGCTCTGCTCACGGGCGCGCAGGGCGACCATGACGGCGTACGACATGGCCAGCCCGGCGATGCCGTCGGCCAGGGCGAGCGGCGGCAGCGTGGGCGGGCCGTCCGGCTGGCCGGTCATGGCCGCGAACCCGCTCATCGCCTCGGCCAGCGTGCCGAAGCCGGGCTGCTTGGCCATCGGGCCGAACTGCCCGAAGCCGGTCATCCGCGCCACGATCAGGCGCGGGTTGATGTCCATGAGGTCGCCGGGGGCCAGGCCCCAGCGTTCCAGGGTGCCGGGGCGGAAGTTCTCGACCAGTACATCGGAACGCTCGACCAGGCGGCGCAGGATCTCCTGCCCTTCGGCGCGCGACAGGTCGACCGCGGCGGCGCGCTTGTTGCGCGACAGCGTCTTCCACCACAGGCCCACCCCGTCGACCGAGGCGCCGTGCCCGCGTGACGGGTCGCCGCGGCGGGGATGCTCGATCTTGATCACGTCGGCGCCGAAGTCACCGAGCATCATCGCGGCGGATGGCCCGGCGAACAACGTGGCGGCGTCGATGACCCGCAGGTCAGCGAGGGGAGTCATGAACATGTAACTTATAAGAAATATCTCATAGGTCAACCGTCGTCTTGAATTGCGGGACACTGATGGACATGCCGACCAGCGAGCCGCGGCCGCCCATGAGCAAGGCCGAATACGTCTACAGCGTGCTGCTCGACGAGATCCGCACGGCCAGGATCCCCGGTGGCACCGCCCTGCGCGCCGGGGCGGTGGCCCGCAGGCTGGGCGTCTCGGTCACCCCGGTCCGCGAAGCGCTGCGCAGGCTGGAGAAGGACCGGCTGATCAGCTACGAGGCCCATCACGGCGCGACCGTGGTCGACCTGGGCGACGAGGCGGTGGAGGAGTACTACGGCCTGCGCGCGGTCGTCGAGGGCCTGGGCGCCCGTCTGGCCGCCTCCCGGATCACCACCGCCGACCTGACCGGGCTGCGCGAGCTGCACGCCTCGATGGTCCGCGACGCCGAGGAGGGCAGAAACGACCGGCTGGGCGAGCAGAGCAGGCTCTTCCACCTGCGCATCGCCGACATCGGCGGCCCGGCCTTCCTCGGCCAGCACGCCAGAGCGGTGCGCGACAGCCTCCCCGTGCCCGCCGAGGCCTCACTGTGGCTCGACGCCGAGCAGGTCAAGATGCAGCTCGACGCGCACGAGGGCATCCTGGCCGCGCTCGACGGCGCCGACGGCGTCGCGGCCGAGCGCATCATGATCGAGCACGTCCGCCAGGCCGGCGACTTTCGCAAGGGGCACTGACCGGGCATCAGTGCTCACCTGATCCTGGCCACTCCCCCCAGCCAGCCCGTACGAGCCGGAGCGATCTCGACCTCGGTGCCGTCGGGACGCCACTGCGGCACCCAGACCAGCCCGGGATCCAGCAGGTCGAGGCCGTCGAACAGGGCCAGCGCCTGCTCACGGGTGCGCAGGTGCATGACCAGGCCGAGCTCACGATGACTGGCCGCCACCGCCCGGCGTACCGCGTCGTCGTAGCCGTCGAGGCTGATCACGGTCAGCCACAGGTGGCTGCCGGGCACCATGGCCGCGCGCAGCCTGGCGAGCTGGGCGGTGTCGCCGCCGGGGATCTCGTGCGTGGACAGCACGCCCACCACCACGGGCCGCTCCCAGTCCACGAACGTACGCACCACCGGGTCGTCCAGCAGGCCGGCCGGCCGCGACAGGTCGCAGCCGACGATCCTGACCCGGTCGGTGCCACGGCCGATGATCGCCTCGGCGTACGCCAGCATGTACGGGTCGCGCTCGGCGTAGACCACCCGGGCCATCGGGTAGATCTCATGGATGACCTCGTGGGCGTGGCCCTGGCCGGGCAGCCCGGTGCCGACCAGCACATACTGCTCGGCGCCTGCCTCGGCCAGGTGGCGGACCACCCGGCCCACGTGCTGGTGGTGCGCGACGAGCGCGGTGCCCGCGTCCGCGCTGATCCGCCGCGCCGCCCGGAGCGCCGCACGGTCGGCGGCGAAGTTCTGCTTGCCGCCCTGGGCGGCGTCGTACATCCGGGCCGTGCTGACACCCGCCAAGGACGTGACCGGGCTGTCGCCTTCGGTCGCCACGTCGCCTCCGTCGAGCCGCCTTGAAAAGTCCCATCCTCTCAGCCGGCGAGCGTCCCGCGGACCGTGTCGAGCACGTCGAAGGTGTCGTCCACGCGGAAGGCCGACACCGACAGCCGGGCGAACGCCTGCTGGTAGTCCTCCGCCTGCCGCCGGTCCTCGACGAGAACCGGCCCGTGCAGCAGGTGCAGCACCAGCATGTCGGGCCTGTCCCGCTCCGGGAAGCGCAGCAGGGTGAACGGCGCGCCGTGGTAGAGGTAGCCGGTGTCGGCGCTGGGCCGGGCGATCTGCACGGCGATGGTGGGCTGCTTGGTGGCCGAGACCAGCGCGTCCAGTTGCTCCAGCCGGTCGCCGGAGCGGGTCAGCGGCGGGTCGAGGAGCGCCTTGCGGTCGAGCACCGCCCACAGGTGCGGGCCGCCGGGCCGCTCGAGCAGCTCCTGCCTGCGCATGATGAGGTCGGCGCCGCCGTTGACCTGCTCGGGGGTGACGCCGGGGTGGTGGGCGGCGCGGACCGCGGCCTCGGCGTAGGCGCGGGTCTGCAGCAGCGCCGGGACGTGCTGTGGGCCGTAGGTGTAGATGACCTGCGCCTGGTCCTCCCGTTCGAGGAAGCCGGTCAGCCACAGCGGCACCCGCGGCGCGTCGAACCAGCCGGGCGGGCGCTCGCCGCGCAGCAGCGACAGCAACGCCCGCTCGTGCGCCTGCTCGCCGTACAGGGCCAGCAGGAGGCGCACGGTCGACTCGCGCGGCGCGACGAAGCCGTGTTCAATGCGGTAGATCGTGGAGGTGTTCAGCCCGGCCGCGTCGGCGGCCGCCTTCATCGACAGCCCACGCGCGCCGCGCAGGCACCGCAGCCGCTCGGCCACGACCTTCATATGCATACGGCGAGCCGCCCGCGCGACCGGCGAAAAGTTTCGCCTCTTCCTGGCTTGTTGTGACTAATCGACGGCTGATGCACGAGAGCCACCCTAGGCGATCTTCTCTCGCATGCATACGGCGCAGGTCGGCGCCCAGGTCACTTGCTGATCCGGGTCAGCTCGGTGGACCGCGCGATGAGCGCCGGACCGATCAGGGCGCCACTTCGGCGAGGACGGAGCCGCGCAGGTCGAAGCCGCCGACGCAGGCCAGATAGTCACCCTTCTCCAGCGGATCGCCGATGTAGACGCCGCCCGCCTGGCGTACCAGCAGGGCGCCCGCCGCCACGTCCCAAGGGCTGGAGTGCGTGCCGTACGCGGCGTCTGCCCACCCGGCGGCGACGTGCGCGAGCTTGAGCGCGGCGCTGCCCGGCCGACGCACCGCGGCGAACGACTCCAGGAAGCGGCCGTAGCGGTGCAGCGCCTGCTCGCCCTCGGCCGCCAGGTCCAGCGGCGTGGGATAGCTGGACAGCAGCATCGCCTCCCGGTCGGTCACCGCCCCCTTGCTGCGGATCGGCGTGCCGTTGCACCAGGCGCCCTCGGTGGAGGCGGTGAACTCGTCCTCGCGCACCGGGTCGTAGACGACGCCCGCCACCAGCTCGCCGTCCACCGCGGCGGCGATGGAGACGCAGAAGAAGGGCAGGCCGACGGCGAAGTTGGCGGTGCCGTCGATCGGGTCGACATACCAGCGCAGCTCGCCGGAGCCGGTGACACCGCCCTCCTCGCCCACGATCGCACTGTCTGGCCAATAGGCGGTGATGACGGCGCGGATCGTCTCCTCCGCGGCCCGGTCATGCTCGGTGACCGGATCGTGGAAGTCACGCTTGGTGGCGACCGGGGGCCGCGACCTGAACGCCTCGCGCAGCCTCGGTCCGACCGCCCTGGCCGCCTCCGAGGCGGTGCCGAGCAACCGTGTCACGTCCATGTCTCCTCCAATAGCTTCTCCATCAGGGCGAAGGCGTCGTCCACGACGGCCGTCGGGCGCTGTCGTACCCGGTACGGGATGCGGGCCGTGCTCTTCGAGGTCATCAGCACGGTCATGCCCACTCCGGCGCGCCGGCCGCAGACGACGTCTCTGTCGAGGTTGTCGCCGACGTACCAGGCGTCCGCCGGATCGACGCCGAGCGCGCGGGTGGCGATCCAGATCATCTCCGGGTTCGGCTTCCTGACGCCGGCCTCGTCGCTGTAGACCTGCTGCGCCACCTCGACGCCCCGGGCGGCCAGGAAGTCGCGGTGCACCACCCCGCACCGCGCGTTGCTCACCACCGCCACCGGCACCTGCCTGGCCCGGCAGGCGGCCAGTAACTCGGGGATGCCGGGACGCAGCTCGCAGTGCTGCCGCAGCTCGCCCATCCGCTTGCACAGGGCGGTGGCCTCGGCCGTCACCACGGCACGGGCGGCCTCGGGCCAGTCGGCGGCGACGAAGTCGCTCCAGAACTCGCGGTGCGTCAGCTCCCTGGGCGCTCGCGGCCTGGACATGGCGTCCTTCCAGCACTTGTCGGCCGCCACGCCCGCCCTGATGTCGATCTCCGCGTCGGCCGCGCCCAGCTCGGTACACCCGGCGCCGATCAACCGCCGGTGCACCTCCCCGGCCAGTTCGGCGGCCCACGACGGACGCGTGACGCCCTCGACGAGCACACCGCCGAAGTCCAGCAGCAGGGCCCTCATCGGCCGCTCCCCCTCCCCTTCGGACGCCGTCAGCGGGGCGGCCCACCGCTCCGAACGAAGGGGCGGGCGGCGAGCCAGCACCATTATGTCAAGACATGATGTCATATTTCTGAGCGGCGCTAATTGTCAGGACATTCTGACCTCGGTTAATCTGATCAGCATGACCGCGAACCTGGCGATCGAGCTGGACCGCTCCAGCCCTGTGCCGCTCTACTTCCAGGTGGCCGAGCAGATCGCCGAGGCGATCCGGCGAGGCGACCTGGCGCCCGGCTCCCGGCTGGACAACGAGATCCTGCTCGCCGACAAGCTGGGCCTGTCGAGGCCCACCATCCGCCAGGCCATCCAGTATCTGGTGGACAAGGGCCTGCTGGTCCGCAAGCGCGGCGTCGGCACCCAGGTGGTGCACGGCCAGGTCAAGCGCTCGGTCGAGCTCACCAGCCTGTACGACGACCTGCGCCGCGCGGGCCAGGAACCGGCGACCCAGGTCCTGGCCCTGGAGCCCCGGCCGGTGCCCGAGGAGATCGCCGCCATCCTCGGCGTCGAACCCGGCTCCGAGGTGCTCTACCTCGAACGGCTCCGCTTCGCCGCCGGTGAGCCGCTGGCCGTGCTCCACAACTGGCTGCCGCTGGGCCTGGCCCAGCTGACGGCGGCCGACCTGGAGGGGCGCGGCCTGTACGAGCTGCTGCGCGGCTCGGGTGTGCGGATGCGGGTCGCCAACCAGCGCATCGGCGCCCGCGCGGCCACCCAGGCCGAGGCCAAGCTGCTGGACGAACGGCGCGGCGCCCCGCTCCTCACCATGCTCCGCACCACCTACGACGACCAGGGCAGGGCCGTCGAGCACGGCTCACACGTCTATCGGGCCTCGCTCTACTCCCTCGAGGTCACCCTCATCGAGCGCTGAGGCGGCCCGCCGCTTGACGAACCAGGTGGTGGCGATGCCGCACAGCACCGCCGCCACCAGCCCCACCCACGAGAACCCCTTCAGCCACTTCTCGGCGACCACCCCGAGATAGAAGATCACCGCGGTGGTGCCGCCCGCCCAGACGATCCCGCCGAGCACGTTCGCGACCAGGAACCTCCAGTACGGCATGCGCAACGCCCCCGCCAGCGGACCGGCCAGGATGCGCAGCAACGCGATGAACCGCCCGACGAACACGGCCCACACCCCGAACCTGTCGAAGTAGTGCTCGGCCCTGCCGATGTGGCGGGGCCCGAAGTGCTTGGGGAATCGGCGCCCGAGCCGCTCGAACAGCGGCCTGCCGCCCTTGCGCCCGATGGCGTACCCGATGGAGTCGCCGACGATCGCCCCCGCGCTCGCGCAGACGCCCACCCACACCGGGCTGACGACCCCCTTGGCGGCCAGGAGCGCGGCACTGACCAGCACGATCTCGCCCGGCAGCGGGATGCCGAGGCTCTCGATCCCGATCACCAGGCCGACCAGAGCACAGAGCCACCCGGGCGGAATGGCCTGCAGCAGTTCGTCGATGTGCACTCGGCAACCCTAGCTCGGCGGGCGGCCCGGCGAACCACGGCGAACACCATCACGGAGAGTATCCCTGTCGTGCCAGACTGAAGCCGCTCACGTTCCCTAGGCCGGGGAAGGACGAAAAATGATGAGAAAGTCGCCAGCCGCCGTGGCGGCCATCGTGATCGGTGCCACGCTCGCGCTCTCCACCGGCACCGCCCTCGATGGAACAGCCCACGCCGTCGCCCGTGTGTGCGTGCCGTCCGACTACTACACCAGGGGCGACGTCGCCTACTACCACCACTGCGATCGCCGCACAGGCCTGGTGATGGTCGAGAGAGTGGACAACACACACGAGTGGACGTACTGCTCACGTCCCTGGGAGAACAGGCCGCTCGGCCCGGCCGACGAGATCTTGTGGGCTCACGTGATCGGCACCTGCCAGCAGTCGGCGATCGGGCCGCCGGCACGGCCCGGACACAAGGAAGGCAGAGCAGATGACAGATATTGAAATCTGTCATCTGTAATGCCATAGTGGTCAGCATGAGAACTCTGGGAGACAACGGACCACGGGTGTCCGATCTCGGCCTTGGCTGCATGGGCATGTCCGACCTCTACGGCCCGGCCGACGAGAGCGAGTCCATCGCCACCGTCCATGCCGCCCTCGACGCCGGCATCACCCTCCTCGACACCGGCGACTTCTACGGCATGGGCCACAACGAGCTGCTCATCCGGCAGGCGCTGGAAGGCCGCGACCGCGACTCCGTACAGATCAGCGTCAAGTTCGGCGCCCAGCGCGACTACGACGGCAACTGGCTCGGCTACGACGCCCGCCCGTCCGCCGTCAGGACCGCGCTCGCCTACACCCTGCGCCGCCTCGGCACCGACCACGTCGATGTGTACCGCCCCGCCAGAGTCGACCCGAGCGTCCCCATCGAGGAGACCGTCGGCGCCATCGCCGAGGAGGTCGCCAAGGGCCACGTCCGCCACATCGGCCTGTCGGAGGTGGGCGCCGAGACGATCAGGCGCGCGCACGCCGTCCACCCCATCAGCGACCTCCAGATCGAGTACTCCCTGCTGTCCAGGGGCATCGAGGCCGAGATCCTGCCCACCTGCCGCGAGCTGGGCATCGGCATCACCGCGTACGGCGTGCTGTCACGCGGGCTGCTGAGCGGCCACTGGTCGAAGGACCGCGCGCTGGCCGGCAACGACTTCCGCGCCGCCAGCCCCCGTTTCTCCGGCGACAACCTGGCGCACAACCTCACGCTCGTCGAAGCCCTCCGCGAGCTGGCCGAGGCCAAGGGGGCGACGGTCGCGCAACTGGCCATCGCCTGGGTCGGCGCGCGGGGCACCGACATCGTGCCGCTCGTCGGAGCTCGCCGCCGCGACCGCCTCGCCGAAGCCCTGGGCGCCCTCGACGTGACGCTCACGGCCGATGACCTGGCCCGCATCGAGGCCGCCATCCCCGCCGACGCCGCCGCCGGCGACCGCTACGCGGCTCCGCAGATGGCCCACCTGGACAGCGAGCACTGACAGAATTGGATATATGACAGATGGCATCCTGACGCCCGACCAGATCCTCACCGCGGCTCAGGACGTCCTCCGCCGGTACGGCCCCGCCAAGGCCACGGTCGTCGACGTCGCCCGGGCACTCGGGGTCAGTCACGGCAGCGTGTACCGGCACTTTCCCAGCAAGGCCGCGCTGCGGGAGGCAGTCACGCAGCGGTGGCTGGACGAGTCGCACACGCTGCTCACCGCCGTCATGGCGGCGGACGGGCCGGCCGATGTACGGCTCCGCGCGTGGCTGTCGGCGCTGTTCGCGGCCAAGCGCAAGAAGGCGCTCGACGACCCGGAGCTGTTCGCGACGTACACGGTGCTGGTGGGCGAGGCGAGTCAGGTGATCGAGCGGCACGTCGCGGACCTCGTGGGACAGCTCCAGCAGATCATCACCACCGGCTTGGCCAAGGGCGAACTCGTCACCCCGGACCCGGCCGCGACGGCGCGAGCGGTGTTCGACGCCACGATCCGCTTCCACGACCCCGTGCACGCGGCCGACTGGGACCAGCCGGGCATCGAGGACGCCTTCGACACGCTGTGCACACTCATCTGGCTGGGCCTCTGCCCGCGCTGACCGGGAGCTCATCCGCTCAGGGGCGATCCAAGCGCGATCACCAAGGTCCGCCAACTCGAACCCCACCGGCCCTCCGCTTCCCACGGTCGACCGACCACCCGCATCGAGCGGCGCCCAGAAAACCCGTCCACCCCGGAGGGGGCAAATGGGTCGATTGCGAAGGTTGCCCGCCTTGCCAACGACGCAGGTCAGTGTTGTTACGGAAGTGCGGTCATCATTTTCGGTTGTTATCACGACTCTGGCCTTGCGAGCAGCTACGGACTTGTACACTTCTTTCTGGAAGCACACGGCTACACAAAGTAATAATCCACACATCTGGTACAAATCGCATTTGCGATTCCTCGTGACGTCCGGACCCCGCGCCACGTCAGGTGTCGAATTGGCGGCCGGGTATGTCTCCGGACTCGCGAGGGTCCTCATGGGGAGACGGCTCCCCCAGTCGGCAGATGTTCCAGTGTGGGAACACAACAGGGGAGCCGAGCCCATGGAGCCACTGCACCTGACGACAAGCCGTCAGGGGGCGACAGTTATCGTGCACGTCTCCGGGGAGCTGGACATCGCCACCACCTCGGTCCTACGTGACCACCTGCTCGACATCCTGCGGCAGACGTACCACGGGCACCGGAAGATCGACGAGGTCGTCATGGAGCTGAGCGGGCTGTCGTTCATCGACGCGGCCGGTTTGGGCGCTCTGGTGAGCATCAACGATCACGCGCGACGCATTGCGACACCGTTCCTCCTGTCCGGGATATCGCCACAGGTCAAGCGGCTGCTCCTGATCACCGGACTAGCCGCGCACTTCCCCATACGCCCCCAACCCCCCGGAACCTGCAAGGCCCTTTAGGAACCGAACACAGGTCCTCCTCGCCGGTCCGTGAACCCGGTCAACCGTGGCACTACGGAGTTCGCGGGCCGTCACCCTCGACGAGGGCACCGGCCAGGTCGTAGGGCGCAGGCGGGCTGAGGAATGTCGGCGGCAAATCATCCGCCCCGCCCCGCAAGGGCCCAGCAGCCTCATGAACAGGAAAAACGCGACTTTGTCGCCCCCGTGCTCTAGTGTCCCGGGCAGTTGATCAAGCTCGGCACATGGAGACCGCAGACATGACGTACCTGGAGCTGTCGGAGGACGGCAGCGGATCACACAAGTTCTACGAGGTGACCGTGGCCGGCACCGAGGTGACGATCACCTACGGGCGCATCGGCGAGAGCGGCCAGACGAAGGTCGCGGCGTTCCCCTCCGCGGCGAAGGCCCAGGCGGCCGCGGCCAAGAAGATCGGCGAGAAGACCCGCAAGGGCTACGCGCCGGCCGTGCGCGGGGTGCGCCAGCGCCGGGCGATCACCCGCAGGGCGATCGCGAGCACCCGCTCGACCGCCCGGCAGGCGCCCGTGTTGTGGCGGTTCAACAGCGGTGCCGCCGCGTTCGGCATCTTCGTGGACGAGCAGCGCTGCTGGGTCGGCAACCAGCGCGGCGACGTCTACACCGTCGCCCACTCCGGCACCGTGACGGGCCGCTTCCGGCTTCCGGACGGCGTCAAGTGCATCGTCGCCGACGACTTCTGGATCTACGCCGGCTGCGACGACGGCCGCGTGTACGACCTGAGCGGCAAGGTGCCCCGGGCCGCCTACGAGATCGCGGCCGACGTCGACATCTACTGGCTGGACGTCCACGACGGCGTCCTCGGCGTGTCCGACCGGGCCGGCCGGGTCACCGCGATCGACTACGAGGACGAGTTCCAGTGGGCGCGTCCAGGCGGCGGCGAGTCGGCCTGGATGGTCAGGTGCGACGACGACGCCGTCTACCGAGGCCACTCCGGCGGCGTCGCCCGCTACGACATCTCCGACGGCTCGCTCGTGTGGGAGAACCGGACGGCCGACGGCGTCCTGTTCGGCTGGCAGGAGGCCCACTCCGTGTACGCGGGCACGGCCCGCCACACCGTACATCGCCTGGCCAAGGGTGACGGCCGCGTCGAGGCCGTCTACCGGTGCGACGCCCCCGTCTACTCGTGCGCCACGTCTCCGGGTGGCCGCCACGTGTTCGCCGGCGACAGCCATTCCTCCATCTACTGTTTCGACACCTCCGGCGAGCGGCTGTGGAAGCTCGGCACCGGCTGCGGGTCGGCCTTCTCCATGCAGTTCCTCGACGACCGCCTCTACATCGTCACCACCGACGGCTCGCTGGCCTGCATCGACGCCAGCGAGGCGGCGATCGCCGCGGCCCGCCAGGGCACCGTCCCCCATCCGGTGGACGTCAAGGCGGCGGCGTCGCTGGCGGTGGTGGAGCCGTCGGTCGTGGTGGAGACGACCACGCACATCGGCGACGGCGTGGTCGTGGAGTGCGAGCAGCAGGGCGAGCGGCTGCGGGTGCGCGTGATCAGCCCGGGGTACGAGGGGTGGAACGTGCAGTTCCCGAAGGACATCCGGGAGGCGGGCGCCCGCTACCTCGTCGAAGGGGTACGGCCTGCCGGGCGGGGCGGCTTCTACCGTGCGTACGGGGAGATCAAGCGCCTCGTGTGACCCCAGCGGCAGGGTCAGGTCGAAGACCTTGCCCGGCTCGATCCGGCCGTCGAAGGTTCGCTGAATCAGGTCGGGCAGATAGGCGCGCACCGGGGCGGGCGCAGACCGACGCGGGAGTAGAACAGCTCCTCGGCGGTGCCGACGCACTCCAGCACCGCATCAGCGTGCCGCGAGGAGCGGCACGCACGGTTTCGCGGGGGGATCGTCGCAGCAATCCGGCGCTCCTATCCGGCGAGCGGAGCGCCTTCACGTCCCGCCGGTTTCAGCCCTTCACTGTGAGCACCACACGTTGGTACGACGTGAGCGTTGGCGAGCCGTTGTCCCGTTGTCTGCAGGATCAGGTGAATCGTCTGGCCGGGCAGCGCGTCCTGGGGCACGCGGAAGCTCGATGTGGTGGCGCGCTTGCGAGGTCTGAGGGAGCGCAACGGTGCCAGGGTAGGTGTCCGCATCGCTGTATTGCCACCAGGTGCTGGTCAACCGGTCGCCGTCCGGGTCACGGGTGATGCCGTTGAGAATGACCGACTGGCCGCGGGAGACGGTCCGGTTCACCACCGCCGAATGGGTCGACTGGTTCAACCGCCAGCGACTCCACACCGCGATCGGCGACGTCCCGCCCACCGAACACGAGGCCGTCTACTACGCTCAACACCGGCCCCAACCGGCGGCGGGAGTCAACCCGTAGAGTCTCCACCGATCCCGGAGCGGTTCAGAAAGCGCGTGCTGCACCTGGGCGACAGCATGTTTCATGGCTACTGGTGGCGCGCCGCCCATCGGTTCGGGCCGTTCGACGCGGTGCTCACTCCCATCAACGGGCCGACCGTGTGCTTCCCGCGCTGTCAGCCCCCGAGTCCCTGGCCGGCCTCGCTCGACGCCGGCCAGGCGACCGTGGCTGCGCGCCTGCTGGGCGCGAGGATCGCGGTGCCGATCCACTACGACGGATCCCACATCGACGGCTTCTATGACACGCGGCCCGATGAGGTTTCCCGATTCCTGGACGCGACCTCCGCCGAGACCTATGAGGTCGCCGCCCTCAAGCAGGGCAAGGACATCACCCTGTAGGGGCGCGGGCTCCGAGCACGAGGCCGGACCCGCCGACGTGGAACCCTCCGATCGCCGAAGCTCGGACCCGCTCTGGCCACGGGCAACGTCGTGGTGCTCTCGCCGCGGCGAGCCGATGGAAACCGGCGACGCCGAGCAGGAGGGGTCAGGACGTCGATCCGGTGAACCGGCGATGAGAGTTCAACGCATCGCCCTGGTGGTCGAGGGCGGCGAGCCAACCGGCCGCGCCGGCACCGTCACGAGCGGTGACGACCTTGCCGGACAGACGCGCCAGCACGGCGGAACGGACGGGTCCTTCGCTGGTCAGAACGCTGCCGCCGACCACGATCGGGCCGGTGCGGTGCAGCCGGGCAGCAGCGGAAGCGAGGTGTTCGGCGGCCTGGAGCGCGATGCGGGTGGCGAGGGGGTCGGAGGCGAGGGCCGCCCGGGAGACGAGGGGGGCAGCGGAGGCCAGGGTCATGCGGTCCTTCTGGGCGAGCCGGACGATGACCTCGGCGAGGTGCCGGGCGCGCTCGGGTGCGGCGGGGGCGGGGACGCCGAAGTGATTGGTCACAAGGTGGACCAGAGGGCCAGGCTCAGCGCCCGCGTCGAGGGAGCGTACGGCTGCCGCCACCCCGGCCCGGCCGATCCAGAAGCCGCCGCCGAGGTCACCGAGGAGCCAGCCGAGGCCGTCGGTGACGGCGTCGACCGAACGGTCGGCGAACCGGGCGGCGGCGGCTCCGGTGCCGGCCAGCAGGAGGGTCCCGGTGGGGGCGGAGGTGCCGGCAGCGTAGGCGATGTCCACGTCGCTGACCAGCCTGGGAGCGTGGGTGAGGCCGTGCGCGGTCCAGATCTCGTCGAGCGAGAAGGTCTCGTCGGCGCCGGCCACGCCGGCGACTGAAGCGAGCACCGAGCGGGGGTCGATGCCGCGGAGCGCCTGGCCGAGGGCGGTGGAGATGGCCGCGGCGGCGGCCGGCGAGCCGTGGGCGGCGGGGTTGCCGCCACCTGCCGTGCCGAAGCCGGCTCGCGTGCCGGAAGCGGTGTGGATGGCGGCGCGGGTCGTGGTGCCGCCCGCGTCGACGCCGAGGAAGAGCATCAGCGGACCAGGCGCGCCGCGCCGGGGGCGAGGGTGAACGTGTCCGGGCAGGGCGAGTACGTGCCCGTGGCGGGGTCGTAGGCGGACAGCCCGCCCGGGAGCATGACCTCGACGGGGGTGTCGAAGCGGGCGTTGCACACGAACAGGTGCTGCTCGCCGTACCGGCCGAGCAGGAAGTCCGAGGAGTGCTCCACACCCGTCCACGGCAATCCGGACAGTTCTTCGCCGATGGGCCGGAGCCAGCCGGTGTTGAGCGTGCGGACCATGGCGTACCGCTCGGTCGGCTCGCCGTCGTGGATCAACGCCGGCTGGAAGCCTTCTCCGCGCGCCGGATCGGGCGTCCAGTAGGTGAAGTACTGGAACCCGGTGTAACCGTAGGCCAGGGCGGTGTTGACCTGCCAGGCGAGCTCCGCGGAGGTCGGGGCGCGGTGACCGTCGTAGGCGAGCGTCTGCAGGTAGAGCCAGGCGGGCAGCCCGGCGCGGGTGGCATGGGTGCGGATCGTCGCCAGGTCGGCGAAGTAGCCGTCGTCCTCACCCGAGGCCAGGAAGGGATAACGGTCGAAGGAGAGCACAGAGGGGCGGACCACCGACAGGAAGTCGCCCACGTACGCGTCGTAGGAGCCGGTGACGTGGCTGGGGAAGAGGTTGACGTAGGCGAGGTGGCCACGCGACCGTACCTCGGAGACGCCGATCGCCAGGCGAGGGAAGCGGTCGGGGAACGGCTCGTCCATCAGGCTGAGGCCGCGGAAGGACCTGTAGCCCTCGTAGTCGTCGATCACCCGGGAGATCACGGCACGGGTCTGCCGCTCGTCCACCTCCAGATCGCGCATGAGCACCTCGATCCGAGGGTCGGACGCGACGAGCACGCCGAGCCCCACCGTGTCGGCACAGGCGAGCGAGTGCCGGAGTATGACTGGGTCGTTGAGGTAGTTGCCGGTGATCACCAGGTCAATCCCCGCGTCGGCGAGCTGCCGGTAGCGTTCGACGGTGGTTTCGTGCGGGGGCGGCGGCCAGAACGCGGCGATCGTCACGCTCACAGGGCACCGATCCTGATCCGCCCGGCGTAGCGGGCCACGAGCGCGTCGTTGTGGGCGTCAGCGCCGGGGATGTTGGCCGACAGATAGGTGGGCGGGATGGTTCCAGCCGCGCTGAGCAGGCCGATCGCCTCGGCGATCATGAGTTGAACGGCCAGTGCGGAGGTGATCGAGGAGATGCCGCAGACGGGTCCGTGCTCTGTCTCCAGTACGGCGTCGCCGAACGGGGCGAGGTTGTCGATCACGACGTCGGCCAGCTCGAACAGGCGCAGCCCCGAGGGATGCCGGGAGGAGATGGCCCGGGTGTGGGCGAGGGAGGTGATCACGATGAGCGGCAACGAGCGTTCCTTGGCCAGGCGGGCCATCTCGACGGTCGAGCCGTTGCCGCCGGAGTTGGAGGCGATCACGAAGATGTCAGTGGGCTCGATCCGGTGCAGGGCGAGCACCTGGTGCGCGGTCTGCGGGTCGCGTTCGGCGAGCGGGTCGAAGTCGGCGGGAGAGGATCCGCCCAGAACGACTGGGTCGCGCAGGGTGAGGCGGTTGGTGGGGATGAGGCCGCCGGCACGGCCCGCCACCTCCAGCGCCACGGCCTCCGAATGGCCCGTGCCGTACGCCTGGACCACCCCGCCCGCCCGCACCGAGTCGGCGATCAACCTTCCCGCCCGCCTGATGGCCGGCAGCTGACCGGCCACCAGGCCGTCCAGGCGGCCGCGCGCCTCGGCGGCGAAAGCTGTCACGAGATCCATAGGGTTTCTTCCTCAACGGTTCATGCCGGCGGTCAGGCCGGCGACGATCTGGCGAGTGGCGACCATGAACAGCACGACCAGGGGGATCGTCGTCATCACCAGCCCGGCGAAGAGCGTCCCCCAGTCGTTCTGGAACTGGCCGAAGAAGTGGGTGAGACCGACGGGCAGCGTCAGCCTGCTCTCGTCACGCATCAGGACCAGCGGGTAGAAGAAGTCATTCCACAGCGGCACGAACTGGAAGACGACCACGGTCGCGATCGCCGGCCGGACCAGAGGCAGCATCACGTGCCAGAAGATCGCGAAAGGTCCCGCGCCGTCGAGCGAGGCGGCCTCGTCCAGCTCGTAGGGCAGTTGGCGGAAGAAGGCGGTGAGCACGAAGACGTTGAAGGGGATCGAGCCGGCCGCGTACACCAGGATCAGGCCCAGGCGCGAGTCGACCAGGCCCATGCTCTCCAGCAGATAGAACAGCGGCAGCACGCCCAGGTGCGCGGGCAGGGTCATTCCGGAGATGAAGTAGGCGGCGAACAGGCTGCGCCCGCGGAAGATCCGGCGGCCGAGCGAGTAGGCCGCCAGCAGCGACACCGCCGTGCCGAGCAGCACCGCCGAGACCACGACCAGCACCGAGTTGGTGAAGTAGGTCGAGAAGGAGGCCTCCGTCCACGCCTTGCCGTAGTTGCCGAAGGACGGTGAGCCGGGCAGGCCGAGCGGGTCATCGAAGATCTCGCTGGTGGACCGGAACGAGCTGAGCACCATGACGATCAGCGGCGCCATCGAGAACACGGCGTAGCCCCACAGCAGCGCCTTCACCCAGAGCGTTCTCATGCCCGCCTCCGCAGCACTCGCTCCAGCAGGAGAGTGCAGCCGAAGATGAAGGCGAACATGAAGACAGCCAGCGCCGAGGACGTGCCCAGGGCGTTGACGTCACCCGAGGCGAAGGCCGAGCGGTAGAACAGCAGGCCCAGCACATCTGTAGCGCCCGCGGGGGCGCCGTTGGAACCGCCGAGGGCATAGACCAGGGCGAAGGTGTTCATGCACCCGATGAAGGTGAGAACCGTCATGGTGGCCATCGCGGGCTTCAGCAGCGGCAACGTGATGCTCCTGAAGACCTGCCAGGAGGTGGCGCCGTCGGTCCGCGCCGCTTCCCCGTACTCCTGGGGGATGCCGCCCAGCGCGGCGCTGAACAGCAACATCGGGAAGCCCACCCACTGCCACGTGGTGATCAGGATGACGGTCGGCAGCGCGGTGGCGGGGTCGCCGAGCCAGGGCATGTCGAGCCCGGCAGGGCGGAGCAGCGCGTTGACGGGGCCGAACGCAGGGCTGAGCAGCAGCGTCCAGAGATAGCCGATGACCAGCGGATTGACGAGGTAGGGCAGGGCGAACATGGTCTGGAGCACACGCTTGCCGCGCCGTATCCGGGACAGCGCCAGCGCGAAGGCCAGGCCCAGCGTGTTCTGCACCAGCACGCCGCCGGCGAAGATCAGGAAGTTGTGGCCGAGCGCGGGCAGGAGCTGGTCGAGGAAGGACTCCGTGAGCAGCCCCGCGTAGTTGGCCAGGCCGGCGAAGCTGTCGCGCAGCGTGCCCTTCCAGGAGAAGAGGCTGAAGGTCAGCCCGGTGAACAGCGGGTAGACGACGAAGACGGAGTAGAGCAGGAAAGCGGGGATCAGGAAAAGGTAGGCCGATCCCCGCTTCGCGGCTAGAGCCATGTGGACACGCTCTGGTCGAGCTTCTCCGCCGCCTGCCGGGCGGTGATGCGGCCGAGCAGCATCTCCTGCAGGGCCTTGGAGAAGACGGCCGCCGAGCTGGGGTTGCCGTAGGCGAAGTCGTTCATGAAGTAGGTGGCGCCCTTGGTGTCGAACGTGGCGGCCACCTCCTTGAGCAGGGCGTCCTTCGGCGTGATCCCAGGAACGGCGGAAAAGGTCCGCACAGTGTCGGTGTAGAGCTGGCCGTAGTCCTTGGAAGCGAGCCAGGAGGCGAACTTCAGCGCCTCGGCCTTGTGCTTGGTCTTGGCGTTGATGCCGTAGGAGCCGTCGGTGAAACCGGGCATCAGGCCCGGTCCCTTGGGCGCGGGCGGGGTGAAGACGCCCAGCTCGACGTTTTTTGCCTGCTCGCCGAAGAAGTTCAGCTCCCACAGGCCGCCGGGGAACATGGCGGCCTTTCCGGAGGAGAACAGGATCTGCGCGTCTGTGTAGGAAACGCCGGCCACGTCGTCGGGGAAATACGGCTTGAGCTTGTTGAGCAGGTCGATGCCCTCGACGAACAGCGGGTCGGCGAACTTCTTCTCCTTGGCCTTGACCGCCTTGAGGAAGTCGTCCCCGCCCCAGTGGCCGGTGCCGAAGATACTGGCCACGATGGGCAGCATCCAGTCGTCCTTGCCGCCGAAGGCGAACGGAATGATCTTCTTGGCCTTGAGCTTCTCCGCCACCGCGATCATCTCGTCCCAGGTCTGGGGCGGGACGATGCCGTTGTCGGCGAAGATCTTCTTGTTGTAGACGACTTGCAGCGTCTGGACGGCGAATGGCACGCCGTACACCTTGCCGTCCTTGTCTCCCTTGGCGGCGCGCAGCACACCCTCGTCGAAGTCGTTCAGGCCGGGTATGTCGGCGGTTTCGAGCGGCAGCAGCCTGCCCGCCTCGACCAGGGGCTGGAGCTGTGGGCCCGCGCGCAGCCAGGCCAGGTCGGGGCCGCTGTCGCCGGCCAGGCCGGTGGACAGGATGGTGTCGTACTCGGTGGCGGTGGTGAAGGAGCGGGCGTCGATGTCGACGCCGGGGTTGAGTTTCTCGTACGCGGCGAACATCTTGTCGTAGTTCTCCTCGGGTCCCCAGCCCCAGATGGAGAGCGTGACCTTGCCGGTCGTGGGGGTGGTGGCCGAGGGCGAGCTGGGGGCGCAGGCGGCGATGGAGATCAAAGCGGCGGCGGCGAGTACGGCCAGTCGCATGCGGGGGACTCCTAGCGGTGGGGCAGGCGGTGCTGGGAAACCGCTTCAGTGGCAGCGATCAAAAGCTGGTTGCTGGTTTCGTGGGTGCGCTGGACGACGCCGATGTAGAGGCAGTCGAGGACGAGCATCTGGGTGTGCCGAGCGGCGACGCCGCCGGCGCGGAAGGGGGTGTCCTGGGCCGCGGTGGTCAGCACGATGTCGGCCGTCTCAGCGAGCGGACTGCGTGGGAAGTTGGTCACCGCGATGGTGGTGGCGCCGCGTTCCCTGGCGACGGCCAGCGGCTCGACGACCTCCGCGGTGGTGCCGGAGTGGGAGATGCCGAGCGCCACGTCGCGGTGGTCGCGGGCGTTGGCGCTGCAGACCGCGCTGTGCACGTCGGTCCACAGGACGCACGGCCGTCCGATGGCATGAAGCCGAAGGTGCAGGTCCATGGCGACGCCCGCACTGCCGGAGACGGCGAAGAAGTCGATGAACCTGGCCCGGACCAGGGCGTTCACCGCCTGCTCCACGGCCACGAGGTCGAGCTGCTGCGCGGTCTCCTCCATCGCCCGCATGTCGCTGGCGAGCAGGCTGCGCAGCACCAGGCTCATCGGGTCGTCGGGAGAGAAGGCGATCAATCCGTGTTCGCGGGAGCTGGCGTCGTTCCGTCCCAGCTCGGTCGCGAGCGCCAGCCTGAGCTCGGGGTATCCGGCCAGGCCGAGCTCGCGACAGAAGCGGGTGATCGTGGTCAGCGAGGTGCCGCACCGTTCGGCCAGCTCGCCGATGGTGGAGGCGGCCACGGCGGCGGGCTCGGCGAGGATCGTCTCGGCGATGCGCCGGTGGGTGGTGGTCAGGGTGGGTTCGACCCCCCGGATCCTGGCCATGATGGGGGAATAGCTCTCTGCGGCGTCAGCCATGGGAGGAACTTTCCCCGCTTCACGGCGCCGATGTCAATAGTTCACATTCGACAAGCGATGTTAGAAAATTTCCCTCTTGTGTGATCTGTTGGGAGTATGTCACCTTCGGCACATGCGCAACCTCCTCCTGGCGCTGGTGCTCGGCGGCACCAGCCTGGTCCCCGTCCGCGCGGACGCCGTCGACATCCAATTGCTCGCCTTCAACGACTTCCACTCCGGCTTCCCGACCAGCTTCGCCATGACCCCGACCGGCCCCGTCCCAGCCGGCGGCGCCGAGTACCTGGCCGCCCACATGGATCGGCTCCAGCGGGACAATCCCGGCGGCACCCTGCGGCTGTCGGCGGGCGACAACATCTCCTCCAGCACGATGAACGCCACAGTGCAGCACGACGAGCCGGCCATCCAGGCGCTGAACCTGATGCGCCTGGACGCCTCCTCTGTCGGCAACCACGAGTTCGACGAGGGCCTGGCCGAGTTCCGGCGCATGGAGGATGGCGGCTGTCATCCGATCGACGGCTGCGCGCTCCCCACCTTCAAGGGCGCCGACTTCCCCTACCTCGGCGCCAACATCGTCGACACCACCACGGGCAAGCCCGCTGTCATGCCGTACATCATCAAGAAGGTCAAGGGCGTCAAGGTCGGCATCGTCGGCGTCACCCACAAGAACTCCCTGAAGGAGGCGCCCGGTCCCACCGCGCCGCTCGAGGGCCGCGACGAGGCCGAGGCCGTCAACGCCTACACCGCCGAGCTCAAAGCCAAGGGCGTGCGTACCATCGTGGTCCTGATCCACCAGGGCGGCGGCCAGACCGGCGGCGGCCTGCCCAACCAGTGCAACAACCTCGCCGGGCCGATCAAGGACATCGTGCCCAAGTTCGACCCCGAGGTCGACGTCGTGATCTCCGCGCACACCCACAACGCCTACAACTGCACGATCAACGGTATTCCGGTCACCCAGACCTCCGGCCACACCCGCGAGCTCACCAAGATCGCCTTGACCGTAGACCCAGCCACCGGCAACCCGACCTCCTCCAAGGCCGAGAACATCACGGTCACCCACGACATCAAGCCCGACGCGCAGATCGCCGCACTGCGCCGCAAGACCGATGAGCAGGGCCAGCGGCTCCTGAACCGGCCCATCGGCCTATTGGAACGCGACCTCACCGCCCAGCGGAACACCGCCGGCGAGTCGACCATCGCCCATGCCCTGGCTGACGCCCGCCTGTACGCCACCTCCGCTCCAGAGAACGGTGGCGCCCAGATCGCCATCCAGCCTCCTTACGGCGGCGGCATCGGTGGCGACCTGATCGTCAACCCGACCGGCAACGAAATGGCCAACCTGGTGACGCACGGCAAGGCGCTGCGTGTGCAGCCCTTCAGCAACATGCTCGTCACCATGACGCTCACCGGAGCCCAGCTGGAGGAACTGCTGGAGCAGCAGTGGTGCGGGCAGAGCACCGCACGGGTGCTCGGCGTCTCTCAGGGGTTGACCTACACCTATGACAACGCCAAGCCCGCCTGCGACAAGATCGACCCGGCCACCATCAAGCTCAACGGCGCCGTCATCAGTCCCGGGGGCAAGTACCGGCTCACGGCCAACTCCTTCATCGCGACCGGTGGCGACGGCTTCAGCATGCTGACCAAGGGCACCGAGCGGGTGGAGAAGGTTCGCGACATCGAGGCTTTCGAGACCTACATCCGAGCCAAGACCCCGCTCCAACCGCCCGCGCTGGGCCGCATCACCCGGGTCAACTAGGGCGTCCAGGCCGAACTCGAGGGCGTTCGCTCTTCATGGACGGGGCTGGCGACGTGGACGCGATTCGAAGCGCCCCAAAGTCGGGTCGTCGAGGTCGGCTCCGTACGACACCACCTCCTGGGCCACCTCCGCCAGGCGCAGGTTGTGGTTGCGGGCGTAGCCGCGCAGCAGCCCGATGGTGGCCATGTCCGCCAGCGCCTGTCCCAGCGCGAGGGTCTCGGCGGGCAGGTCGCCCGGGAGTTTACGGAACAGGTCGAGGGCGCCGATCACCTCGTCGCTCAGCCGCAGGGGCAGCGCGCTCACCGCGCCGAAGCCGCGGCCGCGGGCCTGCTGGGCGAAGCGCGGCCAGTTCCGCCGCGCCGTGGCGTCGTACACGTCGGGGCAGTGCACGGCCTCGCCGGTGCCGAAGCAGTCGAGGCAGGGCCCCCGCGCGTACCGCAACTGGAACAGCTCCAGTGATCGGGCCTGCTCGCTGGAGGCGGCCATCAGCCGCAGCTCCCCCCGCTGGTCGGTCACCAGCAGCCCGGCGGCGTCCACACCCAGGAGCTCCACGCAGCGTTCGGCGAGCAGATGCATGGAGTCGACGGCGTCGAACCCGGTGACCAGCGTGTCGACCAGGGCGACGAACGTCTTCGCGACCCTCCTCGGCGGCACCGTTTCCACGGGCGAGGGACGCCGCTGAGCGGGCTCCGTTTCCGCCATCGCGGAACGCGGCTGCGCCGACTCGGTTGCCACAGCCGCAGGATACGGCAAGCCCGGCGAAAATCGGCGGAATCACCTGCCGGACGGATCAGGGCTGAACCGCAGCCGCCGCAGCACCACCCGCCGCGCCACCCGGCTCAGGGGCTCGTCGTGGGTGAAGGCGTACGCGCGCAGCCGCAGCAGCGCCTCCTCCACCGAGATGTCCAGCTGCGCCGACACCATCCCGGCGGCCTGGTAGATCTCCACCCCGAGCGCCGGCGACGCGGTCGGCGGCATCCTATGACCGCTCATCCGGCCGCGGCCGCCGAGCAGCAGGGTCAGGGCGGCGCCGGCGAGGATCAGCGCGTCCCCCTGCTCGCGGGGGGCCAGCTCGCCGGGCCGGTCCCGGCACAGCACCAGCACTCCCACCTTGACGGCGCCCATCACCAGCGGGTAGGCGAACACCGCCCCCACCCGGGCGACCTCGCTGAACGCCGGCCAGCGCCCCTCGCAGGCCGCCATGTCGGGAACCAGCACCGGCCCGCTCCCCCACACCGCCTCGACGCAGGGCCCGTCGCCGGTGGCCAGCTCGGCCTCCAGCAGCTCGCGACCGAGCCTGCCCGCCAGATGCGCCGGCTCCAGCCGTTCGTGCGCGACCAGCGACACCCCGGCCCCGCTGACCGCGACCGCCTCCACCCCGGCGACGCAGACGTCCTGGACGGACACCGGCGAACCCCGCCGCCTGGCGCTGCCCGCGATCAACGCCCAGATCCGGTCCTCATCGTCGCCGGCCACCTCGAACCCGCCTCGACTCGATCAGCATCGTCCCCGCCATTATCCGCGGCTCGGGGATGGGTGGACGGGGGCCGGTGTACTGGGGTCGGCGGGCCGGGGGTGGGGGGCCGAGGTTGGCAAGCCGGAGTCCCCGAGCCGGGAGTCCGGAGTCCCCAGGCCCAGGGTCCGCAGACCGGGGGTCCTCAGGCTGAGGTCGTCTGGGGCCTGCGGATCAGGTCAGGTCAGGCAGTCCCGGACCGCGGCCTGGGCGGCCTCGCGCAGGCGGGCGTGCACCACGGCGTTCGCCTCCCGGTCCGTACGGACCTCCACCAGGCGCGGCCCCTCGCCGCGCAGCGCCTTGGGCAGGTCGGACAGGTCCTCCACCAGTTGGTACGGCGTGCCCGTCGAAGCCGCCACGTAGCCGAGATCGACGCCGTGCGGCGTACCGAAGACCCGTTCGAACGGATCCCTGACTGCGGCCTGCGGCAGCAGCGAGAAGATGCCGCCCCCGTCGTTGTTCACCACCACGAGGCACAGGTCCGGCCGCGGCTCCCGAGGGCCCAGGACGAGCCCGTTCTGGTCGTGCAGGAACGACAGGTCGCCCATGAGCGCGTACGACGGCCCGTTGTGCGCCAGCGCCGCTCCCATGGCCGACGACACCAGCCCGTCGATGCCCGAGGCGCCCCGGTTGGCCAGCAGCCGGAGCCCCCGCCGGGGCCGCATCGCCTGGTCCAGGTCGCGGATCGGCATCGACGAGCCGCAGAACAGCAGCGCCCCGTTGGGCATCGCGTCCACCAGGTCGCGGGCCAGCCGGGGCTCGCTGGTGCCCGAGGCGTCGAGCACCTCGTCGATGGCCGTCCTGGCCGCCTGGTCGGCCTGCCGCCAGGCGTGCAGCCACGTGTCGTCACCCGAGGCGACGGGGATCTCCACCGCCTGGGCGACCTGGGTCGCCGACCGGGTCGGATCGGGCCAGCGGTCGAGGTCGGTGGCGACCACGATGTGCTCCTCGGCCCGCCCGAGCCACGACAGCAGCGGCCGCGACAGCCCGGGACGGCCGAGCGTGACCACCACGTCGGGCCGGTGGGCGTCGGCGAACTCGGGCGTGCCGAGCAGGTAGTGGTAGGTGGACACGGCATGGTCGCCGTAGCGCCCGCCGCCGTTGGGCTCCGACACCACCGGCCAGCCCGCCATGCCGGCCGCGGCGACGTAGCGGCGTACGTTCGCGGCGCCGTCACCGACCACGAGCACGCCGCGCCGGGTCGGCGGGATGTGCAGGGCGATGGGCGGCGGCGCGACCCGGGCGCGCACCCAGGGGCCGTTGGCGTCGCCGTCGAGCGACTCGCACCACGAGGTGTCGCCGTCGGGGATCAGCGGCTCCCTGAACGCCAGGTTCAGGTGCACCGGCCCCGGCGTGGCGGGCCCGGAGGCGCGCTGGTAGGCCCGGCAGGCCAGCGACCGCCAGTAGGCCACCTGCCCCGGCCGGTCCTCGGGCACCCCGACCTCGGCGAACCAGCGGACCGCCGAGCCGTACAGCTTGACCTGGTCGATCGTCTGGTTGGCGCCGGTGCCGCGCAGCTCGGGCGGGCGGTCGGCGGTGAGCACGAGCAGCGGGACACCCGATTCGCTCGCCTCGATGACGGCCGGGTGGAAGTTGGCGGTGGCCGTGCCGGACGAGCAGATCAGCGCGACCGGTCGCTCGGCGCGCTTGGCCAGCCCGAGCGCCAGGTAGGAGGCCGACCGCTCGTCGATGCGCACGTGCAGCCGCACCCGCGACTCGGCGTGCAGCGCCAGGGCCAGGGGGGCCGACCGCGAGCCGGGCGCGACCACGACGTCGGTGAGGCCGCAGCGCACCAGCTCATCGACCAGGACCGTGGCCAGCGCGGTAGCGGGGTTCACAGTGACGCCTCCTGCATCCGGCGAAGCCACGAGGGGGATTCAATTTCATATGCCGACAGAAGCTCAGGATTCACCGCAGGACGTCGTACGGCCAGCCGTCCGTCCACGGGCACCAGCGAATCGTCCACCACGTCACCCGTCAGCAGCGGCATCGTGCCCAGCCCGCACGCGTAGGGCAGCTCCGGCAGCGCGGCGGCCAGCGCGAGCCCAGCCGCCAGCCCCACCGAGGTCTCCACGGCGCTCGACACCACCGCGGGCAGCCCGCACGCCTCCACCACCCGCAACGCCTCGCGCACCCCGCCCAGCGGCTGCGCCTTCACCACCGCGATGTCGGCCGCCTCCGCGGCCTTGACCCGCAGCGGGTCCTCGGCGCGCCGGATCGACTCGTCGGCCGCGATCGGCACGTCGACGGCCCGGCGCACCGCCGCCAGCTCGTCGAGCGTGGCGCAGGGCTGCTCGGCGTACTCCAGGTCGAAGCGGTCGAGCTCTTTGAGATGGTGTACGGCCTCGCCGACGTCCCAGGCGCCGTTGGCGTCGACGCGCAGCCTGCCCGCCGGGCCGAGCGCGTCACGCACCGCCTCCACCCTGGCCAGGTCCTCGGCGAACGTCTGGCCCCGCTCGGCCACCTTGACCTTCGCCGTGGCGCAGCCCGAGCCGCGTACCAGCTCGAAGGCCCGCTCGGCGGGCACGGCGGGCACGGTGGCGTTGACGGGCACGCTGTCGCGCACCGGCTCCGGCCAGCCCTCGAAGGCGGCTTCGCGGGCGCACGCCAGCCAGCGGGCGCACTCGCGCGGACCGTACTCGGGAAACGGCGAGAACTCACCCCAACCGGCCGGGCCGTGCAGCAGGACCCCTTCTCTGACGGTCTGACCCCGGAAACGAGTGCGCATCGCCACCCGGAAAACGACGGGAGCCCGGAAAAGCACGGGAGAACGCGTCACGACCCTCCCTGCACCGCTGTCCGACCTGTCGCCATTAACCTTACGAGCATGTTGAGGAACCCGTCGCATCCGGACCGGCCGTTGCACGCCATGGTAGGAACTCCAGGGCCCGAGCTGTTCGCGGCGGTCCGTGAGGCTCTGTCCGGAGACGGCCCGGCGATCCTCCCCCTGCCCGCCGGAAGCGCCGCCGACACGCTCCGGCCGACCCACGTCAACGGAGTACCGCAGGCCGGCGGCGAGGGCGTTCCGGAGGACGTGGCGGTGGTGATCGCCACCAGCGGCAGCACCGGGACGCCCAAGGGCGTCATGCTGTCGGCCACCGCGTTGCGCACCTCGGCGGCCTCCTCGCTGCGGCGCCTGGAGGCGGTCAAGGGCGAGCGCTGGCTCTGCTGCCTGCCGCCGTCCCACGTGTCGGGCCTCCAGGTGCTGGTCCGCGCCCTGCTCTGCGAGAGCGAGCCGATCATCCACCCGCGCTTCGACGCCCGCGAGGTGCTCGCCTCTGGCGCCGAACACGTGTCACTGGTGCCGACCCAGCTCCACCGGCTGGTCGAGATGAACGCCGACCTGTCGGTGTTCCGCACTATCGTGCTCGGCGGCGCCGCCCCGCGGGCCGGCCTGGTCGCCGAGGCCCAGGCGCTCGGCGCTCGGGTGGTCACGACGTACGGGATGAGCGAGACGAGCGGCGGCTGCGTGTACGACGGCCGGGCCCTTTACAATGTAGATCTCAAAATCGGCGACGACGGGCGCATCCGTGTCGCCGGCCCGGTGCTGTTCTCCGGCTACCGCTTCGGCGAGCCCGCCTCCTTCGACGGCGACTGGTACGTCACCTCCGACCTGGGCGAGCTGACCGGAGGCCGGCTGCGCGTGCTGGGCCGGGCCGACGACGTCATCAACACCGGCGGCGAGAAGGTGGTGGCCGCCTCGGTGGCCGAAGTGCTCGGCGGCCACCCCGAGGTGGCCGACGTGGCCGTGATCGGCCGGCCGGACCCCGAATGGGGAGAGATCGTCGTCGCCGTCGTGGTGCCCGCCGACCCCGCGGGCCCGCTCACGCTCGACCAGCTCCGCGCCTATGCCACCGACCGGCTCCCCGCCTACGCCGCGCCGCGCGAACTGCGACTGATGTCCCGGTTGCCACTGCTACCGAATGGTAAAACCGATCTCGTAAGCCTTAGGACAGGAACCTGATCCGTTGCGGGTGCGTCTTATGGATGAGAGCAGGAGGGAGCCCTTCATGAACCAGACCCGCAAGATGTGGGCATCCGCGGCGGTCGTCGGCGTGATCGTCGTCGGCGGAGCCTCAGTCGCGGCGGCCGCCTCGGCGGGCAGGCTCGAACAGGTCGCCAAGGAGACCAGAGCAGTGGTGGAGAAGGACCCGTCCAGCCAGCCGCCGTCCGAGCCGACCTCTGCCGACGAGATACCGGCCGAGCGCCTCGCCGAGCTGACCGCCTCGCCCGAGCCGAGCGATGGCCCCAGCGATGGCACCGTGGTGTCCAAGGAGCTCAACCCGGACCCGCAGAAGGTCCTCGAGTATTGGACGGACAAGCGCATGGAGGACGCGCAGCCCATGCCCATGCCCGAGGCGACAGCGGGCGAGATCACCCCCGGAGGGTGACCTCTCCCGGGCCTGGGGTGGGTCGCCTTTAGGGTGGTCCGCCCCTTTTTTTGTCCCTCCGGGAACAAATAGCGCTCAACGGCGTTATGGATACTGGTGCGCCGAGCGGCCGCAGTCGCCCCACCACAACCTTCGACTGATCGATTCGACTCCGTATGGAGGAGGTGTCCTCATGCCCCGAACCGCCGTGGCGACCCCGCCCACGACCCTCGACCAGCTGCTTGACCGAGGGCGAGCTCAGGGTCACCTTTCTCTGGCGGAGCTGCGCAACGCGTTCGCCGAGGCCGGCATCAGCCCCTCGAGCGGCCGTTCGATACTGCGCGAGCTCGCTGAGGCGGGTGTCAGCCTGGCCGCCGAGGACGAGCCGTCCCTCAGCAAGTCGGCCGCACGCAAGCCGGCCCGCAAGACCACGACCAAGCGGGCGAAGTCTACCGTCTCCAAGGCCGCGGAGCCAAAGACGGACTCCGCGGAGCAGGATGAGGACGCCCCCGAGGACCTCGTCCTGAGCCCGGACGCCGCGAGCGCCGACGATGCCGAGCTTGAGTCCGAGACGCTCGACCTCGACGACAACCAGTCGGTCATGGGCGACTCCGTGCACACCTACCTCAAGTCGATCGGCCGCCGTACGCTGCTCACCGCGGCGCAGGAGGTCGAGCTGGCCAGGCGGATCGAGGCCGGCCTGTACGCCGAGTACAAGCTGGAGACCACGACCGGCCTGTCCGCCGCCGCCCGCGACGACCTCGAACTGGTCATCGAGGACGGCAAGGCGGCCAAGGACCACATGCTGGAGGCCAACCTCCGGCTCGTCGTCTCGGTCGCCAAGAAGTACACCGACCGCGGCATGTCCCTGCTCGACGTGGTCCAGGAGGGCAACCTGGGCCTGATCAGGGCCGTGGAGAAGTTCGACTACACCAAGGGCTTCAAGTTCTCCACGTACGCCATGTGGTGGATCAGGCAGGCCATCCAGCGTGGCTTCGCCGACTCGGCCCGGACGATCCGCCTGCCCGTACACGTGCTGGAGATGCTCTCGAAGCTGTCGCGCATCGAGCGCGACATGCACCAGCGGCTGGGCCGCGAGCCCACCCCCGAGGAGCTGGGGGTCGAGCTCGACAAGACGCCCGACCAGATCGAGGAACTGCTGCGCACCAGCCGCCAGCCCATCTCGCTGAACGCGACGATCGGCGAGGACGGCGAGACCACGATCGGTGACCTCATCGAGGACGTCGACTCCCCCGAGGCGTCGGAGATCGTCGACCGCCAGCTGCTGGGCGACCAGCTGCGCGGCGTGCTCGGCAACCTCTCGCCGCGCGAGGCGAAGATCATGGCGCTGCGCTTCGGCCTGGTGGACGGCAAGCCGCACACGCTCGACGAGATCGGCAAGCACCTGGGCCTGACCCGGGAGCGCATCCGGCAGCTCGAGAAGGAATCGCTTTCGAAGCTGCGCCACCCGAGCAACACCCGCCCGTTGCTCGACTGGGCCAGCTGATCCGCGACGAAGCCCCGGCACTTCCCGTGCCGGGGCTTTGTCATGTCCTCCGCTGAAGAGTCAGCGGGAGGCGGGCACCGGGCGCGGCACGCGCGGGATGCCCCACAGCCGGTTGTCCTCGCGCAGCGTGCGCAGCCGGTCGACCTCGGCGGTCCACATGGCCCCGTCGGGCGTCGCCTTGGCCTTGCGGCGGGCGATGCGGTCGTCATAGGCCTTGACCCCGAACGTGGCCCGCTGCCCGCTCTCGGCCGCCCGCAGCGCCTCGCTGAGCGCCTTGTCGAACGCCTGCCCGGCGGCGAGCAACTCGATCTCATCCGCGGCGGCGGCCCGCAGGTCGCGCAGCAGCTGCTCGCTCTGCCGAGCCTTGTCGAGCAGCTCGGGGAAGCTCTTGGAGATCTCCAGGTCCGCGTGGTAGCGGACCTCGGCCTCGCGGCTCACCCGCGGACGGAAAAACGCCATCGACTCTGCCCCTCATCCCAATCAGCTCGTATCAAGCGACCAGGGTACGCCTGTCCGCGACACGCGCCATAATCGGACCCGCGCGGCGCCCTTTACATAGTAAGATGATCTCCATGCCCGCCAAGAGACCGCCGGTGCCGCTCTCCCGCGAGCGCATCATCGACGCCGCCCTCCACATCGCCGACTCCCAGGGGCTGCGGCGCCTGACGATGCGCCGGCTCGGCGACGCCCTGCAGGTGGAGGCGATGGCCATCTACCACCATCTGCCCCGGGGCAAGGAGGCGCTGATGGACGCGCTGGCCGAGCACGTCACCGCCGTCCACGTCGAGCAGGGCCCCACCTGGCAGGAGACGGCCAGGTCGTGGTGCCGGGCCGGTCGTGAGCTGCTGCGCGAGCACCCCGGCGTCCTGGCGCTCGCGCTGACCAAACCGCCCAAGGGCGGCACGGCGCTGGCCATCAGGGAGCAGACGGAGCAGCTCGCCGACGCGGGCCTGGCGGACGCCCAGGAGGCGGTGCGGGCGCTGCGGGCCTTCGTGTTCGGCAGCGTCGCGGTCGAGGTCCAGCAGTCAGGCTGGGCCGACCCCGAGGTCGACGAGTGGACCAGGCGCGACGAGCGCGCCGACGTCGACTTCGAGCGCGGCCTCGACGCCTTGTTGCGAGGCTTGCAAAGCTAGTGGGCGTGTCGAGCTTGGACCGTTATCCTGTATAAGGCACGCTGTGTCGAAGGTCACACTTTCGCATCCTCCTGTAACAGTCCTAACGGACTATGTCCGAACGTGTGACATACGCCGCACACTTGAAAGAAAGACAGCACCCACACAGTTCCCGCCCCTACCTATCCGCGGGAGCCATTCACGAGATATCGGAGGCACGCCGATGTGCCCGCACGACCCGGCCTGTCCGGCAGCCGAGGCGCCCGACCGCGAGGCCGCACGTACCCTCGCCTGCCACCCCGAGCAGGGGTGGAGCCTTCTCTGCAACGGCGTCGTCCTTTTCGAGGACACCGGGGAGCTCCTGCCTGGCGGCACCGCCATCGCTCCGCACCGCCCGGACCCGCTCGTCGGCGCCGCCTGAGCCACCCGCTCGCGCGAAGCGCCCGTTGAGCGGCGACCCCACTCGCAGGCACCCCTGAGCCGCGCCGCTCACACGTAGCCGGCGATCCACTCGGCGACCACCTCGCCCACCCGGGCGGGGTCCTTTTTCAGCTCGTGCCCCTCGCCCGGCAGCACCACGAGGCGGGCCGCGTCGGCGGCGTCGGGCACGCCGAACGGATCCCGGTCGCCGTTGACCACCAGCACGTCCACGCCCGCCTCGCGCAACTCCCCGGCCCTGGACTTCTCGGGCCTGCCCGGCGGATGCAGCGGGAACGCCAGCGCCACCGCCGCGACCGCGCCGACCGCCTTGGCCGTACGGCAGGCCACCCTGGCCCCGTTGCTCCGGCCGCCCTGCACCAGCGGCAGCCCCGGCCACCGCGCCCGCAGCTCGCCCAGCACGGCCTCCCAGGCCTCGTCCTGCCGTGCGGCGGAGCCCGGCGCGCGCGCCCCGGCGAGCCGGAACGGCTGCGTCACCCTGGCCACCACGGCCCCCGCGCCCAGGGCGGCGTCGCGCACCGCCAGGAGATCGGGCGCGTCCACTCCCCCGGCCGACCCGTGGGTCAGCACCAGCAGCAGCCGGGGCCGCTCCACCTCGTCGAACTCGACCAGCGCCGGACCGCGCGGCGTCATGAACCGCATGTCAGAACCGTACCTGGGGATGACTTCGCCTTAGCCCTCAGGGCTGATGACGGCGTGCCGTGCAGCCGCGATGATGGCCTCATGCCAGAGATGCGCCCCATCCGCGAGGACCTGCAGGCGACGCTCGACGCCCGCCGCGACCTCGGCCCCGAATACGAAGCCGCCCTGGTCGAGTCGTTCGTGGAGCGGCTCGACGCCACGATCGCGGCGCGGGTGCGCGCCGAGCTCCATGCCCACGGCGCCGGCTCGGGCAGGACCAAGAGCCCTGGAGCGGCGATGATCCCGATCGCGCTGGGGTCGATGGGCATCGGCATCCCGCTGACGGCCATCGCGGGCGCCCGTGGCGGCGGGCTGGGCCTGGCGATCGCCTGGCTCGCCATCGTCCTGATCAACGTCGCCGCAGCCGCCGCCATCATGCGCCGCGGCTGACCACCACGCCTCCGCGTCCTGGGCCGCGGTCGGCTGCGGCGCGACCGCGCCTCCGCCGCCGGTCAGGCCTCCAGGTCGTGACGCGGCCGCACCTCTGCCGCAGGTCAGGCGTCGCGGTCGTAACGCAGGCGCACCTCTGCCGCCAGCGTCTCGTCCGCGTGCTCCAGCCCGTACGTCCAGACGCGGTCCGCGTCGTCGGTGCGGCCACGCAACGGCAGGGTCCTGGCCAGCAGCTCGATGGCCAGAGCGCTCGTCGGCGCGTCACCACCGTCCTCCACCGCCCCCGCGAACTCCGCGCAGGCGAGCTCCAGGTGCGCTATGCCGAGCTGCACCCGCAACCGGGCCACCTCGTCCTCGGGGGCCACCTCGAGCGCCTCCAGCAGCACCTCAGCCGCCTCCCCCGGCTCCCCGCGCTCCAGCAGCAGGTCGGCCAGCTGCTGCGCGGCGTGCGCGGCCACGTCCGGCCCGGCGACGGCCAGGGCGGCCCGCAGCTCGTCCTCCGCCTCGTCGTAGTCGCCCGCCTCCACGGCCAGCCGGGCCAGAGCGAGACGCGCCAGCGGGACGTAGGCGGCCGTGCCGACGCCCAGGACGGCCTGCCACGCTCCCCTGGCCTGCTCGGCCCTGCCCTCCCGCTCGAAGCCCTGCGCGAGGTGACAGGCCGCCTGCGCGGCGAACTCCGGATGCCCGGTGGCCAGCGCCACCCTGGCGGCCGCCCGGGCCGCCTCGTGGTCGCCCCGCTCGTCGAGCACCACGGCGAGGCCCACGGCGGCCTGCGCCCGGTCGGGCCCGTCAGGGTCGGCGACCAGCTCGGTGAGTATGGCCACCGCGCCGTCGAGATCACCGTCCTCGGCCAGGCGGCGGGCGGTGTCCAGAGGCGGGACCTGCAGCTCTGAGAACGTCAAGAGAGCTCCTTAGGCGACGGTCGGACCGAGCCTAACGACTTCCGGTGATCATGTCTTCTCAGCGGTCACCTTGGCTGGGGTGACAAGGGATGAAAACTCCGGACACCGACGAACGAGCGTGGCCCTCTCCACCGAGCGCAGCGGCGGAGAGAGCCACACGGTCACGTCGCGGCGGCGATCCGGTCAGTCCTCGTACGCCTCCAGCGGCGGGCACGAGCAGACCAGGTTGCGGTCACCATAGGCCTGGTCGATGCGCCGCACCGGCACCCAGTACTTGCCCTCGCGCAGCGACGGCAGGGGGTAGACCGCCTCGGTGCGGCTGTAGGGGTGGCTCCACTCGTCGGCCGCGACGGCCTCGGCGGTGTGCGGGGCGTTGCGCAGCGGGTTGTCGGCGCGGTCGTAGTCGCCCGACGCGACCCGCGCGATCTCGCCCCTGATGGCGACCATCGCGTCCACGAACCGGTCGAGCTCGGCCAGATCCTCGCTCTCGGTCGGCTCGATCATCAGCGTGCCGGCGACCGGGAACGACATGGTCGGCGCGTGGAAGCCGTAGTCGATGAGCCGCTTGGCCACGTCGTCGACCGTGACGCCGGTCTCCTTGGTGATCTGCCGCAGGTCGACGATGCACTCGTGGGCCACCAGCCCGCCGCGCCCGGTGTAGAGCACCGGGTAGTGCGGGGCCAGCCGCCGCGCCAGGTAGTTGGCCGACAGGATCGCCTGCTCGGTGGCCGCGGCCAGGCCGTCGCCGCCCATCATCCTGACGTACGCCCAGGAGATCGGCAGGATGCCCGCCGAGCCGTAGGGGGCCGCGGAGACCGCGCCGACGGGCGAGCCGGCGCGCAGCGGGTGGCCCGGCAGGTAGGCGGCGAGGTGGCCGCGGACCGCGACCGGGCCGACGCCGGGGCCGCCGCCGCCGTGCGGGATGCAGAACGTCTTGTGCAGGTTGAGGTGGGAGACGTCGGCGCCGAACTCGCCCGGCTTGGCCAGCCCGACCAGCGCGTTGAGGTTGGCCCCGTCGACGTACACCTGGCCGCCCGCGTCGTGCACCTTGGCGCAGACCTCGGTGATCGTCTCCTCGAAGACGCCGTGCGTCGACGGGTAGGTGAGCATGATCGCGGCCAGCCCGTCACGGTGCTTGTCGATCTTGGCGTCGAGGTCGGCCAGGTCCACGTTGCCCTCGGAGTCGCAGGCCACGACCACGACGCGCATGCCGGCCATGACGGCGCTGGCCGCGTTCGTGCCGTGCGCGGAGGACGGGATCAGGCAGATGTCGCGGTGGTCGTCGCCGTGGTCGCGGTGGTAGGCCCGGATCGCGAGCAGCCCGGCGAACTCGCCCTGGGAGCCGGCGTTCGGCTGGATGGAGACCGCGTCGTAGCCGGTCACCTCGGCCAGCCACTCCTCCAGGGTCTCGATGAGGTGGCGGTAGCCCTCGGCCTGCGCGGTGGGCGCGTAGGGGTGGATCCCGGCGAACTCCGGCCAGGTGATCGGCTCCATCTCGGTGGTCGCGTTCAGCTTCATCGTGCAGGAGCCGAGCGGGATCATGGAGCGGTCGAGCGCGATGTCCTTGTCCTGGAGCCTGCGCAGGTAGCGCAGCATCGCGGTCTCGGAGTGGTGGCTGTGGAAGACGGGGTGGCTGAGGTAGCCGGACTCGCGGGTCAGCGAGCCGGGCAGCGTGTCCAGTCCCTCGTCGGCGAGGAGGCCGGCCACCGGCCCACTGGCGCCGAAGGCGGCGGCGACCTGCTCGAGGTCGGCCGCCGTGGTCTTCTCGTCGCAGGCCACCGAGACGTGGTCGGCGTCGGCCTGCCACACGTTGACGCCGCGTTCGGCGGCCTGCCGTACGACCTCGGCGGCCCGGCCGGGCACCCTGGCCAGCACGGTGTCGAAGAACTCGCGGTGCACGACCTCGACGCCGCCCCGGCGCAGGCACTCGGCCAGCGCCGCGGCGTGCCGGTGGACGCGGGCGGCGATGCGGCGCAGCCCGTCGGGCCCGTGGTAGACGGCGTACATGCCGGCGATGACGGCGAGCAGGACCTGCGCGGTGCAGATGTTGCTGGTGGCCTTCTCGCGCCTGATGTGCTGCTCGCGGGTCTGCAGCGCCAGCCGGTAGGCGGGCGCGCCGTCGGCGTCGACGGAGACGCCCACGAGGCGGCCGGGCATCTGCCGCTGCAGTCCCTCGCGTACGGACATGTAGGCGGCGTGCGGCCCGCCGAAGCCGAACGGCACGCCGAAGCGCTGCGAGGAGCCGATCGCGATGTCGGCGCCGAGCTCGCCGGGCGCGGTGACCAGGGTGAGCGCGAGCAGGTCGGCGGCGGCCACGACGAGCGCGCCCGCCGCGTGCGCCCGCTCGGCCACGGCGCGGAAGTCGCGCAGCCGGCCGGAGGCGCCCGGGTACTGGACGAGCACGCCGAAGCACTCGGGCAGTTCGCCGTCGAGCGTGTCCTCCACGAGCGTGATGCCCAGCGGCTCGGCGCGGGTGGCCAGCACCGTCTTGGTCTGGGGCAGCGCGTCGGCGTCGACGACGAACACCTGGCTCTTGGACTTGCCCGCGCGCCTGGCCAGTGTCATCGCCTCGGCGGCGGCCGTGCTCTCGTCGAGCAGCGAGGCGCCCGCGACGGCGAGTCCGGTCAGGTCGGTGACGACGGTCTGGAAGTTGAGCAGCGCCTCCAGGCGGCCCTGCGAGATCTCCGGCTGGTAGGGGGTGTAGGCGGTGTACCAGCCCGGGTTCTCCAGCAGGTTGCGGCGGATCACCGCAGGGGTGATCGTGTCGTGGTAGCCCAGGCCGATCATCGAGGTGAGCACCCGGTTGCGGCCCGCGATGGCCCGCAGCTCGGCGATGACCTCGGTCTCACTGGCCGCGGCGGGCAGGGCGAGCCGGTCCTTGATCCTGATGGACTCCGGGACGGCCACCGCCACCAGGTCGGCCACGGACTCGAAGCCCACGGCCTCGAGCATGCGCTGCTGCTCGGGTTCGGACGGGCCGATGTGCCGGGTCGAGAACGGCGGAACTGACAGATCGGTCATGCGAGGTGCCTCCCGAGGGCTTTGGAGACCGGCGCCAGGGCGCGGGCGAGTGCCGGATCTCCCCCTCTGTCATGGCGACCTGAGAGCTTCACCCCATGTGGGCTTGCACCGTCGGTGAGGTGCGCCTGGCGGGCGCACCTGCTTTCCAGAGTTGCCTACCCCGCGCGGTACAGGTGCCTGAGAGATTCCGGGGAGGGTTGCTCCTTCGGCGCCCCGGGAACCAGCCCGGGGACTCTCCCGCATGGGGTTATCAGCCTTGCGCTCTACAGGTTACTACCCAATTGCTACCCTATGCGGCGCGCGCGCCGCCGCTGGGCCAGCTCGTCAGCGGGGTGGTCGGCCGGGACGCTGTCCTCGACCGCCGCCCTTTCCCCCGGCAGCTCCGCGAGGGAGCCCTCGACCTCCCGCCAGACCCGGCCGAGCGCGATGCCGAACACGCCCTGGCCGCCCTGGAGCAGATCGATCACCTCGTCGGCCGAGGTGCACTCATAGACGCTGACGCCGTCACTCATGAGCGTGATCTGCGCGAGGTCGCCCACCCCGCGGTCACGCAGATGTTGTACGGCCGTACGGATCTGCTGGAGGGAGACTCCGGTGTCGAGGAGCCGCTTGACGACCTTGAGCACCAGGATGTCGCGGAAGCTGTAGAGCCGCTGCGAGCCCGAGCCGTGCGCGGCTCTTATCGTCGGCTGGACCAGCTCCGTGCGCGCCCAGTAATCGAGCTGCCGGTAGGTGATGCCGGCCGCCGCGCACGCCGTCGGGCCACGGTATCCGATGTCTGCCGGCAGCGACGCGGGCTGCTCGTCGAAGAGCAGCCCCTGCTCTCCGGCACGCTGCCGCGCACTCTCACGCCGCACCGGATCTTCCTGGCCGGTCGTCTTTCCCTCGCCGCTGCTGACCGCCACGCGGACCTCCGGCTTTCTCTCATCCCGTGGCCTGATCTGGGGGTTCGTAAAAGCGCGACCACGGGTTTCACTTGCACCGTAGGACCGTGACCATGCGCAGTCAACGATCCGGCTCGGCGCGTCGTGAAGCGTAAATGCACTGAAATACCTACCCCGCCCGGCCAAAGTCTTCGGGGGTGATCGTGTCAAGGAACTCCCTGAACTTCTCCACCTCATCCTCCTGGTCGTCCGGGATGATCACCCCGGCTTCCTGGACGACTTCTTCGCTGGCGAAGATACGCGCTCCGGTGCGGAGCGCGAGCGCGATCGAGTCGGACGGGCGCGCGCTCACCTCTACGCCGTTGGAGAACACCAGATCGGCGAAGAAGATCCCGTCACGCAGCGCAACGATGTTGACCGCGCGCAGACCCACGCCAAGAGCGCTCAGCACGTCCCTGAACAGGTCGTGCGTGAGCGGACGGGCTGGAGGCTCCTCCGCTTGGGCCAGCGCGATGGCCGTGGCTTCGGTCATCCCAATCCAAATCGGCAGGAACCTCTCCCCGTGTGCCTCCTTGAGCAAGACGATCGGCTGATTTGTGGGCATCTCTACGCGAACACCCACGACCTCCATCTGCAACACGGGCTGCTCCATATTCGACTGGTCGGCGACCCCGGCACAGCTATTTGGCCGGTCCGCTTCTGCATTTCAACGTAACACCCGAGGGGCCTTGTATGTCCCGCTGGTCCGGTCATCGGCCTAGAACGGTTCGCACGCCCGTGCGGACGAGAGAGGCATGCAGGTCGAGCAGCAACGCCGACAGCTCCCTGGCGGCCTCGTCGGCCTCTCCGATGGCCCCTGGGGCCCGTCGTTTGAGTATCGGCGCGATCGTCTGCTCCACCAGCCCGCACTCGCGCTCGGCCGCGGCCTTGACCGCGCGTAGATGCCGGGCGCGCAGGCCGAACCGGGCCAGGGCGCCGACGCTGCGCGCCACGTTGAGCGCCTCCTCGTCGTAGCGCCTGGCCGTCGCCGCGAGCAGCCCGTAGTCCTCGAGCTCGGCGAGCGTCTCCTCGTCGAGCCCGGCCGCCTCCAGCAGCTCGGCACGGCTCAGCCGTACTTCCTGCCGCTCCGGCCGCTCGGTCAAGGCCCGCGGACGGCCGAAGTGCTCGGCCATCTTGTCCTTGATCACCCGCAGCGGCAGATAGTGGTCGCGCTGCTCGGTGAGGATGTAGCGGAGCTGCTCGACGTGCAGGTGAGTGAACTTGCGGTAACCCGACGGGCTGCGCTCAGGCTCGATGAGCCCCTCGCCCTCCAAGAACCGGATCTTGGAGATCGTCACATCGGGGAACTCGCCCTGGAGCATGGCGAGCACCTCCCCGATGCTCATGTGCGAGCGTGCCGCCTGCGCGCTCATGCGGCTCCCTCCGACGGCCGCTCGCTGCGCTCGGCTGCTCCCACCAGTCGCTCGCTGCGCTCGCTCATGCGCCGGCGGCGGTCCGCATCAGGAAGACGAGGCGGAACTTGCCGATCTGCACCTCGTCACCGGAATGCAGCGGCACCTCCTCGATGCGTTCCCTGTTGACGTAGGTGCCGTTGAGGCTGCCCACGTCGCGCACGGAGAACTGGCCGCCACGCAGGCGGTAGAACTCCACGTGCCGGCGGGAGACCGTGATGTCGTCAAGGAAGATATCGCTTTCGGGATGTCGCCCCGTGGTGGTGAGCTCCTTGTCGAGCCGGAACCGGCTTCCTTGGTTGGGCCCCCTGGTCACCGTGAGCAACGCCGTGCCCGGCGGCAGCTGCTCCACCAGTGCGCGCTCGGCGAGGAGCATGTCACCGGTCTCAGCCTCGTACGCCTCGATTCCCGCGACGGAGATCGTCGATGTGGTGTCCCCGGCGACCTCGGCTCTGGTCAGCGGTGACCCACAACGGGAACAGAAACGGGCATCCTCGGGGTTGGCGTGCCCGCACTGCGTGCAGTAGACGCTCGGCATCGATCGGCTCGGCCTCCTACCGCGAAGACGCGGCAACGGGGATCTGGACGCGCCTCGCTTCGCTCTTCAAGTTTGCGAATGCCGCAACTTACGCTGATCAGCGGCAAAGGTCAAGGCGAGGCGCTGGACGACGGGTTCGGACGGTGACAAAGTTACCGCCGCCCGAGCCTCAAGGTCCATGCCGCCGCGCGTTTCAACATTACGATCTTGTACGTTCCACCGCCACCTATCCACCAGAGTTACCCTATGTGACGGTCTAGCGCGAATTCCGGATCACGAGGAGGCCTCCTCGACCAGATGGGCCCAGCGCTCCAGGAGGGACTGGGCGGTGTCCACGTCGGCGGCCTCGGCCCACAGATCGGTGACCGGCTCGGTGGCGGCGGGCAGGATCAGCACCCAGCTCCCGTCGTCCGAGGCCACCCGCACGCCGTCGGTGGTGTCGATGCGGTAGCCGTTCGGCTCGGCCTCGGCGGCCTCGATGACCGAGCGCATGACGGCGCCCTTGGCCGCCCACGGGGTCGGCACCGTGCGCTTGAGCAGCTTGGCCTCGGGGATGCGCGCGTCGATCTGGCTGAGCGAGAGCCGGGTGCGGGCGACCAGGCCGAGCAGCCGCATGAACGCCGCCACCCCGTCGATCGCCGGACCGAACTCGGGCACCACGAAACCGCCCCGCCCGTCCCCCGCGAAGATCATGTCGTCGTCCACCGCGGCCGAGGTGAGGGCGTCGACCGCCGTGGAGGTCCACCGCACCTGCACACCATGGAAGCGGCAGACCTGCTCGGCGACCCTGGTGGTGGTCACGGGCAGCGCCACCCGGCCGGCCCGGCGCTCGGCGGCGATCAGGTCGAGCACGACGAGCAGGGCGCGTTCCTCGCCGATGAGCTGGCCCATCTCGTCCACCAGCGCGATGCGCTCGCCGACGGGGTCGAACCGCACCCCGAAGGCCGCCCTGGAGGAGCTCACGAGCTCCGAGAGGCGCTGGAGGTCCCGGCGGCGCTCGGCGAGCGTCTCCGTGGGCGAGATGTCGTCCAGGCGGGCGTTCACGGTGAGCACCTCGACGCCGACCCGGCCGAGCAGCGTGGGCAGGACCAGCGAGGAGGTGCCTCCGGCGCAGTCGACGACGACCTTCATGTCCCTGATGCCGGTCATGTCCACGCAGCGCAGCAGCTCGTACGCGTAGTCCTCGACCGCCCTGGCGGGAAAGCGGAGCTCGGCGATCTCGCCCGGGAAGGCGCGCCGGAACTCCTGGCGTGAGAAGACCCGTTCCAGTTTGCGCTGGGCGGCCGGCGGCAGGTCGGCGCCGCGGTCGTCCATGATGACGATGTCGATGCTCTGCGGGTCGCCCGCGGTGGTGCGCAGCGCGATGCCGCCCGCGGCCGACTCCCTGGCCGTGTGGAAGCGGGTCACGGGCAGCGGCGCGGCCTCCAGGTCGAGGACGTTGATGGCGCTGGCGTTGAGCGCGCCGATCACGGCCCGCTTCAGCGCCCTGGCGGCCAGGGAGGAGTCGCGCGAGGTGACGACGTGCTCGCCCTTCTTCAGGGTGGTGGCGTACGCGCTGGCCAGTCGTACGCACAGCTCGGGGGTGATCTCCACGTTGACCAGGCCGCTGACGCCGCGGGGGCCGAACAGGCTGCGCTGGCCGCGGGACTCCCAGATGACGCTGGTGTTGACGACGGCGCCGGCCTCGATGGTCTTGAACGGGTAGACCTTGACGCCGCTGGAGATGTACGCCTCGGGCTCGATGACGCACTCGTCACCGATGACGGCGCCCTCCTCGATCCGGGCCCCGGCCATCACGTCGGTGCTCTTGCCGATCACGCAGCCGCGCAGGTGGGCGCCCGGGCCCAGGTAGACGTTGTCGTGGACGACCGCCCGGTGCAGGAAGGCGCCTTCGCGGACGACCGCGTTGTTGCCGAGCACGGTGTACTCGCGCAGCTCGGCGCCGCCTTCGACCTTGGCGTACTCGCCGACGAGCAGCGGGCCCTTGAGCACCGCGTCGGGGTCGATCGAGGCCGACTCGGCCACCCGGACGCCCGGCGACACCTCGAAGCCGCCGATGTCCACGGCGACCCGGCCGGACAGAGCGTCGGCCTGGGCCTTGAGGTAGCTCTCGTGGGTGCCGACGTCCTCCCAGTAGCCCTCGGCGACGTAGCCGTAGATGGGGGCGCCACGCTCCAGCAGACTGGGGAAGACGTCGGCCGACCAGTCGACGGGCTCGCCCGAGGCGACCGCGTCGAGCACCTCGGGTTCCATGATGTAGATGCCGGTGTTGACGGTGTCGGAGAAGACCTGGCCCCAGGTGGGCTTCTCCAGGAAGCGCTGGACGCGGTGCTCCTCGTCGACGATCACGATGCCGAACTCGAGGGGGTTCGGCACCCGTTTCAGACCGATGGTCACAAGCGCCGATTTTTCACGATGAAAACGGACCATATCCGACAAATCGATATCGGTCAGGGCGTCGCCGGAGATCACCAGGAATCGGTCATCGCGCAGGCGGGCCGCGGCGTTCTTCACGCTGCCCGCCGTACCAAGGGGAACGTCTTCCGTGGCGTATTGCAAGCTCATGCCGAGTTCGTCGCCGTCACCGAAGTAGTTGCGCACGAGCGCGGCCAGGAACTGGAGGGTGACCACGGTCTCGGTGATGTCGTGCCGTTTGAGCAGGCGCAGCACGTGCTCCATGATCGGACGGTTGACCACGGGCAGCAGGGGTTTGGGCTGGTTGGCCGTCATCGGACGCAGCCGAGTGCCCTCTCCACCCGCCATGACGACCGCCTTCACCCGATCACTCCTCCTTGGCCGCGGCTACGAGCCGGCGCACCTGCACCACATAGAGCACCCCCGACCACCAGTACAGGCCCGTTCCCCAGAGCGCAAATGCCCATCCGACAATTCGTGCTATATCGGCATACCACCCAGTGTGGGACGCGAGGAAGAGCAGAGGGAAGGCGTACATGAGGTTGAACATGGCGGCTTTGCCCAAGAAATGCACCTGAAGTGCCTTGTAACCGCTCTTCCGAAGTACGGGAATGAAACAGGCGACGAACAGTTCGCGCCCGAGGATGATCGCCACCAGCCACCACGGAATGACATCGCGCAGCAACAGCGCCAGGATCGTGGCGAAGACATAGAGCTTGTCGGCCGCCGGGTCGATGATCCGGCCGAGCCTGCTCATCTGGTTGAAGGCTCGAGCGATCTTGCCGTCGAGCCAGTCGGTGAACCCGGCGACCGCGAGGACGACGATCGCCCAGGCGTCCGCCTTGGGCCCCAATACCAGCCAGAGGAAGACAGGTACGCCGAGGAGGCGCAAGAAGCTCAGCAGGTTCGGAACCGTCCAGATCCGATCCTCGGCGGAAGTTTCGCTCACGCTGCCGACCCTACTGCCTCGCCTTTCCCGGCAGCGGTGTCGACATCCGCCCGATCCGCTCGATCCGCTCGATCCGCTCGTCGCGAGAGGTTAGGGCCATCCGTCACCGCGCAGAAGGCAAGGATGAAGAGGAACGTCCTGATCGTGATGTGCGCGGGCCTGTTCGTCGTCCTGCTGGACGTGACCATCGTGAACGTGGCGCTGCCGTCCATCGCGGCCGACCGGCACGCCGGGCTCGCCGACCTGCAATGGGTGGTCGACGGCTACCAGATCGCGCTGGCCGGGCTGCTGCTGACGGGCGGCACGCTGGGCGACCGCTTCGGACACCGGCGGGTGGTGCTGGCGGGGTTCGCGCTGTTCGGCGTGGCCTCGGCGGGCTGCGCGCTCGCGCCCGGCATCGGCGCCCTGGTGGCGGCGCGGGCCGTGCAGGGTGTGGGCGCCGCGCTCCTGCTGCCGGGCACGCTGGCGGTCATCACCCGCACCTTCCCCGGCGGCAAGGAGCGGGCCAGGGCCATCGGGGTCTGGGCCGCGGTGGGCAGCGTGGCCCTGCCCGCCGGGCCGCTGCTCGGCGGGGTGCTGGTCCAGACGTTCGGCTGGCCCGCGATCTTCGCGATCAACGTGCCACTCATCGTGGTGATCTTCGTGGCGGTGCTCCGGGTGGCTCCGGCCGACGTTCCCGAGCCCCGGCCGGTCGACCTGCCGGGCACCGTGGCGGGCGCGGGGGCGCTGCTGGTCCTGACGTACGCGGTGATCGAGGCGGGGCGCGAGGGGCCCGACTGGCGGCTGTTCGCGGTCGCCGCGGCGCTGCTGGCCGCGTTCGTGGTGATCGAGCACCGGCGGGAGTCACCGATGCTGCCGCTGGGACTGCTGCGCCGCCCCTCGATCGCGGTCGGCACGATCGGCTCGGCGATCATGAACTTCGGGATCAACGGCATGATGCTGCTGATCACCCTTTACCTCCAGGGTGTGCTGCGGCTGTCCCCGATGACGGCGGGCGCGGCCCTGCTGCCGCTGTTCGCGCCGCTGGCGTTGCTGTCCGCGCCGTTCGGCCGCCTGGCCGGCCGCCATGGCCCGCGCCCCGTCATGCTCGCCGGGCTCGTCACGCTGGCGGTGGGAATGGGACTGCTGCTGCCGGTACGGGCGGCTTCGCCGTACCTGGTCATGCTGCCCGCGCTGACCGTCATCGGACTCGGCGCGGCGCTGCTGACGCCCAGCGTGGTCGCCCTGGCCATGAGCGACCCGCCGCCCGGCCGGGAGGGGCTGGTGAGCGCGATCAACAACACCGCGCGCCAGGCGGGCGGCGCGATCGGTGTCGCGGTCTTCGGCGCGCTGGCGGGCACTCCGGGCGGGCCACGCTTCATCGGCGGGTTGCATGGGGCGGCGGCGCTGGCCGGGGCGGCCTACCTCGGGGTGACCGCTCTCACCCTGACCCTCGGCCTCACTAGCCGCCACCACCACAAGACCCTGGTCTGACCACCCGGCGGAGATCACACCGGACCACCTGGTGGCGCACCAGAGCAGAGCCTTCGGGCTGCACCCGACCACCCGAGACCACACCACGCCACCCAAAGGCCATACCGCACCACCCGACAACGCACCAGACCAGCCTCACGGGGCATACCCGACCACCCGAGGTCACGCCACCCCACCAGAGCCCGCAGCGAACCGCCCGGTGACGCACCAGGCCAGGGTCTTGGGGTGCACTGGATTACCTGAGACCGCGCCAGGTCGTCTGGGGCGCGCCGGACCACCCGGGACCGCCCCACCCACCTGCGAGACCCCGGGACACAAGCCAGTCGCGTAGAACCGCCCAGAGCCCTGCCCAACCACCGGGACTGACAGGCCACGCCAGGACCACGCCAGGGCCGAGGCTGGTGGCCGAGGCTGGTGGCCGAGGCTGGTGGCCGAGGCTGGTGGCCGAGGCTGGTGGCCGAGGCTGGTGGCCGAGGCTGGTGGCCGAGGCTGGTGGCAGGGGGGAAAGCTAAAGCTGACGGCTGGGGCCTGTGGCTGGAGCGGACTGCTGAGGCCGGTGGCTGGTCAGGTGCGGAGGAAGCTGTGGGTGTGGCCTGCTGCCTGGAAGCCGAGCCGTTCGTAGAAGTTCTTGGGCCAGTCGCCGGCGTCGGCCACCAGGAACACCAGGTCACTGGCCGCCGCCTCGGCGAGGAGTGCCCTCATCAGGGTGCGGGCGTGGCCCCGGCCCCGGTGGCGGTCTCCGGTGTAGAGGTCCTCGATCTGCGTGACGCCGGCGTGCGTGTAGATGTCGGCCCTGGCGGCGAGCTCGCCGTTCTCGGCTCGTACGCCGCGGAAACCCACCGTGTCGGCGCCGCGCAGTCGTTCCTCGACTCGTCTGGCGAGCTGGTCGATCACTTCGTCGGCGGCCTCGGGCAGCGTCTCGCGCCAGCCGGCCCGGAGGGTGGGCAGCAGCGCGGGCAGATCGAGATGCTCAACGGGCGCCGCGTCGTGCGGGAACGTGCCGCGGAACACCATGACCACGTTGATCTCGTGCGTGTAGCCCGCGGCCTCGAAAGCGGGCGCGTACGCCTGGCCCAGGCGGTCGTCGTCGACGTTGACGAGCCGGTACGCGCGCTCGGCGAGCACCTGGTCGGCCGCCTTCAGCACCGCGCCCGGGTCGGTGCCGGACCAGACGACGAGCTTGTTGTCATCGTACGAGCCGGAGTAGCGCTCGTTGAGCACGGCGAACCCACCGGGCACTTCGACGGTCCGCCCCGCCCTGCGGCGAGCGAAGTCGTGCATGAACGCGACGGTACGGGCGAAATCCTGCAGAGGACCGGCGCCCAGACCGGGGCCGTCAATCCCGGGGCCATTGGTCATGGGGCCGTCAGTTCCGGGACCGTCAGTTCCGGAGTCGATGTCAGTCATGGAGCCATCCCTGGAGTCGGCCACAGAGTCACCCTGAGGTCGTCAAAACGGACCGCCGACGAAGTTCTCATCGGCGTAGTCGCCGTGGTCACTGCCGAGATCGCCACCGGACCTATCACCGGCGTCACCAACGGGATCCTCGCCGGAGCCGCTACCGGGACCGCCGCCGGAGCTCTCACCAGCCGTCGCCGCCGGTACCACGACCGGAGTCACTACCGGGAACGCCGCCGGGGTCGCAACCGAGATCACCGCCGGAGTTCCCATCAGCATCGCCGACAGGACCGCGATCGGCGATCGTCAACGGACCCGGTGCCGGGGGCGCCAGGGTCGTCGATGAGGTCGGTCATGGGCGGGCCGCCGTGATGAAGCGGCGGATGAGGTCGGAGTCCTTTTTGCCGGGTGCCAGTTCGACGCCGCTGGACACGTCCACGCCCCACGGCTCGGCGGCGGCGACGGCCTCGGCGACGTTGGAGGGGTTGAGGCCGCCCGCCAGCAGCCAGTGTCCCGAGGGGTGGCCGCGCACTGCCGACCAGTCCCATGGCTCTCCGGAGCCGGGGCGGGGGGCGTCCACGATGAGCAGGTCCTCGTCGTAGGCGCCGCAGCGTAGGTCGGCTGTGAAGTCGACGGCTCTGATCAGGGTGTGACCGAGGTCCTTCAGCGCGGTGAAGTCGCCGTGCGGGTGCTTGCCGTGCAGTTGAATGCCGCGCACGCCCGAGACGAGAGTGGCGGCGCGGACGGTCTCGGGGGGCTCGCCGCGGAACACGCCGACGGTGAGGACGTGGGCGGGCACCGCCGCGGCCAGCTCAGCGGCCCGCTCGGGCGTCACCTCGCGGGGGCTCCGGGTCATCACGAACCCGATGGCGTCGGCGCCCGCCTCGATGGCGGCCGCCACGTGCTCGGGCTCGCTCAACCCGCAGATCTTCACGTACACACCGACGACCCTAGCGGCGCCAGGCGACCCACGGCGACCGTGGCCCAAGCCGAAGTCCAGACGGGGCCAGACCGGAGCCCAAGCCAGCAGTCCGGACCAGGTCCAGGCCGGGCCGGGGTCGGGCCGAGCCGAGCCGGGTCAGGCCGGGTCAGGGTTGGGAGCGGGTTGGGCCGGGAGGCGGTGTGGTGGTGAGTTTGAGCGGTGGGATGCTCTTGGGCGGCCGCGGCGGGGGGCCGGCGTTCAGGTGGTCCTTCCGAGGGAGCGGGGGAGGCGGTGAGGGCCACATGGTCGCAGGTCAAGGCCCGTACGGGCGTCAGCCCGTGGGATTATTCGACGGCTCCGCCCCGGGGATGACGTACCGGCCGGAACGCCGCGTCCACCAAGCCGCTGCGATGGGCGACGACCGCGGCCTGGATCCGGTTGCGCAGCCCCAGCTTGTCCATGGCGGCGGCTATGTGGGACTTGACCGTGGTGATGCCCACGTGGAGTTCCTCGGCGATCTCCGCGTTGGACAGCCCGGTGCCGACCAGTGCGAGCACTTCCAGTTCGCGGTCGGTCAGCACGGCGGGGATCGGCATGGTCGTCTCCTCCTCCGCGGCCAGGAAGCGGGCGACGACCCGGCGTAGCACCGAGGGGCCCAGGAGTTGCTCGCCCGTCACGGCCCGGCGTACGGCGTCGACCATGCGTTCGGGCTCGTCGTCCTTGACCAGGAAGCCGACGGCGCCCGCGCGCAGGGCGGCGTACACGTCGGAGTCCTCGGCGAACGTGGTGAGCACGACGATCCTGGTGGCCGGCCGCGCCGCGAGGACCCGTCTGCTGGCCTCCAGCCCGTCGACCCTGGGCATGCGCAGGTCCATGAGGATCACGTCGGGCAGGTGCTGTTCGGCCAGGCGTACGGCCTCGGCGCCGTCCTGGGCCTCGGCCACGACCTCCATGTCGCCCGCGACCTGCAGCAGCATGCGTACGCCCGCGCGGACCAGCGCCTGGTCGTCGGCGACCAGGACGCGGATCACGTGGCGCCCCCGGTGAGGCCCCCGGTGATGAGGTCGGTGATGCACCCCGTGGGGCGCTCAGCAGGCGGGGAGGTGGTCGGGGAGGCGGGCGAGGCGATGGGCATGTCGGCCGTGAGCAGCCAGCCGCCGTCCTGGTCGAGGCCCGCCGTGAGCGTGCCGCCGAGTGCGCGGACGCGTTCGCGCATGCCGGCCAGGCCGCGGCCGGATGAGGGCAGGCGTCCGGGTGAGGGCAGGCGTTCGATGATGGTGGGCGGGGGGCCGTTGCGTACGCGTACGGTCAGTGCCTGGCCGGTGGTGGTGACGGCGACGCTCACCTGAGTGCCGGGACCGGCGTGCTTGAGCACGTTCGTGAGACCTTCCTGGACGATGCGGGCGGCGGAGGCGCGGGCCACGAGGGGGGCGTGCGCGGTGGCGGGGTCGAGTTCGAGCTCGACCTGGAGGCCGGCGGCGGTCATCCGCTCGGCGGACTCGCGGATGACCTCGGCGGGGTCGGCGGGCATGTCGGGCCGGCGGCCGGGGTCGCGCAGCACGTCGAGCAGCCCGCGCAGGTCTTCGAGCGCCTGGTGGCCGGTCTCGCGGATGTCGGCCAGCGCGTCGGCGACGGGCCCTTCGGGGGCGGCGTAGCGGGCGGCGCCGGCGCGCAGGACCATCGCGCCCACGTGGTGGGCCACGATGTCGTGCACCTCGCGGGCGATGTTCTCCCGCTCGAGGAGCTGGTCGGCGCGGACCTGGGCGACCGCCAGCCGCGCCGACTCGCGCACCCGCAGCCGCTCGGCCTCGGCGGCCGCCTGCCTGACGCCCAGGTAGCGGCCGATCGCGACGGGGGTGGTCACCAGGGCCATCAGGATGGCGACGCGGAACGCGGTGACCTCGGTCGAGTCCTCGACGATCGCGAGCGAGGCGAGCATGGTGCAGATCACGTACGTGACCGTGATCCAGGCCCAGGAGGCGATCCGCATCGCGAACACGCACAGCGCGATCAGCATCAGGATCAGGCAGGTGTTGACCGTCTCGTGGAGGTACTGGTCGGCGGCGATCAGCAGCACGCTCTGGAAGATGAACACCAGCCCGGGAAAACGCCGCGCGACGCCGAGCGACAGCCCGCCGAGCACCGCGAACAGCCCCACGACCCAGACCGGCTGGCTGCCACTGTGCCAGTCGGTCCAGGTGCTCAGCACGGTGAAGGCCACCCCGCCGCCGGCCAGCAGCACGTCCGGCGAGATGTCGCCGTCCTTCAGCCGCCCGGCGGGGCCGCGCAGGTAGGTGCCGATGAGGACGGGGAAGGTGGGGACGAGGACCGAGTACATCCACGAGTTCGTGGTGAGGGCGATGCCCGGGTCGGCCAGGTTCGTCGCGGTGGCGGCGATGGCCGCGCCCAGCGCCACGCAGGTCGGCCGCCAGCCCGAGTAGTAGGCGACCAGGCCGATGGCGACGCACAGCAGCATCTGGGCGGTGTTGGCGGTGAACGACCCCACCTGGTCGGTGAAGACGAGGAACGCGGCGAGGTAGAGGCTCACCGCCAGCGGCGCGCGCCTGACCAGGCCCATGGGCGCGCCCACGGCCACGGCCATCGGGATCACCTCGTTGCCCGGCAGCAGCGCGGAGCCCCCGCCCTTGGCCGACAACATCAGGTCGAGAGCGGTGCCCGCGGCCGCGAGCAGGAGGTCGAGCGGCACACCACGCCATCGCATCCGCCCACGGTATCCGGGCGGGGCGCGCGTTCCGATCCTCCGGACGGAGGACCCCGTCTCCTCCTAGTGGCCGCATCATCGCCCCGTCGGCGGATGAGACAAGCGGGAGACTTCCCTTACCGTTTGGGGTATGCCTAATGACACCGCGTTGTTGCTCGGCCAGTTCCTTCGTGCTCCGGCCAAGATCGGGGCGTTCGCGCCCAGCTCGCGACGGCTCGCGGCGGCCGTGTGCGCGCCTTTGCCGGAACGCGGCGAGCCTACCGTGGTCGAGCTCGGCCCCGGCACGGGGCCCTTCACCGCAGAGATCCAGCGCCGGCTGACCGGGCGGGGTCACCACCTGGCCGTGGAGGTCAACCAGCAGCTGGCGACGTTGCTGGCCCGGCGATTCCCGGTCGTGGACGTCGTGCATGATGACGCGACCGAGCTCAGCCGCCTGCTCGGCGAGCGCGGCCTGCGGCAGGCCGATGTGGTGATCAGCGGGCTGCCGTGGGCGGCGTTCCCCGAGGACCTGCAGCGGGGGCTGCTCGGCGCGGTGTCCTCGGCGATGAGCCCGTCCGGGGCGTTCACCACGTTCTCCTACATTCACGCCATCCCGATGAGCTCGGCGCGCCGCTTCCGCGCGCTGCTGGCCGAGCGGTTCGAGGAGGTCGTGCCGGGCCGTACGGTGTGGCGCAACGCGCCTCCGGCGTTCGTGTTCCACGCCCGCAGACCTCGACCCTGAACAGAACTTACTTCTACGATGGTGTGATGGATTTCACCCTTCCCGACAGCGCCCTGGCCGTTCAGCGCGGCATCGGCGACATCTGCTCGCGCTACGACCTGGACTACTGGCAGCGTTGCGAAACGGACAAGCGCTGGCCGGAGGAGGTCTGGGCGGAGCTGGCCAAGGGCGGCTGGCTGGGCCTGGCCGTGCCCGAGGAGTTCGGCGGTGGCGGGCAGGGGCTGCTGGAGCTGGCGGTGGCGACGGAGACGCTGGCGGCCTCGGGCGCGGCGGGCGGCTCGGCGTTCACGTACGTGCTGACGCCAGGGTTCGGCGCGCTCACCCTGGCCAGGCACGGCACGGCCGAGCAGCGGGCGGAGCTGCTGCCCCGGCTGGCCACGGGTGAGCTGGAGACGTGCTTCGCGCTGACCGAGCCGGACGCGGGCTCGAACGCGCTGGCCATCACGACGGCGGCCAGACGCGACGGCGACGAGTACGTGATCAAGGGGCAGAAGATCTGGATCACCGGCGTCCAGCGGGCCACCTGGATGTTGCTGGTCACCAGGACCGTCCCGGCCGCCGAGGCCAAGCCGCGCACGCACGGGCTGACGGTCTTCCTGGTGAACGTGCCGGCGGCGGTGGCGGCCGGGCGGCTGTCCTACCAGCCGATCCCGAAGCTGGGCGCCAACACGACGCCGTCGAACATGGTGTTCATCGACGACCTGCGGGTGCCCGCCTCCAGCGTGGTGGGGCAGATCGACCAGGGCGCGGCCGTGCTGTGGGACATCCTCAACCCCGAGCGGATCCTGCTGGCCGCCTCCGCGCTCGGCGGGGCCGAGGTCGCGTTGCGGGTCGCGGTGCAGTACGCCAAGGAGCGCGAGGTGTTCAGCCGGCCGATCGGCGCCAACCAGGCCATCGCGTTCCCGCTGGCCCAGGTCAAGGCCAAGATCGAGCTGGCCCGCCTGATGCTCTACAAGGCCGCGTGGTCGTTCGACCGGCACCTGCCGTGCGGCACCGAGGCCAACATCGCCAAGCTCACCGCTTCACAGGCGGCGTGGGAGGCGGCCGACGCGGCGTTCCAGACGCACGGCGGGATGGCGTACTCGCTGGAATATCCGGTGGCCAGGCTGCTCACGGACGCCCGCATCGGGAAGGTGGCACCCGTGACGGAGGAGTTGCTGCTCAACTATCTCGCGACGCAGGTGCTGGGGCTGCCGCGCAGCTTCTAGGGACGGAACTCCGGCGGGCGCTTCTCGCGCACCGCCCGCACGCCCTCCACCACGTCGGGGCCGCTGAAGCCGAGGAACTCCATGGCGAGCGAGGCGTCGAAGGTGGGTCCCGCCATGCGCAGCCAGTTGTTCAGGGAGTATTTGGTGAGGCGGATGGCCTCCTGGGAGCCGGCGGCGAGGCGTTGGGCGATCTCCATGGCCTTGTCGTGCACCTGGTCGTCGTCGACGCACAGGCTCACCAGGCCCATCCGCTCGGCCTCCTCGCCGGTGACGGGCTCGCAGAGCAGCAGGTGGTATTTGGCCTTGGCCAGCCCGCACAGCAGCGGCCAGACGATCGCGGCGTGGTCGCCGGCCGCTACGCCGAGCCTGGTGTGGCCGTCGATGATGCGGGCGGTGCGCCCGGCCACGGAGATGTCGGCCAGCAGGGCGACGGCCAGCCCGGCGCCCACCGCGGGCCCCTGCACGGCGGAGACGATCGGCTTGGCGCAGTTGAGCACGTTGTAGACGATGTCGCGGGCCTCGGCGAACACGCGCAGCCTGGTGGCGTGGTCGCGGGTCATCTCCTCGATCATCGACAGGTCGCCGCCCGCGGAGAAGGCCTCGCCCTCTCCCCTGACGATCACCGCCCTGACGGAGTCGTCGCGGTCGACGTCGCGCCAGATCTCGGCCAGTTCGCGGTGGCCGGTCATGTCGACGGCGTTGCGCCTGCGGGGCTCGCTGATCGTGATCCGCAGCACGCCGTCGGCGGGCGTGTCGATCTTGAGCTTCTCGTACGCGCTCCCGTCCATCACCATGCCTCCCGCAGCCGGGCGGCCACGTAGTCGCGGGCCTCGACGGCCTGGTCGAACAGGCCGGGCAGACCGAAGAAGCCGTGGATCGCCCCATCGAACCGGCGGGTCTCGACGGGCACCCCGGCCTCGGCCAGCCGCGTGCCGTAACGCTCGCCGTCGTCGCGGAGCACGTCGCACTCGGCGGTCACCACGGTCGCGGGCGCCAGCCCCGCGACCGACGGCAGCCGCAGCGGGGACAGCAGCGGATCTTCCGGGTCGGCCGCGCCGGCGTACTGGGTGAGGAGCCAGGCGAGGTCGTCGGCGTCGAGGCCGAAGCCCTTGGCGAACTCGGCGTGGCTGGGGGTGTCCATGGCCGCGTCGAGGACCGGGTAGACGAGCACCTGGTGGGCCAGGCGCAGCCCGGCGTCGCGGGCCTGCCAGGCGGCCACGGCGGCGAGGTTGCCGCCCGCGCTCTCGCCCATCACGGCGACGCCGCCGTCGCACTGGTAGAAGGCGGGGCGGGCGAAGATGTCGCGTACCACGGCCCAGGCGTCGTCGGCCGCGGCCGGGAACGGGTGCTCGGGGGCCAGCCGGTAGCCGACGGAGACGATCACCGCGCCGGTGCGCAGCGCCAGGTCGCGGCCGAGCGCGTCACTGCGCTTGATGCCGCCGGTCATCCAGCCGCCGCCGTGGAAGTAGACCACCACGGGCAGCGCGCCGTCGCCCCGGTCGGCGCGGTAGACGCGGATCGGCACGCCCTCGGCGCTCTCGTCGCGGACGAAGGCCAGTTGGGTGAGCGGCCCGCGCTCCCGCGCGAAGTCGTCCCGGACCCGGGCCTCCTGGATCCCGGCCAGGTCCAGCCCGGCCCGGCCGGGGCCGGACAGGTAGCGCTCGATGTACTCCTGCGCCTGGGGGTGCAGTGGCATGATCGAAGCCTAGCGGGCCGCCTCCACGAGCGCATCGAAGAGCCGGTCGTCCTCGCTCCGCTCGGGGTGCCACTGCACGCCGACCCCGAACCGGTGGCCCTGCAACTCGATGCCCTCGACGATCTGGTCCTCGGCCCAGGCCACCGCCAGCAGCCCGGTGCCCAGCCTGCGCACCGACTGGGTGTGCGGCGCGACCACCTCGACCTTGTCGCCCACCGCCTTGCCGAGCTTGCTCGACACGCTCACCTGGATGACGTGCGGCACACCCGGCTCGGCGTGGCGCTCGTTGTCGAGCACCTCGGGCAGCCACGGGATCAGCGTGCCGCCCTGGGCGACGTTCAGCACGTGCATGCCGCGGGCGACGGCCAGGATCGGCACGTCGGCCTCCACGGCGGCACGGGCCAGGGCCAGCTCGAACCTGTCGCGGTGGCCCTGTGCCTCGGGCACCCGCTCGTCCTGCTCCTCGCCGTAGGCGCCGCCGCCCACTTCGATCCCGCCGGCCAGCACCACGCCCTGCAGCCCGCGTACGTAGGCGTCGATCGCGTGCAGGTTCAGCGGCGGCAGCACCACGGGGGCGCCACCGGCGCGCTCGACGGCCTTGGCGTAGGACGGGGGCGACAGCACCGCTTCCCGCACCCAGTCGCCCCAGCGGGCTGCTTCGAAGTAGGCGGTGATGCCGATCAGCGGTCGGGACATGCGATCTCCAGAGTGCCTGGTGGAGTCCGTGCCGCCGCCGGTCGTGACGACGGCCGCACGCCCATCATGGCGTACACCATTTCGGTTATGTCACCTCTCCGGAAGATCCTGTGCGGTATCGCGCGAAGTCAGGGCACTGTCAGGACGACCGGCAGCTCCGCCGCGGAGTTGGAGAACAGGGACGGCACGGGGACGAGCGCCGCGGGCGGGACGGCGAGCGACAGGCCGGGGTAGCGGCGGAAGAGGGCGGGCAGCGCCTCGGTGGCCTCCAGGCGGGCCAGCGGGGCGCCCAGGCACAGGTGGGGGCCGCCGCCGAAGGCCAGGTGCCGGCGCTGCTCGCGGGTGATGTCGAACCGCGCGGCGTCGGAGCCGTGCTGCGCCTCGTCGCGTCCCACCGCGCTGTACGGGGCCAGGATGGCGTCTCCGGCGGGGATGGTGACGCCGCCGATCTCGATGTCCTCCAGCGGGTAGCGGGCCAGGAAGTTGCCGATGGGCGCGTCCCAGCGCAGCGTCTCCTCCACGACGGCCGACCAGGTCTCCTCGCCGCCGGCCACCGCCAGCGCGCGCTGGTCCGGGTGGGTGAGCAGCGCGCGGGCGCCGTTGACGATCAGGCTGAGCGTGGTCTCGTGCCCGGCGGCGAGCATCAGCCACAGGGTGCCGACCAGCTCCTCGTCGGACAGCCGCTCCGGGTCGTCGCGCTGGGCGGCGATCAGCGCGCTGATCAGGTCGTCGCCGGGCTCGGCGTGGCGCGCGGCGACGAGCCTGTTCAGCAGCAGGTAGATGTCGCGCTGGGTCTTGAGCACCTCCTCCGGGGCAGTGGTGGAGCGGAAGATGCTGTCCACCAGCTCCCGCAGCTCGGGGCGGTCCTCCTCCGGCACTCCGACGAGCTCGCAGATCACCTGCATGGGCACCGGGTAGGCGAAGTGCTGACGCAGGTCGACGGTCCCGTCCGGCCGCACGTGCGAGGGCAGGTCGTCCAGCAGCGTGCCGACGATCCCGGCGATGCGCGGCCGCAGGCTCTGGACGTGGCGCGGCGTGAGCGTCCGGGTGACGAACTTACGCAGCCGATGATGCTCGGGCCCGTCGGCGGTGACCATGTTGGTGACCTTGACCATGCCGATCAGCGGCCAGTCGTCGGCGATGTCGCCGTCACGGATGGCCGTCCAGTTGTGCCAGTCCTTGCTCACCCTGCGGTCGGTCAGCAGGTCGGCCAGCAGCGCGTGATGGGTGACCGACCATGCCTCCACGCCGCCCGGCAGGACGACGCGGACGACGGGGCCCAGTTCCCGCAGCCGGGCGGCCTCGCCGTGGTGGTCGGTCCCGGCGGGGTCCAGGGTGACTACGGGGATCATGAACGGTCTCCAAGCGCGCTGAAGTGGACGGGCAGCGAGGCGGGGCAGCGGGTCCACGGTGAAGGGTGCGGGGTCAGCTCGGCGGCGTCCACCGCGAGGCGTACGTCGGGCAGCAGGTGCAGGGCCGTCTCGACCGCGGTGCGGGTGATGAGCCGGGCGGGGACGGGGGCCGGGCAGACGTGCGGGCCCGCGCTCCAGGCCAGGTGGGCGCGGTTGCCGAGTTCGATCTCCGTCGCGCCGCCGTGGACGCGCGGGTCGTCGTTGGCCGCCGACAGGCCCAGGATGAGGGCGTCGCCGCGGGCGATGCGCCGGCCGCCGAGCTCGGTGTCGCGCAGGGCGTACCGGGCGGGCATGTTCGTCATGGGCGGGTCGCGCCAGAGAACCTCGTCCAGCGCGTCGTCGACGCCGAGGCGTCCGCCGCGCACCCGGCCCGCGAAGCGCGGGTCGGTCAGCATGAGCCGGAACGTCTGCGCGATCCACGTGGTCGTCGTCTCCTGCGCGGCGGAGATCATCACCACCATCGACTGCAGCACCTCGGCCTCGTCGCGCAGGTCGGCGTGGGCCAGGAAGTGGCTGGTCAGGTCGTCGGCCGGGGCCTCCTTCCTGGCCTTCATGAGGCCGCCGAGTATCTCCTCGAACCTCCTGTTGCCCGCCTGGGAGTCCTCGGCGCTGCCGAACAGGGCGCGCAGAGCGGCCAGCAGTTCGTGGCCCTGACCGGCGTCGAGGCCGAACAGCCCGGCGATGGCCAGCATCGGGACGACGGCCGCGTAGTCGCCGACCAGGTCGGCGCCGCCGCGCTCGGCGAAGTCCTCGATGAGCTGCCGGCACATGGCCTCGACGGAGCGGCGCATGCGGCGCTGGTCGATCGCGGCGACCCCGTCGTCGATCGGGCGGCGCAGGCGGCGGTGCTCGGCCCCGTCGGCGCCGATCACGTTGGGCCGCCAGAACATCATCGGCCCCAGCCCCGAGTCGGGCGGCACGACGCCTTCCTGGAACAGCCGCCAGTGGCGGGCGTCGCGCGAGTACAGCTTCTCCTGCCGGGTGATGGTCAGCAGCTCCTGGTAGCCCATGACGAGCCAGGCGCCGACGCCCGGTTCGAGCTCCACCCAGGCGACGTCACCCCATTCGCGGCGCAGCCCGCGGAAGACGCCGTGCGGGTCGGGGCAGGTCGTGGTGGCGGACAGGGGGATCATGAGGGGCCCTTCTGCATGGCCAGCGCGTGTTTGACGAGGGCGATCAGCGCGTCCACCGACGAGGACCGGCTCCTGGCGTCGCAGTTCACGATGGGTGTGCCGGGCTCCAGGTCCAGCGCCTCGCGCAGCGCCTGCGGGCTGTGGCGGGTGGAGTCGGGGAAATGGTTGACGGCCACGGCGAAGGGCAGGTCGCCGCGGAGTTCGAGCTGGTCGAGCACCTCGAAGCTGCCCTCGATGCGGCGGGTGTCGACCAGGACGAGCGCGCCGACGGCGCCCTCGCCGAGCCCGGCCCACAGGTCCCAGAAGCGCCGCTGGCCGGGCGTGCCGAACAGGTAGAGCGCCGTGTACGGGCTGAGCGTGATGCGGCCGAAGTCCATGGCCACCGTGGTCGTGGTCTTGCCGTCCAGCCCGGCCAGGTCGTCCACCCCGACGCTGGCCTGTGTCATAGTCTCCTCGGTGCGCAGGGGCTCGATCTCGCTGACCGCGCCGATCATCGTGGTCTTGCCGACGCCGAAGTCGCCGACCACGAGGATCTTGACCGCCTGCTGCACGGTGTCGGGCAGGTAGCGGTCAGCTGAGCCTGCGGAGCCCATTGAGCACCTCCTGGAGGGTTGTCAGATCTGGGCGCCCGGCCTCGGGGATGCGGGAGCGGGCTATCAGGTGGCCGGAGTCGACGAGGTCGGAGGCCAGGATCCCGGCCACGCTCAGCGGCAGCCGCAGGTGCGCGGCCGCCTCCGCCAGCGAGAGGAGCCGCCCGAACATGCGCAGCAGGTCGCGCGCCTGGCGGGTGGCCGAGGGCGGCAGCGGCTTGCCGGCGTCGGCCACGACGAGGAGCGTGTCGAGGCCGATGGTGTTGCGGGTCGGGCGGGCCCGGCCCTGGGTGAGCACGTACGGCCGCACCGCGCTGTCCTGGTACTCGCCGCTCATCTGCGGGTGGCCCCGCGTGCGGGGGTACTGAAGTTCCTCTCGCCGATCTTGATGACCTGAGCCTGCATCTGCTGCGCGATGAGCCGCGGGTCGACCACCGGATCGGTGATGACCACCAGGTGGGAGCCGGACCCAGCGGCGCGGGCGAACAGGAAACCGCCCTCGAAGCCCACCATCAGCTCCCTGACGGCCCGGTTGCCGCCGCCGAACTCGCGCCCGACGCTCTGGGCCAGCGACTGCAGTCCGGAGCAGGCGGCCGACAGCCGGTCGGCGACGTCCCTGTCCGTACCTGCCGAGCGGGCCTTCAGCAGGCCGTCGGAACTGAGGACGACCACATGGCGGACCCCTGGGACCCAGACGACCTCGGCGATCATCCAGTCCTGGTCTTGGTGCATCGGTACCCCGTTCGTCATCGGTCGTCGTGTTCCCCGGTGCCGGGGTCGTGGTCGAAGAAGGCGGCCATCCACTCGCCCGCCTGTTCCGGAGTCGCGGGCCGCTCCGCGGCGGCCGAGCGCGCACCGCCCGGGTCCGTCGCGTCGGAGCTCGCCTCACCGCGGCGGGAGCGCCTGCGCGGCAGCGCGCCGCCCGCCGTACCTTCTGTCGTGCCGCTCGCTGTGCCGCCCGTCCCGGCGGCGTGCTCGCCGGAGGTGTCCGGCTCGGGATCGTCCAGCGTGGGGTGTTCCTGGGCGAAGTGGTCCTGGACGAGGTGGTCCTGGACGAGGTGGTCCTGGGCGGGGTCGATCGGCTGGGCCTCGTGGCGCGGGGGGCGGGCTCGGGGCGGCGCCTGCGCCGGTTCCAGCGTCTCCACGATCGAGCTGGTCACCAGGACGACCGCGCGCACCCCTCCGTACGGCGAGGGCAACAGGTCGGCCAGGAACCCGTGGCGGCGCACGTAGTGCCCGATGACCGCGAGGCCGGTCTGCGGGATCTCCCCCACTTCGCCCACGTCGACGGGCCTGCGTCCGGAGACGATCTCGCGGGCCTGCTCCAGGTGGTGGTCGTCCATGCCGACGCCGCCGTCGTCGATCTCGATGACGGCGCCGCGCTGCACGTTGCGTACCGCCACGAGCACCGTGGTCGCCGGCGGGGAGGACTGGGTGGCGTTGGCGAGCAGCTCGGCCACCAGGTGGATGAGCGGCTCGACCACGTGGGCGGCGACGGCGGTGTCCGGGTCGCCCGACACCTCCACCCGCTTGTAGGCGACGATCCTGGAGGCCGCGGCCCGCACCACGTCGACCAGCGCGAGCGGATTGGGCCACTGCTGGCCCGGCCACTCGCCGCACAGCACGGCCAGGCTCTGCGCGTGGCGGCCCTGCTGGGCGGCGGCGTGGTCGACCTGCATGCTGGTCTCGAGCACGTCCGGGTTGCCGGGGTGGCGTTCGGCCATCACGGACACGTTCTCCTGGATGCGGTGCGCGGAGGTCTGCACGCGCCGGGCCAGCGCCAGCAGGGCCAGCCGCAGCGACTCCTGCCGCTCGCGGTCCTCCTTGGCGGCGCCGCCGACCGCGTCGAGCACGTCTTCCAGCAGCTCGGCCGCGTCCTCGTCGAGCCCGGGGCTCTGGTACGGCGGGGGCACCGCGTCCTGGGCGATCACGGCCGGGATCCGCGCCTCCACCAGGTGCTTGATCGCCTCCTGCAGAGCCTTGGAGCGGGCCGCCACGTGCTTGCTCCACTGGGTGTTGCGCTGCTGGAGGTGGCGCTGGAACTCCGCCTCGCGCTGCTGCATGGCGCTCTCGCGCCGGCTCATCGCGCGCACGGCCTCCTGGTGGGTCTGGCGCAGCGCCGCCACGGCGGCGACGGTGGCGAGCGCGAGCGCCGCGGCCCCCACGCAGGCCCAGACGACGCCGGAGCGGCTGTCGAGGAGCAGGGCGGTGAAGGCGCAACAGGCGGCGACCACGGGCAGGGCCAGCGCCGCCGGCCAGAGCCACGCGGCCTGAGGCGCCGGTGCCGGTGGCGGGGTCGCCGGCGTCTGAGGTGACCGGGCCGGACGTGCCGGGGCCTGGGGCGGTGGGGGTTGGGAACGAGCCATGGTCACCTTCGCGAACGGGCTGGAGTATGCGCTGGTCTCAGGCGGGAGGCGGCTATGGAGACCCCCTCTGCCGAAGCAAGCGGCACCTCCCCTTCCAGTCCGTTGCCCCTGCGTCACTCCCAGTGGCGACGCATCCGCCAAGATCCGATTATTCCGACTCTACAGAATCAGTCAATCCATTCCCGGCCGCGTGTCAGATATATCACAAAGGTGCCATTTATCCTTATTTGTCCGGACATGTCCCGTTCGCGGGCAGTGGCGCGCCTGACACATTCCCGGCCCGCCCTGTCAATGAAGCGCGTCTTCCCTTCCAGCCAGGAATAGCCCGATAAGGACCACCCGAAAACGTTTCCTGATGACATCTGGGCCCCTATGCCCCTTGAAGCGGCAAATCCCGTCGCCCACAATCCATGGGAAAGCGCAGAACCACAGGAAGGGGACTCATTGTGCGTACGAACAATGCCTTATTCGCCTCCGGCCGGTCGCGAACGAGGTACTGACGATGGCAGGCTTACGCCCCCCTCTCCCCGATGCGACGAGCGACGGCTTCCTCGCGGAGGCGCTGGCCGAGGCCAATGCCCATCGTGCCAAGCATCATGCCCCACCGCTGGTCCTGGACCCGGAGCTGGTCGAGTACGCGAGGTCCCGCGCGGCGTCGCGATCGGAATATCCGGACACGGAGGCGGGGCACGACGGACTGCGAGAAGGCACCGGCGAGAACCTCTTCTGGGGCGCCGGCTCGAAAAAGCGGCCGCTCGGCGCCGGGAAAGCGGTTGCTGAATGGTACGACGAAATCAAAGGCTACGACTTCGCCGACCCGGAAAACGTCGCCGACTGCGGTCACTTCACCCAACTGGTGTGGAAGGGCAGCCGGAGGATGGGCGCCGGACGAGTGGCCGGACAGGGACAGGTTTTCTTCGAGACGTACATCATCTTCGTTTTCGAGGAGCCCGGCAATAAGCCCGGACGCTTCCCGGAGAACGTACGGCCCGCCTGACTTCCGGTCCGGGAGCCGTGCCAGCCGGCGGCTCCCCCTACGGCCCGATCGCCTGCGTCACACTATGCGAATACGACATATTTTCACTTTTGATGACCGAAATCTACCCCAAATGAATGCGGAAAATCACGTTACCGTCACGGAAAGTTCTGGTCAGCACTGTATCGGGGCGAAACGGTTGTGACGCCCAGGAGGTGGTGTAAGACTCGAATTCGAGCGATCGGTAGAGCCGGGGCCCGCCGAGCGCTCATCACCCGGAGCCGTCAGGGAGGTGTAACGACACGACCGGAATGATATTCCGGCCAAAGGGTGGGGTTAATTTCATGTCGTTGAATCCACGCCTGGTAAAGGAGAGTTTCGCCGTCGTGGAGCCGGTGGCCGACAAGGCCACCGCCTACTTCTACGGCCGGCTGTTCGCCGAGAGTCCGCACCTGCGGGGCATGTTCCCCCCGGCCATGGACATGCAGCGCGACCGGCTCTTCAGCGCACTGACCCGCATCGTGTGGAGCCTGGACAGCCCGGACAGCCTGGCGTCCTTCCTCGGCCAGCTCGGGCGGGACCACCGCAAGTACGGCGTGATCGCGGAGCACTACACCGCGGTCGGCAACGCCCTGCTGGCGACCATCAAGCGGTTCGCCGCCGACATCTGGCACGAGGAGATCGAAGCGGCCTGGGTCGCCGCGTACACCGTCGCGGCCAATCTCATGATCGAGTCGGCCGAGTCCGACTCCGGGGTCTCGCCCGCGTGGTGGCTGGCCGAGGTCGTCGACCATGACCTGCGTACGGAGGACATCGCCGTCCTGACGTTGCGGCCGACGCAGCGCCTGCCGTACACGCCGGGCCAGTACGTCAACGTGCAGGTCGCGCGATGGCCGCGCGTCTGGCGCACGTTCTCCATCGCCAACGCGCCGCGCGTGGACAACACGATCACGCTGCACGTGCGCTCGGTCCCCTGCGGCTGGGTGTCCACCGCCCTCATCAGGGACACCCGCGTCGGCGACACGATCATGCTGGGGCCGCCGATGGGCACGATGACGCTGTACGACCGCAGCCCCCGCGACGTGCTGTGCGTGGCGGGCGGCACCGGGCTGGCGCCGATCAAGGCGATCATCGAGCACATCATCAACTCGGGCCGCCGTCCCAACATCCACCTGCTGTTCGGCGCACGGACGGCGGCGGAGCTGTACGACCTGCCCGACCTCATCCGCATGGAGTCGTCCTTCCCCTGGCTGCGGGTGCTGCCGGTGGTGTCCGGCCAGCCCTCCTACGACGGGATGCGCGGCCGGCTGCCGGAGGTCACGCAGCGCTTCCACTCGTGGGCCGAGCACGAGGTGTACGTGTGCGGGCCACCCGCCATGGTCAACGAGACGGTCCGGCGGTTGCAGATCGACGGCGTACCCCTGTCACGCATCCACCGCGACATCGTGCAGGGCGAACGCTAAGAGGAGAGCTGCTGGAAGGCGGCGGCGGTCTCGTCGTCGTTGGGCCAGAACGTCTCGATGGCGAGCTCGGCGACCGTGACGTCCAGCGGCGTGCCGAACGTGGCGATCGTGGTGAACATCGACAGGATCCGCGTCCCGTGCCTGATCCGCAGCGGCACCAGGATGTCGGCCGGTCCCGGCACGTGCGCCACGTTCAGGTCCACGCCGGGGTAGGTGTAGGCGGCCAGCTCGTCGTGCAGCTCGGCCAGCTGCCCGGAGCCCGACGCCTCCGCCTGCCGGCGCAACTGGTGCAGCAGGTGGGCGCGGACCTCCGGGAGGTTGACCAGCCGGCCGCCCATCGCCTCGGGGTGCAGCGACAGCCGCATCACGTTCACCGGCTCCTTGAGCAGCTCCTCCGGCACCCCGTCCATGAACATGGCCGCCGCCGAGTTGGCCGCCACCAGGTTCCAGGCGGCGTCCACGACGAGCGCGGGGTACGGCTCGTGCCCGGCGAGGATCTTGTCGAGCGCCTGCCGGACGATGGGGGCGCGCGCCTCGCGTTCGGGGAAGACCGGCGCGAAGCCCGCCGCCACCAGCAGCCGGTTGCGGTGGCGCAGCGGCACCTCCAGCTCCTCCGACAGCTTCATCACCATCTCGCGGCTCGGCCGGGCGCGCCCGGTCTCGAGGAAGCTGAGGTGGCGGGCCGACACTTCGGCCTCGATCGCCAGATCGAGCTGGCTCACGCGCCGCCGCTGCCGCCAGGATCGCAGCAGATCTCCGAAAGACTCATCTTCTATAGCGAGCGCACCCATGCCCGCAACGCTATCGAGGGGAGGGAAGCAGGGCGATTACCTCCCACATAAAGCAGGTGGTTCCTTCGCTCGATTCGCGAAATTTCGCAACTCTGAGCATGATGTAAACGACCAGGCGGGGCGACACGGAGAGGCAGGCATGGCCGAGACGTTCGACGGTGATCGGGAGAGCGAAGGCGAGCGGTTCATGGAACGCTTCGCCATGATCATGTCGGAGTCGGGTTATCCGCGGATGGCGGCCCGGGTCTTCGCCGCGCTGCTGGTCTCCGGGGCGGGCAGGCGTACCGCCGCCGAGCTCGGGGACCAGCTCGGCGTCGGCGCGCCGGCGATCTCCGGTGCGGTGAAGTACCTGCTGCGGGTCGGGATGATCACTCGCGAGCGTGACCCGGGGCAGCGTCGCGACCATTACCGCGTCGACCAGGCGGCCTGGTTCAAGGCGACCTCGTCGAGCGATGAGATCTACCGCCGCTTCGAGGAGGGTGCGCGCGACGGGCTGGCGGTGTTCGGCACCGATACGCCGACCGGTGAGCGGCTGGATGAGATTCAGCGTTTCTTCGCCTTCCTGCGCAGCGAGGTGCCGGAGCTGATGCGCAGGTGGCAGAAGCAGAACGCGGCCCTGAAGGACCGCCGATCAGCCGAGGTCGCGCCTGCGCAGCCCGATGACACCGAGCGCGGTCAGCGCGGCGGCGACGGCGGTCAGGGCCAGTAGCGGGGCGGCTGAGGTCTGCCCGAGCGCGACGGAACCGCCCGCGGGCAGCCCACCGCTCATCGGCACCACCGACATCAGGACGGCGATCAGCAGGTTCGCGGCGAACACCACGGCCAGCACCGCGGTCAGCGGCGCGTGCCTGCCGGCCACCCCCGCGCCGACGAGCTCGCGACGGCCGGACACGGAGATCGCGTGTGTCATGCCGGTCAAGCTACACTAATTTCACGAATTTCATGAAAAACCAGCACACAGGGTGGCGCAGCTCGCTTACCGCTTGCGTAATCGCGCAGCAAATAGCCCAGTCCTCGGCGCTCCTGGTCAGGGCGTGGCACGATGGCCAGAAGCGAACACGGGAGCGATGGGAGCTTGACATGAGCGACGCAGTGCTCGCGATCGGCACCCGCAAGGGCCTGTTCCTCGCCCGCTCAGCGGACGACGGCCCGTTCGAGGTCGCGCCGATCCAGTTCTCCACCGTCGGTGTGACCTCGGTGGCCATCGACACGCGCGGCACCGCGCCCCGGATCCTCGCGGGCATCGAGTACGGCCACTTCGGCCCTTCGGTGATGTACTCCGACGACCTCGGCGAGACCTGGCAGGAGGCGGAGCGTCCCCCCATCGCGTTCCCCGAGAAGACAGGCGCGACGCTGACCCGGGTGTGGCAGCTCGCGCCGTCGCCCGCCGAGCCCGGAGTGGTCTGGGCCGGGGTGGAGCCGGGCGCGCTGTTCCGCTCGGAAGACCACGGAGTCACCTACGAGCTGGTCGAAGGCCTGTGGGAGCACCCCCACCGGCAGCACTGGCAACCGGGCGGCGGCGGGCTGTGCCTGCACACGATCATCAGCCATCCGGCCGACCCGAAGATCATGGGCATCGCGGTGTCGACGGGCGGCTTCTATCGCACCACCGACGGCGGCCGCTCATGGGAGGCCGCCAACCAGGGCATCCGCGCTCCGTTCATGCCGGAGGGGCAGCAGTATCCCGAATACGGGCAGTGCGTGCACAGGGTGGGCATGCACCCGGACCGGCCCGAGCGGCTCTTCCTGCAACACCACTTCGGCGTCTACCGCAGCGACGACTTCGGCGGCTCCTGGCACGACATCGGCTCGTCGCTGCCGTCCGACTTCGGCTTCCCGATCGCGGTCCATCCCGCCCGGCCCGACACGGTCTACGTGCTGCCGCTGAACGCCGACATCGACCGCACTCCGGTCGATCACCGCTACCGGGTCTTCCGCAGCGACGACGCGGGCGAGACCTGGCAGCCGCTGGAGCGCGGGCTGCCCGAGGGGCCGGTGCACGCGAGCGTGCTGCGTGACGCGATGACCGCCGGCGAGGCGGGGGTGTTCTTCGGCACCCGCGACGGCGAGGTCCACTGGTCGCGAGACGACGGCGACACCTGGTCGGCGGTCGCCCGGCACCTGCCCGACGTGCTCAGCGTGCGCGCGGCGGTGCTGTAGCCCATGGCGAAGAACGTGATGATGGTGGTCTTCGTCCTGCCCAACTCGCTGCGCCGCTGGGTGAGCGGCAACAGCGAGGTGAAGGTCTTCGCCGTCGCCGCCGACCAGGACGCCCCGCCGACCCTCGGCTCCGCGCTCGACATGCTGCGCCGTACGCATCCGCTGCTGGAGGAGCGGCTGCGTGACGACTGCGGCCGCATCCGCCGGCACATCCACATGATCGTGTGCGGCGAGAACGCCCGCGGCCTCGGCGGCCTGGACTGCGCGCTGCCGCCGGGCGCCGAGGTCTACGTCATGCCCGCGCTGGCCTGATCACACCTGCCGATCGATCAAACCTTGCGCCAGCCCGGGACCCAGGCCCCGTCCTGGATGACGTAGTCGCCGAACAGGGCGGGCGCCTCCTTGACCATGAGCTCGCCGATGTGCTGGAACAGCAGGCGGATCTCCTCCTCGGCCCCCACGGCCGTGCGCGCCTCGATCGTGTGCCGCAGCGTGCGTACGTTGGCCGTCCAGACCAGGCCGGTGGCCAGCCCCTCCGGGGCGAAGCGGCGCATGAACGAGGTGCGGTGCTTCTTCTCCGAGAACGGCACGCCCTCCTCGTCGAGCCCGAAGTGTCCGGCCATCCAGACCTGGAACTGCTCCATCTGCTCCAGCAGGGCCGTGGCCCGCTTCATCAGCTCGGGGTCGGACTGGGCCCACTCGGGGAACCAGAACGGCAGCTCGTCGAGGCGGACGAAGCGCAGCGACTCCTGCGAGATGGCCACCCCGGGCCGGTGCCGGACGAGCTCGTGGGTGAGCACGCGGCTGACGTTGTGCAGCACAAAGCTGAAGTTGAGGTGCTCCAGCACCGAGCCGTGGGCGCTGGCCAGGATGTTGCGCAGGTAGTCGCCCTGATCCTCGCGGATGCGCACCACATTGGGGTTGAGTCCGGGCTCGAAGGAGCGGTAGCAGAGGCGCCCGGCGAACTCCGCCAGGTTCTGTGCGTCGAGGTCGCCCCGGTCGAGCCGCTCCAGCCAGCTCTCCCCGCCGACCTCGCCCAGGTAGCGGGCGAGCTCGTCGTAGTCGAGATCAGGACGGGCGACGAGGAACACCTCGGGTTCGACGGTGCGCATGGAAGAGCCCCCGCTCGGGTTAGGCGATGTGATGGCCCCAGCAAACCAGGTCGCGGACCCGCGCGCGACTCGGCACGGGGTCCGGCTGAACACTTGTCGCTTCAAGTTTTTGGGCCTACAGTCGGAGGCCCTCGAATAACTTGAAGGGACAACTTATGAACGTCGTCCTCTGGGTCCTCCAGGCCCTGCTCGCCGTCGCCTTCCTCTTCGGGGGCTTCATGAAGGCCACCCAGCCCAAGGAGAAGCTCCAGCCGCGCATGGGGTGGGTAGAGGACTTCAGCCAGCAGCAGGTCAGGGGCATCGGTGTGGTGGAGGTGCTCGGCGCGCTCGGCCTGGTGCTGCCCTGGGCCACCGGCATCGCCCCGATCCTCACGCCCCTGGCGGCGGTCGGCCTCGGCATCACCATGATCGTCGCCGCCCAGGTGCACCGGAGGCGCAAGGAGAGCTTCGCCGTTAACCTGGTACTGCTGGCGATGGTGGTCATCGTCGCGGTCGGCCGATTCTGACGCTGGGGGTCCGTTGGTCGAGGGGCTCGACCATGACGAGCAGCGGGCCTGGCAGGGCCTGCTCGCGGTGATGCTTGTGGGCATTCCGCAGGTGGAGCGTACGTTCCGCACCTACGGCCTGGTCCACATCGAGTACGGCCTGCTCAACACGCTGGCCACCGGGCCGTTGCGGCTCAGCGACCTGGCCACCCTGGGCAACGTCTCGATCAGCCGGCTCAGTCACCGGGTGAGCAAGCTCGTCGAGCGCGGCTACGTACGGCTGCGGCCCGACGAGAACGACGGCCGGGCCAGTGTCGCCGAGATCACCGACGAGGGGCGGGCGGTCGTCGCCGCGATCGCCCCGGAGCACGCGCGGGCCCTGCGTGAGGTGCTGTTCGACCACCTCACGCCCGAGCAGGTCGCCGCGCTGGCCGACGCCATGCAGAGCGTCGGGGCCAAGCTCGGCGCCTGCATGGAGGACGGCCGCCCGAAAGAGCAGGCCGGGCCCGGCCCCACAGGGTGCGGCTAGGTGATGTCGCGCCGGATCGTCGTGGCCGAGGCGACGGCCGAGAAGAGCACCGCGTAACCGAGCAGCACCACGGCGCCGGCCCAGGCCGGCAGCAGATAGTCGGTGCCGAGCCCGAGATCGACGCCGCTGTCGGTCACCGCGCCGCCCGCGCCGGCCGGCGTCCACTTGCCGACGGGCCGCAACGCGGGGATCGCGTTGACCAGCCCCTCGACGATGAACACCCACACCACCGCGGCGACGATCGCGCCGAGCTGGTTCTTGATCAGCGCGCCGAGCCCGACACCGAACAGTGTGTAGAGCACCAGCACGGCCAGCACGCCCACGGCGATGCGCAGGATCTTCGCGGACAGGACCAGCTCACCGTGGGACAGCGGGACGGACACGGCCACCGCGACGGCGGTCAGCGCCAGTACGACCAGCCCGAAGGCCAGTCCGACGACCACTCCCGCACCGAGCTTGGCCATGACCACGCGCTCACGCCTCGGCGTGGTGAGGAACGTGGTGGTGATGGTCTGGTACCGGTATTCGGCGGTCATCATGACGACCCCGAGGATCATCGGGAACAGCGCGCCGCTCGCCCCGAGCCCCCACATCAGCTCCTGGAAGGGCACGGTGTCCCTGCCGGGGAAGATGGGCTGGCCGTTCGGCCCGCCGCTCTGGCCCGCGAACCCGATCGTGAGACCGAGCTGCAGGAGCACGTAGGCGATCGTGACGGCCAGCATCACCCACCAGAGCCTGGTGGTCCGGAGCTTGAGCAGCTCTGCCTTGATCAGCGTCATCAGCCCTGCCCCTCCCCCGTCAGCTCCAGGAAGACCTGCTGCAGGTCGGAGCGCTCCTGGGCGACCTCGCTCAGCACGACCTTCGCGTCGAGCGCGATCTGGCCGATGCTCTCTGAGTCGAGGCCGCTCACGCGCAGGAACCCGTCATGCCGCTCGACCGTGGCTCCGGCGTGTTCGAGGGCCGGGACGAGCTCGTCGGCGCGCGTGGTGCGTACCCTGACGGCCGCGTCACCGTTGGAGACGAGCTCGTCCAGGCTGCCCTGCCGGACCAGCCGGCCCTTGGCGATGATCACCACGTTGTCGACGATCTGCTCGACCTCGGCCAGCACGTGGCTGGAGACCAGGACGGCGGCGCCCTGCTCGTGGGACAGGTAACGCAGGAAACCGCGTAACCATTGGATGCCCGCCGGGTCGAGCCCGTTGGCGGGCTCGTCGAGGATGAGCACCTTGGGACGGCCGATCAGCGCGGTGGCCAGCGCCAGCCGCTGCCGCATGCCCAGCGAGAAGGCCAGCACCCGCTTGTCGGCCACGTCGGCGAGGCCGACCTGTTCCAACGCCTCCGTGGCGCGCTCGCGGGGCAGCCGGGCCGCCGTGCAGAGCACCCGGAGATGGTTGAGGGCCGTACGGCCCGGATGGAAGTTGGTGGCTTCGAGCACCGCGCCCACCTCGCTGAGGGGATGCGGCAGCTCGACGTAGCGCCGGCCGTTGACCAGCGCCGTGCCGGAATCGGCGGTGCACAGCCCGAGCAGGCTGCGCAGGGTGGTGGTCTTGCCCGCCCCGTTCGGGCCAAGGTAGCCGGTGATCGTCGCCGGCTCCACTGTGAACGACACCCCGTCGACCGCGCGTACCGGTCCGAATGCCTTGCAAAGGTTTCGAATCTCGATCGCACTCATCGTGTGGCCATTATCACGACTTTGGGATGATTCGCGCCTCCTACCCGAGGAGGAATTCAGAGCCGGTATACCCGGCGGGCATTCCCGGAGCCGATCATGTGAGCCACCCGGGCGGCGTCGGCGGCGCTCCACTCCCCCGCGTCGAGCCGCGACTTGAGCGCGGCGGCCAGGGCCCGGCGGAAGTAGAGGGCGCCCAGGTGGCCGGTCTCGGCCACGCCGTGACAGTCGGAGCCGAAGAGCTGCTTGTGGAAGGGCACCAGCTCCAGCAGCTCATCCATGATCCGCGCGGACCCGGCGGCGCTGTAGGTCAGCGCGCGGCCGACGTCGACGTAGACGTGCGGGAAGACGCCGGCCAGGTAGGCGGCCTGGCGGTGGAACGGGTAGCAGTGCAGCAGCACCACCGGCACGCCGATCGGCTGCAGCGCCTTGACGAACGTGGTCATCCTGGCCGGATCGGTGCGATGCGGGCCCGGGTGGAACCCGTGATCGGGGTCGCCGAAGCCGGCGTGGAACTGCACGGGCAGGCCGCGTTCCCTGGCCACGTCGACGGCGGTCCACAGCAGGTAACGCAGCAGGATCGGGTCGGTCAGCGGCTCCTTGGGGTCGGACAGCCGGCGGTTGGCCGCCGCGATGACCGCGCCCCTGCTGGGCCTCGACGGGTCGAAGTCGAGGCCGCACCGGTAGCCGATGACCGTCGCCATCCCCACGGCTCTGGCGGCCCTGGCGGTGAGCTCCTCGGCCAGGCTGTCCATGTAGTCGAGGGCCAGCTGGGCCATCTCGGCCACGTCGTGCTCGATCTGCTCGATGCTGACGACCTCGTTCGCGGCCGCGTCGCCGTGGCGGGCCAGCTCGGCGGCGCTCAGCAGCTCGGCGCCCTCCGTGCCGGTGTCGACCAGGAACGCCCCCACCCCGGCGGCCCGCAGCAGCCGCCGGTTGACCTCCTCGGCGCCGAGCTCGGCCCGGCGGGCCAGGTAGAGGGCGGGAGGGGTGTGCGGCTCCAGGTCGAGCACGGGCGCGCACCAGCGGCGGATGGCCGCGCCGATCGGCGCGTCGAAGTGGGTGGTGCCGGGCGGCGCCGGGCAGCCGCCCTCGTTGATCAGCAGCTCGAACTGGGCCCTGGACAGGTCGTCGCGGCGCACCCCGTGACAGTGGTGGTCGACGAGCGGGGCGAGGAGGGCGTCACGCACCGTATCGGGTAGATCTACGGGGAGCATGCGGAGACTCTAAGTGCTCTCCGCACGCCCCCGTTGCCGTTTTACCTACCGGAAAGACGCGCTAGATCCTCACCTTTGGGCAGGCGTCCTCACCGGCGGGCCAAACGGAGGACGTTGGCGATGACCTTCGCGCCCGCGCCGCCCTCGGCGGTGAGGATCGACTCCGGGTGGAACTGCACGGCGAAGCGGCGCCGCTCGGTGTCCTCGATCGCCATGACGTTGCCGTCCGGCGTGACCGCGGTCGGGGTGAAGCCGACCACGCCCGCCCGCTTGGCGTGCAGGGAGTGGTAGCGGGCCGCGACGAACTCCTCGGGCAGGCCGTCGAGCAGCGCGTCGCCGCCACCCAGCCGGGTGACCTGGCCGCGCTTGCCGTGCTCGGGGTAGTCGAGCAGCTCCAGCGAGCCGCCCGCGTGCTCGACCATCGCCTGCAGGCCGAGGCAGACGCCGAAGACCGGCAGGTCGCGGGCGTAGATCTGGTCGATGAGCGCCGACATGCCGAAGTCGGACGGCCAGCCGGGCCCCGGCGACAGGACGACGAGGTCGGGCGCCAGGTCGTCGAGCATGGCCGCCGGGAAGCCGTGGCGCAGCGTGACCACCTCGGCGCCCTCCTGGCGGAAGTAGTCGGCGAGCGTGTTGACGAAGGAGTCCTCGTGGTCGACGAGCAGCACCTTCATGCCCTGGCCCGGCTGCTCGCGGGTGGGCGTGACCGGCTGGGCGTGCGGCTGGTTGACCGCGGCCAGGGCGCCGAGCAGGGCGCTGGCCTTCAGCTCGGTCTCGCGCTCCTCGGCTTCGGGGTCGGAGTCGAACAGCAGGGTGGCGCCGGCCCTGACGGTCGCCAGGCCGTTCTTGATCTGGGCGGTGCGCAGGGTCAGGCCGGTGTTCATGGAGCCGTCGAAGCCGATGAAGCCGATGGCGCCGCCGTACCACCTGCGGGTGGTGGCCTCGTGGTCCTCGATGAACTGCATCGCCCAGGTCTTGGGCGCGCCGGTGACCGTGACGGCCCACATGTGGGTGAGGAAGGCGTCAAGGGCGTCGAACTCGGGGCGCAACCGGCCTTCGATGTGGTCGACGGTGTGGATCAGGCGGGAGTAGAGCTCGATCTGGCGGCGGCCGATGACCCTGACGGAGCCGGGCACGCAGATGCGCGACTTGTCGTTGCGGTCGACGTCGGTGCACATGGTCAGCTCCGACTCCTCCTTGACGCTGGTCAGGAGGGTGCGGATGGCCTCGGCGTCCTCGATCGGGTTGCTGCCGCGGGCGATCGTGCCGGAGATGGGGCAGGTCTCGACGCGGTCGCCGCTCACCCGGACGTACATCTCGGGCGAGGCGCCGACCAGGTGCTCGCCCTCGCCGAGGCTGATGATGAACTCGTACGGGGCCGGGTTGCTGTGGCGCAGGCCGCGGAAGAAGGCCGACGGGTCGGTGCAGGTGGCGTGGAAGACCTGGCCGGGCACCACCTCGAACAGGTCGCCGCGCTTGAACTTCTCCTTGGCGGCGGCCACGACCTTGGCGTAGTCGCCCCGCTTCGGGTCGGCGGGCACCTCGGCGGGCTCGGTGATGGGCACGGACGCGCCGGTGCGCTCCAGGCCGCGGGTGGTGGCGCCGTCGACGGTGAACTCGTAGCGGTATTCGACGCTGGTCTCGCGCTGGCGGTCGATCACCACCAGCCGGTCGGGCAGGTGCAGCACCAGGTCGCGCTGGTCGTCGGGGCGGACGAGCTCCTGCCTGATCGGCTCGAACTGGAAGGCCAGGTCGTAGCCGAAGGAGCCGTAGAGGCCCAGGTGCGGGTCGTCGCCCCGGAAGGCGGCGATGACCTCGCGGATCGCGGTGAACACGGTGGGCCGGCGGCTGCGCATCTCCTCCGTGAGCAGGTCCGCCGACTCGGGCACGTGCACCTCGACGAAGTCGGCGGTCGGCTCCTCGACGGGCTTGCCCGCGGCCAGCAGGCAGGAGACCACGGCGGGCAGCACGACCCTGCCGCGCGCGTTGAGCGCCCTGGCGGAGATCCGGCGGCCCTTGGCGACCAGCTCCAGGCAGGGGTCGACGTAGCCGAAGGCCCATCGGCTGTAGCGACCCGGGTAGTCCATCCCGGAGGAGAAGGCGCCACCGCGCCTCTCTCCGAGTGCCGTCACGATCTCTTCGAGCGCTTCCTCCGGCACTTGGCGTACCTCACGCTCGACGCCGATGCCCCCGGCGGTGGTATATCCGCTCGTCTCCACTGCTGCCCCTTGTCGAAAACCCGATGGTTCAAAACCCGATGGTTCAAACGCTGATGCCCCGGGGGCGGACACGAGAAAGGCCGCCTTCCGGGGCGGCCGTCCGTTGAGGAATGCGAATCACGCGCCGCCTAGGAGCGGCGCCACCACTGAAGCTGCAACGAGATTCGCATGTGGCAAGCGTAACCGGCGCGCGATGATCACGCAACGCGCCCGCGCCGGACGGGTGCTACCTGAGGGAAATGCCGGAAAAATAAGGGGTGTGCTCCTGCTGAGGAGCGGCTAGCTTCAGCAATCATGGAACGGCCTCCGTTACTGGCGTGGCGCACGGTCACGTTGATCTCGATCTTGCTGTTCGCGGTTCTGCTGCTCCTCAGCGGCCGTTATGGATATCACCGCGATGAGCTGTACTTCCGCGTGCTGGCCGAGCATCCGGCCTGGGGCTACGTCGACCAGCCTCCCCTCGCGCCGATGGCGGCCAAGCTGTCGATCGCCGTGTTCGGCGACACGCTCTTCGGGATCAGGGTGCTGCCCGCGCTGGCCGCGGCGCTCCTCGTCGTGCTGGTCACGCTGATCACGCGCGAGCTGGGCGGCCGGGGCGTCGCGCAGATACTGGCCGCGCTCGGCACGGCGACCGGCGGCTACACCTTGATCGCCGGGCACGCGATCCTGACGCTCAGCTTCGACCTGCCGTTCTGGGCGGCGGCCATCCTGTTCATGACCAAGGCGCTGATGCGCGAGCAGCCACGGTGGTGGCCGGCCGTCGGCGTGATCGTCGGGCTGGCGACCTACAACAAGTACCTGATCGTCATGCTGCTGCTGGGGCTGGCGGCCGGGCTGGTGGCCGTGGGGCCGCGCCGGGTGCTGGCCGGCCCCTGGCTGTGGGGTGGCGCGCTGATCGCGGTGGCGCTGGCCATACCGAACCTGCTCTATCAGGCCACCCACGACTGGCCGCAGCTCACGATGGCGGCGGCGCTGAGCGCCGATCGGGGCGGCGAGTTGCGGGCGCTGTTCGTGCCCATGCAGCTCACGCTGTTCGGGCCGGTCGTGACCGTCATCGGCGCGTTCGGCTGGCTGCGTCTGTGGCGCGACCGGCGGGTGCGGGCGCTGGCCGTCGCCTATCCCGCCGCGGCTGCGGCGACGCTGATCAGCGGCGGGCGCTTCGACTACACGGCGGGCCTGATCCTGCTGCTGTTCGCGGCGGGCTGCGTGAGCGTGGAGGCGGCGGGGCCGGGCAAGGTACGGCCGGCCGGCGTGGCCCTCGTGCTGAACGGCCTGGGATCGGCCGTGATCGCGCTGCCGCTGATCCCGGTCGACACGGTGGGCGCGACGCCGGTGCCGGCGATCAACGAGGTGGTGCGCGAGTCCATCGGCTGGCCGGAGTTCGCGGCCAAGGTCACGAACGTGCTGGGGTCGCTGCCGCCGGCGGACCGGGCGCGGGCCATCGTCATGACCGGCAGCTACGGCGAGCACGGCGCGCTCGTACGTGCCGGGATCCCGCGCGTCTACAGCGGCCAGAACCAGCTCCACGAGTACGGCCCGCCGGCCGAGAGCGCGGACGTGGCGGTGATGGTGAACATCGGCCCGCGCGGCAGGGACTTCCAGTACCGAAGCTGCGAGCAGAAGGACCGCGTCGACAACGGCGTCGGTCTCGACAACGAACTGCAGGGCATGGGCATCTTCCTGTGCCGGGGGCTCAAGCAGCCGTGGAGCGTCGCCTGGCCGTCCTATCGGCACTTCGACTGACCCCGGGGTATCGCGCCCCTGGGGCATCTGTTACTGGTAGGTAATGCGACGAGTGCGGGTCCGGCGTGACCTTCCCGTTCCGATGCCCGACGGAGTGACCCTGCTGGCCGACCACTACGCGCCGGTCAGGTCGGACCGGGCGCCGGTGATCCTGATCCGCTCGCCGTACGGCAGGCGGGGCGTGTTCAGCTGGGTGTACGGCCGGGGCTTCGCCAGGCGCGGCTTCCAGGTGGTGATCCAGAGCTGCCGGGGCGGTTTCGGCTCGGGCGGCACGCTCGACCCCCTCGGCGACGAGCACGACGACGGCCTGGCCACCGTGGCCTGGATGCGCGAGCAGCCCTGGTACGGCGGGTCGTTCGCGATGTTCGGCCCCTCCTATCTCGGCTACACCCAGTGGGCCATCGCGGCCGACGCCGGGCCGGAGCTGAAGGCCATGGCCACGCAGATCACCGCCTCGCAGTTCAGGGACGCCGCCTACGTGGGCGGGGCGTTCGCGCTGGAGTCGGCGCTGAGCTGGACCACGCTGACCGACGCCATGTCGCGCCGCTTCGGTGGTACGGCGATGCTGACGGCGCCCCGGCTCACCCGCAGGGCCGTCCTGTCCGGGCGGCCGGTGGCCGAGCTGGATCTGGTGACGGCGGGGCGGCCGCTGCCGTTCTTCCAGGACCTCCTGGCGCACCACGCCGACCCGGCGGTGCCGTACTGGGACAAGCGTGACTTCTCCCCGAAGGTCGGCGAGGTGGAGGCGGCCGTCACCATGCTGGGCGGCTGGTACGACGTGTTCCTGCCGTGGCAGCTCAAGGACTATCAGGCGATGCGGGCGGCGGGGCGCCGGCCGTACCTGACGATCGGGCCCTGGTACCACGTGGACGCCCGGCACGGGCGGCCCTCCATGGCCGACGCGCTGGCCTGGTTCCGCGCGCACCTGCTGGGCGACCGGTCCGGGCTGCGGGCCGAGCCGGTGCGGTTGTACGTGACGGGGGCCGAGGAGTGGCGCGACTACCCCGACTGGCCGGTGCCCGGGATGCGGCAGGAGCGCTGGCACCTGCGGCGCGGCTTCGGGCTCGGGACCGAACCTCCGGAGGAGGGTGAGCCGGACCGGTTCCGCTACCACCCGGACCATCCGACGCCGGTGATCGGCGGGCCGGTGCTGCTGGCCGACTCCAGGCCGCGCGACCAGCGGCGCTTAGAGGCACGACGCGACGTGCTGGTCTACAGCTCTCCCGCGCTGGAGTCGGACGTGGAGCTGGTCGGGCCGGTCGGCGCCGAGCTGTTCGTCAGATCGAGCACGCCGTACGTGGACGTGGTCGTGCGTGTCTGCGACGTGCATCCGGACGGCCGCTCGCTCAACGTGTGCGAGGGTGTGCGGCGGCTGGGTCCCGACCTGCCGGGGGACATCCGGCGGGTGCTGGTGGACCTGTGGCCGGTCGGGCACCGGTTCGCGCGCGACCACCGGATCCGGGTGCAGGTGGCCGCTGGGGCGTACCCGACGATCGACCGCAATCCGGGCACCGGCCGGCCGCTCGGGCTCGGCGGCGAGATGGTGCCCGCCGACGTCGAGGTGTTCCACTCCCCCGAGCACCCCTCGGCCATGCTGCTGCCCGTCCTGCCATGCGCGCCGCGCGATTGATGTCGCTGCTCCTGCTGTTGCAGGGGCGCGGCGGGATGACGGCGGCGGAGCTGGCCAAGGAGCTGGAGGTGTCGGAGCGGACCATCCACCGCGACGTGCTCGCGCTGGCGGAGTCGGGGGTACCGGTCTACGCCGACCGGGGGCGCGGCGGCGGCTACCGGCTGCTGGACGGCTACCGTACCCGGCTGACCGGGCTCGACCGGGCCGAGGCGGAGGCGTTGTTCCTGTCGGGTGTGCCGGCGGCGCTGCGGGAGATGGGGCTGGAGGAGGTGGCCGCGACGGCCCGGCTGAAGGCCGCCGCGGCGCTGTCCCCGGGCGTGCGCGACGCGCCCGCGACGGCCGCGCAGCGCTTCCACCTGGACGCGCCCGGCTGGTTCGCCGGCGACTCCCCGCCGCCGGCCGCGCTCGCCCCGCTGGCCAGGGCCGTCTGGCGGGACCTCTCGGTGACGGCCGTCTACAAGGACGCGGAGCGGACGCTGGAGCCGTACGGGCTCGTGCTCAAGGCGGGCGCCTGGTATCTGGCGGCGCGGAGCGGCGAGCGGTTCCTGATCTTCCGGGTGGACCGTTTCGGGGAGATCGGCGTGCTCGCCCGGGTCTTCGAGCGCGACCCGGGCTTCGACCTGGCGGCCTTCTGGGCGGGGCAGTCCGCGGCGTTCAGCCGGTCGCTGCTGCGCGAGACGGTCACGCTGCGGCTGAGCGAGGCGGGGGTGCGCCTGCTGCGCCACATCGCCGACCCGGCCGCCCTGCCCGGCGCGCTGGCCTCGCTCCAGCCCGACGGGACGGTCCGGCTGGGGGTGGAGTCGGTGCGGGTGGCCTACGGGCAGGTGCTGCGGTTCGGGCCGGAGGCGGAGGTGCTCGGGCCACCGGAGCTGCGCGCCCTGGTGGCCGAAGCGGCGGCCCGGCTCGCGGCCCTCTACCGGTAGTCCTCCGGGTCGACCTCCTTTCCGGCCTCCCGCACCTCCGTGATGAACCGCCACACGTCCGGCCTGCTGCCGTCCAGGTCCGTGAACCCGTACACCTGGGCCAGCTCACCGCTGGAGACCGACTTGCCCGACCAGCGCCGCTTGTCGGGATCGGTGGCCAGGGCGGCGACCGCGCGACCGGCGTAGGCCGGTGATTCCGACACCGCCCACGCGGGGTCGGGCTTGGCCTCGCGCCAGGTCTCCTCGGTGACGCCGAACAACTCCAGCATGGCCTCCGAGCGCAGGAACCCCGGCGTGAGCGCCACCGCCGTACCGCCGTGCGGCTCCAGGTCGTGTGCCTGGCTGAAGGCGAGCCGGTTCACCGACACCTTGGCCAGGTCGTAGTACGGCGAGACCCGGTAGTGGGTGTCGTTGTAGTCCGTGGTGCCGTCGGTCACCTCGACCACCAGGCCGCCCGGGTTGCGGATCAGCAGCGGCAGCAGGTGGTGACTGGTGATGAGGTGCGTGTCGATCGCCAGCCTGAGCAGCCGCAATCCGTTGGCCAGGTCGTGCTTCCACACCGGCGTGTCCCACTCGTACAGCGGCTCGCCGCCCCACACGTCGTTGACCAGCACGTCGAGCCGTCCCTGCTCGCGGTCGATCCGCTCGGCCAACACCTTGACCTGGGCCGGATCCAGGTGGTCCACCCGCACCGCGATGCCGGTGCCGCCGGCCCGCGTGACCAGTTCGGCCGTCTCCTCGATCGTCTCGGACCGGTTCAGCTCCGAGCGACCCTCACGCGTCGATCTGCCGGTGCAGTACACGGTCGCGCCGACCGCGCCCAGCTGGACCGCTATTCCTCGTCCCGTTCCGCGGGTCGCGCCCGCCACCAGAGCAATCATGGGGCCATGTTCGCCCGGAAAGAGGACATCTCCTGTCATGTTTTCCGCCGGAGCCCTGTGATAAGTAAGGAGTTACTATGAACAGCGAATTCGAGTTGCGCGGGGTCAACCACATCGCGCTGGTCTGCTCGGACATGAAGCAGACCGTCGACTTCTACTCCGGTGTGCTCGGCATGCCGCTGATCAAGACGATCGAGCTGCCGATGGGCTGGGGGCAGCACTTCTTCTTCGACTGCGGCGGCGGCAACGCGCTGGCCTTCTTCTGGTTCCCCGACGCGCCCGAGGGCGTGCCCGGCGTGTCGGCGCCGCGCAACCTGCCCGACCGGGGCGAGCTGCTGTCGGCCGTCGGGTCGATGAACCACATCGCCTTCGACGTGCCGCCCGAGCGGATCGAGGAGTACCGCGAGCGGCTGGTCGCCAAGGGCATCGACGTCGGCGTGCTGCTCAACCATGACGACAGTGAGTTCGGCGTGGCGCCGAAGATGCACGACGGCGTGTTCGTCCGGTCGATCTACTTCAAGGATCCCGACGGGGTGCTGGTCGAGTTCGCCGCCTGGACCCGGCCGGTCGGGCAGCCCGGCGACGTACGGCACGAGCCGAGGACCGCCGCCGAGCGGACCGTCTGATGCCGCGGCTCCAGCCGGTGCCCCGCGAGGAGATGACCGACCCGCTGGTGGTGTTCTTCTACGACCAGCTGTTCTCGCCGGATCGGGCGGGCACGGCGACGGGCTCGCCCGGCGACTGGTGGACGGTGTTCGCGCTCGACCCGAAGATCTTCCGGCACGCCGTCAAGGGCTTCCAGCTCTACCGGGAGTCCGCGCTGGACCCGGTGCTGCGTGAGCTCGGCCAGACCAGGGCGGGGTGGGCGCGGCAGAGCCAGTTCGTCTTCTCCCAGCACTGCAAGCAGTTGCGGGCCCTCGGCGTACCCGAGGAGAAGGTGCGGGCGGTCGCGCACTGGCAGGTCAGCGACGTGTTCGGCGAGCTGGAGCGGGCCGTGCTCGCCTACACCGACGGGCTCGTGCTCGACGGCGGGCGGGTGCACGACGAGGTGTTCGCGGTGCTCCGCGCGCACCTGCCGGACGAGCAGATCCTGGAGCTCACCTACGCGACCTGCCTGTACGAGATGCACGCCACGATGGCCAGGGCGCTGCGGCTGGAGTTCGACGACCGGCCCGACCCGATCGTCGAGGTGCCCGCGCCCGAGGGCTACGGCATGCGCGATATCGCCGACGAAGTCGCCACCGAAGTCGCCGCCGAACTGACCGTTCGTCGCGAGGAGCCGACCACTCGTCGATCAGTGACCTGACCGAAATAATCACGTCATTAGTCTCCGGGGCAAGAGCCGCATCTCCCCTTAGGAGACCGCCTTGCCCGATGACAAGAGTGACCGCAGCCCTTGGAACTGGCTGCTGCTCATCCCCATCGCCATCCCCCTGATGCCGTTCCTGTACAACTCCGCCGAGCCCAGCCTGCTCGGCTTCCCGCTGTTCTACTGGCTGCAGATCGCCTTCATCGCCCTCGGCGTCGGCACGACCACGCTCGTCTACCAGATGACGAAGCGCAGGAGGCAGCGGTGAGCGAGCACCTGACCGAGATCATCATCTTCTCCACCCTGTTCCTGGTGGTCAGCGGCATGGGCTTCGTCGCCGCCCGGTGGCGCCGGCCCGACAACCTGGCCAGCCTCAACGAGTGGGGGCTCGGCGGGCGCAACTTCGGGTCGTGGATCACCTGGTTCCTCATCGGTGGCGACCTCTACACCGCCTACACGTTCGTGGCCGTGCCCGCCCTGCTGTTCGGCGCGGGTGCCGCCGGGTTCTTCGCGGTGCCGTACACGGTGATCACGTACCCGATCGTGTTCTTCATCATGATCAGGCTGTGGTCGGTGTCGCACGTGCACAGCCTGGTCACGCCGGCCGACTTCGTGCGGGTGCGGTTCGGGTCGCCGACGCTGGCGCTGCTGGTGGCCATCACCGGCATCGTGGCGACCATGCCGTACATCGCGCTGCAGCTCGTCGGCATCGAGGCCGTGCTGAAGACGATGGGCGTGGCCGGCAGCGGGTTCCTCAGCGACCTGCCGCTGATCATCGCGTTCGTGATCCTGGCCGCGTACACCTACCAGTCGGGGCTGCGGGCGCCCGCGCTCATCGCGTTCGTCAAGGACATCCTCATCTATCTGGTCATCCTCGTCGCGATCATCTACATCCCGGCCCGGCTGGGCGGCTGGAGCCAGATCTTCGGCGACGCCGCGGCCAAGTTCCAGGCCACCCCGGCGCCCAACGACGGGGTCCTGCTCAACGCCAACAACCAGCTCCAGTACGTCACGCTGGCGCTGGGCTCGGCGCTGGCATTGTTCCTCTATCCGCACAGCGTCACCGGCGTGCTGGCCTCGCGCAACCGCGACGTGATCAAGCGGAACATGTCCGCCCTGCCCGCCTACAGCCTGCTGCTGGCGCTCATCGCGCTGCTCGGCTACATGGCCATCTCGGCGGGCATCAAGCCGATCGGCACCGACGTCAACACCGTCGTGCCGCAGCTGTTCGACCAGATGTTCCCCGACTGGTTCGCGGGCGTCGCGTTCGCGGCCGTCGGCATCGGCGCGCTGGTCCCGGCGGCCATCATGTCGATCGCGGCGGCGAACCTGTTCACCCGCAACATCTACCGCGAGTACATCAACAAGAACCCGACCGACGCCCAGGAGGCCGGGGTCAGCAAGGTCACCTCGCTGGTGGTGAAGGTCGGCGCGGTGCTGTTCATCCTGTTGATCGACCCGCAGTTCTCGATCGACCTGCAGCTCATCGGCGGCGTGATCATCCTGCAGACGCTGCCGTCGGTCGCTCTCGGCCTGTTCACCCGCTGGTTCCACAAGGGCGGCCTGATCGCGGGCTGGACCGCCGGGATGGCCGGCGGCTTCCTCATGCTCTACAACATCGCCAACCCGGCCATCAAACACGAGCACTTCGGCGGCTCGGCGTTCCCGCTGGCCAAGCTGGGCCTCGACACCAAGATGACGATCTACGCGGGTTTCCTGGCGCTGGCCGTCAACCTGATCGTCGCGGTGCTCGGCACCCTGCTGTTCCGGGCGCTCAAGGTCGCGGATGGACCCGACGGCACCTCGCCCGAGCACTACACGGCCGACGAGGGAGACCCGCGCATCAAGGACCTCAACCTGTCCGGAACGACGTGACTCTCCGCATTTAGGCCAAACCGTAACCCTGTAGACATTGGGATTAATCCCCTCGTAAAGCTAATCTCCCTCCATTGACGATTGGTCAGGGGCCGGTTCAGACCGTGGGCCGGCTCCTGATTCATGTTTCGGAGGGGTCGATGACAACCCGGGAACCCGGGCAGGCGCGCAGTGACCGCAGCCCATGGAACTGGCTGCTGGTCCTGCCCATCGCACTGCCGCTGATGACCTTCCTGTTCAACGCCGACGAGCCCCGGCTGCTCGGCTTCCCGCTGTTCTACTGGCTGCAGATCGCCTTCATCCTCGTCGGCGTCGGCTGCACCACGATCGTCTACAGGATGACCAAGTGAACGCCAACGTGACCGAGCTGGTCGTCTTCGCGCTGCTGTTCCTCACGGTGAGCGTCATGGGGTTCGTGGCGGCCAAATGGCGGCGGCCCGAGAACATCGAGAGCCTGCACGAGTGGGGGCTGGGCGGCCGGAACTTCGGCTCCTGGATCACCTGGTTCCTGGTGGGCGGCGACCTCTACACGGCCTACACCTTCGTGGCCGTGCCCGCGCTGGTGTTCGGGGCCGGGGCGCTGGGCTTCTACGCCCTGCCGTACACGGTGGTGGTCTACCCGCTGGTCTTCCTGGTGCTGGCCCGGATGTGGTCGGTGTCGCACGTGCACGGGTTCGTCACTCCGGCCGACTTCGTCCGGGCCCGGTTCGGGTCGCCGACGCTGGCGCTGATCATCGCGATCACCGGCCTGGTGGCGACCATGCCGTACATCGCGCTGCAGCTCGTCGGCATCGAGGCCGTGCTGAAGACGATGGGCATCACCGGGCACCTGCCGATCATCATCGCCTTCGCCATCCTGGCGGCGTACACCTACCAGTCGGGGCTGCGGGCGCCGGCGCTGATCGCGTTCGTCAAGGACACGCTGATCTACATCGTGATCCTGGCGGCGGTCATCTACATCCCGGCCAAGCTCGGCGGCTGGGGGTCGATCTTCGATGCGGCCAAGGCCAAGTTCGACGCGACCCCGGCGCCCGGCGACGGCATCACGCTCAACGCCAACAACCAGCTCCAGTACGTCACGCTGGCCTTCGGTTCGGCGCTCGCGCTGTTCCTCTACCCGCACAGCCTCACCGGCGTGCTGGCCTCGAAGAACCGCGGCGTCATCAAGCGGAACATGGCGGCGCTGCCCGCCTACAGCTTCCTGCTCGGCCTGATCGCGCTGCTCGGCTTCATGGCGATCGCGGCGGGCACCAAGGGGGTCGTGGGCGCGACCGGCAAGGTGGACAACAACACGATCATCCCGGCGCTGTTCGACCAGATGTTCCCCGACTGGTTCGCGGGCGTGGCCTACGCGGCCATCGGCATCGGCGCGCTCGTCCCGGCGGCCATCATGTCGATCGCGGCGGCGAACCTGTTCACCCGTAACATCTACCGCGAATACCTGCGCAAGGACGCCACGGACGCGCAGGAGGCCAAGGTCTCCAAGCTGGTGTCCCTGGTGGTCAAGGTGGGTGCGGTGCTCTGCATCCTGCTGCTCGACCCGCAGTTCTCCATCGACCTGCAGCTCATCGGCGGCGTGATCATCCTGCAGACGCTGCCGTCCGTGGGGCTGGGCCTGTACACGCGCTGGTTCCACAAGGGCGGCCTGATCGCGGGCTGGGCGCTGGGTATGAGCGCGGGCATCTGGATGCTGTACCTGGTCCCGAACCCGGCGACCGGCAAGGCCCACTTCGGCGGGTCGGCGTTCGGGCTGTCGAACCTCGGCCTCGACACCAAGATGACGATCTACGCGGGCTTCCTGGCGCTGGCCGTGAACCTGATCGTGGCGGTGCTCGGCACGCTGCTGTTCCGGGCGCTGAAGGTGGCCGACGGAGAGGACGCGACGTCTCGGGAGGACTACTTCGCGGACGAGGGCGACCCCAAGGTCAAGGACCTGGACCTGGCGGCATCGCACTGATCGCCTTCCAGGTTGGTCAACGGCCGGTTCCCAACCGGGAACCGGCCACGGCCGGTAAGGGCCGGTCACGCGGCGGGCCGGCGCGTGGGTGCCACCCGCCGTTGGCGATCGGCTAGCCGTCGCCGAGATATCCGGGGTTGGCCACCTCCAGCTTGGCCCGTACGGCGTCCCTGAGCGCCTCGACGAGGGCCGAGTCGTCGAAACGGTCCGCACGCACCGCCGCCGCCAGCTCCGCGTCGTCGGCCACCCCCAGCCCGGCCAGCCGCCGCTCGTGCTCCTCCGCCTGGGCCGGGCCCAGCTCGATCTCCCGCTCGACCATGCCGAGCACGTTGATCGCCACGCGCGTGTGGAAGCGCACCCGGCCCTCGACGGCCGGCAGCACGTCGTCGGTCAGGAAGTCGCGGACGGCCGCCACCAACTGGGCCGCCGAGGGGACATCGTGCGGGGCTGCCATCGGGAACTCCTTATCCGTTGGTCGTCTGTGTCTTGTCCCAGCCGCCGGGACGGGCCGCGATCGGAGTCTTCAGGATCCGACGTGCACGTAAGCCGCCCAGAAGATCGGAAACCCCGGGCGGCGGCGGCGCAGCGAGCGTACGGCGAGGTGCAGCGCGGTGGCCGCCGCGTCGGGGTGCGGCTCGCGGGTGCCTCCTGCGGTCAGCACGGTGTACACCTCCTCCGCGACGGCCGGAGCGTGGAGATCGCTGATCGGCCACAGCGAGCCGATCACGTGCGGGAACCCGGCGAGCTGGACCGACGCCGCGATGCTGACCGCCTCGTCGGTCAGTACGTCGCCGCCGCGCGAGGTCTCGCAGCCGCTGAGGAAGGCCAGCTCGGCCCGGTCGAGGCGGCGGGCCGCCAGGTCCCTTACGGTCAGCGGCGGCCCGTGCAACAGCAGCCGGCCGCTGGAGGGATCGGTGGGGTCCTGCACGGCGTGGCAGGCGAAGTGGACCCAGGCGCTCTCGTCCAGCGCGGTGAGGACCCGGTCGCGGGTGGCGTCCGCGCCGGTCAGCTCCAGCCGTTGCGGCAGGTGCCGGCGTACGGCTGCCAGCTCCTTCTCCACGCCTGTCAGCACGGCCGCCCCGTCGACGGCGGGGACGCCGACGAGTAGCACCTGGCGGCCGGCGGCCGGCCCGGACTGTTCGCGGGCGTGCAGCAGGGCTCGCAGGGTGGGGGTGTAGCTGGAGATGACCAGGTCGGGGGCCCGGCCGGCGGCGTGCAGCGGCAGCAGGGTGAGCGGGCCGGTGGGGCACCACCACATCCTGGACGGCGGTTCGCCCAGCGCGTCCAGCACTGGACCGGTGACGTGCTCCCAGAGCCAGTCGAGGCAGGTCACGACCGCTTCGTTGTCCATCGCGGTGTCCATCGCCCTTGCGAACTCCGAGGACCGTGCCCCGACCTGTGCGGCGGTGACGTCCAGAGGCACGACGCGGATGTCTTCGGCAGTGACGAGCAGCGCGTCGCAGCCGTAGCGGCTCACGTTCACCACAGCGACGGGCCCGGCGTCGGCGGCCCGCAGCAGGCTCTCGTGGCGCGGCGGCCGCAGGAAGCCGGCGAAGCCCGGCAGCGCCCTGATCTCGGCGAGGATCTCCTGGCGGCGCCGGCGCAGCGTGTGGCGCTGGTCGAGGCGGCGTTCGCGGTCGACGGCGGGAGCGTCGGGTGGGAGCGCCGGCGCGTCGGCCAGGTCCATGCGTTCGGCGGCGTCGATGGCGTCCTGCACCTCGCCGAGCCGGTCGGCCAGGTCGGGCGCGGCGGCGTACAGGACGTCGCGGGAGGTACGGTTGTCGATGACCTGGGTGAGCATGACGCCTCTGCCCTGCTCCAGCAGCTCCAGCGCGGCGCCCGGGTCGCCCGCCCGGATCGCGGCCGCCGCCGCGTCGCGGGCCAGCCCCTCGTAGTCCCGCAGCACGCGCTCCTGATCGTCGCGGCCGAGCCCGCGCCAGGCCGCCTCGTCCAGCGCGGCCACCGCCGTGGCGAACCCCCTGACCGCCTCCTCGACCAGGCCCGCCTCCATGGCGAACTCGCCCCACCGCTGCCCGACGGCGGCCCGCCAGTCCGCCGCCGCCGTCTCCACCTGAGCGGCCTCGCGGTAGCGGGCGAGCGCCTCGTCGCGCGGCGCCGGCGCGCCCGTCATCCGCCACTGGTCGGTGAGCGCTCCCGCCAGGTGAAACAGCGCGATCGAGGCGTCCGGGTCGTCCGGCGCGCAGGTCGCCACGGCGGTCCGCATCGTCCGCAGCGCCCGCCTGAGGTCCCGGCCCCGGCCGGTCATCGCGTACCGCTTGCGCAGCGCACCCCCGAGCTGGCTGTACGCGGCCGGCCCGCCCGCCGGCTTGGCCCTGACGGCCTCGGTGAGCAGCTCAATGGCCTCGTCCAGGTCAGGGATCTCCTCGACGGCGCCCCTGGGGGCCGGCTCCCCCAGCGCCTCCGCGATCATCGCGGCCAGCGTCGCCCGGGTGATCCGTGGCGACAAAGCTCTGATCAGCAGGGCGCCGCCCAGGTTGACGGTCGCGCGGGTGTACAGCGCGGTCCCGGGCGCGGCGGCGGCCTTGGCGGCGCGGAACACGTCGATCGACTCGTCGAGACCGTCGTCCGTCAGCAGGAGCACCATGCCGAGGGTGTTGAAGACGCCGGGCCGCTGGATGTTGCCGGGCTGCACCGTACGGGCGGCTTCGCGCATCCGTTCCACGGCCTCCCGCAGCGCGGGCGTCTGGCCGGTGTACTTGTACCGCTCCGCCAGCACGGAGGCCAGATTGCCGAGATAGCTGGGACGGTAAGGGCTGGTCGGCGGCGTGGCGGCCAAGGCGTCACGCAGGACGGAGGCGGCCTCCTCCGTGTCCTCGCCCCGGCGGGTCCGCTGGTAGCGCTGCTGCAACGCGCCGCCCAGGTTGGCGCGGTACAGGGCGTAGTTGGCATGGTCGGGGCCCGTCATGGAGGTGGCCGCGCGGTGACTGCTCACCGATTCGTCCAGCTCCGCCAGGTTGCCGGTGAGCTCGTGCCTGAAGAAGAGCGCCGACCCCAGTCCGGTCAGTGCCATCGCGCGCTCCGGGTGCTGCGGTGCGTCCTTGAGCGCCCGCCGGTAACAGTCGATGGCGTCGTCGAGTACCTTCGGACGGCCACCGAACCGGAACTTCAGCATCAGCGCGTTGCCGAGATCCGAGCGGAACATCCCGGCGTTCGGGTCGGTGGGGCGGACGAGCGCCACCCCTCGGCTCAGGACGTCGATCATCTCGTCGAGGTCGTCGACGGTGCCGCTGAACTCCATGCGCAGGCCCAGCACCGCGCCCAGCGAGAGCAGCAGCTGCGGCAGCTCCGGGTGGTCCGGCGGCGCCTGGGTCACGGCCTGGCGGAGCATCTCGACCGCCTGGTCGGCCCGGTCGAGGCGGCCGGAGGTGCGGACGTCCTCGATGAGCATGCCGCCCATGCCCGCGAGGTAGCGCGAGCGGCCGTCGGGGCCGAGGAACGACTCGCCGACGGCCGCGTTCCGTAGCCGCTCCATCATCTCGGGGGTGATGACCGGGATCTCGTCCACCGACATGATGGCGCCCAGCAGGACCGTGATCTCCTGCTTGACCGGCTCGGAAGCCTCGCCGTAGCGGGCCCGCACCTCATCGAGCGCCGCCTTCAGCTCCTCGGCCCTGGCCGGGTCCTCGTGGGCGACGAGCACCAGGGCGTTGGCGAGCTTGGCCAGCCGCCACAGATACCTGTCGCTCGACCGGTCTGTGGCCTGCGCCGACCGGCGCAGCAGGTCGATGCCGCGCAGCAGGTGGTCGCGGTCGCCGGTGCCCATGTGGCTGAGCATGCAGGCCATGCCGTAGTTGGCCAGCACCAGCGGCCGGTCCTCGAGCCGGCCGCCGAGCGCCGCCTCGTACAGCTCCAGGGCTTCCCCGAGGTGCCCGCCGCCGGTCTTGACATGGCCGCCGAGCACGCCCGCCAGCGCCGCCTGGGCCTCGGCCAGTTCGGGCCGTCCGGCCAGAGCCGCCACGGCACGGCGGTGCAGGTCGATGGCCTGGAGGAGGTCCTGCTCGTTCCGGAGCCGGTCGTAGCGCATGCTCAGGGCGTCGCCGTACGAGCTGAGCAGCAGCGGGTCCGGGTCGCGCGCCACCGCCTTGCGGTATCCGGCTATCCCGTCCTCCAGGGCCTTGGTGTCGCCGGTCAGGAGGTATCGGTTGATGTGCTCGGCTGGATTCACCGGCTCCTCCGCCATCTCACGACGCCGAACGCGGTCACGCCGAAGGCCGTCAGGGCCAGGGTGGCCACGATGAAGGGCTTCACGGACTCGGGTATGGGGACGCGGTAGTTCAGTGACTGCACCGCTGTCAGCATCATGATCAGGCTGCCGATGACGGAGGCGCTCAGGACGCCGAAGCGTTCCCAGCGACGCTCGGTCGTCTCCGCTCGCAGCTGCAGCCGCTCAGCGAGCACGATGTCGGCGATCGCCGCGATCTCACGGGCCCGCTCCCGGGTCGCCTCGGCGTAGGCGAGGTCGTCGTCGAGGCGCCGCAGGAACCAGTCGGCCAGCGCCAGGTCGTCGTCGAGCGCCTGGGCGCGCATGTTGTGCAGCGCGATCTCCACGCTCCGCCGCATCTCGCGTAACCGGGTCGCCGCCCAGATCAGCCCCGCCGCCGCCGTCTGCCGCTCGGTGAGCTCGCGCCGGGCCGAGGTCAACCCGGCGTCCCCGAGCAGCGCCATCGTCGCGTCGACCTGCTCGTCGACGCGGCGGCGCGCCGCCCGTACGCTCGCCCCGTCCGCGTAGACGCGCAGGTGGTAACGGATCTTGGCGGCGTGCATCAGGTAACGGGCGAACGGCGCCATCCGGTCGTCGCCCGCCGTCCACGCCCACGCGTCCAGGCGGGTCTCCAGCCTGCGCGGCGCGATCACCGCGAACGCGCGCCGGCTCCGCGCGTCCTGCTCGTAGCCGACCTCCCACAGAGTCATGCCGTCCCTGGCGGCCATCCGGCCCATCGTGTACGGCTGCGGCAAGGCGGCCAGGACCCGATCCGCCCGCCGCGTACGGCCGTAGGCGACGAACAGCCGGCACTCGCCGAGCGCCCACTCGCCGATGTCCGCCCCGGCGCACCCGGCCCAGAGCGCGTCGAGCTCCTTCCACGAACCGCCCGTCAACGCCACGCTCAGGCAGTGCGTGTCGTGTTCCAGCCGCAGCACCGCCTGACACAGCGGCTCGCCGGGCGCCGTCCGCACCTCGGCCTTGCCCACGGTCTCGGCGGGCATGTGCAACCGGTCACCGAGCGCGTCCCACACGTGGCGCAACCGCCGCTCGCCCGTGGCCGCCTCCGGCCCGGACGCGGCCACGAACACGTGGACGATCAGCCCTGGGGCAGGCTCACCCGGCCTCATCGGCCCGGTCCGCGACGGGGGCCGACAGGGTGTGGATCAGCTCGTTGACGCGCTCGCGGGTCGGCTCGGGCATCGGGGTCACCGGTTCTCCGGGGTATTTGGTGGCGATGCGCACGGGCCCGGCCAGCTCCAGGTGGCCGATCTCCGCGTCCGGGTCGGCCGACGCCGCCAGCCCGCGCACGGCCGCGTCCACGTCCGCCCACCTCGCCTCGGGCAACTCCCAGCCGAGAGCCTCGCGCAGCAGCGCCACCGCCTCATCGTGCACGCCGAGCCTCCCATCGGGCGATCCCGACTCAAGTGTGCATGTCGCCCGCGATCACGACCAGCGAGCATGCCGACACGATGCGATAACGAGGAGGCGGCCCCAGGCGCCCCGGCCCCTGATGAGGCCGGGGCATGTGGGCTTTGGGCCTCAGGCGCCCCCGACTGAGGCGTGTCGAGATTATTCCTTTTAGTCCGTTTTGTATAGCTTTGCGGGCGACGTCCTGGTGCGAACAATTTCGCCCATATCCGCGTCCAACCCTTCATGATCCATGTGGCCCTCTCCCTGGCGCTGGCCCTGTCCCCGGCGACAGTGACCGAGATTCCGAAGAACTTCCTGCTCATGGAGCGCGCCGCGCGTACGCCTCTGAGCTCTACCGATGCCGCGGAAATGAGTTACGAGATCAGCGACGAACTCACCAGGCCGTTGGAGGTGAACCCGTGCGGGCACCGGCGCGCCGTCGATGGCGGCCGGCTGGCGGCCCGCACGATCACGCTCGGGACCAGCGCCCCCAGCAGCTCTTCCGAACAGCTCATCATCTACAAGAGCCCGCGTGCCGCCCATGCCGTGCTCACCCGTCTGCGCGCCGAGGTGAAGCGATGCGCGCGCAAGGGCGACCCGTCGTCGCGAAAACTCTCGATCCAGTGGCGGACGAGTAAGGCCAAGGTGGGCGATGAGGCCCTGGGCATGGGGTACCAAACCCGGCAGGGCAGCTACGACGACCCGACGGTCACCGGTCTTGTCGCGCGCAAGGGCAGAGCACTGATGATCTACACGACCGACGAGGGAGACTACCTCCCCGGCGGCCTGACCAAGAAAGCCAGGAAGATGGCCGGCAAAGTGTGCAGGCTGCCCGGCGTGTGCTGAACGCGACCGAATCCGTTGACCGGGCAACGATTATCGGTTGAGATCCTTTCATGAGCTTCGCCGTCCCTGACAGCGTTCGTCCCATCCGCGATGCCGTACACGCCTTCATGACCGAGCGGGTCGAGCCCGCCGAGAATGTGCTCCACCAGGGCGGGCCCGCTGCCGGGGCGGCGCTCGACGAGCTGCGCGCGGAGGCCAAGAAGGAGGGCTTGTGGGCCCTCGGCCACCCGCGCGAGCTGGGCGGGGGCGGGCTGCCCTTCCTCGACTACGTGTACGTCAACGAGGTGCAGGGGCGTAGCGAGTTCGGGCAGATCGCGCTGGGCACGTACACGCTGCAGGACTCGCTGATGCTGTACGAGCACGCCTCCGCCGAGCAGCGGGAACGCTACCTGGATCCGCTGGTGCGGGGCGACATCTCGCCGAGCTTCGCGATGACCGAGCCCTCCGTGTCGAGCAGCGACCCGACGCAGATCAGGACGGCCGCCGTGCTCGACGGGGACGAATGGGTGATCAACGGGCACAAGTGGTTCACGACCGGCGCGTCCCGGGCCGCGTACACCACCGTGATGTGCCGGACGGAGGACGGCGCGGCGCCGCATCTGGCCTTCTCCATGATCCTGGTGCCGACCGACACGCCGGGCTACGACATCATCCGTGAGACGCCGGTGCTGGGACTGGACGGCGCGCACTGCGAGGTCCGCTACGACAACGTCCGGGTGCCCGCCTCGAACCTCCTGGGGCGGCGCGGCCACGGGTTCGTCATCGCGCAGAAGCGCCTGGGGCCCGGGCGGATCTTCCACTGCATGCGCTGGCTCGGCCAGGCGCAGCGGGCCTTCGACCTGATGTGCCGCCGGATGCACGAGCGGACCGCGTTCGGTGAGCCGCTGGCGGCCAAGCAGCTCATGCGGCAGCACGTGTTCGACTCCTACGCGGAGATCCAGGCCGCGCGGCTGCTCACGCTCGACGCCGCGCGGGCCATCGACTCCGGCTCCGACGCCCGGGTCGAGATCGGCGCGATCAAGGTGGTGGGCTCGCGCATGCTGCACAACGTGATCGACCGGGCCATCCAGGTGTACGGCGCGGCGGGGCTGACTCCGGACACCCCGCTGGACCGGATGTACCGGCACGCCAGGGCCGGGCGGATCTACGACGGGCCGGACGAGGTGCACATCGACTCCGTGGGGCGGCGGATACTCGGCGCCTACGCGGCGGGCGGCAACTGGGAGTTCGGGCTGCGATGACGGAAGCGGTCCACTCGATCGTCCGTGAGGTCTTCGGGCCCGGCGCGTCGGTGCCCTTCAGCGCGCGGCTGCCCGGCGGGGCCTCGCGCGAGACGTGGGCGCTCGACGTGCTCGACCGGGACGAACGGCACGAGCTCATCCTGCGCCTCGACTCCCCCGGCGCGGCTCTGGAGGCCGGTGGCAGCCTGGCGAGCGAGGCGACGCTGATGCGGGCCGCCGCCGAAGCCGGGGTGCCTGTGCCGCGGATCGTGGCGGCCGATCGGTCGTACATCCTCATGACCCGGGTGGCGGGCGAGACGATCCCGCGCAGGATCCTGCGCGACGAGGCGTACGCGGCCGCCCGGCTGCGGCTGGCCGCCCAGTGCGGCGAGGCGCTCGCGGCGATCCACCGGATGCCGCTGTCCGCGCTGCCCTCTGCCGCGGCCTCGGCCGATGCGCCCGCCGCCGCCTCAGGCGGTTCGCCCGCGCAGGTCGCCGACGATCCGTTGCGGCAGTGGCGGGAGGTGCTCGATCAGGCCGGGGAGCCGCATCCCGTGTTCGAGCTGGCGTTCCGGCGGCTGGCGGCGACCCGGCCGCCGGAATCGCGGCGGAGCGTGGTGCACGGCGACTTCCGCAACGGCAACCTGATCGTCGGCCCGGAGGGCATCCGGGCGGTGCTCGACTGGGAGCTGGCCCACGCGGGCGATCCGGTCGAGGACCTCGGCTGGCTGTGCGTGAAAGCGTGGCGGTTCGGCTCGCCGCTGCCGGTCGGCGGCTTCGGCGACTACGACGATCTGATCACCTCGTACGAGAAGGCAGGCGGGCGGCCCGTCGACCGTGACGCGCTGCGCTGGTGGGAGACGTTCGGCGTGCTCAAGTGGGGCGTCATCTGCGTCATGCAGACGATGCGCCATCTACGCGGCGGCGCGCGCTCCGTCGAGCTGGCCGCGATCGGGCGCCGGGTGTGCGAGAACGAGTGGGACCTGCTGCGGCTGCTCGGCTGAAAACCCGTTGCGAGCGCCCGCGTACGGAACGCACCCTGGTCCGGTGGCCATCCTGGAGGCGACTCATCTGGTCAAGCGGTTCGGACCCGTGACGGCGGTCCGCGACCTGAGCCTCACCGTCGGAGAAGGAGAGGTGACCGGGCTGCTCGGGCTCAACGGCGCGGGCAAGTCGACGACACTCCACATGCTGCTCGGCCTGATCACGCCAGACTCGGGGAGCGTCCGCCTGTTCGGCCAGGACCTGGCGCGGCACCGGATCGAGGTGCTGAGCCGGGTCAACTTCGCCGCCAGCTACGTGGACCTGCCCGGACCGCTGCTGGTGCGGGAGGTGCTCGACGCGTTCGCCCGCCTCTACGCGCTGCGGCGGCCGGCGGCGCGAGTCGACGAAATGATCGAGCTGTTCGAGCTGGGGCCGCTGCGCGGCCGCCGGATGATGGATCTGTCCTCCGGGCAGCGCACCCGGGTGCAACTGGCCAAAGCCCTGCTCAACGCGCCCCGGCTGCTGGTGCTCGACGAGCCCACGGCCAACCTCGACCCCGACGTCGGCGACCGGATCCGCAGCCTGCTCTCGCGCCTGGCCGAGGAGACCGGCAGCGCCATGCTGATCACCTCGCACAACATGCGCGAGGTCGAGCGGATGTGCGACCGGATCCATTTCATGGCCGACGGCCGGATCGTGGCCACCGGCACCGCCGGCGAGCTGGCGAGCCACTACGAGGTCGACGACCTGGAAGAGGTGTTCCTGAAGGTGGCCCGCGGATGACGACCCTCACCCTGCCCCCGCTCAGCCTCGCCGCCCGGCGCAGCCGGATCTCCGGCGTGATCCGGCGCGACTTCGCCGCGCTGCGGCGCAGCCCGATCAGGATGTTCGAGATCCTGTTCTGGCCGACCATCGAGCTGCTGCTGTGGGGATTCGTCACGCTTTTCCTCAGAACGCAGCAGGTCCCTTTCGTGGTGGCGTTCCTGATCGGCGCGGTGCTGCTCTGGCAGGTGCTGCAGAAGGCGAGCAACGAGATCTCGCTGGCCTTCCTGGAGGACATCTGGGCGCGCAACCTGCTCAACGTGCAGGTCAGCCCGCTGTCCAGCGTCGAATACCTGATCGGGCTGATGCTGTTCTCGCTGGGCAAGGTGGTGTTCGCGGTCGCCGTGATGGCGGGCCTCGCGCTGGTGCTCTACGGGTTCGGGGTGACGAGCCTGGGTGTGGGGCTGGTGCCGTTCATGGGCGTACTGCTCCTGCTCGGCTGGTCGCTCGGGCTGGTCGGCATCTCGGCGGTGCTCCGCTTCGGGGAGAACGCGCAGGTCATCGCCTGGTCGCTGGTCTTCTTCGTCCAGCCGCTGGCCGGGATCTTCTACCCGCTGTCGGTGCTGCCCGCGCCGGTGCGGGCCGTGGCGTGGTTCCTGCCCGCCTCGCATGTTTTCGAGGGGATGCGGACGGTCATGTCGGGCGGTGCGCTGCCGTGGGACCGGATGGTGTGGGCGCTGGGGCTCAACGCGGTCTATCTGGCGGGCGCGCTGGCGGTGTTCGGGTGGGCGCTCAACCACGCCCGGCGGCATGGGAGGCTCTCCCGCTTCGGTGACTGACCGCCGCGACGATCACGTCCACCAGGCCCTCGACGACCTCCGCCCGATCCACCTCCGGATGCTCCAGCCACCAGTCGCCCGTGGTCTGCACCATGCCGACGAAGGCGTGGCCGAGCACCTGGGCGCGTACCGGCTCCGCCACCCGCTCGGCGGCCAGCACCCCGCCCAGCTCCTCGCCGAGACTGCGCACGAGCGCGGTCATGTGGGAGCGCATCCGGGTGTCCTCGGCGCTGGCCCGGTGGAACAGGAACCGGTAGAGGTTGAGGTTGGCCGAGATCAGGTCCAGGTAGACGGTGATCGTCGTCCTGGCCCGGCCGCGCAGGTCGGTCGCGACCTCGGCGAAGGCCGGGCGCAGCTGGGCGATGACCGTGCGCACGTGGCGGTCGGCCAGGGCCTCGTAGAGGCCGCTCTTGTCGCCGAAGTGGCGGTAGAGGATCGGCTTGGTGATGCCGGCCTCGGCGGCGATCGCGGCCATGGACGCCTCGGGGCCCTCACGCAGGATGACCCGGTCCGCCGCGTCCAGCAGCGCCCTGCGCCGATCCGGGTCCCGTCCGCTCATCCGCCCAGGATAGATCGCCGGTTACGTGGCAGCAGCGCCGACAGCACCAGCAGGACGCCGATGACGGCGTACAGGCCCGTCACGCCGGCCAGAGTGCCCGGCGGCTCGCCGGCGGGCACCTCGAAGGTCGGCAGCCTGCCCGCCAGCTTCATGGCCAGGTCGAGGTCGAACGCGAACAGCGCGGCGGCGGCGGTGAGCGGCAGCCCGCAGGCCAGCGCGGCCAGCGGCGACAGCCACGACCAGGCGGCGAGCAACACCACGATGGCCGCCACGGCCGTCAGGTAACCGAGGCCTACCGGCGCGGGCCGGAACGCGGCGTACGCCGCCCGCAGGGCCCTGGCCCCCGCCTCGGTCAGGTAGTAGACGAGGGGCAGCGCGGCCAGACCCGCCACGACGCCGATCAGATGACGCACCTCACGGGACACAGCAGCATCGTCCCCCGGCCACCCGCCTCCCATGTCGGCCCACGCCAGCTATTCCGCCCGTTTCGGTGGCAGCCGGGCCGGTGGCACCGGCCTCCTGCATGTGTCCGGATCCGTCAAACGTCCGGCAAACTCTCGCAGGCGACCAGGCAATTATGCGCGGCGCAAGGTTAAAAGTCTCACCACGTTTATCGCCTCTGCGAGCACGGTCCTGCTATTCTTGCCCCCTTTTCTGCTCAGAGCCGGTTTTCCGGGGAAATTGCAACGGTATATGACGACCTTGACATGGAGTGTAGGCAGAGGTTGTCTGATTTTGGGACGCCAAAGGCCGGAGAAGATCGAGTTAGGTCTTTGCGGAGGGATGCCTATGGCAACGTATGAGTATCGCTGCCCCGATTGCGGAAGATTTGACGTACGCCTACCGATCGGGACCGCCACGGCGATGGGCGAATGTCCCGCGTGTCAGCGTCCATCCCCTCGAGTCTTCTCCTCGCCGTACCTCAGCCGGGTGCCCTCGGCAGTGGCTGCCGCGCTCACCCGCGAGGAGCGGAGCCAGGAAGCACCCGAGGTTGTCACGAGCGCGCCTCCCAAGCGGCGCGAACAGCCGCCGCATCCAGCGCTGCCCCGCCTGCCTCGGCCTTGATCAACAGAAAACTTGATCAACAGAAACAACGCGGCCACGTGGGTGTGAACCGATCACACACGCGGCTCCGCCGATCCGGATGCGGCGACCGTCACACGGGCCGTCCGGTGTGAATGCCGCCGCCGCACCACTACACCAGGAGGTGCGTCACTCATGGGAGCCGTCGGACTTCTCTACGTGGGAGCAGTGCTCTTCATCAACGGGATGATGCTGCTGAAGAAGATCGATCCACGCGCGGCAGGCGTCTTCAACCTCTTCGTCGGGGGCCTGCAGGTGATCACGCCCACGCTGCTGATCATCACCAATCTCGTGAACCCGGCGCAGATCCTCGGCGCGTCCGGGATCTATCTGTTCGGTTTCACCTATCTGTACGTCGGGATCAACCTGCTGGGCGGTTTCGACTCCACAGGAGTCGGCTACTTCTCCCTGTTCGTGGCCATCATGGCACTCGGATACTCCTTCGCGAACTTCCGGCTCCTGGGCGATCCGGCGTTCGGGGTCATCTGGCTCTACTGGGGGTTCCTGTGGTTCCTCTTCTTCGTGCTGCTGGGGTTGAAACACGAGCAGATCACCAGGTACACGGGCTGGGTCACGGCGATCCAGGGGTGGGTCACGGCGGCGATCCCCGCGTTCATGATCCTGACCGGGTACTGGCGGAACACGAACCTCATCGCCTTCATCCTCGCCGTGTTCGGCGTGGTGGTCTTCATCGGGCTGTGGCCGCTGACACGCGGGCGTGAACCCGCCGCGGCGGCACCGAGCCCAAGCGACGAGGCGATGGGCGCCCGCGACCGGACGCATCGCCCTCGCTGGACCTGACAACGAGAAGGCCCGCGACGTCTAGAAGGAGGTGGTCGATGCACTCATCCCTTACGGCACCCGTATCCAAGAAAGGCATTCACCATGCCCAACGTCGTATTCAGCATCGATCAAACGAAGTCCATGCGCGACCAGAAAATCCCGGGACACAATCGATGGCACCCAGATATTCCGGTGGTCGAGATGGTCCGCCCCGGAGATGAGTTCCGAGTCGAATGCAGGGAATGGACCGACGCTCAAATAGGCAACAACGATTCCGCGAACGACGTGCGGGACGTCGACCTGAGCGTCGCGCACGTGCTGAGCGGACCCATCGGGGTGGACGGAGCCGAGCCGGGCGATCTCCTGATCGTCGACATCCTTGACCTCGGCGCGGTTCCGCAGCAGGTCGGGGAGGCACCAGGACAGGGATGGGGGTACACCGGTGTGTTCGCCAAGGCGAACGGCGGCGGCTTCCTGACCGACTACTTCCCCGACGCGTACAAGGCGATCTGGGACTTCCACGGCCAGGTGGCCACATCCCGTCACCTGCCAGGTGTCCGGTTCACCGGCATCACCCACCCCGGACTGTTCGGCACCGCGCCGTCGGCCGAGCTGCTCGCCTCCTGGAACCGCAGGGAGCAGGCGCTCATCGACACCGATCCGCAACGTGTCCCGCCACTCGGCCTGCCACCGCTGGCCGACAACGTCATCGCCGGTACGGCAAGCGGTGAGGTGGCGCGGCGGGTCGCCGCGGAGGGCGCACGTACCGTGCCTGCACGGGAGAACGGCGGCAACCACGACATCAAGAACTTCACCCGCGGAGCCCGGGTGTTCTACCCGGTCCTGGTGAAGGACGCGAAACTTTCCGGAGGTGACCTGCACTTCAGCCAGGGCGACGGCGAGATTACCTTCTGCGGCGCGATCGAGATGGGCGGTTACATCGACTTCCACGTCGACCTCATCAAGGGCGGCATGGAGAAGTACGGTGTCACCACCAATCCGCTCTTCCTGCCCGGTAACGTCGAGCCGCGCTATTCCGAGTTCCTCTCGTTCATCGGGATCTCGGTCGACCACGACACCGACACCAACTACTACCTCGACGCGACGGTGGCCTACCGCAGGGCATGCCTCAACGCCGTCGAGTATCTCAAGAAGTGGGGCTACACCGGCGAACAGGCCTACCTGATCCTCGGCTCGGCCCCGATCGAGGGGCGGGTCAGCGGAATCGTCGACATTCCCAACGCCTGCTGCTCGCTCTACCTGCCCACCGCGATCTTCGACTTCGACATCCGTCCGAACACCGAGGGTCCCGCCAGGAAGGAGCGCGGACAGTGCGCCGTGACGAGCTGACCACCACCGCGAGCGGCGCCTGAGAACGAGAACGGCCACCGCGCACGCGGTGGCCGTGATCCACACCCCAGCGGCGATTAATATCTTCGCCTGTTCTTCCCCAAGAGTCGTTTACCACGCCAGCGTGCGATCCAATTGACGAGCGCGCCTTCCACGCCAGGCCAGAAGCCGTTTCGGCACGCCTCCCCCGGGTCGCCATCACCCTGCCAACGGTCAACCCACCGTGCCCAGCCCGAAAAATACGCAAAAATCTGGCTATCATCACGTGTATTCGCAAACCCCGACATGTCCACCAAACGGGGCAATTCCCAGCAGGCGTGCGCCTGTCGCTCCGGAGGATTGATCAATGACCAACGACGCCGTGTGGGTCCGAAGCGTGACCGGCATCCAACTGCACCACACCACCGACCTCCAGGACGCCAGCCGATTCCTGGGCAATGCGGTGATGGCGCTGCGGGCCGCGCACGTACGAACCGGCGATGACCGGTACGTCGACCTCGCCGCCCAGCTCAAGACCATGGTGGCGGAGACGCGAACCCTGGAGACCCAGGCCCGGGACCGCATGCACGGGCTGCACTCGGATGACCCCGCACAGTTCGTCCGCTGCCGCGAAGGCGAAGAGCCGTGGCCCGACGAGATCCAGGCGGGATTCGTTCCGCGCCACACCTGCAATGACCAGTGCCTGTATCACGACCACGACGTTCTCGACGCCATCATGCAGTGCATCTGCGGGCGCCCCCCGTGCCGGGCGTGCGCCATCGCCGGCCTGCCGTGAGGCGAGACCGCACTCATTTTGCCCGCCGCATAAGCGGCGGTGATTGAGCGCGCGTACGGCGCCGCCTAGATTCCCAGTGCTTCATAGGAATCTCCTCTGGCGGTCCACCGTGAAACACAACCGTTCCAGCCTGGCCTACCAAGCCCGTTACGCGCTCACGCACCCGCACAAGGTCCTGCCGCATCTGCGCCGGCTGACCCGCGACACCTGGCTGCGGCTGCGCAACCCCGACCACGTCTCCTACTACCGGGCCGTCATGAAGTCGGACACCGCCTGCAGTCCCGAAGGCGCGGTCGGCTCCCACACGCACCGGCGCTGGCTGGCGCTCGGGCGCATGCAGTTCGACTATTTGAAGAAGCACGGCCTCAAGCCCGACTTCACGATGCTGGAGATCGGCTGCGGCAATCTGCGGGCCGGCCGCCTGTTCATCGACTACCTGGACACGGGCAACTACTACGGCCTCGACATCTCCCCCGACATCCTCTTCGCCGCGCAGGAGACGGTCGTGGCGAACGGCCTGCGCGAGAAGCTGCCGCACCTGACCCCGGTCCGTGATCTGCGCTTCGCGTTCCTGCCCAACGGCCACTTCGACGTGGTGCACGCCCACAGCGTCTTCTCGCACTCGCCGCTGAACGTCATCGAGGAGTGCTTCGCCCATGTGAGCCGGGTCATGAAGCCGGACGGGTGGTTCGACTTCACCTTCGACCGGGCCGAGGGCAAGGAGCACCACGTGCTGCGCGAGGACTTCTACTACCGCACCGAGACCCTCGTGGCTCTGGCGGACCGGTACAGCCTGGACGCGACCTTCATGGACGACTGGGAACAGCTCCGGCACAAGCAGTCGAAGATCCGCATCACCAGGAGGTCGTAGGCGGCTGCCCTGTATTCCACAACGCGGGACGCGTGTTCCTCCGAGTTGAGTACGGGACTGCTCATGCCACGGCCGACCGGCCCGCAGTGCCTCCGATACTGAGGGCCAGGGGGTGACCATGCGGTTCGAGGTCGCGAAAGCGCTGGCCGTGAGCATGATCGCGCTGGCGGCGGCACCAGCGATGGCGGGGCCAGCGATGGCCTCGTCGCCGGCCCCGCCGGCCCCGCCGGCCCCGCAGACGGACGAGCCCACCAAAACGCCCACAGACACCGACACGATCACGCCAACTGGCCCGGACACACCTGCGCCGCAGAAGTGCGCGCCTCTAGGCGATCCGGACAGCGCGTACGGGCCGAGAAGCGGGCCCGTACCCGGGGTCGTGGGGAGGACCAAGAACCAAGCGAAGGCCGAGCTGAAGCAGGGCGGCTTCGCCATGGAAGCGAGACCCTCCGACGCGCCGGGTGACTGGATCGTACGCAGGCAGATCCCAAGAGGAGACGCCCCCTGCGGCTCCACCGTGGTCATCCTGCTGGTGGAGTACGTGGAGGTCCCCGACGTGGTCGGTGACCGGCTGGGTCGGGCGGAGCACGAGATACAGGGCCGAGGGCTCGTCTCGGCGGTGGCCGAGGGAGAGGCCGCCGATCCGCCCGTCGTGGCCTCCCAGGATCCCAAGCCCGGCAGGCGGGTGCCGAAAGGCAGCACCGTAACGCTGCATCTGAGTCCCGCCACGCCGACCAGGCCGACGGTCGGCCTGGACCCCAGCAAGTCGGACGCCTCGAGCAGCACGGAGCCGCCCGGATGGCTGGTGCCCGCGGCCGCCGCCGTGGCGGGGGCCGCGGCGGCCTGGGCGGTACGCCGGGTCCTTCGCGGGCCTCGGCCCGCCCCGGCGGCCTCCGTCGTCTGCGTGCCGTGCGTGGATCCGTCCCCGGGGGTGGAGGTCCGTGACCCCGCGCCCACGGCCGGGGTCACGTTCGTGTGCCACCACGATCAGGGCCGACAGGAGATCAGGGAGATCGTACGGTGACCGCTGCCTTCACCACCCACCCGAGCACCGCCGACCTGCTCCTCTACGCCGATCCGGACCGCACGGCCGAGGAGCTGTCGCGGGCCGTGGACAACCGCCAGGTGCTCGACGAGATCAGGCGGCAGGTCCGGATACCGCCCACCGAACTGGCGCACAAGGCCGGCGAGGCCGGTGCCGAGCTGCTGCAGGGCATCGACCTGGGGTCGGTCCTGCTGACCGGCTGGGCGAAGTACCGCAACCTGCGGGCCGCCGCTCGCAGAAGCCTGGATGATCCGGGCAAGGGCGAAGTGGTGCCGCTGGCCGAGCACGAGGTCGTCTCCCATCACGAGCCGTACATAGAAGTGCGGGTCAACGGGCAGCCGATGGGCCGGGTGACGTTCGGCGTGGATCTGATCCTGCATGTCACGATGGTGCAGGCGGGCGTGCGCGCCGGCCGGCTCATGCTCCTGACAGGGGGTGACTGCACGGCTTCCATCGCCTGCGCGATCCAGGGCGTGGAGGTGGCCAGGAAGGACTGCGCGCTGGTCACGCTGCCGATCAACCGCGACCTCGGAGAGGGTTACCCCCTGCTCAAGGCGAGCTGACCGATCAGCAGGGCGGGGCACGTCGGAAGCCGGTCTCATGCCTTAGGTTCGAGAGCATGACGATCTTCCCCCACTCCGGCACCGGACCCGGCTCGATCACCCCCGACGGCTCCCCCGTGGAGTTCTACACGCGGTTGAGACCTCGAGGGGAGGCGGAGATCGTCGGGCAGGTGACACCGTCCGGCGGGTCCGTCCTGGAGCTGGGGTCGGGCGTGGGCCGGGTCACGCACGCGCTGCTGGAGCACGGCTTCGAGGTGGTGGCCGTGGACGAGTCGGCGGAGATGCTGGCCCGCGTCAGAGGCGCGGAGACCGTGCTGTCCCGGATCCAGGACCTGCGGCTGGAGCGGCGGTTCGACGCGGTCATGCTCGCGTCGTACCTGGTGCACACGGCCGACGAGGACGGCAGGCGGGCGCTGCTGTCGGCGTGCGCGCGGCACGTGGCACCCGGCGGGGCGGTGCTGATCCAGTGGACGCCGCCCGAGAAGCACGACGCCCGGCAGGCCGGCACGGGCCGGACCGACGGCGACATCACGATCACGCTGGCGGCGCACGAGGAGGTCGAGCCGGGGCTGTTCAGCGCGACCATGCGGTACGCGCACGGGGATCAGGTGTGGACACAGTCGTTCACCTCCCGGCGGCTCAGCGACGACGACCTCCGGGCCGCCCTCGCCGAGTCCGGCCTCCACCTGGACCGCTTCCTCACCGACGACCGCGAGTGGGTGCTGGCCGTTCCTGCCGCGTAACCGGGCCCGCCCTTTACAATGTAGATCAATATAAACGCGCGAGTGATATCCGGAAATTACTGGGAAAGACTGGAACTCTTGCTACGCTCGCGCCATGAGTGACCGGCTGGATGATCTCGAGAGGCGGATCGATGAGCTCCGAGCCGGTGTGCGCAGGGCCATGCGGGTCAAGGACACGGCCACGGCCAGGACCCTGCGCGCCGAGCTCCGCGGCGTGGAGCGTACGTGGGACGCCCTGGTGAGCGCCGCCCCGGCCGGTGACCCGGATCCCGAGCCCGTGGCGCCACGCCTGGTGACCGTGCGCGAGCAGGTGCATCAGGGCCTCACCCTGCTGGGCGCCTGCGCGCAGCCGAGGCTGATCGTCGCCGTGGGGCTGGCGTTCTGCGGCGGCACGCTGCGGAGCAACCAGCTCACCAGCCTGCGCCGCGACGAGGCCCGCTCGTTCAAGGCCTCCCCGTACGGCAGGCCGTTCTACTTATGCGCGGCGTTGACGGACCGCCTCTCCCCCGCCCGGGGGCTGCTGGCGGTCAGCACGTGGCCGCAGGCGCGCCGGATGGTGGGCCCGCTCAGCCCCCGCGTCGACTTCCTGACCTGCGCCATCGCGGTGGCCGGGCAGCTCGATCCCGATCACGCGGAGCTCGGGGACCTCCAGCCGGGGGCCACGCGGCTGCTGTCCAGGATGGCGCGTAACATCCCCGGCGCCGCCGACGGCGATCTGGGGCCGCCCGACCCCGATCGGGTGATCGAGGCGGCACGGGCAGAGCTCGCGGTGCACGCGGAGCGCGACACGCACGACCGGGCTGAGCTGGCCGAACGCGCGGCATCGCAGCTCGGTGACACGGCTCGGCTGTTCGGCGCCGCTACGCTGAGCACCGTCGCGAAGAAGGAGATCACCGGGTGAGGGCGACACTGAACGCCACAGCAATACGGGAGGCGGCCGATGAACCGGCTTGACGCGCTGCGAGGCACGACGCCACCGAAGCCGCACGACGCCCGCGCCATCGCCGCGCTCGCGGCGAACCCCGGCTGCTCGCGCAGAGCGCTCATGGACGGCGCCGGGATCGACAAGGACGCCGCGGCCCGGCACCTGGGCTTCCCCGCGCCGTTCGGCCAGTCGCCGTTCGCGATCACCCGCGGCAACATGTTCGAGGCGCTGGTGAAGGCCGACGGCTGCGCCGAGCTGCTGCGCATGCTGCGGGAGCAGCTCGGGCTGCCGATCGCCGAGGTGGCCTACCACGACGTGGAGAACGTCGGCGCGCACCTGCGCCACGCCCACACCAGGGCGCTGTTCGACCGGGCGGTGTCCGAGGGGCAGGACGCGGGGACGGTCTACGACCACCCGCTGCTCAGTCTGGAGATCGCCGGGCACGCCGCCTACCTGGAGCCGGACGTGGTGGCGTTCCAGCTCGGCGGGCGCTTCCACATCGTGGAGATCAAGTCGTTCGCGGTGATCGACGGGCAGGCGGACCCGGCCGCGGTGGCCGCCGCGGCCCGGCAGGCGGCGGTGTACGTGCTGGCGCTGCGCCGGCTGCTCGGCGAGCTGGGGCACGACCCGCTGCGGGTCTCGCACGAGGTGGTACTGGTCTGCCCGGAGAACTTCGCCAACCGGCCGGTCGCCACACTGGTGGATGTACGCCCGCAGCTCGCCGTGCTGGAACGCCAGCTCGACCGGATGACGGGCCTCGACCGGCTGCTCGACGTGCTGCCCGAGGACGTCACGTTCGACCTGCTGCCGGGCGAGGACGGGCTGCCGACCCGGTCCGCCGCCGAGCTGGCCGACGCGCTGCGCGGGACCGACGCCCGGTACGCGCCCGACTGCCTGTCGACCTGCGACCTGTGCTTCTTCTGCCGCGACGAGGCCCGGCAGGAGGGCGCCTCCGACCTGCTGGGCCGCCACGTACGCGACGAGCTGGGCGGCGTCGCCTCCGTCGGCGAGGCGCTCGGGCTGGCCGACGGCACCCGCGACCCGGCCCCGGGCCAGGAGGAGATCGCCCGGCTGCTGCGCAACGCCGAACGCCTGCGCAGAGAGTGCCTGACGTGAGCCTGCTCACCTCGCTCGCCCGGCTGCGGGCCCTCGACGAGGGCATCGCGCAGCCCATCGCGACCGTCCGGCACTGCCACCTGTCGGCGCGGCCGATGGTGTTCATCCCGCTCAAGCTCTCCGGCGAGGCCGCCGCGCCGCTGGCCGCCATGCTCGGCACCGACCGCGCCGAGCCCCGGCTGCTGGTGGTGACCCAGCCGCGCAACCGCGATCTGCGCTTCGCCTGGGCCGCCGAGCTGGCCGGGCTGCTGCTGCCGTACATCCAGAGTTTCCTGAGCGAGATGGAGACGGTGGAGCGGAAGAACGCCGATCCGTACGAGCGGGCGCTCGACGCGCCGCAGCTGATCGTGCCGAACCAGGCGGGTGTGGCGTTCACCCGGCTGCTCGGCAGGTCCACCCGGTTCCGCCGGGCCGACGGGCCCTACCCGGTGCCCACGGGGGTTCCGCTGCTCGGCAGGTGGCTGACCTGGTTCGCCGAGCGGGCCGGATATCCGGGGTCGTCGCTGACGCTCGCCGCGAGCGAGGAGCTGGGCCGGCACTGGGCGAGCGGGCAGAGCGGCCTCGAGGACGCGAACCTGGCCGCGCTGCTCGCCTGGATCACCGACGGGCCGAGCGACGACGCGGAGGATCCGCTGATCTGGCCGCCGGCGGGACCGGTCACCGATCCGGGGTTCGACGCCGAGGTGCTGGCGCCGGCGATCGAGAAGGGCTCGGCCGAACGCGTCACCGAGGCCCTGCGCACCCAGCTCGAACCCACCTGGCGGCTCATGTGGCAGGCGATCGACCTGCTCGGCGGCCTGCCCGAGGGGGCCAGCGTGGCGCAGCGGTGGGAGCAGGACCGCGCCTCGTTCAGCGGCCTGGCCGCGCAGATCGAGGACGGCGGGCCGCCGCAGGCCAGGCATGACGGCGCGATCGCCGCCGCCGCGCGGCTGGCCCGCATGGAACGCGCCCAGGCCGCCTACGAGGTGCAGCGCGCCTATGACGACCCGCTGGTCATGGCCGAGTACCGGCTGACCGGCGAGGCGTTCGCGGGAGAGGTCATGGAGACCGAGCCGGAGAACTTCGAGGGCGAGGGCCGCTCGCGCAAGCTGCGCCCGCTCGTGGTGGTCAAGACCGACGATCCCGTACGCCTGCCGCCCGGCACCGCGCTCGGCACCCCGCAGCGGCGCGGCCAGGGCGCCCAGCTGGTGGAGGCGAGCGACGGCCTGGTCACCCTGAAGATCACCAAGGGCATGGGCCGCGGCAAGACGCCCACTCCCGGCGCGGTGCCCGAGGTGGGCGAGCGGGTCTGCTACACCTCGCTCACCGACGACTTCCAGGGCGCGCCGAGCCTGCCCGACGCGGAGGCGACGCCGTGGACGCACGGCGGCCCGCCGCAGGAATACCGCCCCACCGACGAGGACGCCCGGGAGGAATGGTCGTGACCGCGGACGAGGCCAGTCCGGAGCAGGTCATCAGGAATGTGCTCGCCGACCTGCCGAAGAACCGCGGTGTGGTGGTCGACTCCCCGCCGGGGGCGGGCAAGTCCACGCTCGTGGTCCGGGCCGCCGCCCACCTGGCCGAGACCGGCGAGCCGCTGATGATCGTCGCCCAGACCAACGAGCAGGTCGACGACCTGGTGGCGCGGATCTCGGAGCGGCATCCCCATCTGACGGTCGGACGGCTGTCGGCGAGCGGCTACGTGCCGCCGCTGCGCCTGCTGGAGCTGCCCGGCGTCACGGTCGGCACGAGGATCCAGGATCTCGGCGACCCCGACATCATGATCGCCACGTCGGACAAGTGGGCGTGGATCTCCGGCCGCACCTGGCCGTGGGCGATCGTGGACGAGGCGTACCAGATGCGCTCGGACAAGCTGCTGCGCATCGCCGGGCTGTTCGAGCGGGCGCTGTTCGTGGGCGACCCCGGGCAGCTCGACCCGTTCTCGATCGTGGACGGCGACCGCTGGTCCGGCCTGTCGTGGGACCCGCTGCAGAGCGCGGTCTCGGTGCTGCTGCGGCATAATCCCGACCTGCCGGTGCACCGGCTGCCGGTGTCGTGGCGGCTGCCCGCCTCGGCCGCGCCGGTGGTGTCGCGGGCGTTCTACCCGTTCACCGGGTTCCGGTCGGGCACCGGGGCCGGCGAGCGTCGGCTGGAGCTGGCCACCGGCGGCATGGGCACCGTGCACGACCGGGCGCTGGAGGAGGCGGCCCGCTCCGGCTGGGCGCTGCTGGAGCTGCCCAACCGCCACACCGTGCGCACCGACGGCGAGGCCGTGCAGGCGGTGGCGCTGCTGGCCGAGCGGCTGCTGCAGCGCGGCGCGGTGGCGGGCTCGGAGCAGGGCGAGCGGCCGGTGACCGCCGACCGGATCGCGGTCGGCGCGGCGCACCGCGACCAGGTGGCGGCGATCAGGAACGCGGGACTGCCGCCGGACATCACCGTCGACACCGCCAACCGGCTGCAGGGCCGCGAGTACGACGTGACGATCGTGCTGCACCCGCTGTCGGGCCGCCGGGACGCCACCGCGTTCCATCTGGAGTCGGGGCGGCTGTGCGTGCTGGCCTCGCGGCACCGGCACGCGTGCGTGGTGGTGGCCAGGGCGGGCATCGCCGAGCTGCTCGACGCCCATCCGTCGGCGGAGCCGGTACGGCTGGGCGTGCCGGTGAAGTTCCCCGACGGCTGGGAGGCCAACCAGTCGGTCCTGGAGCACCTGGCCCGCCACCGGGTGTAGCGACGACCATGAAGTGAGGCATGTGTGACATCCGTCTACGTTCTCAACGGCCCGAACCTCAACCTGCTCGGCACCCGCAAGCCGGAGGTGTACGGCACCACGACGCTGGCCGACGTCGAGCAGCTGTGCGGCGAGGAGGCCGCCGAGCTCGGCCTCGACCTCCGGTTCCGGCAGTCGAACCACGAGGGGCAGCTCATCGACTGGATCCACGAGGCCGGGGCCGAGGTCAAGGCCGGGCGGTGCGTCGGCGCGGTGTTCAATCCCGGCGCCTACACACACACGTCCGTCGCCCTGCACGACGCCATCGAGGGCGTGGAGCTGCCGGTGATCGAGCTGCACATCTCCAACGTGCACGCGCGCGAGCCGTTCCGGCACCACTCCTACATCTCGCCGGTCGCGCGGAGCATCGTGGTCGGGTTCGGCGTGTACGGCTACGTGCTGGCGCTGCGCGGCCTCCACCACGCCGCCACCCAGAAGTGATCAGCGGCAGAAGGGCGTCATGCCCATCGCCGACTTGACGCCGCCGGTCAGGTGGCCGAGGAAGCGCTGGTCGCCGGTCCACGCCTGCACCTCGTGGCCGAGCGTGGTGACCCACGACCGGCCGCCGTCGTAGTACTGGCACCAGGAGACCGGGTGGTCCCTGCCGTGCCCGGGGTGGCCGAGGTTGCCGCGGGTGCCCTTGAGCATGGTGCTCTCGTCGACCTGGGCCAGGACGCGGACGCGGGTGGGGGCCGGGACGAGGTTGTACCACTCGTCGCTGAACGTCCAGGCCGGCGGAAGGCCCTGGGTCGAGGCGTCGCGCCGATCGACCGTGCGTACGGTGGCGGGCTGATCGGGGCCGTGGTCGTAGAAGTTGGCCTCGCCGAGCAGCCCTTCGTACCAGGGCCAGTTGTACTCGGTGCCGAAGGCGTTGTGCACGCCGACGAAGCCGCCGCCCGCCCTGACGTACTGGCGCAGCGCGGTCTGGGCGGCGTCGTCGAGCGCGTCCCTGGTCGTGCTGAGGAACATCACCGCGTTGTACTTCAGCAGGCTCTGGGCTGAGGCGAGCTGGGTGACGTCCTCGGTGTAGTCGACCGCGAAGCCGTTGTCCTGGCCCAGCTTGAGCACCGCCTTCACGGCCACGTTGTCGTCGTTGAGCGGCGGGTTGAGACCCGGCCCGAGCACGGTGCCCAGATGGGCGTGGCGGGGGCCGGCCGTGCGCGTGTAGACGAGCAGCCGGTAGCCCTTGGCCGGGTCGAAGTTGCCCCAGTCGTGGTAGCAGCGGGCGTCGGTGCCCCGGCACACACCGCCGGCGGGGGCGGGATCGTCGGAGGTGGCGGCTGAAGCGGGTAAGCCGACCGCCAGCAGCAGGGCGGCGGTCACGAGCGTCGAGGGTCTCACGGGCACCTCCGGGGTCCACCAGGTGGATCGATCGTTCCACAGCGTAGCCAGCGGTCCGAGGCCGGGCAAGGTCTTGTCTTCACCGCCGCACCGGCTTATTGTGCGTCCGTTAAGCGGATCTATAGGTCCACCTAGTGGACCACAAGAAGGCGTGGTGCCAGTGGAACGACGTAACTTCCTCATCGGCGCGGCCGCGGCACTGGCCGTGCCCGCTCGTACGGACGCTCCCGCTCCCGTCCCGGAACAGCAGTCCCCCGCCCTGGGCAGCGCGGGCAGCGACTTCCCCAAGGTCTGTGGCAACCTCGGCAACCACAACCACTCGCCGCTCAAGAAGATCACCGCGCGCAACCTGGACCGCCTCGGCGGCGCCTGGCACGTCAACCTGGAGGGCGGCAGCACCGCCGCGCCCCAGCAGAGCACCTGCGTCGTGCAGGACGGCATCCTGTACGTCCAGACCACCCAGCAGAACGTCTTCGCCGTGGACGGCAGGACCGGAGCGCTGAAGTGGAAGACGAACCTCGGCACCAAGCAGACGAACATGCGCGGGGTCGCCCTCGGCGAGGGCCTGGTCTTCTCCACCTCCGGCGCCAACATCGTCTACGCCCTGGCCAAGGAGAGCGGCCAGGTGGTGTGGCAGCGGCAGCTCATCACCGAGGACGAGGGCGGCGGCGACACCGGCGGCTGCGATCCCCAGAACGGGCAGTGCGGCGGCCTGACCGGCACCCTGGCCGGAGCGGTCGTCTACTGGGACGGGCTGATCTACGTCGGCATGCAGGGCAGCACCGGCGGCGCCCGGGGCCGCGCCTACGCCCTGAAGGCGGCCACGGGCGAGGTGGCGTGGACGTTCTGGGCGTGTCCGGGCGAGGGCCAGTTCGGCAACGACACCTGGGAGGGCGAGTCCTGGAAGACCGGCGGCGCGGTGCCGTGGATCCACCCCGCGATCGACCCGGACCTCGGGCTGGTCTACTGGACCTTCGGCGGCTCCTACCCCCGGCTGGACGGTTCGAGCCGGGGTGGCGACAACCTGTTCGCCAACTCGATCGTGGCCATCGACGCCAAGACCGGCAAGCGCGCGTGGCACTTCCAGTCGGTGCACCACGACATCTGGGACCTGGACAACGTCATGGCGCCGGTACTCGTGGACGTGCGGATCGGCCGCGACAAGCGCAAGGTCGTGGTCTACGGCAGCAAGGCCGGCATGTTCTACTTCCTCGACCGGGCGACGGGTGAGCCGGTCCACGGCGTGACGGAGCGGCCGGTGCCCCAGGACTTACGCCAGAAGACCGCGCCGACGCAGCCGTTCCCCGGCGGTGAGCCGTTTATCACGCAGGCGCCGGAGTTCGGCAAGGCGACCAGGCCGGTGCCGTTCTACGCCTGGGGCGGCCTCTACACGCCGCACTGGGACCGGGCGACCATCATCTTTCCCGGCGCGGGCGGCGGCGCCGACTGGGCGCACCTGTCGTTCAACCCGCACACGGGCTGGATCTACGTCGGCTACGGGCTGATCAACTCCGGCTTCTCCAACAGCCGCGACGGCCGGGTCAACACCTCGCGCCCGCTGGGCGAGTACTTCGCGGGGGGCATCGCGGCCGTCGATCCCCGTACCAACAAGCCGGTGTGGACCCTCGACAGGGAGTGGTCACTCGCGCACGGCAACGGCATCCTCACCACGGCCGGGCGGGTGATGTTCCAGGGCGGCCCCGACGGGGTGCTGCACGCGATGGACGACACCGACGGGAAGATCCTGTGGAGCTTCCAGTGCGGCGCCGGGGTGCACACCAGCCCGATCAGCTACGAGATCGCCGGCGAGCAGTACATCGCGGTCCTGGCGGGCGGAAACGGGCTGCCGTACCCGGACATCCCGCGCGGTGACCACCTGTGGGCGTTCAAGCTCGGCGGCAAGGTGGCACCCGCGGCGGCGCCCGTACCGCCCAAGAAACGCAACGACATCAGGACCGCCGCCGTCGCCGGCACGACGGTCACGCTGGGCCGCGTCTGGGACGCGGCGAACCAGCGGCCGGGCCCGGCCGAGAACACCGTCGCCCAGAACGCCATGTCGCCGCAGCACCTGCGGGTGCCCAAGGGGACGGCCGTCACGTTCACCAATCCGGCGGACAACGCCTTCGCGCACGCCGCCGTCTCCTTCTTCGAGTACGAGTTCGACAGCGGCGTGCTGATGCCGGGGCAGTCGTTCACCCACACCTTCGCCACGCCCGGCGAGTACTTCTACAACGACGCGATCTTCCCGCAGAACACCGGGAAGATCGTCGTCTACTGACCGAGGTATGTCGGCCGGATCGAGGGGGGCAGCGGGCCCTTGTTGCGCCGCCCCTGCCCCGCCTCCTCCCAGGCGTGCGCGAGGATGCCGACGCTGCGGCCGAGCACGAACAGGCCCCTGGCCAGCGGCGCGGGGAAGCCCAGCTCGGCGTAGACGACGGCGGTCGCGCCGTCGATGTTCATCGGGACCGGGCTGATCAGCTGCTCCACCTCCTCGGCCACCCGCAGATGGTCGCCCGCCACGACCCCGTCCGCCACCGCCCGCTCCACCAGGCCGAGCAGCGGATCACGGCGCGGGTCACGGGTGTGGAAGCGGTGCCCGAACCCGGGCAGGTACTTGTCGCGGGCCCGCCAGCGGGCCACCGTGGCCGCGGTGTCGCCGCAGGCCAGCGCCTCCTCCAGCAGCTCCACGCACTGCTCCCCCGCGCCGCCGTGCACGTCGCCCAGCAGGTTGACGCCGGTGGCGACGGCGTTGTTCAGCCCGACGCCGCAGGTGATCGCCATCCGCGCGACGGCGATGGACGGCGCGTGCGGGCCGTGGTCGACCGAGGAGACCAGCGCGGCCTCCAGCAGCGCCGCCCGCCGCGGGTCGGGCAGGTCGCCACGGAGCATGAGCCAGATCAGCTGCGCGAACCCCACCTGGCCGATCAGCTCCTGGACCGGCCGGCCGCGCAGCTCGATGACGTCCGGCTCGATCCTGGAGACGGCGGTGCCCCACCAGTCGGCCGCGTCACTCATGCGCGTACTCCTCGTTGTGGGCGCCCAGCAGCGGCGGGGCGGCCGGGGGGCGCAGCGGTTCGTCGTCCACGAGCACGCCGTTGCCGGTGACGGTCAGGCGGCGGTCGCTCCCGCCGGGGAAGCTCAGGTCGGTGAGGAAGCCGCGATGCCGGAGCTGGTCGAGCGCCAGCGCCTGCGGGACGGTCAGGACGCGGGCGGCGGGCACGCCGTGACCGGAAAGCAGTTCCTCCCACTCCTGCGCGGTCCTGGCCCGCAGCGCGCCGTTGAGCTCGGCGTTCAGCGCCTTCCGGTGGAGCTTGCGCGCCTCGGGGAGGGCGAATCGCGCATCGGCCACGAGGCCGGGGCGGCCGATCAGCCGGCAGAGCGTCTCGAACTGCGTCTGCTGGTTGGCGGCGATGTTGAGCGGCCCGTCGGCGGTCTCGAACGTGCCCGACGGCGCCGCGGTGGCGTTCTGGTCGCCCATCGGCTCCGGCTCGACGCCGCTGACCAGGTAGTTGGACACGGTCCAGCCCATGGCGGAGATCGACGCCTCCAGCATGGACAGATCCAGGAAGCTGCCCCGCCCGGTGCGGTGCCGTCCGGCGAGCGAGGCGCAGATCGCCATGGCGGCCATCAGCCCGCCGACCGTGTCGCAGACCGGGAAGCCGACGCGCATCGGCACCGTGTCGGGGGTGCCGGTGACGCTCATCATGCCCGACAGCCCCTGGATGATCTGGTCGTAGGCGGGCGCCCCGCTCATCGGGCCGCTCTGCCCGAAGCCGGAGATCGCGCAGTAGATCAGCCGCGGGTTGAGCTCACGCAGCCGGTCGCGGTCGTAGCCGAGCCTGGCCAGCACCCCGGCCCGGAAGTTCTCCAGCAGGACGTCGGCGCCGGTGACCATCGCCTCGAACGCCACCCGCCCCGCCGGGCTCTTCAGGTCGAGCTCCACCGACTTCTTGCCCGCGTTCTGGGCCAGGAAGGAGGCGCCGAGCCGGTCCCGGTTGAGCTCGTCGTCAGGGCCGAGGCGCCTGGCCAGGTCCCCGCTGCCGGGCAGCTCGACCTTGACGACCTCGGCGCCGAACAGCATCAGCTGGTAGCTGCAGTAGGGTCCGGCGAGCACGCTGGTCAGATCGACGACCTTGACACCGTCCAGTGGCAACTGCTGCATTCACGCTCTCCCAATGCTCAGGTCAGGGGATGGTCGAACCCGCGCTCCGACATGCGCCCCGCCACCTCGCCCAGGTCCGCGACGAACTCCGCCACCCGCTCGTCCGTGAACCGCACGGTCGGGCCGCTGAGCGTGAGCGCCGCCACGATCGCCTTGGCGCCGCCGGTCACGGGCACCGCGACGGCGGACAGACCGGGCTCACGCTCGCCGTGGCTGACCGCGTGGCCGTCGGCCGCCGCCTGGGCGATCCACTGCCGCAGCGTCTCCAGGTGCGCCTCGCCGTGCGGAGAGGTGCGGGCGATCCGCGTCAGGAGCCGCGCGGGCGCGTCCCTGAGCAGGACCTTCGAGGAGGCGCCCGCCCACATCGGCAGCTCGTCGCCGACCCGCACCACGTGGCGCAGCGGCTGCGGGCTCTCCTGCTGGGCGATGCAGACGCGGTGGACGTCCCTGGCGACGTAGAGGTTGACGGTCTCGCGCTGCCGGGCCGCCAGGTCGCGCATGAGCTTGACGGTCTCCGGTGGCAGCTCCCACGCGCTGCGGGCCAGGTGCGCCCAGCGCCACAGGGCGGGCCCCGCGGTGTAGCCCTTGGGCGCGGCCCACAGCAGGCCCATGTGCTCCAAGGTCTGCAGCAGGCGCAGCGCCGTCGTCTTGGCCAGGCCGGTCTCGTCAACGACCTCGCGGATCGTCAGGATCCGCCGGTCCTCGCCGAGCAGGGACAGGATGTCGAACGCTCGCTGGACGCTGCGCACGCCACCGGACTCGCCGGATTCTGCCGGGAAGTTCGCAGGCACGGGTCCTCACTTGTCGGTCGAAGGTGAACTCCTGCTCACCCTCTCATGCGGTCCGTACGCTAACACTCGGTCCATTATACGGTCCATACGTTCCACTACGCGGTTCCTCTTGCGCGGACCGGAATGTCCTCATACTTTGAGCAAGTCCACAGTGCGGTTCTGATGCACCACTTAGTGGAGTCGAGATGGATGCGATCTACCAAGCGGGCTGCCTGGTCGCCGGGACATGGCTGACCGACGGCCCGACGGCCGAACGAACCGGCCCCTACCTGCGGCGGACGGTCAGCCGGGCCCGCACGGCGACGCCGGACGACATCACCCGGGCCCTGGCCTACGCCGGGCGGGCCGCCCGGGCGGTGGCGCGGTTAGCCCCCGCGACCAGGGCCGCGATCCTCGAACGCGGCGCGGCCGAGGTCACCGCCCGCGGCGAGGAACTGGCCCGGCTGCTGGCCGTCGAGCTCGGCAAGCCGCTGAAGGACGGGCGCGGAGAGGTGCTGCGGGTGGCCGACACGCTGTCGGTGTCGGCGGCCGAGGCCAGGGCGCTGGGCGGCGAGGTGCTGCCGGTGGCGGGCTGGGCCCGCGGCGTGGGCAACACCGCGCTGACCTGCCGCGCCCCCGCCGGTCCCGTGCTGGCGATCACCCCGTTCAACGCCCCGGCGAACCTGCTGGCGCACAAGCTCGGCGCCTCCTTCGCCGCGGGCAACACCACGATCGTCAAGCCGCCCCCGCAGGCGCCCGCGGTCTCGACGGAGCTGGTGCGGATCCTGCTCGACGCCGGGATGCCGGTCGAGGCCGTACAGGTGCTGCACGGCGGCGCCGACGTGGGCGCGCGGCTGTGCGCGGCGCCCGAGATCGCCGTGGTCAGCTTCACCGGCGGCGTGACGGCGGGCGCCGCCGTCGCCCGCGCCGCCGGGCCCAAGCGGGTGCTGCTGGAGCTGGGCGGCAACGCCGCCACGATCGTGTGCGAGGACGCCGACGTGGCCGAGGCGGCGCGGGTCTGCGCGCGCACCGGCAACAGCAACTCGGGGCAGAGCTGCATCTCGGTGCAGCGGGTCTACGTCCAGCGCGGCAGGTTCGAGGAGTTCGTGGCCGCCCTGACCGCCGAGGTGAAGGCCCTGGTCGTGGGTGACCCGCTGGACCCGGCGACGGACGTCGGCTCGATGGTGGACGACGACGCCGCCGCGCGGGTGGCCCGCTGGGCCGGCGAGGCGGCCGGCCAGGGCGCCGTGATCACCACCGGCGGCGGCCGGTCGGGGGCGGTGATGGAGCCGACCGTGGTCGCCGCGCCGCCCGCCGACGCCAGGCTGGTGCGCGAGGAGGTGTTCGGCGCGCTGGTGGCCGTGCTCCCCTATGACGGCTTCGACGAGGTCATCGAGGCGTGCAACAGCAGCAGGTACGGCCTGCAGGCCGGTCTGTTCACGCATGACGTGCGACGGATCGTCCAGGCGTGGCGCGAGTTGGAGGTCGGCGGGCTGGTGGTCAACGGGTCGTCGAACTTCCGCCTCGACCACGTCCCCTTCGGCGGCGTCAAGGACTCCGGCATCGGCCGCGAGTCACCCCGCTGGATGATCGAGGACTTCACCGTGACCAAGACCCTCCTGCTGCGGGGCCTGACCATCTGGGGAGAAGAATGACCGCCACCGCCGCGCACGCGCTCGTCGCGCAGTTGGAGGACCTCGGCGTCTCGCACGTCTTCGGCACCTGCGGCCACACCAACATCGCCGTGCTGGACGCGCTCGCCGACAGCCGGATCCGGTTCGTCATCGCCCGGCACGAGCAGGCCGCCGCGCACGCCGCCGACGGCTACGCCCGTGTGTCGGGAAAGCCGGGCGTGCTGCTCGTCCACGTCGGGCCCGGCCTGACCAACGCCACCACCGGGGTGCTGACCGCGGCGCTCGACTCGGTGCCGCTGGTGGTGATCTCCGGCGACGTCCCCTCCTACTACCACGGGCGGCATCCGCACCAGGAGATCAACCTGCACGCCGACGCCGACCAGGCGGCCGTCTTCCGGCCGTTCGTCAAGCGGGCGTGGAACGTGCACCGGCCCCAGGACCTCGGCCGGGCCGTGGAGCGCGCCTTCTGGACGGCGACGACGGGACGGCCGGGGGCGGTGCTGGTCAACGTGCCCATGGACGTCTTCTCGCGGGCCGCCGAGCCGTACCCGTCCCTCAGCCGCGCCGAGCCGCCCGGTCTGCCGGCGGAGGTCGCCGAGCGGATCGCCGCCGCCCTCGCCGGGGCCGAGCGGCCGCTGATCTACGCGGGCGGCGGGCTGCGCGACGACGCCGAGGCGCTGCTCGGCCTGGCCGAGCACCTCGACATCCCGATCGCCCACTCGCTGATGGCCAAGGGGACCGTGCCCGACGCGCACCCGCTGGTCCTCGGCATGACCGGGTTCTGGGGGCTGGAGCTCACCAACGACTACGCCCGGGACGCCGACGTGGTGCTGGCGCTGGGCACCCGCTTCGCCGAGACCGACTCCAGCTCCTGGGATCCCCGCTTCACCTGGACGCTCGGCGACAAGAGCAGGCTGCTCCAGATCGACCTCGACCCGGCCGAGATCGGCCGCAACTACCCGGCGGAGATCGGCGCGGTCGCCGACGCCGCTCTGGCCATCAGGGCGATCGCCGCGGCGGCCACCGAGCAGCCCGCGGCGAGCCGTCCCGCGCTGCGGGAACGGATCCGCGCGGCCAGGTCGGAGCTGTTCGCCGCCAGCAGGGAACGCGGGCGCGCCGACGACTTCCCGCTGCGGCCCGAGCGCATCCTGGCCGACCTGCGCGACTCGGTGCCCCCGGACACGATCCTCGTCACCGACGTCGGCTGGAACAAGAACGGCGTGGCGCAGTGCTACGAGCTGCCGCCCGAGGGCCGGTTCATCACCCCCGGCGGCGCCTCCACGATGGGCTTCGGCCCCGCCGCGGCCGTCGGCGCGCAGCTCGCCGAGCCGGGCAGGACCGTGGTCGCGCTGATCGGCGACGGCGGCATGAGCGCCCAGCTCCCGGCCGTGCCGCTGGCGGTGGAGGCGGGCGCGCCGGTGATCTTCGTGGTGATGAACAACCGGTCCCACGGCACGATCTCCGACCTGCAGTCCGCGCACTTCGGCCGCAGCCACGGCTGCGACTTCACCGACCCCGCAGGGCGGCCCTACAGCCCGGACTTCGCCGCCCTCGCGCGGGCCTGCGGGGCCGGCGGGCACACCGCCACCGCACCTGAGGACCTCCGTACGGCCCTGCGCAAGGCAGTGGCCGACCGGCGGCCCGCGGTGATCGACGTGCCCATGGTCAACGAGCCCGTCCCCACCCCTGGCCACTGGAACATCAAGGACATCTACCAGAGCGTCTTCCCCGACTGAAACCGTTGCACGTTCGCTCTTTCCTCTGGTGACCCCCGGCCGTATAACTAACGTACTAGTTCGTGCATTAAGCGGCTCTATCCCGAAAAATCCCCCCAAACGAGGTGAACCGTGTTGTCCGCGAGATTCCCCGTCGCCGCCGTGTCGCTCATCATCACGCTGGCCGCCTGCTCGGCGCCCGGACAGCAGTCCGGCACGAAAGCCGATGCCACAGGACCCATCAAGGTCGCCAACATCAACGCGCAGAGCGGCCAGCTCAGCTCGCTCGGCAAATGGGAGAGCAAGGGCGTCAAGCTGGCCGTCGACGAGGCCAACAAGGCCGGCGGCGTCAACGGGCGGCAGATCCAGCTCGACCTGTTCGACGACCAGGGCGACCCCACGGTCGGCACGAACCTCGCCAGAAAAATCGCCGGTGGCGGCTACGTCGCCATGCTCGGCACCGCCGAGAGCGCCGTCACCCTGGCCATGGCGCCGATACTCAAGGACGCCGGCATCCCGAACATCACCTCGGGACAGTCGCCCAAGCTCGCCGCGCTCAAGAGCCCGTTCCTGTTCCTGAACGCGCCGACCAGCGTGACCTACGACGAGACGCTGGCCAAGTACCTCGTCGACGACAAGGGCCACAAGAAGATCGCGCTGATCAGCAACAACGGCACGTACGGCGCGGGCGAGCACGACGCCTTCCTGGCCGCCCTCAAGACCAGGAACGTCACTCCTGTCGCCGACGAGGCCGTCACCCCCGACCAGAAGGACTTCAGCGCCTCCCTCACCGCGATCCGGCAGAAGGACCCCGACGTGCTGTTCATCGGCGCCGAGGAGGTCGAGTCCGGGCTGATCGCCAAGCAGGCCCGCGAGCTGGGGCTGAAGGCGGTCCTGGCGGGCGGCGCGCCGATGGGCACGGACGTGTACGTCACCACCGCGGGGGCGGACAACGCCGAGGGCTCGGTCATCAGCTCGCCGTACCTCAGCAACGACACGAGCGAGGCGAGCAAGACCTTCTCGGCCGCCTACCAGGCCGCGTTCGGCGAGGCCGCCGAGCTGCACGGCGCCAAGGCCTACGACGGCGCCAAGATCCTCATCGAGGCGCTCAAGCAGACCAAGGGCGCCGGCGGCCGGCCGCTCGCCGACGCGATCCGCGCGGTCAAGCGTGACGGCCTGCTCGGCGACTTCGCCTACGACGACTCCGGGGTGGGCATCCACGCCACCCAGATCGGCCTCATCAAGGCCGGGAAGATCGTCGCCGAGTCGGCCGGCTAGGAGAACCGTGCAGGTCTTTCTGCAGACCCTCATCGGCGGCGTCACGTTCGGCGCGGTGTACGCGCTGGTCGCCATGGGCTTCTCGATCGTCTACCGCACCATGGGCCTGGTGAACTTCGCCCACGGCAACGTGGTGATGATCGGCGCCTACGCCGCCTCCAACCTCTACATGTTCGCCAAGCTGCCCTTCCCCGTCGCGGTCGCGGTGGCGATCGCGGTGACCGCGCTGATCGGCCTGGTCATCGAGCGGGTGCTGCGCCCGCTGGAGAACAAGGACTTCGACCTGATGCTGATCGGCACGATCGGCTTCGGGACCGTGCTGGAGGCCGGGGCGATCCGCGTGTTCGGCGCGACCGGCCACGCGGTGCCGTCGCCGGTGGCGACCGCGCCGCTGGACCTCGCCGGGATCAAGATCCCGACCTACAGCCTGGTGGTCATCGGCGTGGCGGCCGCGGCCACCGTGCTGCTGGGGATGTTCCTGCAGCGCACCAAGCGGGGCGCGGCCATGCAGGCGGTCGCGATGGACCACGAGGCGGCCACCGCCGTCGGCATCCACGTCGGCCGCAGCAACGCCATGGCCTTCGCCATCGGCGCGGGCCTGGCGGCGCTGGCCGGCGGGCTCATCGGGCCGATGCTCTACGTCAGCCCCACGATGGGCGGCTCGCTGGGCATCAAGGGCTTCGCCGCCGCGATCTTCGGCGGCTTCGGCAGCATGCGGGGCGCGATCGCCGGTGGCATGGCGTTCGGGCTGCTCGACTCGTTCGCGGCCGGCCATTTCCAGGAGTACTCGGAGCTGGTGACGTTCCTGGTCTTCGCCGCCATCGTGATGGTCCGCCCCACCGGCATCTTCGGAGAGACGACGGTGAACCGAGCGTGAAACGGCTGATCCCCCTCATCGCCGCCGCCGTGGCGGCCTGGCTGCTGCCGTACGGGCTGGGCGGATACGCGATCCACGTCGTCGACGTGGCGATCATCTTCGCGGTCCTCGGCATCGGCCTCGGGCTGGCCATGGGCGTGGCCGGCCAGATCAATCTGGCGCAGATCGCCTTCTTCGGCGTCGGCGCCTACGCCGTCGCCATCCTCACCACCCGCGCCGGGTTCGGCTTCTGGACCGCCGCCGTGCTCGCCCTGCTGGCCGCCGTCCTCGTCGGGCTGCTGGTGGGCCTGCCCGCGCTGCGGATGCAGTCGCACTACCTGGGCATCGTCACGCTCGGGCTGGCGCTGGCCTTCGTCAACTGGATCACCAACGCGACCGTCGCCGGGCGGGCCGAGGGCATCAGCGACATCCCGGTGCCGCCGCTGTTCGGGGTGGACCTGTCCAGCGAGTACCTCTTCTACTACGTCGAACTGGTGGCGTTCGCGCTCGCGCTGGCGTTCGCGCTGTTCCTGACCCACTCGCCGCTCGGCCGCAGGCTGCGCGCCATGCGCGACGACGACCTGGCCGCCGGCGCGCTCGGCGCGGAGATCCCGCTGCTGCGCATGACCGCCTTCGTGCTGTCCGGCCTGTACGGCGGCATCGCCGGAGTCCTGTACGCCGGGCTCATCCGTTTCGTGGCGCCGGAGACGTTCAGCATCGCCAACATGTTCCTGCTGCTGGCCATGGTGATCATCGGCGGCAGGCGGAGCATCCTCGGCTGCGTCGTCGGGGCGGTGGCGCTGTCGCTGGTCAGGGAGGCGCTGCTGGACGTGTCGGCCTACGCCCAGCTCGGCTACGGGACCGTGGTCGTCCTCGTGGTGGTCTTCGCTCCCACCGGTCTGGCCGGGCTGCCCGCCCGGCTCCGGCGCCGCCGGGCCGCCGGGGCCAGAGCCACCTTGGGGCCTTTCCAGCCGTACGAGCGGGCGGATGCCGACGCGAGCACGGGCACGGGCGGTGACCTGCTGGAGATCGATGGGGTGACCATGCGGTTCAAGGGTCTGACCGCGCTCGACCAGGTGTCACTCACGATCACGGCCGGCGAGATCCGCGGTGTGGTGGGGCCCAACGGGTCGGGCAAGACGACCCTGTTCAACGTCGTGAGCGGCTTCTACACACCGACGTCGGGCCGGATCCTGTTCCGGGGGCGGGAGGTCACCGGCGCGGCTCCGTACCGGCTGTCGCTGCTGGGGGTGGCCCGCACGTTCCAGAACCTGCGGCTGTTCGGCGACCTGACCGTCCGGGAGAACGTCCTGGTCGGCCTGGACCGCACGCGGACGCGCTGGGTCTGGCGCTACCTCGCGCTGCCCTGGAGTGTGCTCGGGTTCGAGCGTGCGCTGCGGGAGCGGGCCGGGGAGCTGATCGACCGGTTCGGGCTGCGGGACTTCGCCGACGCCGCCCCGCGCGCGCTGCCGTACGGGATCCAGCGGCGCATCGAGATGGCCCGCGCGATGGCGATGGCGCCCGCGCTGCTGCTGCTCGACGAGCCGGCGGCCGGGCTCAACGGCGAGGAGGTGCGGCAGCTCGCCGAGATCGTCCGTTCGATCAGGGACTCCGGCGTGACGGTCGTGGTGATCGAGCACAACATGGGCCTGGTCATGTCGCTGTGCGACCGGGTCACCGTACTGTCCGGCGGGAAGGTCATCGCCGACGGCGCCCCCGCGGACGTCGCCGTCCAGCCCGACGTGGTCGCGGCCTACCTGGGCGACTCTATGTCCGCCCCGTCCGAGTCCGCCGTCGAGGAGGCCACCAGATGAGCACGCTGATCGTCGAAGGACTGTCGGTGCACTACGGCGGGGTGCGGGCGGCCCACGACGTGAGTTTCACGGTGGAGCCCGGCCAGTCGCTGGGCATCATCGGCGCCAACGGGGCGGGCAAGACCTCCACCCTCAAGGCCGTCATGGGCCTGGCGCCCCGGCAGGCCAGGCGCATCGGGTTCGGCGAGCACGACCTGCTCCGCGCGCCCGCGCACACCCTGGTCCGCCACGGCATCGGCTACGTCCCCGAGGGGCGGCACGTCTTCCCGGGGCTGTCGGTGGAGAAGAACCTGCTGCTGGGCGCCTACACCGGAAACTGGAAGCGGACGCCGATCGGCGAGGTCTACGACCTGTTCCCGGTGCTCGGCGAGATGCGGCACCGCCTGGCCGGGGCGCTGTCCGGGGGTCAGCAGCAGATGCTGGCCATCGGCCGGGCGCTCATGTGCCGCCCCCGGGTGATGCTGCTCGACGAACCGTCGATGGGACTGTCGCCGATCCTGGTCGAGGAGATCGTGACCGCGCTGAAGCGGCTGAACGGCGACGGGCTGAGCATCGTGCTGGTCGAGCAGAACGCCAAGCTCACCTTCGACGTCACCGCCACCTGCCTGGTCATGGAGAACGGCGAGATCGCGGCCACCGGCACCTCGGCCGCCCTGCGGGTCGATCCCCAGGTCCGGCGCATCTACCTCGGCCTGTGACCGCAGCCCCGGCCTGTGAGCCGCCACCTCGGTCGGTGGGTGCTCCTACTCGGCGATCACGGCGACCCGGCCGCTCAGAGCCTCGGTGAGCGGCGGGAAGCGGGTGAGCACCTCGGGGTCGTGACCGGCCACCACCAGGTGCGGCCCGTCGGCGAGCTCGTTGATCCGGTCGAAGGCGCCGTACATGCCGGTCATGCTGTGCAGGATCGGGAACGGCCGGTCGGCTTCGATGTTCTCGTAGAAGTGGCTCGCGTCCGAGGCGATCACCACGTGGCCGCGCGCGGTCCGGATCCGCACCACCTGCATGCCGGCCGTGTGGCCGCCGACCAGGTGGACGCTCAGCCCGGGGACCAGCTCGGCGTCACCGTCGAGCAGGTCCACCCTGCCGTCCTTCTCCGCCTCCCGCAGGTGCGCCACGTCGCCCTCGTCCATCAGCCAGCGTTCCCTGGCGACGCGCCGGGCCCAGGGGCCGGTCCAGTAGTCGAGCTCGGCCCGCTGCAGGACGTACCGGGCGGCGCCGAACTCGCGGGCCGTGCCGGTGTGGTCGTAGTGCAGGTGGGTGAGCACCACGTGATCGACCGAGCCGGCGGGCACGCCCAGCTCGGCCATCGTCTCGGCGGGCGAGGCCAGGTAGTCGAGGCCGTCGATCTTCGCGGCGCGGGCGCGGCTGATGCCGGTGTCGACGACGACGGTGTGCCGGTCGGAGACGGCCAGCCAGGTGTAGTAGGCCGTCGGGTGCGGCTCGCCCGCCCGCTCGTCGTGGCCGTGGAAGTGCTCGCCGCGCAGGGCGTCGCGCCGCGCGTACCGGATGGCGTAGACGCGAAACTCACCGCCCGCGACCGCACCCGCGCCTCCGCTCACGCCTTGCCCACTGCCCACGCCTGCCCGGCCGTCACACCGCGCGCGCCCTTCACGCCCTTCACGCCGTGCTCGCCGTCGCCGTCTGTGCGGGGGTGGTGGTCTTGGCGCCGAGCTGGTCGGTGGGGATCCGGTACGTCTCCCGCGCGGTGGCCACCGCGGCCACATTGATCAGGCACACCACCGCGGTGAGCACCGAGACCCCCAGCCAGCTCCCCCGGCCCGTACCGGCCACCGCCGTGGCGACCGTGGGCGCGAACCCGGCGATGGCGAAGCCGATCTGCGTGCCGATCGCCATCCCCGACAGCCGCACCCGGGTGCTGAACATCTCCCCGTAGAACGACGGCCAGACCCCGCTGGTCGCACTGTGCACGACACCGAACATCAGGATCCCCACCACGAAGATCAGCGGATAGCCACCGGCCGAGATCGCCCAGAGGTAGGCGAAGATCAGCACCGCGCACCCCAGCGAGCCGCCGATGAACACCGGCTTGCGCCCCACCCGGTCCGACAGCGCCCCCCACAGCGGGATCGTGATCACCGCCGCGACATTGGCCAGCACGCCGACCCACAGCATCGGCGCCCGCTCCAGCCCCACCGTGTTGACCGCGTACGACAGCGCGTGCACGGTGAAGATCGTGCTCACCGACGCGATGACCGCGGCCACGACCACCCGCAGCACGTCCGTCCCGTGCTCGCGGAACAGCACGGCCAGCGGCATCTTGGCGACACCGTTCTCGGCGACCTCCCGCTCGAAGGCGGGCGTCTCCTCCAGCGTGCGCCGGATCACGAACCCCACCGCCGCCACCACGATGCTCAGCCAGAACGGCACCCGCCAGCCCCAGCTCAGCAGCTGCTCCTCGGGCAGCGCGGCGATCGGCAGGAAGATCGCGGTCGCGATGATCTGCCCGGCCTGCGTGCCGTTGAGCGTGAAGCTGGTGTAGTAGGCGCGGCGTCCGGCCGGAGCGTGCTCGAGCGTCATGGAGTTGGCGCCCGCCTGCTCACCCGAGACCGAGAACCCCTGCATCAGGCGCAGCACCACCAGCAGCACCGGGGCCAGCACCCCGACCTGGTCGTAGGTGGGCAGGCAGCCGACCAGGAACGTCGACAGGCCCATCAGCACCAGCGTGGAGACCAGCACCTTCTTGCGCCCGAACTTGTCCCCTATGTGGCCGAGCACGAACGCGCCGACGGGCCTGGCCAGGTAGCCGACGCCGAACGTGGCCAGGGCCAGCAGCGTTCCGGTGCCCGGAGCGGACGTGGGGAAGAAGATCTTGCTGAAGACCAGGGCGGCGGCGGTGCCGTAGATGAAGAAGTCGTAGTACTCCAGGGCACTGCCGATCCAGGCGGCGATCGCGGCCTTGCGCGGCTTGCCCTGGGGGGTGGGTGCGTTGGTCACGGGGGCTCCTCCCGGGTGAGATAGCCCCGAAACTAACTCACTGGTTCGTACATTACAAGAGTGTGAATGACCCTTCTCCAGAGCGGCTGTGATCGTGTGCGCCGGTCCGCCCGCAGGTCACGGGGGCGCGCCCGCGCCGCGCAGGTAGGCGACGGTCAGCTCGCCGACCATCGTGCGCAGCCTGGCACGGTGCTCGGGCGCGGTCATGTCGCGGCCGAACAGCGCCCCGAACGTGTGCTGGTTGGCGACCCTGAAGAAACAGAACGCGCTGATCATCATGTGCACGTCGATGGCGTCGGCCTCGGTGACGAAGTCGCCGGACTCCTGCCCCGCGTCGAGGATGCGGGAGATGAGGTCGAGGACGGGCGTGCCCAGGTTGCCCAGCAGCTCGGACTTGCGGATGTGCTCGGCCTCGTGGATGTTCTCGATGCCGACCAGCTTGATGAAGTCGCGGTGTGCGTCGTGGTGGTCGAAGGTCAGCTCCGCCAGTGTGCGGATGGCCTCCACCGGCGCCAGGTGCGCCACGTCGACGGTCCGCTCGGCGGCCCGCACCTCGGTGTAGGCCTTCTCCAGAACGGCGATGTAGAGCTGCTCCTTGCCGCCGAAATAGTAGTAGATCATGCGCTTGGTGGTGCGCGTCCGCTCGGCGATCTCGTCCACCCTGGCCCCGGCGTATCCGTGCCGCGCGAACTCCCGCTGCGCCACCTGGAGGATCTCCGCCTTGGTCCGGTCGGCGTCACGCTGACGTTCGCCACCGGCGCGGGCGAGTGGCTGCGAGGTCATGAGGCTCCATGGTCAGGCCAACGGGGTCACGTTCATCTGAATTGTGGCACGAAGACTCGGTCTGGCAGCGCCGGGAGGAAGCCCCACCCTTCTTAGGAGGTGCGCGATGGCGATCCCGCCGCTCCGCCACCAAACGGCACGGTCTGCCCACCGTCGTGCAGCTCCGGCTCACGCCCGCCCCGGGCCAGGCCGAGGCGCTGGCGGCGGCGGTGTTGTTGTTGTGCAATGAGGCGGCCACCGTCGTGTCCCGCCTGGCGTGGCGGCATCGCGTCTTCGCTGTGGTGGAGTTGCAGTGAGCTGGAATCGCGACGCCCGCACGGTGTCGCTGTGGACTCCCACCGGCCGCGTCACCGTCCCCTACACCGGCCGACCAGAAGACCTCAAAACCATCGACACGCTGCCGCTCGGCGAGGCCGACCTGATCTGCCGACGCGGCGTGTGGCTGCTGCAAGTCACCCTCACCCTGCCCACACCGGCGGTACGCGAGCCGGTCGGCGGCTTCGTCGGCGTGGATCACGGAGTGGCCAACCTGGCGGTCACCTGCGACGGCGCGGTGCTGCCCGGCCCCGCCCTGGCCGGGCCGATCGCCGGCAACGGCCACGTCCGCACCCTGCGCGAGCGGCGCCACCGCCAGCGCCGACGGTTGCAGAGGAAGAGCACCTCTTCGGCGCGGCGGGTGCTGCGCCGTCTGTCGGGGCGTGAGCACCGGATGATGACCGACCTCAACCATCAGATCAGTACGTTTGTGGTGCGTGAAGCCGAACGCACCGGCTGTGGCGTCGCCCTGGAGGATCTGCAGGGTATCCGCGGGCGGGTCAGGGCTCACCGGCTCCAGCGACGCACCCTGCACACCTGGGCCTTCGCCCAGCAGACCGTGTTCACCCGCTACAAGGCCGACCGAGCCGGGATCGCCTTCGTGCTGGTCGGCCCCGCCTACACCTCGCAGACCTGCCCGGACTGCGGGAACGTGGCCAGGGCGAACCGGCCGGCACGGGGCCGGTTCATCTGCACCCGGTGCGGCCTCGCTGGGCACGCCGACCACATCGCAGCCCGCAACATCGCCACACGCGGCGCAGCGGGCTGGGCCGCCATCAACCAGCCACACGCTACCGGCCTCCCCTCACCCAGACGGGACCGCGAGAGCAAACCACCAGCCTCAACCGGCGGTAGTTGATCGTAGATGACCGTTGACTCCCAAGGCGTGCTGTGCGGCCAGGCGGACGGGTGCGTTGGCGGCGCCGTAGCCCTGGTAGCCGCCTACGCGCTGGACGATCTCGAAGAACACCCGCCCGGCCGTGATCGTGTACAGGTGGAGGAACTCGCCGTGCTCGTCCCTGTCGTACAGCAGGCCGAGCTCGCGCAGCTCGGGTGGCACGTCGTACCGGGCGGCCAGATCGTCGTAGTAGTTGGCGGGGACGGGCAGCAGCAGCCCGGGGTGGGCGGCGCGCAGCCGGCGGGCGACGGCCACGATGTCGTCGCAGGCCAGGGCGATGTGCTGCCAGGGGATGTGCTGGGCGCCGACCTGGTTGATGTTGAGCACCATCCGCAGGGCGCCGTCCCCGCTGGACATCGCCTTGCTGCGCAGCAGGCCGTAGGGGTCGGGGACCTCCAGGCTCTCCTGGGGGCGCAGGCCGAGGACGCCGCGGTAGAACAGCGCTGCCTCGTCGAAGTGGTGCCTCGGCTGGGTGAGGGCCACGTGGTCGATGTGCGTGATGCCCCCGGCGACCGGTCCAGGCGCGGCGCCTTCGGTCCTGAAGTCGTCGGTCCAGCTCGAATGGTCGGGATGACCGGTGCGGCAGAAGAAGAGCTCGGTCCCGTCCGGTGCGGCGATCGCGTCCAGCCTGGCCTCGCGCGGGGCCCGGTGGCGGGGCAGCACCGGTGACAGCAGCGACTCGGCGCGCTTCACGGAACCGGCCGGGTCGGGGCTCTCCAGCCCGAGCGCGGCGAGCGCGGGTTCGTCGCCGGTGGCGTTGAGCAGGATCCGGGCCTCTCTCTGCTCCCACAGTTCGACCGGCTTGCCGGTATGCGTGCCGGTGCGTACGAACCCGAGCGCGGCCAGCAGCGTGCTCAGCTCGGGGGCATGCGCGGCCGGCTCGGGCGGTCCTGGCGGGTTGCCGGCCGGGACGGACGGCTCGCCGGACTCTACGGCGGACCCTTCGGCGGCCGGGACGGACAGCTCGGCGAAGGCGAAGCCGGACGGGATGACCGGGGGCGGGATCGGCGGGGTCACGCCGCGCCGCCGGGCGGCGGCCTCCTCCAGCGCGATGAGCGACCGCATGGCGTCCAGCGACGTACGGCCGGCGTCGGCCTGCCGGAAGCCGTCGTTGAACACCTCCAGCGACAGCGGCCCGGCGTACCCGGTCTCCAGCACGTGCGTCACCAGCCCGGCCAGGTCGAAGGTCCCCTGGCCGGGGAAGCAGCGGTAGTGCCTGCTCCACTGCAGCACGTCCATCGCCAGCAGCGGCGCGTCGGCCAGTTGGAGGAAGAACACCTTGTCACCCGGGATCGCCTCGATGCCGATCGGGTCGGAGCCGCGCGACAGGATGTGGAAGCTGTCGAGGCAGGTGCCGAGGTTCGGGTGGTCGGCCATGCGCACGATCCGCCAGGCGTGCAGGTACTCGTTGACGTGCCTGCCCCAGGCCAGCGCCTCGTAGGCGATGCTGATGCCGTGCCCGGCCGCCCGTTCGGCGAGCAGGCGCAGCTGCTCGGCGGCCAGCTCGTCGTCGTCGATCGCGTCGGGCGACACGCTGGAGCAGACCAGCAGCAGGGTGGCGCCGAGGCGTTCCATCACCTCAAACTTGCGCTCTGCCCGGCGCAGGTTGCGGGCCAGCACGTCGCCCGGCACCGCCTCGAAGTCGCGGAAGGGCTGGTAGAGGTCGATGCCGAGGCCGAGGTCCCGGGCCCGGGCGCGTACCTCCTCCGGGCTCAGCGGGGAGACGAGGAGATCGTTCTCGAAGATCTCCACGCCGTCGAAGCCCGCGGCGGAGATGGCGGTCAGCTTCTCCGCCAGCGTCCCGCTGACCGAGACGGTGGCGATGGACTTACGCATGGTGCGATACCTCCCGGTCAGGCGTCGATCAGGTCGGTGAGGTGGGTGAGCATCCGTTCGGGGTCGGGCTCGCGGCCCGTGAACAGGCGGAAGGCATGCGCGGCCTGGAAGACCACCATGCCGCCGCCGTGCATGGTGCGGCAGCCGAGCGCCCCGGCCCGGCGCAGCAGTTCGGTCTCCAGTGGTCGGTAGACGATGTCGGCCACCCACAGCTCAGGGCGCAGCAGCTCCGCGGGGAGCGGCAGCCCGGGGTGCTGTGCCATGCCGGTGGGGGTCGCGTGCACCAGCCCGTCCGCCGTGGCGAGCAGCCCGCCCAGCTCACCCTGGGTCGCGGCGCGGATCCGGTCCGGCCCGAACCGGCCGGCCAGGTCGGCGGCGAGCGAGGCCGCCCGGTCCTCGGCGGCGTCGACCAGCACGACCTGGTCGGCGCCGAGGGTCAGCAGGGCGTGCGCCACCGCGGCCCCCGCTCCGCCCGCGCCCAGCTGCACCACCTGCCGGGTGGGCGCGTCGGGCAGTCCCCTGGCGAACGACTCCGCGAACCCGGTCCAGTCGGTGTTGTGCCCCACGGCCCGCCGCCCCTCGAACACGACGGTGTTGACCGCGCCGAGCATCGCCGCGTCCGCGGACAGCTCGTCCAGGAAGGGGATCACGGTCTGCTTGCACGGGTGGGTGATGTTGAGGCCGTCGAACCCGAGCCGCCGCGCCGTACGGACCAGTTCCCCCGCGGCTTCGGCGCCCAGCCCCAGCTCGCCGATGTCGAGCAGCCGGTAGACGTAGCGCACGCCGTGCGCGTCCGCCTCGCGCTCGTGCAGCGCGGGGCTGAACGACGGGCCGATCCCGGCGCCGATCAGGCCGATCAGATAGGAGCTCATCCGCTCTCACTCTCCTCCGGTGTTCCTCAAATGTACGAACTAGTACGTTCGTACGCTAGACCGGAAGGGATACCACCCGTGAGAGCGGGCCTTCAGGAAGCCCGGACGGGCCGGATCAGGCGGCGCCAGACGTCGATCACCAGGACCGGCCGCATGCCCGCCGACAGGTAGAGGTCGAGCGCGGGCGTGGTGTTGTTGGAGTCGACGTGCAGCAGGGTCGCCCGCCGACCACGCGCCGCGTCGGCGGCGAAGGCGTGCCGGAGCAGGAAGCGCCCCAGCCCCTTCCCCCGATGCTCGGGCAGGACGGCCAGCGTGGCGACATAGCCGCAGTCCTCGTCCGGCACGAACTGGTTGTTGCCGACCACCAGCGCCGCCGGCCGCCCGTCGATCCTGGCGACCGTGAGCTGGCTCCAGTCGGTGACGCTCTGCGCCTGCCGGCGCTCGAGCCAGTGCTCGTAGTCGACCTTGACGAAGCCGAAGTGGTCGGCGAACGCCTCCTGCTGGACCTCGTACGCCTGCCTGCGGACGGCGTCCGTCTCCCCGCTGTGGAGGGTGAGCCCCGGAATCGGGGCGGGCGGCTCGACCGGGCCTTCGTGGTCGATGCGCATGCGGTGGAAGCTGGTGCCGGGCGCGAAGCCGTATCCCTTGGCGAGCGCCTGCTTGCCAGTGTCGGCCCGGTAGATGCCGATGTCGACCGTGGCGGCGTCGTGGCCCCGGGCCAGCGCCAGCTCCCCGGCGCGGTCGAGCACGAGGCGCCACAGCTCGTCCTCGAGCCCCTCGACGCCCGGACGCACCAGGACCTCTATGTCGATCATGTCGCTGTCGCCCTTGGCGCAGGCCCAGGCCCAGCCGACGAGCGCGCCGCCGGCGTCGTGGACGAGCCAGCCGTCCGCGTCGAGGTCGAAGCCCGGCTCCGCCAGCTCGTCGGCGATGTCGTCGACCGTCGCGTCGGGAACGCCGATGACGGCGAGGTCACAGGCCGCGACGAGCTCATGGATGGCGGTGGCGTCTTCGGCCCGTGGACGGCTGAATCTGTGGGCAGCGGACGGCTTCATGGCAGCGATTTTCCCGAATCCGGACGCCCCGCGCCTCCTATTTTCGGCGCGGTGGATAAGCTGAGGCGGTGCTCGACAAGACGCCGTTGCGCATCGACGTCGCCACACCGGACGCCACGACGATCCGGCTGGCGCTCAGCGGCGACCTCGATTTCGACACCGCCGCCGATCTGACGGGGCTGACGTTGGATGCCGGCTACCACCGGCTCGACGTGGATCTGTCGGGGCTGGCCTTCATCGACTCCTCCGGCCTGGCCGCTCTCGTACGACTCCAGCGGCAGGTCGAGGGCGCCGACGCCGTGCTGCGCGTGGTGGCGTTGACGCCCTATCTGCACAACCTGATGCGGATGACCGGGCTCGACAAGCTGTTCAGCCTGCCGCCGGGCTGACCACCTCCTCCTGCGTGGCGGCCCCGGCCGACGGGCCACCGCGCAGGGAGATCATCTTGACGAAGACCGCCAGCCAGCAGGCCACGGCCATGCCGACGCCGCCGAGCATCGGGTAGATCTTGTACTTGCCCGTGGCGTCGAGGGCCCGGCCAACGAACAGCGAGACCACCATGGCCGACGCGCCCTGGACAGTCCGCTGGAACAGCGGCAGGAAGTTGACGCCCGAGATCAGGGCGAAGTTGCGGTTGCGGAACAGCTCGAGCGGCATGGCCGGCTCGACCACCCGTCCTTCGAGGAAGATGGACAGCGCCAGCGAGAGCACGTCGGTCGCGGCCAGGGCGAGGACCTGCCAGGAAGCCCAATCCGCGTTGCCCATAGGTGGCCCTTTGGCGTGCGGCCTGAGCACGTGTGCCGGCATTCGCACGGTGAGGTGGCGCGGGGAGGCGAGGGGTGAGGGTGTCGATATCCAACGGATCGCTCACATGTTCTATCCAAAGAAATCAACCCTTGGTAGCGTTAAGGTCACGCATCGTGGAGGCTGGGGGCGGGGTGCAGGTCGAGCTGCGGGTCGCGCGGTACACGCGTCAATGCCGCCTCCAAGCCGGGGGCGGTGCATGAATAAGCTCACCGCGACCGCCCCCTGCACCGCCCACGCCGCCACCGTGGAGAAGACCGGCGAGGTCGTTTCCGCTGCGCTCCTGACGCAGCGGGTGGCATGGCTGACCGGCTTGGCGCAGGACCTGATCGCCTGCGTCGTCACCGCCCATTGGAATGCGGCTGATCTGGACGCTTTGGCGTCCGGAGTGGGGCTGGACGGGCGGGTGTTGCCGACAAAGGGCTGGATGGCTGTCCGGCGGCTGGGCTGGGGCACGACCCCGGCCGCCGGCATGTACGTCTGCGATCGGGTGCTGCGGTGCGCGCAGGAGCAGGCCGCTCGCTTGTTGCGGCTGGCGTTGCACCGGCGCCGCCTGGTGGCGGCGATCGTGGCGACCTGGCCGCACAACCCGCAGGCACGCACCCGCGCCGAATGGGACGCGCTGCGCGTGCTGCTGCCGGACGGCGTGACCCTAGCGGAAATTCGTAACCGGACCCGGCAGATCCGCGCCTATCGCGACGAGCATGAGGTGTTCCCGGCCGATCTGACCGAACTGGAGGAGCCACCGAACGTTGCGGCGCAGATCGTGCTGGCGGCGGCCGACCGACAACTGGTCACCCTGGAGCGCACCGGCAATCGCAGCGCCCGCCTGCGGGTGCGGCTTCCGCTGGTCGAATCGCCCGCCTCCGGTAAGGACTGGACCTGGCACGTGCTGCCGGTCGCGTTGCCGCCGACCGTGCCGCCGCAGGCCACTCTGTGTGCCCCCACTGTGCGGGTGGCAAGGGGGCGGGTGCGTGTCGATCTGCCGTTCCAGACACTGCTCGGCTTCGCGCCCGCTACTGGTCATGTGATCGGGTGCGGCTTCGACTGGGGCCTCAACGGACTGCTGGTCGGCGTGGCAGGGGAGCTGGCCGATGGCCGGGTGATCAGTGATGGGCGGCCTCTCGCCTACGACGCGAGCGGTGTCTCGGCCAAGCTGCACCGGCTGCGGGCCGAGCGTGAGCACCTGGCCGCCAAGCACCGGCACCTGGAAAAGCTGCTGGCGAGGATCACGCCTGCTGATCCCCGCTACGTCGCATTGAGTACGGCCCGGCAGGTGCTCGGGGTCGAACATGAGCGGCTGTGCGCGCGCATCCGCAACCTGAACAAGGCGCTGGCCTGGTCGGCCGCACGCTGGGCAGTCGACCAGGCCAGCGCCGCCGGGGCGACGGTCATCTACCTGGAAGACCTGACCACCCTGGAAGCGCGCGGACGCCGAGGGAGCGTGAACGCACGCCTTTCGGGGCAGGTACGCGGGCAGATCATCGAGGCGATCCGGCACCTGGCGGCCAAGCACGCCATCGCGGTGGTCACCGTCCCAGCGCGCGGCACCTCCCGATATTGCCCCCGGTGCGGGGACGGCACGTCAGTGCTCAAGCATTGCCCGGCCCCCGATCGGCTCACCGAGCGGGGCTGGAGATGGGCCTACTGCCCGGCCTGCGGCCTGTCGTGTGACCGGGATTGGGCAGCAGCCGAGCGGATCGTCTCACGCGGCCTGCTCGGCCAGCACGCCACCCGCACCCACCGAACCACCGGCACCCGCACCATCCACACCATCGTGGAGGGCAACGTCGCCCGCGCCCGCCGCACCCGCAAACCCACCCGCGCGGCCCGCCGCGCCCGCCGCACCCGAACCGACCTACACCCCCGACCGGCGGCACGCGACAGATCCAAGAACCGCCCCACCCCGAAACGGCCAACCCGCACCGCCAACAACACTATGATCAATTCGGCCGATGACTTGGCCGAGCACGCGATGACCTCCAGCCGTGTGCCCGACCGGCGCACGGTGCCCGCCCCACCGCCCACCGGCGGTGGACAGCGTCCGGCGGGCCATGCACCCAAGCCGGGACGGCACCAGCCGCACCGGACAGGGCATGTCAGGAACTCCCACCATCGGACCGGCCTCCACCACGCCAAAGCCACCCCCGTACTCACCTTCACCGAGCACCGGGGCAGCCCAAAGCAGGCCACGCCCGTCCGAGTTACCTGATTCCTTCAGGGAACTACAGAGAATTCAAGACGCTGTGACGACCCATGACAGACGTGTCAGGCCCCGAGCCTCAGCCCGGGCAGGACGACCATCACCTCGCGTCGTCGTCCGACTGCCTCCGCCACCGCACACCCCCCAGATGAGAGCTTGCTTACTTGCCGACCGGCAAGCATAGAATAAGCTAGATACCCTACTTGCCGGCCGTCAAGTCGAAATAGGTGCACATTGCGGGAAGACACCCGGAGCAGGATCCAGGAGATCGCGCTCAAGCTCTTCACCGAGCAGGGTTACGAGGCGACTTCGCTGCGAGAGATCGCGGAGGAGCTCGGCGTGACGAAGGCCGCGCTCTACTACCACTTCAAGACCAAGGAAGACATCGTCGCCAGTCTGGCCGACATGCGCGTGGCGGACGTCGAGGAGCTTCTGACCTGGTTCAGGAGCCAGCCGAAGACGCCGGAGACGCGCAAGGAGCTCGTCCTGCGCTACGCCGCCAAGCTGACGAACCCCCGCTATCTGGAGGTCGCCCGCTTCATGGAGCGCAACCAGACGGCCATGCGCGACCATCCGAAGATTCTTCGGATGCGCGAGGTGATGCTGGAGCTGACCGACGAGCTCAACGACCCCGGCGATCCGCTGGCCGTGCGCATCAGCCGCTCGATGGCGCTGTTCACGCTGCATGCCGGCAAGTGGATGTCGCAGGACAAGAAGCTGACCGACGAGGAGATCAACGAGGCCGCGGTCGAGGTCGCGCTCCGCCTGATGGAACCCTAGAGACGATTGGGGCGGGCCGGATTGGGCAGAAGGCACTGACGCGTCCGGATGGAGACGGAGGAGGTGCGGTGGAGGCCACGATAGCGCTCCGGCTGCCAAGAGATGCGGCGAGTGTCCCGCTGATCAGGCAGATGTTCGACGGCACACTCAGGTCACTGGGAGTGGAGCCGCAGATCCGCGACGACATCGAGCTCATGCTCACCGAGGCGTGCTCCAACGTCGTCAGGCACGCCGGCCCCAGTGACGAGTACATGGTGAGCGCGGGGGTCTACGACAAGCTCTGCGTCATCCGGGTGATCGACATGGGTGGCGGATTCGACCCGCCCAAGGTCAGCGAGGCGGCCCCCGGCGCCGAGTCCGGCCGGGGGATCCAGATCATGCGCGCGCTGGCCGACGACATCCGCTTCACCAACCGGCACGAGGACGGGTCGGTGGTGTGCCTGGAGAAGCGCCTGCGCTTCGCCCCGGGCGCGGCCGGCCCGCACTTCATGGCGAACTGAACTCCCTCGACCTCCCCGACGGGCGTAGGTGCTCATGCTTCCCCGGAGACCGCGCCCCGAGCCCTCCCAGAACCGGCCCTGCCTCGGACTGCCGGGCGGTCGATCTCGCCAACAGTCCGAGCGTGATCAGGACGACCACGGAGATGAGGAAAACCGCCACGAACGCCAGAATGAGGACGATCACCAGCGAGGCGATCGTGCTGAGTACAGCCAACATCCGCCGGAAATGCCCCGTGAACCGGATCTTATGCGCGAGATTCGGGTAGATCGCGGTTACCGCGGCGTCACATCCAGCCGCCCCGGCAGCATGTCGAGGCGGCGCAGGATGACGCCCTCGCGCAGCGCCCACGGGCAGACCTCCAGCCGATCGACCTCGAACAGGTCCATGGTCGCGTGGGCCACGATGGCCCCCGCGGCCAGCTGGAGGGCCCGCCCGTCGGACACGCCGGACAGCCCGGCCCGCTCGGCCGAGCTCATGGTGGTCAGCTTGACGGCCCAGTCGGCCATGTCCTGGCGCGACAGCGATCGGGAGACGTAGAGGCCGTCGTTGGTGGGCGCGGCCCCGGCGATCCTGGCCAGTTGCTTGAAGGTCTTGGACGTGGCCACGGCCCGATTGGGCTCGCCGTATCTGACGATGCCGCCGACCGTGCGGGCGATCTCGGCGCGTACGTGCCGGCGCAGCTTGCGGACCTCGTCGGCGGTCGGCGGGTCGGCGCCGAACCAGTCGCGGGTGAGCCGGCCCGCGCCGAGCGGCAGCGAGACGGCGACGTCGGGCTCCTCGTCGACCCCGGCGGCGATCTCCAGCGAGCCGCCCCCGATGTCGAAGGCGAGCAGCCGGCCCGAGGACCAGCCGAACCAGCGCCGCACGGCCAGGAACGTCAGCCTGGCCTCGTCGCTGCCGGACAGGACCTCGATGTGCACGCCGCAGCGGTCGTTGATCTGGTCGAGCACGTGCTCGCCGTTGGCGGCCTCGCGCACGGCCGAGGTGGCGAAGGCCAGGAAGTTCTCGACGCCTTTGTCCTCGGCGATGCGCAGCGCCTCCTCCACGAACTCACCGAGCCGCTCGATGCCGTCCGCGGACAGCTCGTTGCTCTCGTCGAGGTGCTCGGTCAGCCGCAGCTCCTCTTTGTGCGAGTAGGCGGGGAGGGGCCGCGCGCCGCGGTGGGCATCGACGACGAGTAGATGGACGGTGTTCGAGCCGATGTCCAGCACGCCGAGTCGCATGGGGAAACGCTACCGGTCAACGGTCTGTACGGCGAAGCCGAGTCCGAAGTGGCCGAGCGGCGCGACTGGTCCACCCGCCGGGGCCATAGTCTGATCGCATGTCACGAACCCTGCGACTGTTGATCACCGGCGGCGGCACCGGTGGTCACACCTATCCGGCCCTGACGACCCTGTCGGCCGTCCAGCGACGTCAGGTGCCGCACGACGTGCTCTGGGTAGGCACCGCGAACGGCCTGGAGGCCAGGATCACCGCCGAGCACGGCATCCCGTTCAAGGCCATCACCACCGGCAAGCTGCGCCGCCGGCCCAATATCCGCGAGCTCGGCACCAACATCGCCGACGTGTTCCGCATCCCGGTGGGCGTGGTCCAGGCGATCGGGCACGCCGCCCGCTACCTGCCCGACGTGGTGCTGTCGACCGGGGGTTACGTGGCGGTGCCGATCGGGGTGGCGGCCAAACTGATCCGCCGGCCGCTGGTCATGCACGAGCAGACCACGGTGGTGGGGCTGGCCAACCGGATCCTGGCCCGGCTGGCGACGCGGATCGCGCTCTCGCACGAGTCGTCCCTGGAATACCTGCCGCCGCCGGCGCGCGCGAAGGCCGTGGTGACCGGCAACCCGATCAGGCCTGAGCTGCTGCAGGGCAACCGGGCCGCGGCCTACGACCTGTTCGGGCTGACGTTCGAGGTGCCGCTGATCTACGTGACGGGCGGCGCGACGGGCAGCAAGCAGATCAACACGCTGATCGCGGAGATCCTGCCGCGGCTGCTGCCGCACGCCCAGATCGTGCACCAGTGCGGGCCCGCGTGGATCGACCAGATGCGCGCCATCGAGCTGCCGCCGGACCTGGCCGAGCGCTACCACCCGGTGCCGTACGTGGGCTCGGAGCTGCCCGACCTGTTCGCCGCGGCCGACGTGGTGATCTCGCGTAGCGGCGCGGGCACGGTGTCGGAGCTGACCGCGATCGGCAAGCCCTCGGTGCTCATCCCGCTGATCCCGACCGGCGGCGACGAGCAACGCAAGAACGCGGGCTACCTGGCCTCCGCGGGCGGGGCCCGCGCGCTGCTGGAGCCGCACCCGACGGGCGAGCAGTTGCTGGCCGAGCTGATGCCGCTGCTGGCCGACCCGGGTCTGCGCGCGACGATGGCCGAGGCGGCCCGCAAACTGGGCCGGGTCGACGCGGCCGACGCCCTGTGCGACGTGCTCCTGGAGGCCGCGCACCTCGGATAGCTCGGGCTCAGGGCTCCAGGTAGCGGAACGCCTCGTGGGCGGAGCTCACGCTCCGCCGCAGCGCCCGCTCCAGCTGGTCGGCGTCCTCCGCGAGCCGGGCGATCTCCGGTACGGCGAAGCCGTCGGCGCCGGCCTCGGAGACCAGCTCCTCATACTGGTGGAGCCGGCCCCGCAGCTCCTCGATCTGGTGGTGGGCCCGGTAGGCGAGCTCGGCTTCGGCCACGTTGGCGGCGTACCGTTCCAGCGCCTCCACCCGGGCCACCACGGCGTCCTCGCTGCTGTCGAGCGCCCGCGCGAGCGGCTCGGCCACGGCGGCGACCTCCGGCGTGATCCCCTCGGACATGGTCTGGCGGTGCTTGGTGCGCAGCGCCGACAGCTTGGCCAGCAGCCGGGCGATCTCCCACTCCTGCGCGGGCAGCATCACGGCGTTGCGCACGTCGTCCAGCAGCCCTTCGACGTTGACCGCCGAGTGCGTCACCGTGGCGACGGCCCGCCTGGCCCGGGCGAGCAGCCTGCGAGAGGACTCGTCGAGGTCGGCGGCGAGCACGTACCGGCCCTCGTACCAGCGCAGTTGCTCGTAGACCTCACGGTCGACGGCCACCCCTTCGTCCTCGTCGAGGTCCTTGCGCAGGAAGACCACGAGCAGGATGGGGACGGCGATGAGGCCGACCAGCACCACGCCGCCTGACATGAGGCCGCCCGCCTTGATCAGCAGGAGGGTCAGCGCGACCAGGGTGATCACCGCGATGACCGCGCGCCCGGACTTGCCGGAGACCCTGGAAGGCCGGGGATCGGGCACCCAGCCGCGGCGCATCCTGATCAGGAGGTGCTCGCTCTCCTTGATCAGCTGGGCGTCATCCTCCGGGACACCTGGATCGACTACCACATCCGCCACAAAAACGGATTTTATGGGATGTCATCCATTCAAGTGGCGGAATGCCTCGTGTGCCGAGGTCACGCTGTCGCGCAGCGTCTCCTCCAGCCGGTCGGCGTCCTCGGTCAGCCGGCCCAGCTCGGGCACCGCCGAGCTGTCGGCACCCGACTCGGCCAGCAGCTCCTCGTAACGCGGCAGTTTGGCGCCGAACCGCTCGATCTGGCGCCGGGCACGGAAGGCGCGCTCGGCCTCGGCCACGTGCCCGGCGTAACGTTCCAGCGCCTCGACGCGGGCGAGCACCGCCTGCTCGCTGCTCGCCAGTGCCTCCCCCAGCGGCTCGGCGACGGCGGCCACCTCGGGCGTGAGCCCTTCGGCGACGACCTCCTCGTGCTCACGCCGCAGCGCCGACAGCTTGGCCAGCAGCCGGGCGATCTCCCACTCCTGCTCCGGCAGCATCACCGCGTTGCGCACGCCGTCCAGCAGGCCCTCGGCGTTGACGCGCGACTCCATGACCGCCTCGACGGCGGCGCGGGCGCGGGCCAGCAGCGCGCGGGAGCCTTCGTCGAGATCCTCGGCGAGCACGAACCGTCCCTCGTACAGGAGGGCGTTCTCGTAGACGTCCAGCTCCTGCGCGCGCCGCCGCGCGACCTCCGCGTCGGTGCGCGGCCTGAGCAGCACGCCGACCACGAGCAGCGCGGCCACGGTCATGACGACCACGAAGGAGGTGTACCGCTCCTCCAGGAAGAAGCCGAACCCGGCGGCGACCGCCAGCAGCGCGGCCACCCCGGCCGCCGCGCTCGCCACGATGCCGAGCGTCGGGTCATACCGCCTTTTGCGGACGGGTGCCCACCCCGTCCGCATGCCCAGCAGCAGCTCGCGGTGGCCGCGCAGCAGCTCCGCGATCTCGTCTGGCACCGCCGGATCCACCATGACCTTCGGACAGGGCACGTAAGGGATCCTATGTGGCGGTCTGTCAGAGTGTCAGCCTTCCAGGTAGCGGAACGCCTCGTGCGCCGAGCTCACGCTCTTGCGCAGCAGCCGCTCCAGGGCGTCGGCGTCCTGGGCGAGCTTCTCGATCTCCGGTACGGCCAGCGCGTCGGCCCCCGACTCGGCCAGGAGCTCCTCGTAGCGCGGCAGCCGGGCCCGCAGCTCCTCGATCTGGCTGCGGGCGTGGTAGGCGCGCTCGGCCTCGGCGACATGCCCGGCGTAACGTTCCAGCGCCTCGACGCGCGCGACGACCGCGGCCTCGCTGTTGGCCAGGGCGCGGTCCAGCGGCTCGACCACGGCCGCCACCTCCGGCGCGATGCCACGGGACAGCAGCACCTTGTGCTCACCGCGCAGGGCCGCGAGTTTGGCCAGCAGCCTGGCGATCTCCCACTCCTGCTCCGGCAGCATCACGGCGTTGCGCGCGTCGTCCAGCAGCCCCTCGGCGTTGACGTGGGAACGCAGCACGCTGCCGATCGCCCGCTGCGCCCTGGCCAGCACCAGTCTGGCCTCCGCGTCGAAGTCGTCGGCCAGCAGGTAGCGCCCGTCGTACCAGCGGGCCTGCTCGTAGACGCCGCGCTCGCGCGGCCGGTCGTGCTGCGGCACCTCGTTGATGGAGGCGATCTTGACCAGCACGATGAAGACGAAGGAACCCAGCAGCACGAACCCGACCGGCGCCGCGTGCGAGGCCAGCAGCACGGACATCAGCGCCACGACCACGGGCGTGGCGGCCAGCAGCATCAGGCTCGACGGGCGCCGCCGGTCGGGCGGTGGTGCGGCGGGGGGCACCCATCCTGCTCTGATCCTGGACAGCAGCGGGGCGTTGGCACGCAACATTCCGGCGACCTCCGGGGGTACTCCCGGATCGACGACCACACCCACGCTCTGTCCTGGCACCCTGGCGCCCCCAACGCTCGTGATGTCCGGATACTACGGAACATTTCCCTTGAGCGGCAGCCTCGTCGAGGACAGTCGGGGGAACCACCAGGCGCGCCCACCGGGCACTTCCATGATCGAAGGCACCAGGACGAGGCGCACAATTGTGGCGTCTACCAGCACCGCAGCGGATAATCGGCGGCCCGTGATCCGCGGCGCGCGATCATGGAACGTGCCGAGGACGCAGAACATGATCGTAGCCGTAGCGGTAAGAGCCTCCTACGGCTCCGTGCGGCGTGCGGCCAGCGCGGCGGCGACGCAGGCGACCGGGATGGCGGGCAGCACGTAGCGGTGGTCGAAGTCGAGTGCCGCCACCGGCGCGACGAGCAGGAACATGGAGAACGCCCACGGCAGCAGGGCCGCGCGGCGGCGGCCGATGGCCCCGGCCGTGCCCGCCAGGAGGATCACGCCGAACAGTGTGCCGTGCAGGAACCACGGATACGGGTAGGCGGCGAGGATCGACCCGAACGGCTCGACCGAGCTCATGCCGCGGATGGCCGGGTCGTACTCCTTGCGCACCTGGCCGATGAGGCTGTGCTCCTCCGGCAGTCGCCACGAGCCGTGCGGGAAGGTCGACATCGCGGTCACCCGCTTGGGGTGCTGCACCGGTTCCCAGGTGAAGGCCAGGGAGGTGTCCTTGACGATCTCGCGCAGGTAGCCGAGCGGCTGCGCGGCGATGGCCTTGACGGCGAACGAGCGGGCCAGGTCGTTGTAGGCGAACCGGTCGCCGGGCAGCCGGTTGAGCGAGGCGCCGGGCGCCCAGACGTACTCGGAGGCGGCGTCGACGACGCTGCCGTTCGGGCAGAGCCTGGCCTCCGCCGCCGGCGGTTTGATGATCGAGCAGTCGGCGAACGTCATCGTGCGGGCCCAGAGGGCGACGCCGTCGCCGCCGCTCAGGGCGAACCTGCCGTGATGCTGGGCGTACCAGCCCGCGTAGGCGAGCAGCGGCAACGCCCCGGCGAGCACCAGGGCGGCGACGCGGCGCCACGGGGTGCGGCGCAGCAGCAGGTAGAGCGCGGCCAGGCCGAGCAGCGGCACCGCGGCCGTGCGGGTCAGCCCGGCCAGCGCGAGCAGCGCCCCGGCGAACGCGGCAGCCCGGGGCGAGACCTCCTGGCGCCACATCAGCACCGTGAGCGCGGCCATGACGAGGAAGATCACCTGCAGGTCCGAGAGCACGGCGTGCTCCAGCCGCAGGAACGCCGGGTCGAACAGCATCGGCACCGCGGCCAGCGCGGCCCCCCAGCCGGGTAATGACCAGCGGCGCAGCAACACGTAGATCAGCACGCCGACGCCCAGGCCCATCGCGTGCTGCACGCCGACGACCAGCTCCACGCTGTGGAAGGGGCGCAGCAGCCACAGGAACCACGAGTAGCCCGCAGGGTGGAAGGCCCCCTGTGGCCGCATGTGCACGGCCGTGTTCAGGTAGGTGAACGAGTCGTACCAGTAGACCTGCGCGGTGTCGTACCCGAGCATGACCAGCACGCGCAGCGCCGCGGCCAGCGCCAGGACGATCCCGAACAGGCGGTGACTCGTCCTCCCCAGGACGGGATCGGCCAGACGGGGCCTCGCGGGCGCCACAAGAGCGGCAACCATGGCATCTCTCCCCCGTGAGAGGCCGGGCGATTCCCGGCCGTAGGGAGGGCAGTCCACCGAGTCGGCGCTAACCTGAGCGTCACCAAAAGTGGTTATGTCCGCGTTATGCCGGCTGGAGCAGACTGTCGGAACTTTCGATCTTCACAGGGGATCTTCACAGGAGGGACGACATTGCGAGTGCTGGTCGCGGAGGACGAGCGCATGCTGGCCGACTCGATCGCCGAGGGGCTGCGGGGCGAGGCGCTGGCCGTCGATGTGGCCTACGACGGCGACGGGGCGCTGGAGCGGCTCGGCGTGCACGACTACGACGTGCTGATCCTGGACCGGGACCTGCCGCTGGTGCACGGCGACGAGGTGTGCCGGGTGGTGGTCGAGCGGGGGTGGCCGGTCAGGGTCCTGATGCTGACCGCCGCCGGGGACGTGCGGTCGAGGGTGGCGGGGCTGTCGCTGGGGGCCGACGACTACCTGCCCAAGCCGTTCGCGTTCGAGGAGTTGGTGGCGCGGGTGCACGCGCTCGGCCGCCGGGCCAGGCGGGCCGACCCGCCGATGCTGGAACGCGCCGGGGTACGGCTGGACTGGGCGCACCGGCAGGTGTTCCGCGAGGGCCGGTACGTGCCGCTGGCCCGCAAGGAGTTCGGCGTGCTGGCCGAGCTGCTGCGGGCGCAGGGCGCGGTGGTGTCGGCCGAGGAGCTGCTGGAGAAGGTGTGGGACGAGCACATCGACCCGTTCACGAACACGGTGCGGACCACGATGATGAAGCTGCGCAGGAAGCTCGGCGACCCACAGGTCATCGAGACCGTGCCGGGATCGGGGTATCGCATCTCATGACGGTCCGTCTCCGCTTCGCCCTGGCCTGTGCCGGGGTGTTCTTCGTTCTCGGCGGCCTGCTGCTGACGGGCATCTACTTCATCGTGCGGCAGAACCTCGAGTACCGTGCCGACCTCCTCACCCCGGCGTCCATCACCGTGCGTAACGGCTGGACCTTGGGCAGGAACGACGACTATTACGAGGTCGCGCGGGATCGGGCGCTCCAGGTCCGCACCGTCTACCAGCGCGAGACCCTGTCCAGCGTGCGCACCATCGGCGCACTCGCCGTGCTGGGGGCCACCGCCGCCGCGTTCGCCCTGGGCTGGCGCGGAGCCGGGTGGGTGCTGAAACCGGTCAAGTCGGTCACCGAGACCGCGCGCCGGGTCGCCCAGAGCCACGACCTGACCGACCGGATCGACTACGAGGGGCCGAGCGACGAGCTCAAGGAGCTGACCGGCATCTTCGACACCATGCTCGGCCGGCTCGCCCGCTCCTTCGACAGCCAGCGGCGCTTCGTCGCCAACGCCTCCCACGAGCTGCGCACCCCGCTGACCATCAACAGGACGCTGGTCGACGTGGCGGTGCGGCGGCCCGACGCGACCGACGACGTCAAGCGGCTCGGCGAGTCGCTGCTGCTGGTCAACGCCCGCAACGAGCGGCTCATCGACGGCCTGCTGGCGCTGGCCGAGGGCGAGCAGGCCGTGCTGGACCGGCGCCCGTTCGACCTGACGGACGTGGCCGAGCACGTGCTGGACCAGGCGGCGGAGGAGGCGGCCGAGCGGGACGTGACGATCCACCGGCTGCTGGACTCCGCGCCGACGACCGGCGAGGCGGTGCTGGTGGAGCGGCTCGTCCAGAACCTGGTGGAGAACGCGATCAGGCACAACCAGCCCAAGGGCGAGGTGTGGGTGACCACCCGGCGGCGCGCCGAGCGGGTGGAGCTGGTCGTGGCCAACACCGGCCTGCACGTGCCGCCGTACGAGATCGAGACGATCTTCGAGCCGTTCCGGCGGCTGCACGGCGACCGGCTGCGCTCCGACCGGGGCAGCGGCCTCGGCCTGTCGATCGTGCGCGTCATCACCGAGGCCCACCGCGGCACGGTCGTCGCCCGGCCGCGCGACGAGGGCGGCCTGACGATCACGATCGAGCTGCCGGTGGACCGGTCGGCCGCCTGAGAGCTGTCTCTAGGGCGTGCGTACCTCGCGCATGACCGCTTCCGGGACGCCCGCCCGCAGGAGGATCTCCCAGCTGTCGGACCGCTCGAAGAACATCGACTCCAGCAGCGGCCGCCACAGTGCCGGATCGACGCCGTCCTTGGCCAGCCCGCCGAGTATCCCGGCCCGGTCCTGGAAGGGCATGGCCGGGCCCTCCAGGGTGAGGGCCCGCAGCACCAGGTCGAGCAGCCGCCGGCTCCTGAGCGTCTGGAAGGCGCTGACCGCGGCGATCGCGTCGGCGTAGAGCGCGACGCGCGCCTCGGCGCTCGACGGGCGGTTCATCAGCACCTCCTCGACCAGGCGGGTGCAGCTCACCACCTGCCCGGACGTCCGCTGCACGACGATCAGGCTCGGGTGCGCCTCGTCGTCGCCGTGCAGCGAGTCGGTCAGCAGGTCGGCGTCGACGTTGAGCAGGTAGGGCCGCTCCTCCAGGGCGTAGGACTTGTAGCGGCCCAGCGTCCTGGTGCGCGCCACGGGCTTCGCCCGGCCGAACCACCAGCCGGCGCCCTCGAACGCCCACGACTCGGCGCTCCCGCCGAGCCGGATGTCCCGCTTGCCACCGTCCACCACCCTGCGCGCGGGCAGGGCGCCGATGAGGCCGGTCCAGCCCTCCCCGCCGAGCTGGCTCTTCCACAGATGCGCGTACGAGCTCCACCGGGCGAAGTCCCCCGAGTCGTGGAGCAGCTCCGAGACGCTGACCGGTTTGTCCGACGCGGCCACCACCAGGAGGGTGAGGTTGGCCGCGTAGGCGGCCAGGCGGCGCGGCACGGGATGCCGCACCGGGCGGAAGGCGAGGAAGGAGCGGCGCGGGCGCTCGTGGAGCGACTCGCGCAGCAGCGCGCCGAGCAGCGTCACACTTCTGGCCCGGACCTCGGCCGGCAGCGCCCCCAGCAGCTCCATGGCGAAGCCGACCGTCGGCCCCCGCTCGGCCAGGCAGGAGAACGACGTGACGGCGTAGAGCAGGTCGTCGTCGACCAGCTGGCCCGCCAGATCGTCGTCGCGGCCGTGCCTCCTGACCAGGTCACGCAGCGCGTACACGGCCAGCCAGGCCACCAGGAACTCACCGAACGTGGCGTGCAGGAACTCGTAGTCCCGCGTGTCGCCCGTGTCGTCGGCGTGCACGAAGAAGAACCGCTCGGTCGCCCGCCGCGCCCAGCCGCCCTCGTCCCGCTGCTCGTCGCCCGGCGCCCCGCACAGGGCGGGCAGGTCCCGGTCGAGGGCGGCCTCCGAGACGACCGCCCGGCCGCGGACGAACATCGACAGCGCCACGGCCCCGAGCCGCACCAGCTCCCGGTCCACCAGCCCGCGCCGGCGGTCGGCCGGCAGCGCCCGCGCCTCGGGGTTCTTGACGATCTCGCGGTCCGCGACGCCCCTGATCAGCGACTCGTAGAGCCGGCCACGGCCGAGAACCGCCTCGTCACGCTGCAGCGCGTTGTCGGCGGCGTCGTGGATGGCCAGCAACAGCAGGAGCAGCGGCTGCCTGGCCAGCTCACCCTGGGCCAGCGCGACGTCGGCGGGCAGCGGGGTCCTGCCGCGCCTGGACAGGACGGGGCGGTTGGTCTCCGCCCAGATCTCCAGCCACTGGCGGACCTGCTCCTTCTCGAACGGCTGGAGCTCGATCGTGAGCACGCCCTGGGGGAACCTGACCCGGTCGGCCACGACGGTCCGGCTGGTCACGATCACCGCGACGGGCCGGCCGAGCCTGGACTGCTCGTCCTGGAACTCCTGGACCTGTTCCAGGTAGTCGTAGCGGTTGGTGTCGGCGGCCTGGAGCAGCTCGTCGAACCCGTCGAGCATGACGACGGGCAGCATCCCCTCCGCCGCCTCCACCAAGTCCTGATATTTCACCTTTTCGGGGAGTACGGGGGAAATGCCCTGCTCGATCTGCGAGATCAGGGACGACTCGGCGGCGACGTCGCGCAGCTCCACCTTGATCGGCAGGAACTCCGAGGCGGCCAGCCGGGCCGCGAGCACCTCGGTCAGCTTGGTCTTCCCCGAGCCCGGCTCGCCCAGCACGACCAGGGGCGCCTGGGTGGCGTGCGGCGAGGTGAGGTGCCCCACCAGGAACGCCTCCGCGTCGGCCAGCTCCAGCCGGCTCTTCCACCAGCTCTTCACGGCCGGCGCGGACTCGCCCGTCATCTCCGCGACCTTGCACCGGGGGCTGATGTACCCCTCGCCGAGCAGCGGCAGCGTGACGTCGTCCGGCGCCTTGCCGACGGCCATGAGCGACTGGTCGAGCGCGGCGGCGGCCAGCCGGACCAGGTGGATCATCGGCCGGTCGCCCACGCGGGGCGGCGCCAGCTCCGCCAGCAGCCGTGCCACGCGCGACAGTCCCGGGGCGAACGTCTGCGTCTCGGTGACCAGGCTCCACATCCGGAACTCGGGGCTGTCCAGGGTGAGCGAGCGGTAGTCCTCGTCGTAGATCCGCAGGGCGTGCGCCGACGGCCCCTCCACGAGCAGCGCGGGGACGCGGACGCGGTCGTCGGCCGAGAGCTCGTCCCACACCGCCACCTCCCGCACGTACACCGCCACGGCCTCCGACATCCGCCGGTAACGGTGTTCGACCGCCTCGCGGGTCTCGGCGTAGGGGCGATGCGGCTCCGGCCTGGGCAGCGGCTCGGTGAGTAACTTCTCCACCAGTTCGGCGAACGCCGCCGCGCGGGTGCCGCCGCCAGTGCCGCCGCCAGTGCCACCGCCGGGGCGGTCCCGGTCGAGCCGGTCCAGCCCGAACGGCAGGCTCGCCTGACCGAGCGCCTCGAAGTAGGCCGAGACGATCACCACGGCGTGGACGGCGGCCAGCCGCTGGGTGCGCGCGAACCGGCCGGCGCCGCTGCGCCATTCGGGCACGCGCCGCACCACGTCGTTGCCGTAGCGGACGGCGTCTTCCTGCAGGTCGCGCAGGCCCAGCGCCAGTTCGGCGCCTCCGGCGAGCGCCCATCCGGTCAGGGCGGCCGTCGCGGCGAAGTCGACCACCTTGACGAGCCTGCTGTCCTTGCAGCCGAGGATCTTCAGAGCCTCGGCGTAGCTCAGGGTCTCCGTCATCACGGTCTCCGAAGAGCGTGGGAATTCCCATCATGTCGCGTTCCATCGCCCTCAGGGAGGGTTTAACCGGATCGTGCTCAGAGAGCGTCGGCGATCTCCGTCAGGGCCGCCGGATCCTCGATCGTGGAAGGGGCGCGGTAGTCGCGTCCGGCCGCGATGTCCCGCATGGTGGCGCGCAGGATCTTGCCGGACCGAGTCTTGGGCAGGCGGGCCACGACCACGGCGCGGCGGAAGGCGGCGACCGGGCCGATGCGATCGCGGACCATGGCGGAAAGCTCGCGCTCGACGTCGGCGGGCTCACGGTCGGCGCCTGCCTTGAGCACCACGAAGCCGAGGGGGAGCTGGCCCTTCAGCTCGTCGTCGACGCCGATCACCGCGCACTCGGCCACGTCCGGGTGGGCCGCGATGACCTCCTCCATCGCGCCCGTGGACAGCCGGTGGCCCGCGACGTTGATGACGTCGTCGATGCGCCCCATGACGAACAGGTAGCCGTCATCGTCGAGGAAGCCGCCGTCGCCGGTCAGGTAGTGGCCGGGATAGCGGGACAGGTACGACTCGATGAAGCGGGCGTCGTCGCGGTAGAGCGTCGGCAGCGCGCCGGGCGGCAGGGGCAGCCTGATCGCCACCGCGCCCTCCGCACCGGGCGGGCACTCCTCCCCCGCCGGGTCCAGCACGCGCACGTCCCAGCCGGGTACGGGCTTGGTCGGCGAGCCCGGCTTGATCGGCAGCGGCTCGATGCCGACGCAGTTGGCCGCGATCGGCCAGCCGGTCTCGGTCTGCCACCAGTGGTCGATGACCGGGATCCCGAGCAGCTCGGACGCCCACTGGTAGGTGTCGGGGTCGAGCCGCTCCCCGGCCATGAACAGGTACCGCAGTCCCGACAAATCCCACTTTTGCGCGAAATTTCCGGATGGGTCGTCTTTCTTGATGGCTCGGAGCGCGGTCGGCGCGGTGAACAGCGTCCGTACGCCGTGCGTGGCCACCACCCGCCAGAACGCCCCCGGGTCGGGCGTCCCGACCGGTTTCCCCTCGTACAGCACGGTCGTGCACCCGGCCAGCAGCGGCGCGTAGACGATGTAGGAGTGGCCGACCACCCACCCCACGTCGGAGGCCGCCCAGTAGACCTCGCCCGGGGCCGCGCCATAGACGTGGGACATGCTCCAGTGCAGCGCGACGGCATGCCCGCCGTTGTCCCGCACGACCCCCTTGGGCACGCCGGTGGTGCCGGAGGTGTAGAGGATGTAGAGCGGATCGGTGGCGGCCACGCTGACGCATCCGGCCGGCGCCGCGTCGCGCACGGCCTCGGCCCAGTCCAGATCCCGCCCCTCGACGAGGTCGGCGGGCGCCTCGGGCCGCTGGAGGATCACGCAGCGCGCCGGCCGGTGCTCGGCCTGCTCAAGGGCGGCGTCGAGCAACGGCTTGTACGGCACGATCCGGGTCGGCTCGATCCCGCAGGAGGCGGAGAGCACCACCTTGGGCTTGGCGTGATCGATGCGTACGGCCAGCTCGTTGGCGGCGAACCCGCCGAACACCACGGAGTGCACGGCGCCGAGCCGGGCGCAGGCCAGCATCCCGATCACCGCCTCGGGCACCATCGGCAGGTAGATCACCACGGTGTCCCCGGCGACCACGCCGAGATCGCGCAGCATCCCGGCCGTCCGCGCCACGGAGTCGAGCAGCTCGGCGTAGCTGTAGCGCCGCACGACCCCGGTCACCGGGCTGTCGTAGATCAACGCGGCCTGCTCACCCCGCCCGCCGGCCACATGCCGATCGACGGCGTTGTGACAGGTGTTCAGCCACCCGTCGACGAACCACCGCCCGTTGTCGAACACGGTCGTGGGGGCCACATCCCACTCGATGCCCTGGGCGGCCTCCCCCCAGAACGCCTCGGGCTCCACGATGCTCCGCTGGTAGACCGCATCATAAGCACTCATAATCCGATCAGATCAGCGCCTCACCCCCGATGGCAAGCACAAACGGAAGCCATGGCCAAGAAGACGCGCGTATCGGCGCCCGGCCCCGTGTGGGTTCAGCGGGCGTGTTCCTGGAGGCCGCCCGCCCCGTGCGGCGGGTGGCGGTGAGTGTGGCCGTGCCGTAACAGATCAGATGGTGGTAAGAGATCAGCCGACGTGGACCTGAGGGCGGCGGCCGGGCTCCGGCTCGGCCAGGCGCAAGACCTCACGCGTGAGCGGCGGCACGTCGCCCCCGCCGAACAGCAGGTATCTCAGCAGCGCCCAGACCGGGTTGCCCTCCGCCCAGTGGAAGTACACATGGGGACGGCGGCCGGTCGTGTCGCGCAGATGCAGCAGGATCGCGGCGATCGTGTTGGCCACCGCCGCGCTCCGCACCGTCAGCACCCCGTAGCCGTGACGCTCCTCGCCCCGCACGACCACCTCGGACTCGAACTCCGAGGTGTCGCCGAGCGTGACCTCCAGGAAGAGCATCGGCTCGTCGTCGGGCAGGTGGTGGTACTGGCGCGTCTCGCGGTCCTTCTCGGCGTACTCGGCCTCGTCGCGCGCGTCGGGCTCGTTGGCGATGATGCGCAGGTCGCCCGGCGGCAGCCCGTCGATCAGCCGCTTGGCCTCCTTGTCGAGCGTCAGCCCCGTCACCCGCAGCTCGGTGGAGCGCGTGGCGCGGGAGATGATCGAGGTCACGATGATCGCGACGACGAAGAACACCGCGATCGACAGGCCGTCGGGGCGTTCGATCACGTTGGCGGCGAAGGTGTAGGCGAGGATGACCGAGATGAGGCCGAACGCCGCCGCCGCGCCCCGCCGCCCGGCGCGCGCGACCGAGATGGTGACGGCGACCGCGGCCGACAGGATCAGCGCGAGCACGCCGGTGGCGTAGGCGCCGCCCTGCGACTCGACGTTCGCGCCGAACAGGATGGTGATGACGAACGAGATCGCGGTGAACACCAGCACCAGCGGTCGTACGGCCCGCGCCCAGTCGGGTGCCATGCCGTAGCGGGGCAGGTAGCGCGGCACGATATTGAGCAGACCCGTCAGCGCCGACGCGCCGGCGAACCAGAGGATGGCGATGGTGCTGATGTCGTAGAGGGTGCCGAACCAGTCGCCCAGGTAGTGATGCGCCAGGTACGCCAGGGCCCGCCCGGCCGCCTGCCCGCCCTCCTCGAACTCCTTGTGCGGGATCAGCACGGCCGTCGCGAACCCGCTGAAGATCAGGAACACGCTCATGATCAACGCGGCCGTGGTGAGCAGCCGCTTGGCGCCCTTGACGCGCTGTTCGAGGTCGCCCTCGATCTGCGGCATGACGGCGACGCCCGTCTCGAACCCGGACAGGCCGAGCGCCAGCTTGGGCAGCGCGACGGCGGACAGCGCGATCATCGCCAGGGGGCTGGAGTGCCCGGCGGTGAGGGCGTCCTGCCAGTCGCCCACCAGCTCCGGGTGGGACATCACCTGGGCTATGGCGGTGCCGACGACGACCACGTTCAGTGCCAGATAGACGGCCACCAGCGCGATGGCCAGGCCGATGGCCTCGCTGAACCCGCGCAGGAAGATCGCGCCGAGCGCGGCGATGAGCAGCAGCGTGATGGGCACCTGCTGACCGGCGAGCGCGTCCGGGAAGAACGGGTTCTGCAGGATGTGGGCGGTCGCGTCGGAGGCCGACAGCGTGATCGTGAAGATGAACGCCGTCGCCACGAACCCGAGCAGCACGAGCACCAGCAGCTTGCCCCACCAGCTCGGCAGCAGCCGTTCGAGCATGGCGATGGAGCCCATGCCGTTGGGGCTCTCGGCCGCCACCACGCGATAGGTGGGCAGCGCGCCGAACAGCGTCAGCGCCACCAGCATGAGCGTGGCGATCGGCGACAGCGCGCCCGCCGCCAGCGCGGCGATGCCCGGCTGGTAGCCGAGGGTGGAGAAGTAGTCGACACCTGTGAGGCACATGACCTGCCACCAGGAGTGACGTTTGCCGGGATGTTCGTCGTGCATCCCGGACGTCGGCTGCAGCCCGTGTAGCAGCCAGCTCCGCATGGTCACCGGTCGGCCCTTTCTCTCCTGGTCAGATCCGGAGACCCTATCCATCGGAGCGGCTCTCGCGCATGCCGGGCCCTACTGGACCGGAAAATCGGCGGACATTTCTTGATTGATCCCGGTACGGTGATTCACCAGGGTGGCTCTTTGGGTGTGCTTCCTTCTCTCATTCTTTAAAATGATCTAGCGTGCCCGCTCTCCACCTCGAAGAGGTCGCGCGGTGTCGCCGCGCGACCTCTCATCAGTTCTGGGGGGTTGGCTTGATGAACGGTTCCGGTGAGATCCTGCTCCGCCGTACGCGGCTGGTCGCGCCCGCGCTGCTGGCCGCCGATCCGCGTACGCCCGAACCCGTCGGCAAGCTGCCCAAGCGGCTGAGCATGCGGCGGGCCGACGTGCCGTCCGGGGTGGCGGCGCTGGAGTTCGAGCTGCTGCAGCTCGGCTTCCTGGTGTCGGCGGACCTGTACCGGGCGCTGGCGGCGCTGTCCATGGCTGAGCTGACGCGGGCCGGGCGGCGGCTGCTGCACCTCCTGCGGTCCGAGGTGGGCGCGTCCGTGACGCACGTACCCCTTTTCCGGAAATTTCCGGACACGGTGCCCGCCGACACCCGTGACTTCTACGTGCGGCGGGTGTTCTCCCTGCTGCTGCAGGAGCCGCACCGGCCGTGCGTCCTGTGCGGGAACGTCGGCACCGTCCACGCCGTCTCGCCGTGCGCGCACCTGGTGTGCCGTTCGTGCTGGGACGGGGCCGACTTCAGCGCCTGCCCCATCTGCCACCGCCGCGTCGACCTGGACGACCCGTTCCTGCTCCCGTCGGAGGGGCACACGATCGTCGACTGCGACGCCGTCACGGCGACCGGTCTGCTGCGGCTCGCGGACGACCCCGCGGCGAGCTGCCGTGACCTGGCCGTGGACCTGATGAACCGCCGCACTCCCCTGCCGCCGCACGACCGGGCCGACCTGGAGGCGCTGCTGGAGGAGTTCTGGCCGGCGTCGGGCGGGTGGCTGCCGGAGACCATCCCGGTCAAGGAGACGCGGGCCGTCGTCCTCGCCGTCGCGCTCCGCCGAGGCGCCCCCGAGCTGCTGCGGAGCCATCTGGAGACGGCCACGGACGTGCTGCGCCTGCTGTACGTGCTGATGGACGCCGACCCCGGGCTGCGGATCCGCCCGCAGCGCCGCGTGTCGCTGCCGCGTGCCGTCCGCCGGGTCCTGCTGTCGTGCCTGGACGCCATGCCGTACATGATCGAGGACCTGTTCCGGTACGGCGAGCAGTGGAAGCGCATGGCCGAGGTGCTGCACCCCCACGAGCACCACGCCCGCTACCCGGACGCCGCGCTGGCGTTCGCCACGCTGCGCGGCACCCGGCTCGACCCGGAGACGGCGTTCGGCCGGACCCTGCTGGAGCGGGCCGCGCATCGGCCGGGGCTGCGGGTGCGTGACGGGCGGGTGCGGGCGACGTCGTTCGCCGGCCGCGTGGAGACGGCGCTGGCCGACGGCCGCCACTCCGACGCGGTCGCCCTGCTGGCCCACCGGCCCGGCGAGCTGATGCGGCGGCTGTCGCACCTGCTCCGCCTCTCCCCGGACCTGCTGGAGACCATGGTCCCCGCCGACCCGGATCTGCCGGAGACCCTGGTGCCCGGCGGCGCTGCGATCGAGGCGGGCGGGTTGGCGCGGGTGGCGGCGCAGGTCGCGCCCGGCGTGCTCCTCGCCACGCTGGGGCAGTTGCGCACGCCGCCGGGCGGGCTGCGGCTGTTCCTGCCGCGCGGTGGCACGGCACGCTTCCACACCCGGCCCGACGACCGGCCGCCCCTGCCGGACGAGGTCGTCCTGACGGCCGAGCGGACGCTGGCCGCCGAGCTGCTGCGCCGTACCGGCGAGCTCCCCGCGCTGCGCCGGGTGCTGCTGGACGAGGGGCTGGCCGACCTGATCGCGCCGACGTCCGAGCGGACGGCGGTCAAGGCACTGGTACGGCTGCCACGCGGCAGCACCCAGCCCATCCCCGGCGGCGACCGGCTCCGGTTCTTCCTCCACTGGGCCGAGCCGAAGGACACCCGGGTGGACCTCGACCTGTCCGTGGCGGTCTTCGACGAGCGCTGGGAGTTCGTCGGGCTGTGCGACTACACGAACCTGACGCTGGGCAAGGCCGTCACGCACTCCGGCGACCTGACGTCGGCGCCCGAGCCGCTGGGGGCGTCGGAGTTCATCGACGTGCACGTGCGGGCGCTACGCGGCCGCTACCTGGTGCCGGTCGTGTTCAGCTACAACGACGTGCCGTTCGAGGGGCTGGTACGCGGGTTCGCCGGGTTCATGGAGCAGCCGGAGGGGCTGTTCGACCCGCTGGCCGTGCGGCAGCGCTTCGACCTGACGGGGCAGGCCAAGATCCTGGTCCCGCTGGTGGCCGACCTGTGGACGCGGACGATGCGGTGGGCGGACCTCAACCTGTCCGCCGCCGGCTACGGGCACAGCGTGGACGGCAGCAGTGACGAGCTGGGCCTGCTGGGCGCGGCGCTCGAGCAGGCGTTCACGCACCGGGTGACGCTGTGGGAGGTGGGCTGCTGGCACGCCGCCGCGCGAGCGGCCGAGGTGCTGGTGCGGCGCCGCGACGGCTCGCTGGCCCGCTACGAGCGGCGGCCGGGCGAGGACGCGGCCGCGTTCGCCGCCCGCCTGATCGCCCGCGCCGACGCCCCCGCGATCGCGGCGCCCGCGTCGTTCGACGGGGTGGAGCTCGCCCTGCTCATCCACGGCGACGTGCCCCTTCCCAGCGGCTGCGCGACGTACGCGCTGCACCCGGACGGCCTCGGCGACGTACGTCTGCTCGGGGCGGCCGACCTGCTGAGCGAACTGTCCCCCGAGCCTGGGAAAGTGTCCGCGTGAGTGATGATCTGATCCTTTCGGTGGTGGTGGGGTCGCGGGCGTACGGCCTGGACACCGACGACTCCGACACCGACCGGCGCGGCGTGTTCGTGGCGCCGACGGAGGACTTCTGGCGGCTGACCAAGCCGGTGACGCACCGCGACGGGCCGCTGCCGGAGCAGTTCTCGTGGGAGGTCGAGCGGTTCTGCGGCCTCGCCCTCAACGCGAACCCCACGGTCCTGGAGTGCCTGTGGTCTCCCCTCACGGAGGTGCTCACGCCGGAGGGTGAGCGGCTGCGCGGCCTGCGCGGGGCGTTCCTGTCGCGGCTGGCGCACGAGACGTTCAGCGGTTACGCCGACGCCCAGTTCCGCCGCCTCGACCCGGCCGCGCCGAAGTGGAAGCAGGCGATGCACATGATCAGGCTGCTGCTGAGCGGCCTGCATCTGGTACGCCACGGCGAGCCCCTGGTCCAGATGGCCGCCTACCGCGACCGGCTGCTGGCGATCAAGCGGGGCGAGGTGGCGTGGGCCGAGGTGGCCGCCTGGCGGGCCGAGTTGACCACCGACCTGGCCGGAGCGCCGAGCGTCCTGCCGGAGGCGCCGGACCGGGAGTCCGTCGAGAAGTACCTCATGGCCGTAAGGAGGGCCCACCTCCAGTGAACCTTCCTGCCTGGCTGCCGGAGATCCCCGGCGAGCAGCCGTACCCGCTGGTGTTCGCCACGGTCAGCGGCGCGCACCTCTACGGCTTCCCCTCGGCCGACTCGGACGTGGACCTGCGGGGCGTACACGTGCTGCCGCTGCGTGAGATCGTCGGCCTGCGCACCGGCCCGGCGACCCTCGACCGGACCTGGACGCGCGACCGCGTCGAGGTGGACCTGGTCACGCACGACCTGGCCAAGTTCTGCGGGCTGCTGCTGAACCGCAACGGCTACGTCCTGGAGCAACTCCTCTCCCCCTTGGTCGTGTCCTCCTCTCCGCTGCACGAGGAGCTGACGGCGCTGGCGCCCGGCTGCCTGACGCGGCACCACGCCCATCACTATCTGGGGTTCGCGCGCACGCAGTGGCGGCTGTTCGAGAAGAACGGGGAGCTCAAGCCGCTGCTCTACACCTTCCGCGTCCTGGCCACCGGTATCCACCTGATGCGCACCGGGGAGCTGGACGCCGATCTGACGCATCTGTTCGGGTACGTCCCGGCTTACGTGCCGGACCTGGTGGCCGCCAAGCGGAACGCCGAACACGGCCGCGCGCCCGCGATCACCGCGGCGGCCGGCGACGTGGCCTCCCTGACCGCCTCACTGGAGGCGGCCAGGGACTCCTCACCGCTGCCGGAGGCCGCCACGGTCAGGGACGCCATGCACGACCTGGTGGTCCGGGCCCGCCTCGCCACCGCGTGAGCGGGACACCGGACCGGGTCAGGCGGACGCGGGCGGGGGTGACAGGACGAGCCTGACGGCGAAGTTCCGGTAGCCGGCCCGCTCGAAGGCCTTGGCCATCGGGACGTTCACGGCGTCGGTGTCGGCGACGATCCGGTCGGCGCCGCGTTCGGCGTGCGTCCGGGTGATCTCCCCGAGCAGGTCGTCGGCGTAGCCGTGGCCGCGGTGCTCGGGCACCACGCCGAGGTAGCCGACGACGGGCCCGCCGCCGTTGGCCGACGGCAGCGCCACGCCGGCGAGGTCGCCGTCCGGCGTGTACGCCAGGCGCCACCAGTCCCGGTCACCGGGCATGCTCCGATAGTCGGCTATGTCCTCGCGGGCCTGTGCCTCGGGATCGGTCGTGGCCAGGGCCTGCTGGGTGTGGTGGTCGAGCGTGCCGACCGCCACGCGGCGGAACACCTCGACGAACGCCTCGTCGTCGGCCTCCGCCCGGAACACCAGCCGGCCCGACGCCACCGGCACCGGCGCGCCGGTGGTCCATTCGTACCGGAGCCGTTCGAGCTCGTCGGTCAGTCCGGCGCCCGCCCCCGCCTGCCACCGCCAGGCGATGGCGGCGGTGATGTCCGGGTTGTCCCGCCAGCCGTTCGCCACGAACACGTGATAGGCGGGCGCTTCGCCGTACTTCTCGTGGGCGTGTCGCAGCAGTTCGGCGGCCAGTCCCACGCGGTCGGGCACCGACGGGTGGACCCAGAGGCAGTCGAGCGCGAGCGGGCGGTCGCCGTCGGGGAGGCCCCACCAGACGGCGCGGGCGAGGATCTGGCCGTCCTGTTCCGCGACCCAGATGCGGTCGTGGTGGTACTGGCCGTTCTTGAGGAAGGTGAGCAGGCGGTCGGGGTCGGCCCAGCTGATGGGCTCGTCGACGGCGCAGTCGAGCAGCAGGTCGAGGTCAGTCTCGACCGTGGAACGGAAAAGCACGGTTCCTCCGAAGAGTTGAAGTGGACGCGCGGAGCGCCCGGAAACCACGGACCATCTCAACGCCTCCCTTCTTCCGGACTTTTCGCGGCGAGTGGGACTTTATCGCAAATGTGGTGTCAGTTCCGACAGGATAAGGACGTGGGCTCCAACGAAGAAGACACGCTTCCGCTCCAGCCTCCCATCCGGCTGCCGTTCGACGGCGAACTGGTGGCGGCCGTACGCGAGACTCCCCTGGCGACCGGCCTGCTGGCCGGCGAAACCGCCGATCCGGCGTTCACGCCCGACGCGGTCGAGGCCCTGCGTGACGGCTCCGACGACAAGGTGCTCCAGGTGTGGGCGGACGCCTGCCGCCTCACGCTGGGCACCGACGAGGCGCTGTTCATGGAGGTGGTACGCCTCTTCCTGGGCGGCGGCCCGCTGACCGACGACGTGCCCGCCGCCCTGACGGACCTCGGCCTGATATCCCAGACGCCGCCGCACACCCTGACCCCGCTCGGCCTCTGGGCGGCCGGACAGGTGATCGGCACGGCGACCGGGCAGGACATCCCGGTCATGGGCGCGCTGGCCGGCCAGGACGCCGGCTCGCTGCTGCACGGCCTGCGCTCCTACCCCGAGCCGGAACGCGACGAGGAGCTGGCCGGCTGGCTGGCCGACCGGGATCGAGGCGAGGCGGCGGCCGAGATCGCGGCCGCGCTGGCCGAGGCGAGCCCGCTGAGCCGGGCGGTCGGCGTGGAACTGCTCGCCACGGGACTCGGCGACGAGGGCACGCGGGTGCTCGACGGGCTGCTCGGCGAGCCGAAGCTGGGCGCCGTCGTGGCCGCCCGGGTGGGCCGCGAGGAACGGCCCCCGACGCCCGAGGAGATCGCGTGGGCGTTCGTGGACATGGCCGCGGCGCTGCTGGAGTTCGGCGGGGAGACGGCCGAGGTCATCAAGTCGGTCTCCCAGGGCATGGAGAAGGACGAGCAGGCGAGCACGATCGCCCTGCTGGCCCTCGGTGACCATCCCTGGACGGAACGGGTGCTGCTGGTGTTCATCGACCACCATCCGGACGAGCGCGTGGTGGCGGCGGCCCGCAAGGCGCTGCGCCGGCACGGCCTGATGGACGCCCGCGGGTAGAGTCTGCCGAGATGACGAATCACACGATCACCCCGCGGCTCGGCACGCTCGGCGCGTACTCCTGCGGCTGCGACGCCGACCTGCCCGACCTCATGTCCGCCGAGCTGCACGCCTCCGAGACCAACCAGTGCACCGCCTGCCTCGGGTCGGCCGAGCAGCCGGTCCTGCCCGGCCTGGCGCCCGGCATCCTGCCCGGCCTCTCGCCCGGACTGATGCGCTCCTGCACGGCCTGCGCGGCCACGGGCCGGCGCAAGGAGCAGATCGTCTGGGAGCTGGCCCACGCCGAGGCCGAACAGGTGATCACCCTGAGTCTGGTGCGGGGTGTGGTGGCGGAGTTCGCCGGTCCGTTCCGACTGTCGGAGGTCGCGGACACGGTCCGATCGGGCCTCGGCCTGCCGCCCGGCCGGCTGCCGGTGGGACCCCGGGTCCGCGACCTGCTGCTGCGGCTGCAGGCGGCGGGCGAGATCACCATGCTGTCGGCTCCGGACGAGCTGCTGGACGGCGCTGACGTGGTCCTCTACCGCGACCCCCAGTGGGCCCGCACCTCCGGCCTCTAACCCGCACCCCTCCCGCCTTCACCCCGAGCCCCGGCCTCAGCCCGCACCCCTCCGGCCTTCAGCCCGCGCCCTCCTGCCCTTTGGACCTCATACGCGGCAGAGGATCTCGCCGTGGGTGATCGACATCCAGCCGTCGTCCGCCGCGGCCCACGTCAGCCAGCCCTCGGAGATGCGCCGCAGATCGTCCGCCGTGGCGGCGCCCGTGGCGAGCGCCTGCTCGGCCAGGGCGGACTGCTTGATCCGGTCGGCCCACATCTCACCCCACCAGGCCCGGTCTTCCGGCGTGGCGAAGCACCAGGTGGACGAGGTGGCGGTGATGTCGTCGAAGCCCGCGGCCCTGGCCCACGACAGCAGGCGCCGCCCGGCGTCCGGCTCGCCGCCGTTGCTCCGCGCCACCCGCCGATACAGCGCCAGCCACTCGTCGAGCTCCGGCAGCAGCGGGTACCACGCGAACGCGGCGTAGTCGCTGTCACGCGCCGCCACCAGTCCGCCCGGCTTGGTCACCCGCCGCATCTCACGCAGCGCCCGTACGGGGTCGCCGACGTGCTGGAGCACCTGGTGGGCGTGGACGACGCAGAACGTGGCGTCGGGATGGTCCAGCGCGTGCACGTCGGCGACGGCGAACTCCACGTTGCCCGCGGCCCCCACTCCAGCCCTGGTCAGCTCCAGCGCGTCCGCGGTCACCTCGGACGCCGTCACGTGCCCGACCCGGCCCGCCAGGTCGGCCGTGATGGTGCCGGGCCCGGCTCCCACGTCCAGCAGCTTCATGTGCGGCTTGAGGTGGGGCAGCAGGTACGCGGCCGAGTTCTCGGCGGTGCGCCACCGGTGGGAGCGCAGTACGGACTCGTGGTGGCCATGGGTGTAGACGGCGTCCATCGAAACTCCTTCGTCTCGCGTCAATGAGACCGACATTAGCCTCAATCTCACCATGCAAGAAGATATGTCTCATTATCTGAGCATGATCTGGTACTGATCATGTCGTTGACGCTCGTAGACTTTGTCGCGACACATTTCGCATGCGGAGAGGGCACTGGTCGTGGGAGAGGTCCGGCCGATCGTTCAGGTGGGAGACCCGGTGCTGCACGCACCCTGCGAGCCGGTCACCCGGTTCGACGGGGCACTGGCGGCGCTGGTGGACGACATGTTCGCGAGCATGTACGCGGCCGAGGGCGTGGGCCTGGCCGCCAACCAGATCGGCGTTCCGCTGCGGGTGTTCGTCTACGACTGCCCCGACGAGAACGGCGAGCGGCACAAGGGCGTCGTGGTCAACCCGACGCTCGATCTGCCCGGACTCGGCGAGCGGCACCTCGACGCGGGCGAAGAGGGCTGCCTGTCGGTCCTGGGCCAGTACGCCCCGCTCCCCCGCCCCGACCACGCCACCGTGCACGGCTTCGACGCCGACGGCGCGCCGGTCACCGTCGAGGGCACCGGCATGCTGTCCCGCTGTCTCCAGCACGAGACGGACCACCTCGACGGTTACCTCTACATCGACCGCCTCCCGGCCAAGCGCCGCAAGCAGGTCCTGGCCGCGTACGAGCAGTCCCGCCCTGTGGGGCTGGGCTCGACGACGGCCCACCAGACGCCGTAACGGCGGCACCACCCCAGTCCGGTCGGACCAGACTCCCAAGATTTTGGACACTTCACTCCAAGAGCCTCGATAGGCGCCGACCGGCTGGCCAGAGTCGGCTGCATGACCGACATCTCCTCCATTCCGGGGACGCGACAGCGAACACCCGCCGATCCCGGCACGCCGCCTGCCGCTGGCCTGACCACCCGCCCTCCGTTGACCGCGAGAGCTACGCCGGAAGGCGTACCGCACGCATCGCCCGCGAGACGACGACAATCTCCTCGCCGTGCCTCAACCTGCTCAAGTAGGAAGCACATCGCGCCCGAATTCGCCCGCACAGCCGCGGATCGCGCCATACGGTCCACACAGCGAATCGCCGCGGGACCTCACTCCGGGCGCGCGCATCGATGAGGCATTGGAGACAGGTGCTGTGACCGCTATACGGTTCTCGGTGCTGGGGCCCTTACGGGTGGATCGCGACGGGATGACGATCTCCGTCCCGGGTGGCAAGATCCGGACTCTGCTCGCGACGCTCCTGCTCCGGCCCAACCAGGTCGTCCCGCTAGACCTCCTCACCGAACGGCTGTGGGGCCACCGGCCGCCAAGACAGCCGCGCCGGGCCCTGCGGACCGACCTCGCCCGCCTGCGCCGGAGCCCGGATCTGCGTTCGTTGATCCTGACCGAGCCGGGCGGCTATGTCGCCCGGCTCCGGCCCGAGCAGCTCGATCTCCTCGAATTCCAGGAGCTGGTCCGGGCGGCCGACCACGCGAAGGCGCCCGCGCCGCGCGGCCGGCTCCTCCACGACGCCCTGCGGCTGTGGCGCGGGCCGGTGTGCGCCGACGTCGACTCCGAGACGCTCCACCGGATCGACGTCCCGCCCCTCGCCGAGCAACGCCTTCATGTCCTCGAACGCCGCATCGACATCGACGCCCAGCTCGGCAAGGACGCCGAGCTGACCGTGGAACTGCGGGCCTTGACCGCCGAGCATCCCTTACGGGAACGGTTCTGGGCCCAGTTGATGACCGCCCTCTACCGGAGCGGGCGGCGAGCCGAGGCCCTGGAGGCGTACCGCACCGTCTCCCGCCTCCTCAAGGAGAAGCACGGCATCGGCCCCAACGCCGAGCTGCGCCGACTCCGCCAGGCCATACTCACAGGCCGCTACCAGAGCGAAGAGCACCTCGGCGCTTCGCGGGCCGGAGCCGGCCAGCAAGGCCGCGAATACCCGGCCGAGCGAGCCGAACCGGCCGAGCGAGCCGAGCGGGCCGAGCGGGCCGAGGGGGCTGAGCCTTCCGGGCGGGCCGCGGCCCAAGAGTCCCGTCGAGAGCGGGGGAGCCTGCCGGAGGACGCGCCCACGTTCGGGGTGCTGTTGCGGGCATGGCGGAAGCGGGCGCGGCTGACGCAGGAGCAGTTGGCCGAACGTGCCGGTCTGAATGCCCGGACGGTACGCCGCTGGGAGCGCGGCGCCGCGCCCCGTGGGTCCTCCGTCCAGTTGCTGGCGGAGGCGCTGGACCTGGACGGCGCGGAACAGGCCGTGCTGGCCGGGGCGGCCGACGCCCTCGCGGCGGAGGCCGCGCGGGTCGTACCGGACCAGGACCGTCAGAGCCCCGGACCCCCGAGGCAGTTGCCCGCCGACGTGCCCGTGTTCGTCGGGCGGGCGAGCGATCTGGCCGCTTTGATCGGTGAGGCGGAGACGACGGCGGTAGTGATCATCGCTATCGACGGCATGGCGGGGATCGGCCAGACGACCCCGCTCCAGGGGCTGAGCCGGCTGGCCGGCGCTCTGGGCGATCCGCGCCAGGCGAGCTCCCACCACCAACGGGCCCTGGGCTTGGCGACGGAGCTCGGCGGACCCGACGATCAGGCCCGCGCCCACGACGGCCCCGCCCACGCCTGCCGGGCACTGGCCCAGGACGAACAGGCCCGCCGGCACTGGCGTGCCGCCCTGCGCATCCTGACCGCGCTCGGCCTCGATCGTACCGAGGACGAGGAGGCCACCACCGAGGGCATCCGCGCCCACCTCGCCCACCTCGACCGTCTGGAGTGTGCCCGGTCCGGCTCCGAGGCTCTGGCTCGGCCGCACGCCGGCTCCGGGTCGCCGACGATCTGAGGCGGCGGGTCTGAAGGGGCGATCTCAGGCTGCGATCTGAGGCGGCGGGCGCGCGGACCCACTACCGTGGGAGTGTGATCACGGTGGAGGACGTGCGGCGGCTGGCGAGCACGCTCCCGCGCTCGTCGGAGCATCTCATCAGAGACCGCGTCAAGTTCCGCGTCGGCTCGATCGTCTACGTGGCCTTCTCGCATGACGAGACCCTCATGGGCTTCGGCTTCCCCAAGGAGGAGCGGGCCGCCCTGGTGGCGGCCGAGCCGGAGAAGTTCCAGTTGCCGCGCGAGTCCGACCTGCGGTTCAACTGGGTCGTCGCGCGGATGGCCGCCATCGACGCCGACGAGATGCGGGAGCTGGTCATCGAGGCGTGGCGGCTGGCGGTCCCGAAGAAGGTCTACGCCGCCTACATCAGCTCAGCCGGTCCACACCGAGTGCGCTGATCAGCAGGCGTTCCTTGCGGTTGCCGAGCAGGCGGGCCGTCCAGTCGACGAAGCCTCCGTCGCCCACTTCCACGCCGTCGGCGTAGATCTTGAAGCACAGCCCCGAGTAGTAGCCACGCCCGGACTCGCGTCCCGGGTCGTCCGTCGCGTCCAGCCCGGCCGTCACGTGCGCGAAGCGGGGGTCGAGGACGGTGACGCGGACCTCCGGCTCGGCGATGCCGCAGGCCCGGACGGCGTCCGTCAGCAGGCGCAGGTGCTCGGCCAGGTGACGGCGTTCGAACGCGAGGTTCCCGGTGTCGCGGTCGGCCGACACCAGCGCGAACAGCCCGAAATGCGGGTACGCGCCCGCGCCCGCGAAGTGCTGCGCCCGCACCACGCGCTGCAAGGCGGCGAGCCGGACCGGGCCGGCCGAGTCGCGCCGCCGGACGGCCGCCTCCAGAGCGAGGGCGTTCGTCGGGTCGGCCGCGACCTCGGTGTTCCTGATCGTGCTGATCACCTTGTTCTGGTCCACGGTGGCCGGCGCCGAGTGCGCCCCGAGCGGCGCGACGGGTGACAGCGTGACCAGCTCGAATGCGGCCGGTACGACCGACAGCACCGCGTCCTCGGCCCGGCGCAGGCGCTCGAACGGCACCACGGACGGCCCCACGAACCGGTCACTGGTGTAGCGGCGGAGCACGTCGGCCGGTGCCAGAGCACGCGCCCTCACCCGCATGACTTCGAGCAGCAGCGTGGTGAGGTCGGCGCCGGACAGCCGCTCGGCCAGCACGTCGAGGATCTCGGGACCGCCCGCCTGCCGGAGCACCCGCCGCAAAGCCATTGAATCATCGCCCATCAGACAAGCATCATCATGATCGTGGCCGAACGCGACTGGATTACCTGGCACGACCATTACGACACGCCCGGCTCCTCCCTGGGCAGACGCCTGGCCGTGGTGCGCGAACACGTCCGGCTGGCTCTCGACGCCGGCGCCGAACGGGTGGTGAGCCTGTGCGCCGGGCAGGGCCGCGACCTGCTGCCGGTGCTGGCCGCCCACCCCCACCGGGACCGCGTACGCGCCAGACTGGTGGAGCTCGACGAGGGCAACGCCCGGATCGCCGAGCGCGCCGCGCCCGGCGGCGTCGAGGTGGTGTGCGGCGACGCCGCGCTGACCGGCGCCTACGTGGGCGCCGTCCCCGCCGACCTGGTTCTCGCCTGCGGGATCTTCGGCAACATCGGCGACGCCGACATCCGGCGTACGGTCGCCACGCTGCCCCAGCTCTGCGCGCCCGGAGCGACCGTGATCTGGACCAGGGGGCGGCACGCGCCCGACCTGCTGCCGGCGATCTGCGAGTGGTTCGAGGAGGACGGGTTCGAGCGGGTCGGCCTGGACAGCGACGGCCGCTACGGCGTCGGCGTACACCGCTACACCGGCCCGCCCAGGCCGCTGGAGCCGGGCGTGCGGATGTTCACCTTCCTCTAGGACACGCTGCGGTAGAGGCCCTGGGTCAGTTGCGTGACGCGCTTGACGGAGGAGCTCCAGGTGCCTCCCGCGGGGTGGGCCGTGAGCACGGCCATGATGAACCGGTCGTCCTTGCCCAGCAGGCCCGTGGTGTGCAGCACGGGACGGCCGTAGTCGGGCACGCCGGACCCGGTGGCCCGCGACGCGACCCCGCTGATCGACAGGTCGGCCCCGGGGGCCCGCAGCGGGACCGGGTTCGCGGCGGCCCCGGTGCCGCACTTGGTGGGCGGGACGTCGCCGAACCCCGACCAGCCCTGCTTGACCGCCCACGGCTTGGGCACCGCGCGCGGGATGCCGAAGTACTGGTCGAACCCGTCGGTGCCGCACGGCGTGGAGTTGCGCAGGTGCCCGAGGATCGTGTCCCGCACCCTGGGCGCCGCCGTGTCGAGCAGGTAGCGGTACGTACGCACGATGTCGTACGCGCTCAGTGACGTGTAGCCCCAGAACCCGGGCTTGGACGCGGGCGGCGGCGCGGTGTCGGATAGCCCGAGCCGGCGCGCCATCCGCTCGACGATCGCGCCCTTGCCGTCACGGTTCCAGAACGTGGTGGCCGCGTGGTCGTCGCTGGAGCGCAGCATGACCTTGAGCAGCCGGGCGTCGTTCGCCGGGACGGTCTTCCGCCTCTCCAGGTAGTCGATGGCGATCAGGAGCTTGACGACCGAGGCCGAGCGGAACTTGCGGTGCGCGTTGCGGGTGGCGACGAACTTCCCGGCCTTCCTGTCGTAGACCAGCCACGATGCCGTGGTGCCGGCCGGCACGGCCGGGGGCTGGGCCGTACGGGGGCCGGACGACGCGGCGGCGGCCGAGGGCCCGGCGACGCAGACGGCTGCGAGGGGTACGGCTGCCACGACGGCGGCCCAGGGCTTGGTTCGCATCCGACATAACTACCAGAGTCTTGACGTTCCAACAGAATCGGGTATAAACACAGATGAAACCACACTGAAACGGCGGTGAATCAACATCATGTACGCCGAGGAGCGGCAGCAGGAGATCCTTCGCAGGGCCCGGGCCGCGGGCCGTGTCGACGTGGTGTCGCTGGCCGACGAGCTCGACGTGACCACCGAGACGATCCGCCGCGACCTGACCGCGCTGGAGCGGGCGGGCGTGCTGCGCAGGGTGCACGGCGGCGCGATCCCCGTGGAGCGGATGGGGTTCGAGCCCGCGCTCGCCACCCGCGACGAGGTGATGACCGCGGAGAAGGAGCGCATCGCCAAGGCCGCCCTGGCCGAACTGCCGGAGGACGGCTCGGTCATCATCGACGCGGGCACCACCACCGGCCGTCTGGTGCCGATCCTGCCCGCCGACCGGGAGCTCACGGTCGTGGTCAACTCGCCGCCGCTGGCGACCGTGCTGGCCACCCGCGCCAACCTGAGCGTCATCATGCTCGGCGGCCGGGTGCGCGGCCGGACGCTGGCCACCGTGGACGACTGGGCACTGCGGCCGCTGTCACAGCTGCACGTGGACGTGGCGTTCATGGCGACGAACGGCTGCTCGGCCGCCAAGGGCCTGACCACGCCGGATCCGGCGGAGGCGGCGATCAAGCGGGCCATGGTGACGGCCGCGGAGCGCAGCGTGCTGCTGGCCGATCACACCAAGTTCACCAACACCTACCTCGCGAGCTTCGCCGAGCTGAACGAGATCGACGTGGTGATCACCGACACGGGCCTCGACCTCGCTCTGGCCGCCGAGCTGTCCGCGGCCGGCCCGGAGGTGGTCCGCGCATGATCCTCACGCTGACGCTCAACCCCAGCCTGGACCGCACGATCGAGATCGCCTCGCTCGACCGGGGCGCCGTCATCCGGGCCGCCGCCGCCCGCCTGGACCCCGGCGGCAAGGGCGTGAACGTCTCCCGCGTCCTGCTCGCCAACGCGGTCGCGTCGCGGGCCGTGGTGCCGTTCGGCGGCGACGAGGGCAGGCAGCTCGTCCGCCTGCTCGCCCTCGAAGGGCTCGACATGGTGACGGTCCCGGTGACCGGCACGACCCGCTCGAACGTCACCCTGGCCGAGCCCGACGGCACCATCACCAAGATCAACGAACCTGGCACCGCCCTGTCCCCCGGCGAGCTCGACACGATCGCCGACACCGTATTGGCCGCCGCGCACGAGGCCGACTGGGTGGTGGCCTCCGGCAGCCTGCCGCCGGAGGTGCCCGCCGACGTCTACGCCAGACTCTGCCGGCGCTTCGCCGGGGCGGGCATCCACGTCGCCGTCGACACCAGCGGCCCGGCACTGGCCAGCGCGCTCGCCGCCGGCCCCGCCCTCGTCAAGCCCAACCTGGACGAGCTCGCCGACGCCACCGGCATGCCGATCCGCTGTGTCGGCGACGTGGTGGAGGCCGCCGGCAAGCTCCGGGCGGCGGGCGCGCGCACGGTCCTGGCCAGCCTCGGCGCCGACGGCGCGGTGCTCGTCCAGGACAACGGCATCTGGTACGGCCACGCCACGGTGACGGAGCCGCGCAGCTCGGTCGGGGCCGGGGACGCCATGCTGGCGGGGTTCCTCGCCGGCGGCGCGACCGGCGAGGAAGCGCTGGTCGAGGCGCTGGCCTGGGGCGCGGCGGCGGTCTGCCTGCCGGGCAGCCGGATGCCGGGGCCGGCCGACATCCGCCGCGACGGCGTCCGCACCGGCCCGCCCCTCCTGACCCGCCCCCTGGAATCCCCCGCCGACCCCACCTGACTTCGACATACCAGGCACCTTGCTCACCCCCCAAAGGAGCACGTCCAATGGCCGAAACCTACACACCCCCGGTCTACGGGACCGGGGCCAAGGCCACCATCCAGCGCATCGGCGGCCACCTGGCCGGCATGATCATGCCGAACATCGGCGCGTTCATCGCCTGGGGGCTGATCACCGCGCTGTTCATCCCCACCGGCTGGCTGCCGAACGCGGCGCTGGCCGCGATGGTCGACCCGATCATCAAGATGCTGCTGCCCATCCTCATCGCCTACACCGGCGGCCGGATGGTCCACGGGCAACGCGGCGCGGTGGTGGGCGCGGTCGCGGCGATGGGGGTGATCGTGGGTTCGGACATCCCGATGTTCCTCGGCGCCATGATCATCGGCCCCCTCACCGCCCTGATCCTGAAATATGTGGACAAGTTCACGGAGGATCGCACCAAGTCCGGCTTCGAGATGCTCGTCGACAACTTCACCGCGGGCATCGTCGGCGCCGTCATGGCCATCGCGGGGGTGTGGGCCATCGGCCCGATCGTCCGCGTCGTGACCACGGCCGCGGGCAACGCGGTCGAGTGGCTCATCGTCAACAACCTGCTGCCCATCGCCTCGGTCCTGATCGAACCGGCCAAGGTGCTGTTCCTGAACAACGCGGTCAACCACGGCGTGCTCGGGCCGCTCGGCGTCGCCGAGTCCGTCAAGGCCGGCAAGTCGATCCTGTTCATGCTGGAGTCGAACCCGGGTCCCGGGCTCGGCCTGCTCATCGCGTACCTGCTGTTCGGCCCGCGCCCGCTGCGCCCGAGCACGCCCGCCGCGATGATCATCCACTTCTTCGGCGGAATCCACGAGATCTACTTCCCGTACGTCCTGATGAAGCCGCGACTCATCCTCGGAGTCATCGCGGGCGGCGCGGCCGGCGTGTTCACGTTCATGATCACCGGTGCCGGACTGGTGGCGACGCCTTCGCCGGGCAGCATCTTCGCCTACATCGCGGTGACGCCGAAGGGCGGCTGGCTCGGCGTGATCGCCGGCATCGTCGTCGCCACGGCCGTGTCGTTCGCGGTCTCCTCGCTCCTGCTCGGCTTCGGCCGCGGCGAGAAGGAGGAAGCGCCGGAGGAGGCCGTCGCCCCCGAACCCCTGGCGGACCGCATCGAGGAGACTCACGAAAGCGGCGAGAACGACCGCGAGACCCAGACCCAGCCCGTCGCCAAGGAGGCGTGAACCCATGGCCAGCATCGACAGCAAGGACATTCACAAGATCATCGTGGCCTGCGACGCGGGCATGGGCAGCAGCGTCATGCTCGCCAGCCAGTTGCGCAAGCAGCTCAAGAACACCGGCGTCACCGTGGAGCACACCCCGGTGAACGAGATCCCGGCCGACGCCGACGTGGTGGTCTGCCACTCCGGGCTGGCCGCCAGGGCCCGGGCCTCGGCGCCGGACAAGGTGCTGGTGCCGTTCCAGATCTTCCTCGGCGACCCGGCAGTGACGAAGCTGGTCGCCACCATCAAGAACGGCGGCACGGTCGATGCGTGACGACCTGCTCGATCCGCGCGCCGTACTCCTGCACGAGCGCGCGGCCGACCGGGACGAGGCGATCAGGAGGTGCGGGCGCGCCCTGGTGGACGTGGGCGCGGTCGCCGAGCCGTACATCGAGGCCATGCTCGAACGCGAACAGACCATCTCCACGTACGTCGGCGAGGGCGTGGCCATCCCGCACGGCACCGCGGCGGCCAAGGAGGTCGTCCTGCACGACGCGATCTGCGTCGTGCGCTTCCCGGACGGCGTCGACTGGGGCGGCGAGCCCGTCACCCTCTGCGTCGGCATCGCCGCGAAGGACAACGGGCACGTGCAGCTGCTGGCGGCGCTCGCCGACATCCTGCTCGACCCCGAACGCGCCAGGACACTCCGCGAGGCGACGGAGGTCGGCCAAGTGATGAAGGAGCTGACGTGAAAGTCGCCCGATTCCACGCCCCAGGGGACATCCGCGTGGAGGACGCGCCGGAGCCGGTCGCCGGTCCCGGCGAGCTGAAGATCCGGGTACGCAACTGCTCGACCTGCGGCACCGACGTGAAGATCTTCAAGCACGGCCACCACCACATCCGCCCGCCCCGCGTGATGGGCCACGAGATCGCCGGCGAGGTCGTCGGCACGGGCGAACGCGTCCAGGTGATCGCGGCGATCCCGTGCGGCACCTGCGAGGAGTGCCGCCGCGGCCGCCGCACCGTCTGCCCGAACCAGGAGTCGATGGGTTACCACTACGACGGCGGTTTCGCCGAGTACATGGTGATCCCGGCGAAGGTACGGGCCGTGGACGGCGTCAATGTCATCCCGTCCGGCGTCGGGTTCGCCGAGGCGTCGGTGGCCGAGCCGCTCGCCTGCGTGCTGAACGGCCAGTCACTGGCCCGGGTCGGCGCGGGCGACGACGTGGTCGTCATGGGCGCGGGCCCGATCGGCTGCCTGCACGTACGGCTGGCCCGGGCACGGGGGGCCGCGCGGGTGTTCCTGGTCGACGTGAACGCCGAGCGGCTCGCGATGGCGGCGGATCTGGTCCGCCCGGACGCGGTCGTCGACACCGACGCGGTGGACCAGGTGCTCAAGCTGACCGGTGGCCGCGGCGCCGACGTGGTGATCACCGCGGCGGCGTCCGGCGCGGCCCAGGAACAGGCCCTGCGGATGGCGGCCCGCCAGGCCCGGATCAGCTTCTTCGGCGGCCTGCCCAAGGACGCCCCGATCATCGCCCTGGACTCGAACCTGGTGCACTACCGCGAGCTGACCATCGTCGGCGCGAACGGCTCCAGCCCCGCGCACAACGCCGAGGCGCTCTGGCTGATCGCCGAGGGTCTGGTGCCGGTGGCGGACCTGATCACCCATCGGCTGCCGCTCTCCCAGGTGCTCGACGGGATCGACCTCGTCAGCCGGGGCGCGGCCATCAAGGTCACGATCGAGCCCTGAGGGGGGTTTGTGATGGCACAACGTACGGTGACGGTGGCATCGGCGAGCGGTCTGCACGCGCGGCCCGCGAAGCTGTTCGTCCAGGAGGCGGTGCGGCTGGGGGTGCCGGTGCGGATCCGGGTGGGCGAGAAGTCGGTCCCCGCGAACAGCATGCTGGGCGTCCTGTCGCTCGGCGCCACCAAGGGCACCGAGGTGACCCTGGAGTCGGACGCGCCGGACGCGGACGCGGCGCTGGACACCCTGGTGGCCCTGCTCGCCCAGGACCTCGACGCGGAAGAGGCCCTCGATGGCTGACCCCACCCAGCCTGCCCCGCCGGGCGCCGGGCTGGCGGGGCTGGGGGTGAGTCAGGGGCGGGCCGCGGGGCCGGTGGTGCGCATGGCGCCGCCGCCCGTACTGCCCGACCCCCGGCAGGTCGCCGATCCGGGCGCGGAGGCCGCGATGGTGGTGAAGGCGCTGGAGTCGGTCACCGCGGACCTGCGGCAACGCGCCGCCACCGCCGCGCGGGACGCGAGAGGCGGCGACAACGCGGCCCCAGCGGGAGACGACGCGGCGGAGATTCTCGACGCGCTCGCCATGATCGCCGACGACCCGATGCTGCGTGAGGACGCCGAGGCCGCCGTCCACGGCGGTCTGGACGCCCCGCATGCCCTCGACGCCGCCTTCACCCACCACCGCGACACGCTGGCCGCGCTGGGCGGCTACCTCGCGGAACGCGCCGCCGACCTGGACGATCTCAAACACCGCGCCATCGCCGCCTGCCTGGGCCTGCCGATGCCCGGCATCCCCGCCCCCGGCCACCCGTACGTCCTGGTGGCCGACGACCTATCCCCCGCCGACACAGCGGGGCTGGGCACGGACGTGGTGGCGCTGGTGACCGAGAAGGGCGGCCCGACCAGCCACACCGCGATCCTGGCACGTGGCCGCGGCCTGCCCGCCGTAGTCGCCTGCGCGGGCATCACCGCCCTGGCCGACGGCACGGTCATCTCGGTCGACGGCAAGACGGGCCAGATCGGCGTCGGCCTGACCGACGAGGCCGTGGCCGAGCTCCGCCGGAACGACCGCGAGGAGCGCGACCGCCTGGCGAAGAGCAGCGGCCCGGGCAGGACGGCCGACGGCCACCCGGTCAAGCTGCTGCTCAACATCGGCTCGGCCGCCGACCTCCGGCCGGGCGCGGAAGGAGTCGGACTGTTCAGGACCGAGTTCCTGTTCCTGGACCGCAAGCAGGCCCCGTCGTTCGAGGAGCAGGTGGCCGCCTACGCCGAGGTGTTCGCGCGGGCCGAGATGGTCGTGGTGCGCACGCTCGACGCGGGCACGGACAAGCCGCTGCCGTTCCTCGGCCTGCCCCCGGAGCCGAACCCGGCGCTCGGCATCCGGGGTCTGCGGGTGGACCGCGTGCTGCCTGACGTACTGGACACGCAACTCGACGCGATAGCGGAGGCGGCCCGCATGACGAGCGCCGACGCGTGGGTGATGGCCCCGATGGTCACCACCCCGGCCGAGGCCGCCGCATTCGCCCGCCGGGCCCGCGCCCGGGGTCTGACACGGGTCGGTGCGATGGTCGAGGTGCCCGCCGCCGCCCTGCTGGCCGACCGGCTGCTGGAGGAGGTGGACTTCCTCAGCATCGGCACCAACGACCTCAGCCAGTACACGTTCGCGGCCGACCGTCAGCACCCCGGCCTGGCCGACCTCCTGGACCCGTGGCAACCCGCCCTGCTGAAGCTCATTGCCTTCTGCGCGGACGCGGGCCGCGCCGCCGGCAAGCCGGTCGGCGTCTGCGGCGAGGCCGCCGGAGACCCCCAGCTCGCTCCGGTACTGGTGGGGTTGGGGGTGACGAGCCTGTCCATGGCGGCGGTGTGCGTGCCGTCCGTACGCGAAGAGCTGTCCCGGCACGCCCTGGAGGACTGCCGGAAGCTCGCCGCGCAGGCCCGGTGACGGTCAGGGGCGCCGGCGGAGGGTCGCGTCGGACAGCTCCGGAGGCTGCCAGCCCTCGTCGCCGGGGTTGATGGTGACACCCGGTGACACGATGGCGTCGATCCTGTCGAGCACGTCGTCGCTGAGCCGCACGTCGGTGGCGGTGAGCTGGCTCTCCAGGTGTTCCATCGTGCGCGGGCCGATGATGGCCGAGGTGACCGCCGGGTGCCTGATCGTGAACGCCAGGGACAGCTCGATCAGCGTGAGCCCGGCCTCCTCGGCCAGCACGGCGAGCTGTTCGACGGCGTCGAGCTTGCGCTGGTTGGCCTCCAGCTTCATGTCGTAGCGGGCGGGCAGCCGGGCGGCCCTGCGGCTCTCGGGCTGCTCCTGGCCCTTGCGGTAGCGGCCGGTCAGCCAGCCGCCCGCCAGCGGGCTCCAGACGATGGCGCCCATGCCGTACTTCTGGACGGTGGGCAGCAGGCTGGCCTCGATGCCGCGGGCGAGCAGGGAGTACGGGGGCTGTTCGCAGACGAAGCGTTCGAGGTTGCGCCGCTCGGCCGCCCACTGGGCCTCGACCACGCGGTGCGCGGGGAAGGTGGAGCTGCCGAGGTAGCGGACCTTGCCCTGCCGGACGAGGTCGGTGAGGGCGCCGAGTGTCTCCTCGATGTCGGTGGCGGGGTCGGGGCGGTGGATCTGGTAGAGATCGATCCAGTCGGTGCCGAGGCGGCGCAGGCTGTTCTCGACGGCCTGGAAGATCCAGCGCCGCGAGTTGCCGCCCTCGTTGGGGCCCTCGCCCATGGCGCCGTGACACTTGGTGGCCAGGACGACCTCGTCACGCCTGCCCGACTTGGCAAGGGCCCGGCCGACGAACTCCTCCGACTCGCCCCGCGAGTAGACGTCGGCGGTGTCGATGAAGTTGATGCCCGAGTCGAGGGCGCGGTCGATGATGCGGGCCGATTCGTCGGCCGACTCCTCGCCGAACCCGCCGAACATCATCGCGCCGAGACACAGGGGACTGACTTTGAGACCGGTACGTCCAAGAATGCGATATTCCGTCATTCCCTCACTCTTGCATGACGGCCTCGTCGATCGGCGCATCACCGGAGACGAGTTCCAGCACCTGCCGGACGCGCGCCCCGGTGGACAGCAGCGCCACGATGACGGCCGCCACGTCGTCGCGCGGGACGGTGCCGCGAGGAACCGAGGGCGCCAGAAGTACCCGGCCCGTGCCGGGGTCGTCGGTCAGCCCGCCGGGGCGCAGAATCGTCCAGTCGAGGTCGCGGCGCCGCAGGTCGTTCTCCGCCTCGGTCTTGGCCTGGATGTAGGCCGCCCACACCTCGTCACCACCGGGCCTGGGCGGCTGCCCCGCGCCCATCGAGGAGATCTGCACGAACCGCCGCACGCCCGCCCGCTCGGCGGCGTCGGCCAGCAGGACGGAGGCGCCCTTGTCGACGGTGTCCTTGCGGGCGACGCCGCTGCCGGGGCCCGCACCGGCGGCGAACACGACGGCTTCGGCGCCTTGGAGCACCTCCGCCACCTCCTCGATCCCGGCCTGTTCCAGGTCGCACAGCACGGCCGCCGCTCCGGTGGCCTCGACGTCGGACAGGTGCGCGGGGTTGCGTACCAGGCCCACCGCCCCGGCTCCGAGCAGCCGCTCCAGCCGCAGTGCGATCTGGCCGTGGCCGCCCGCGATGATGACGTTCATGCCGGTCATGGTGTCATGGAGCCATGACGGAGTTACCGCACGCACCCACACCGGCGTTTCTCTTCGACCTCGACGGCACCTTGATCGACAGTGTCTACCAGCATGTCATCGCCTGGCGGCAGGCGCTGTCCGGGCTGGGCATCGACCTGTCGGTATGGCGTATCCACCGCCGCATCGGGATGAGCGGTGGCCTGTTCGTGAGCGCGCTGCTGCGCGAGACGGGGCTGAAGCTGACGGCCGAGCAGATCGACGAGTTGCAGACGATCCACGGTGACGCCTACATGGAGCAGATCGACTCCGTCCGGCCGCTGCCGGGCGCCGCCGAGCTGCTGAGCGAGCTGTCGGCGCGGGGCGTCCCGTGGGCGATCGCGACCAGTGGTTACGCGCGTACGGCCCGGCTGGCGCTGGGCATGCTGGGCCTGCCGGAGGACACTCCGATGGTCACCCGCGACATGGTGCGCAGGGCCAAGCCGGACCCCGACCTGTTCCTGGCCGGGGCGGCGCTGCTGAACGTGGATGTGCGGCATGCGATGGTGGTAGGAGACAGCGTCTGGGACCTGCTCGCCGCCCGCCGCGCGGGCGCGCTCGGGATCGGGGTGCTGTCCGGCGGATACGGCCGGGAAGAGCTGGAGCGCACGGGTGCCTTCCGTGTCTACTCCGATCCCGCCGACATGCTGCATCGGCTCGACGAGCTGGGCGTACGCCAAAGCGACTGAAAAAATCGGAATATCCAGCCGAACCTCGACCGCTGGATCATGCGTATCCCCCACAGAGGAGCTTGATATGGACTTGGCAGACATCGGTGTCACCGGCCTGGCGGTCATGGGCAGGAACCTGGCGAGGAACCTGGCGAGGCACGGATACGCGGTAGCCGTGCACAATCGCTCGGCCGGCCGTACGCAGCAGCTCGTCAAGGAGTTCGCCGGGGAGGGCACGTTCGTACCGTCGGAGGAGCTGGCGGGCTTCGTGGCCTCGCTGAAGCGACCGCGACGGGCGATCATCATGGTGAAGGCGGGCGCGGGCACCGACGCGGTGATCGACCAGCTCGCCGAGCTCATGGAGCCGGGCGACATGATCGTCGACGGCGGCAACGCGCACTTCGCCGACACCCGGCGGCGCGAGGCGGCGCTGCGCGACAAGGGGATCCACTTCGTCGGCACCGGCATCTCCGGCGGTGAGGAGGGCGCGCTGAACGGCCCGAGCATCATGCCCGGCGGCTCCAAGGAGTCGTGGGACGCGCTCGGCCCGATCCTTCAGGACATCTCGGCCAAGGTCGACGGCGTCCCGTGCGCGGTGCACGTGGGCCCCGACGGCGCCGGACATTTCGTCAAGATGGTGCACAACGGCATCGAGTACTCCGACATGCAGCTCATCGCCGAGTCCTACGACCTGCTGCGCCAGGCGCTCGGCGCCACTCCGGCCGAGCTGGCGCAGGTGTTCCGCGAGTGGAACCAGGGCGAGCTGGAGTCCTACCTGATCGAGATCACCGCCGAGGTGCTCGACCAGGTGGACGTGGCCACCGGCAAGCCGTTCGTCGACATCGTGGTCGACCAGGCCGAGCAGAAGGGCACCGGCCGCTGGACCGTGCAGAGCGCGCTCGACCTGGGCGTTCCGGTGACGGGCATCGCCGAGGCGGTGTTCGCCCGCGCGCTGTCGGGCCACCCGGAGCAGCGCGCCGCCGCCGCGTCGCTGGAGGGGCCGAAGCTGTCGGGCGTCGGCGGGCGCGAGCTGATCGAGGACGTACGGCAGGCCCTGTACGCCTCCAAGATCGTCGCCTACGCGCAGGGCTTCGACCAGATGGCCGCCGCCTCCAAGGAGTACGGCTGGGACCTGGAGCTGGGCGCCATGGCCACGATCTGGCGAGGCGGCTGCATCATCAGGGCCCGCTTCCTCGACCGGATCCGCGCCGCCTATGACGCCGACCCCACACTGCCGACGCTGCTGGCCGACCCGACGTTCGCGGCGGCGGTGAACGTGGCGCAGGAGTCGTGGCGGCGCGTGGTGACCACCGCGGTGCAGATCGGCGTGCCGACGCCGGGCTTCTCCTCGGCGCTGGCCTACTACGACGGGCTGCGGCGTGACCGGCTGCCCGCCGCGCTGATCCAGGGGCTGCGCGACTTCTTCGGCGCGCACACCTACCACCGGGTGGACCGGGACGGCGCCTACCACACCGACTGGTCCGGCGACCGCGCCGAGCGCCCCGCGTAGTTCTCGTCAGCGGCCGTCTTTCAACGGCTGTGTTCAACGGCTGCGGAAGGTGGCCGGGTTGGCCACTGCGGTCACGAGGCAGAAGCCGATCGGCCCGGTGGCGTCGTGCAGGGTGCACTGCCCTGTGGCGACGCCGCCGTGGCTGAGATGCCCGGTCGCCTCCACGCCGATCAGCTCCCCCTCGGGAACCCGGCCGAGCGTGAGCGTGTAGTCGGCGTTGATGAAGTGCAGGCCACCGGTGTCGGCGTTGCTGAGCGGGCTGGCGAAATCAGCCGCGAGCGCCACCCTGGTGAACGGCGTGAGCGGCTCGTCGTCGACGAGTGGATGGGTCTCGCGCAGCCAGACCCGGTTCAGGCCCGGCTCGTTCCAGTCGGTCAGCCGCCACAGCTCGAACGGCGGCTCCCACGCCCCGCCCGCGACGGGCGGCCCCGATGGCGGCGGCTCGTCCCACGCGGGCGTGTCGTTCAGCTCGCCCTCCGGCTGCTCGCCCTCCCTGAGCAGTACGGCACTGGCTCGGCCGATCACGCCCTGGTCGGTGCGGATCGTCACGTCGGCCACCCGGATCCTGCGCCCGTCCCTGACCCGCGCCGTCTCGACGGTGACCGGGAGCAGCGGGCTGTTGCGGAACAGGTCGACGGTGAGCCGGGCGAACCGCAGGTCCGGCTCCCCGTGCTCCTGCTCGACGGCCATGGCCGCCAGGCCGCCGAGCAGGCGGCCGTGGAGCATGTCGGGCGACCAGGGGCCGCGGGCGTGCGGGGCGGGCACGAACTCGCCCCCCTTACGGGTGAAGAACGCTGACGTCACAGAATGAGATTCTAGAGGGTGGTGAGGCGCCGCCCGAGCGCGCGCATCCGTTCCTTGAGCTCGACCGGTTCCAGCACCTCGAAGTCGAGGTCGAGGAAGGCCACGACCACGGCGATCAGATGCAGGTCGTCGCCGCGCAGCGTGAGCACGCAGGTGTCGTCGCCGACCGGCTCGACGACGCCCGACGACGTACGGCTCGCGACCTGGTCGGCCGGGGCGTGCAGCAGGACGCGGGCCTGGATCGGCCACATCTCGTGACCCAGCCGGCGCTCGATCCAGGCCGCGACATCGCCGCCAGGCGGCTCGCGCGGCGTGAAGCGGGGACCGTTCGGCGTGCGGAGGCGCAGGCGGTCGGCGCGGTAGACGCGCCAGTCCTGCCGGTCGACGTCCCAGCCGACCAGGTACCAGCGGCGCGACCAGTTGACCAGCGTGATCGGCTCGGCCCTGCGCTCCGTGGTGGCGCCGTCGTGGCCGGTGTAGTCGAAGCGGAGCTGCTCGTGGTCGCGGCAGGCGGCGGTCACGGCGATCAGCACGTCGGAGGCGACGGTCGGGCCCTCTCGGGTGATCGGGACGGTGTGGGTCTGCAGCGCGTTGACCCGGTGGCGCAGCCTGGCGGGCAGCACCTGCTCCAGCTTGGCCAGCGCGCGCAGGGAGGTCTCCTCGATGCCCGTCACCGTGCCGCCCGCGGCCGTACGCAGGCCCACCGCGACGGCCACCGCCTCGTCGTCGTCCAGCAGCAGTGGCGGTAGCTCGGCGCCCGCGCCCAGCCGGTAGCCGCCGGAGACGCCGGGCGTGGAGTGGACCGGGTAGCCGAGGCTGCGCAGCCGCTCGACGTCGCGGCGCACGGTCCTGGCCGCGACGCCGAGCCGTTCGGCCAGGTCGGCGCTGGGCCAGTCGCGCCTCAGTTGCAGCAGGGACAGCAGACGGAGCAGCCTGGCGGAGGTGTCCAACACAGGCGCCATTGTGTCCTGATCCTGGCCACAATGCTGCCTAGCTTGGGGACATGGAGACCTTCGTCATCGATATCCCGCAGGCCGACTTGGACGATCTGGCGGAGCGGCTGCGCCGTACTCGCTGGCCCGACGCTCTGGAGGGGGTCGGCTGGTCGTACGGGGTGCCGCCGGAAGCGGTCCGCGAGCTGGCCGACTACTGGCTGGACGGCTATTCCTGGCGCGAGCACGAGGCCAGGCTGAACACGCTGCCGCAGTACACGACCGTGATCGACGGGCAACGCGTGCACTTCGCGCACCTGCGCTCCCCTCGCGAGGACACGCTGCCGCTGTTGCTGACGCACGGGTGGCCCAGCACGTTCGCCGACTTCGCGCGCGTCATCGAACCCCTCAGCCGCGACTTCCACCTGGTCATCCCGTCGATCCCCGGCTTCGCCTTCTCGGGGCCGACGGCGGAGACCGGCTGGGGCGTGCGGCGCGTCGCCGCCGCCTGGGCGGAGCTGATGAGCGGGCTCGGCTATACGCGGTACGGCACGCAGGGCGGCGACTTCGGCTCGCTGATCTCCCCCGAGGTCGCCCGGCTAGACCCGGACCACGTCGTCGGAGTGCACCTGAATGCGCTCACGACGTTCGCCAACGACGATATGGCCGGGCTGACCGAGGCCGAGGTGGAGCGGGCCAAGGGGGTGGAGCGCTGGCACCGCCACTACTCCGGGTACGCCATGATCCAGAGCACCCGGCCGCAGACCCTGGCCTACGGCCTGGCCGACTCGCCCGCCGGCCAGCTCGCCTGGAACCTCGACGCGTACGCCTCCTGGGGCCAGGACGTCGGCGGCCTGTCGCGCGACGACATCCTGACCAACGTGACGATCTACTGGCTGACGGACACGGCGGGCTCCTCGGCGCGCCTCTACCGCGAGGGCTCTTCAGCCTGGGAGTTGCCCACCGAGCCGGGCAAGACGCCGACGGCCGTGGCGGTCTTCCCCGGCGACAGCTCGGTGCGCCGCTACGCCGAGGTGGTGCACAACGTGGTGCGCTGGTCGGAGTTCCCCTCCGGCGGCCACTACGCCGCGCTTCAGGCGCCCCTGCTGCTCGCGGCGGACATCAGGGACTTCTTCACAGCACTCAGTCCCTGATGTGATCGGGGTGCGGGTCCGCGTGTCAGACGAACCTCGTACGGCTGTCGCCCTCGTCGACGGCGTCGCACCGCTCGGCGTACGGCCGCTGGGGGGAGCGTCTCCTTGTGGGTGGAGGTAGTTGGTCAGCCACCTGCCGCGACGCAGAACGGATGCCCCTCAGGATCGGTGAGCACGGTCCAGTCGGCGCCACCGGGCTGGAACTCCGGTACGGCGGCGCCGAGCGCGACCAGCTCCTTGACGGCGGCCTCGACGTCGGCCACCTGGAGGTCGAGGTGGACGTGCTTGGCGTCATCGGGCCAGCCGGGGCTCCGGTAGCCGGGGACCCGCTGGAACGCCAGCCCGACGGGGCCGCCCTCGACGGTGGCGAAGTCGCTGTCGCTGTGGCTGATCCGGCCGCCGGTGGCCTTGGCGTAGAAATCGGCAAGGGTGGCCGGGTCCGCGCAATCGAAGATGACCGAAGAAATCGTGATGGTGGTTGTCATGGGTCCAGGGTGGGGCGAAGCGGGCGGCCGGGTCTTGAACATCCTTGCGCCGCCGCCGGGAGTTCCGTGCGCTGCCCGCCGGGGATTCCGCGCTCCCCGCTGGGGATTCCGTGCGCTGCCCGCGACGTCGGCGGGAATGTCGTAGCCGGAGCGTAGGGTGCGGCACGTGCGTTCAGCCGTCCGTCTCGGCATCGGGTCCGGGTTCTCCCTCGACGCGGTGACCTGCCACGACGATCATCGCGGGTGGTCACCGCCCGAAATGAGCTCCGCCTACCGGGTGGTGCTGGTCCGCCGCGGCCGCTTCCGCCGCAAGGCCGACGGGCGGGCCACCGTGGTGGATCCGACGATGGCCTACCTCGGCATTCCCGGCGAGGAGGAGCATTTCGCGCACCCGGCGGGCGGCGACGTGTGCACCTCCCTGTGCGTGTCGCCGGACCTGTGGCGCTCACTCGCGGGTGACGGCGCGGCACCGTCCCGCTCGACGATCTACGTGGACGCCCGGCTCGACCTGGCCCACCGCCGCTTCCTGGCCGCCGCCCGCACCGGCGACGCGGCTTTCGAGCTCGCCGAAGCCCTGCTGCCCCTCGTCTCCACCGCCCTGGCCCAGCTCGCCCCCCTGCCGGAGCGGCGTGGCACCTCGGATGTGATCGTGGAGGCAGCCCGGGACGCCATCGCCGCAGGCCATCCCGCCGCCGACGGGCTTCTGCCGCTGGCCGAGTTCCTGGCGGTCTCGCCCTACCAGCTGAGCAGGGCGTTCACCCGGGAGCTCGGCGTATCACTGACCCACTACCGCAACCGCGTGCGCGTCGGGCGGGCACTCGACCGCCTGGAGGGCGGCGCGGCGAACCTGGCGCTGCTGGCCGCCGAGCTGGGGTTCGCCGACCAGGCCCATCTGACCCGTACGGTCCGCCGGCACGCCGGCCGCACCCCCGCGGTGCTACGCCGCCTGCTCGCTCCGGGCGACCGGCCCCATGACCGTTGACAGGTCCGTCACCATCGCCGCGCCGCCCGCAACGGTGTGGCACACGCTCACGGACCCGGTGGCGCGCGAAGTGGCCGGACTCGACGTGGTGGCGGGCGGCAAGCTCGAAGAACTCTGGACCGACGAGACCGGCGGCTCGGTGGTCCCGCACAGGATTCGATCAACGACAGCCCCGTGGCGTAAGCTCCCACGCGTGCGTGATTCAGCTGAGGACCCCCGGCCCGCCCGCGGCGCGGTACAGGAGATCTACTCGCTCGACCGGGCCGCGACGCTGTCCTACTCCCCCGACCTCGACGGGCTGGCCGATCCCGGCGAGATCGTCTGGGCCTGGGTGCCGTACGAGGAGGACCCGGAGCGCGGCAAGGACCGGCCGCTGCTGGTCGTGGGCCGCACCGGCCGCCGACTGCTGGGCATGATGCTGTCCAGCCAGGGCGACGACGGCCCCGACTGGCTGGAGATCGGCGTGTGGGGGCGCGACGGCAAGACGTCCTACCTGCGGCTGGACCGCGTCTTCGTCCTGGACGAGGACGACATCAGGCGCGAGGGAGCGGTGCTCGACGGCCACCGCTTCGCCCGGGTGGCGAGCCATCTCATGAAGGCGCACGGCTGGTCCGCCGGCGGCTGACCTCCCGCAGTTCTGAACGCGATCCGGACGCGCTCCTCGCGACGCCGTCCCGGCTGCGATCATGGGAACATGCGTGTTGCGGTGATCGGTAGCGGAATCGTCGGAGCGTCCGCGGCCTGGTGGCTGAGCGGGCGCGGGGTGTCCGTGACGGTGGTGGACGGGGCCTTCAGCGGGCGGGCGACGGAGGCGGGCGCGGGGATCGTGTGCCCGTGGGTGGACCATGCCGAGGACGACGCCTGGTACGCGCTGGCGCGTGAGGGTGCTCGCCGCTATCCGGAGCTGGCGTCGGCGCTGGGCGCGGACATCGGATACGCGCGGGTGGGGGCGCTGCTGGTGGCCCGGGACCCGGCCGAACTGGAGCCGGTGCGCGCCCTCCTGCTGCGCCGCCGTCCGGAGGCGCCGGAAATGGGCGACATCACGGACGTGGCGGCTCCGTCGGCGCTGTTTCCGCCGCTCAGCCCGGAGCTGAGCGCGATCCATGTGCCGGGGGCCGCCCGGGTGGACGGGCGGGCCGTACGTGACGCCCTCCTCCACGCCGCCGTCCGCCGGGGCACCGAGCTCCGTACGGGGACCGCGACCCTCACCCCCGACGGCGCGGTGCGCCTCCACACCACCACCGGCTCCCCCGGCCCGAAGCCGCATACGGGGACGCCGGTCGGAGAGACGCCGGTCAAGGAGCTCAGGGCGCCGACTCGGGGAGACGACGTGCCGACCGAGAGGCTTGGGGCGCCGACCCAGGAAGACGAGGTGCCGACCGAGAGGCTCAGCGCTCCGGCCCAGGAAGACGGGGTGCGGGTGGAGGCCGATGCGGTGATCGTGGCCGCCGGGGCCTGGAGTGGGGAGGTGTGCCAGGCGCTGGGGGTGGAGCTCCCGGTGTTCCCCAGGCGCGGGCAGATCATGCATGCCGCCCTCGACGGCGTGGACACCGCCTCCTGGCCGATCGTGCTGCCGCGGAGCGGACCGTACCTGCTGGGGTTCCCCGGCTCGCGGCTGGTCGTCGGCGCGACCGTGGAGGACGCCGGGTTCTCGCCGTACGTCACCGTCGGCGGGATCCACGAGGTGCTGGCGGCGGGCCTGCGGGTGGCGCCCGGTCTGGACGGCGCGAGGGTGGTGGAGACCAGGGTGGGCCTGCGGCCGGTGCACGCGGCGGGCACGGCGCTCATCGAGCGGCTGACCGAGCGGGTGGTGGTGGCGACGGGCCTGGGCGCGTACGGCCTGACGGCGGGGCCGTTCACCGGCGAGATCGCCGCCGCGCTCGCACTGGGCGAGACCCCGCCCATCGACGTCCACCCTTACGCGCACACTCCAGCCTGAGCGCCGGCCGAAAGGGGGTCAGCGGACTGTCGGCTCGTAGGAGCCGAGAGCCGGGTAACCGTCCTCCATCCAGGCGCACATCCGCCAGTTCAGCTGCCACAGTCGCTCGCGGTCGGTCGTGTAGAGGGCGTACGTCTCGGCGAAGAACTCCTTGTTGGAGCTCTGCCCGTACGCGGTGAACGGCACGAAGCCCACCCGGCGGGCGTAAGCCGCGAACCTCGCCAGCCTGAATCCAGGCGCCGCCAGCCCGGGAATGAGGGTATGGCGGCTCAGCAGTACCTCGGTGACCAGAACGACCTTGCGCTCCTGGGCGGGGAGCAGCGCGTCGAGGCCTCGGGCGGCGGTCATCGTGGGCTCCGCCGTGGCGACGGCCGTCTTCTGGGCCTCCGCGTAGTGGCTGAGCAGCGCCTCGGCGTTCCCGGGCACGTCCGTTCTGAAGGCCTGCCAGCAGGCGTGCGCCGCTTCCGAGAAGGCGTCGTTGGCGGCGGTGTAGGCGCCGTAGGCGAGGGTCCAGGCGGTGAAGGCGGCGACGAAGGCGTTGGTGGTCGGCTGGGAGCGCAGGTACATGTCGAGCTGCTCGTAGGCGGTCCGCGGCTTGTCGCGGAGCCTGGCCAGTTCCCGGACGGCCTGCTCATGGGGGCACATGGTGACCACGTGGCCGATCTCGTGCAGGACGGTCGCGTCCCCGCCGGACCCGCTGTCTCCCGGCGGGCCACACGCCATTCGCGCCATTTGCTCAAAAATGACGTCATAGCAGTGCAGGTGCGGTGTCGGCTCGGTGGGCGGACCGTCGAGGTCGTCGCCGCCCATGCCGACGTGGGTCATACCGCCGTGGAAGCTGGCCACCTCGTCGGAGGTCAACGCGAAGTCGCGGATGAGCGACGTGCCGGTGAGCGCGCCGCGGTCGCCTGCCGGGATGCGGTCGAGCACGGAGGCGACCTGGCCGAGTTCGGCGGCGGTCCACTTCTTCTCGGCGCGTTTGGCGCCCGGTGGCCGATCGCCCACGCCGCCGAGCTGGAACGTCTGCTTGAGCGATGCCTTGCGCTCGTCCACGGTACGCGCCCGGGAGAGCCACGCGGGCAGCGGCCGATCCACGCCGTCGCCGAGCCGCTCGGCACGCACGCGACCGTCGTGGTCAGTGATCAGCTCGTAGCGCGCGTACCCGCCCGGGACAGGGATGGTCAGCGGCCAGACGGCACCCCGAAGGTCGAGGGGCGCGCCCTTGAGCATCATCTGAGTCGTCCGCAGGATGGCGTATTGGACGGCGTCGCGCTCGTGTGCGGGCACGAAGGAGAGGTCTGTCGTGTACCCCTCCCCCTCGATGTCCCGGCTCACGTTCGCGTACGCCGCGGGCAGCCCGTACAGCGGCAGGACATACCGGTACAACGTCAGCCCCGGCCCGTTGCCACCCCCGAGCAGCAGCTGCACGACCCGGCGCGTCAGCACGGGAAGCGCGGTGTCCTGGTACAGGTCCTGGCGAGTGAGCGCGCGTAACCTGACGACGCCGTCGGCGCAGGGGCGAACGGTGACCGCGCAGCGGCGCAGTCCGGCGAGTATGCGATCGCGGACCCGGTTGTCGGTGAGGCTCATGGCGGGCCATCTGTCGAGCAGCGCGAGCAGGTAGGCACCGAACACGCGCTCCCAGCCGGCCCCCAGCGCGTCGCCGTCCTCCACGGTCAGGGCGACACCGGCCAGCTCCGCCGACGTGATCGGGCTGATCTCCAGCCATTGGCTGAGGAAGTCGCCGAACGTGAACGCGTCTTTGTCCTGGTCGTACGTGGTGCACGCGGCGACGAGCAGCGCGTCCATGGCTTTGAGGCGCTTCGTCCGGACCTGGCGATCGACAGCCACCCGGCTTCCGGCCAGGGCTTGCCGGACTTCGATCAGCTTGCTGAGCACCGCACGCGAATCGGACAGTCCTGGGTCCATGGATGGCTACCTCTCCCTCGCTGGAACGTTCCCGACGGTAACCTCCCGAGGTCTGGTTTCCTATGCCGTGACCGGAACCGGCCACTTGTCGGAAGTCACCGAGAAGAGGCGCGCCTCGAACGGTGCGAGGTCGACCGCGCCAGCCGGATGGTCTCGCTCATCGGCGGTCGCGTGCGACGACCACAGCGCCCGCCCGGTACCGCTGAAGGCGATCCTCTGATGACGGTCGGAAAGGTTCACCGCCACAAGAACCACGTCTTCTCCGCCGCCGCGGAGGTAGGCGAGGTGGTCCGGGTGGTGGGAAAGCATGGTGATGCCGCCTCGGCGCAGGGCGGCCAGCTCGCGCCGGAGCATCAGGAGTTCTTTGACGCGGCACAGAACCGAGCGGGGGCTGAGTTCCTGGCTCTCGACGCTGAACTGTCCCGCCCACGACGGTATGGGGAGCCATGTCGCGACGTCATCGGGAGCGAATCCGGCATGCGCCGGCTTCTCGCGCCACGGCATGGGCATCCGCTGTGGGTCCCGGCCGAGCCCGAGGCCGGGCGCGCGTAGTTCGGCGCAGTCGCGGGCATGCCTGCCGTCGACCGGGGCGTCGGGCAGGCCGAGTTCGTCGCCGTAGTAGAGCGTCGGCGTTCCCTTGAGCGTGAGCAGCAGGGCCAGTGCGCCGGGGACGCGGTCCGGTCCGATCCGGCTGGCGAGACGCGACCTGTCGTGGTTGCTCAGCACCCAGTTGGGGTGGGCGTTGCCCAATGTCTTGATCAGTCCGCACACCGCGGCCCTCGCAGCCGACGAGGAGGCGGCCGTCGTCGAGCTGTTCGCCGACAATGCCACTCGGCTGCTCAACGGGCAGCCGCTCGTGAACGTCGTCGACACGGTCGAGTTCTACTGACCTGACTGGGTTCTCCTCGAGATCAGGCTTGGCCGGGACCGGCGTTGTTCGTCGTTCGCGGATCCTCCCCCTGAGGGTCCGCACGGCGCGGCGCGGCACGCCCCCCGGGGTGTGGCCAGACGCCGCGCCGGGTCAGCCGGTGAAGGGCTGGAGGCCGAAGCGGCCCCACGCCACGAAGCCGGCCAAGGCGAGATAGGCCAGGTTCACCACGATTGCCGGGATCTCGTGACGGCGGAGGTGCGTGATCATCGCGCCGATCATCAGCGGCACCAGAACCGGCGCGATGCCGAGCGCGGCGGGCAGGACCAGGCCCACCGCGGCCAGGATCTCGATGACTCCGATGGCCTTGACGCCGCCGGCGCTGAAGTCTTCGGCCCAGGGCCCGACGGAGGTGGCGGTGAACTTCTCCTTGGGCAGGATCAGCTTGATGACGCCGCTGGTCAGGAAGGCAGCGGCCAGCAGTCCGGCGATGATCCACAGAGCGATGTTCATGAGGGGTCTCCTCGTAGGGTCAGAGCCGGCGAGAGTGCCACATGAGGGTGACCAGGGCGAGGCCGATCTGGCGGACCGTGGTGTAGCCGGGAGTGGTCGGGGTGCCGGTCATGATGTCGCTTTCGCTTGATGTGTGTTCGTCTCACCAGTACGACGACACAACCCCTCGGAAGGTGAGGCGGCGGCGGCCTGGTCGCGTGCTCCACCTCGTACGCAACCCCGAGAAGCTCCCCCTTGGACGACTGTTCCGGTTGATGATTCCTGGGTTGGCGGGGGAGGCTGAGGGAGCCTGGCCGCAGAGAGCACGGAGGAGATCCGTCATGTCTTCACGCCGTTCATGAAGTCCCTGATGAAACCGTCCAGAGCGCGCGGGCGAGCTTCGTCAAAGACTGTCTGGCCCTGCGGTCGCGGGACGACATCGGCCAGGTGGCGTCTCCCACACGAAGCGATCCAGGTCTGTCGCCAGGAGAACCGGCGTTGGTGCCGGTATGACCGGCGTCACCGCGTTCAATCTGATCCGGCAGGGCGCGTGGTGGACCGGCGCCCCCATCCGTGGCACCCGCGAGTCTCACCTGGAACGACTCGCCGACCTCAGAATGGCCACATGAACCGAATCGGCCAGCAGAGTGTGGAACACCCGGCGTTCCTCGCCGAACAGCACTGAAGATCAATCGCGATGGAGGGCAACATGACGACGATCTCGTCCGGCGAGATCAGCGGTGTCGATGACGACGGTGTCGCGGTCTTCAAGGGCATCCCGTTCGCGAAGAGCCCGTTCGGCGAGCACCGGTTCGCCGCGCCGGTGCCCCCGGACCCGTGGGACGGCACCTTCGAGGCCACCTCGTACGGCCCGCGCCCGCCGCAGCCCGCGATGTTCCCCGGGCAGGCGCCATGGAGCTCGGCCGACGGGCTGGACATCCTCACCGTCAACGTCTGGACGCCCGAACTCGGAGGTTCCGGGCTGCCGGTGATGGTGTGGATCTACGGCGGCGCCTACTGGCTGGGCTCGGCCGACTGGCCGGACTACGACGGGGCGCGGCTGGCCCGAGGCGGCGTGGTGGTCGTCACGTTCAACTACCGGGTCGGCATGGAGGGCTTCGGCCACGTCGACGGCGCCCCGGCGAACCGGGCGCTGCTCGACCAGGTGGCGGCGCTGCGATGGGTGCGGGAGAACATCGCGGTGTTCGGCGGCGACCCGGACAACGTCACGATCTTCGGCGAGTCGGCGGGCGGCGGATCGGTGGCGGCGCTGCTGGCGATGCCGCAGGCCGACGGGCTGTTCAGGCGGGCGATCGCGCAGAGTGTACCGGGGATGTTCTTCTCCTCCGAGTACGCGGCCCGCGTCACCGAGTCGATCATGCGCAGGCTCGGGGGCGGCTCGCCGTACGACAAGACGCCCGAGGGGCTGACGGCGGCGGCGAGCGCGGTCGCGAACGAGGAGATCCGCGGCGATGCCGAGCTTTGGGGGGCGATGGCGTATTCGGCGATGCCATTCGCGCCGGTGGTCGATGGGGAGGTGCTGCCCGGGACGCCGTGGGAGGTGCTGGCAAGCGGGGCGAGCCGCGACGTCGAACTGATCGTGGGCTTCAACCGAGACGAATACCGGACCTTCCACGCGATGAGCGGGGAATGGGATCTGGAAGGCGCGCTGAAGGCGCTCGCCCCCGGCGGGGCCGACGCCGCCTACCGGGCCGGGCTGCCGGGGGTGACGGACGAGGAGCTGTACATCCGGCTGATGTCGGACTGGATCTTCAGGATGCCCAGCGTACTGTTAGCCGACGTTCACTCGGGGCCGACGTACGCCTATGAGCTGACCTGGGCCCCCGACCCGATGCTGGGGGCCTGCCACGGGCTGGACGTGCCGCTCACGTTCGGGACGACGTCGGGGCCGATCGCGGCGATGATGGCCGGAGGCTCGCCGGATCTGGAAGGTCTGTCGGAGCAGTTCCGTACGGCCTGGACGCGCTTCGCCACCACGGGCGATCCGGGCTGGCCGCGCTACGAGGCGGGGATCGGGATCACGCACCTGTTCGACGTGGAGCCGTCGGACGTGGCCGATCCCGAGGCGGTCTCGCACGCGATCTGGTCGGCCCGCGACTTCCAGCCTCATGGCGACGGAAAGGACACCTAGCGGGAGCTATGAGGTCGGCCGCCAGCAGACTCGGCCTCCGCTCTTCGCTCTCCGGCGCTGGCCGTCGCCGTCGCCGTCGCCGGTGGCCGGTCGCCGATCGCCGATCGCCGATCGCCGGCAGACTCGGTCTCCACTCCCCGGTCTCCGCTCTCTGCTCTCCGGCGCTGGCCGTCGGCAGTCGCCGGTGGCCGGTGGCCGGTCGCCGGTCGCCGGTCGCCGGTCGCCGGTCGCCGGTCGCCGGTCGCCGGTCGCCAGCAGACTCGATCTACACTCCCCACTCCCCGGCCTCCGCTCTCCGGTGCTGGCCGTCGGCCGTTGCCGACCTCCGGCAGCCGACAGGCGGTAGCCGCTGGAGAGTGAGCGCTCCGGCCGTCTAACTCAGGCCCCGGTCGGTGCCGACGCCGCGGAGCAGGGTGTCGACCAGGAGCGTCGCCAAGGCGTCGGCGTCGTCGCCCTGGCTCTGCGCGGCCTCATGGATCAGCGCGTAGTAGACGCGCCTGGCCCACGCCACATCCACGTCGGCCCGCAGCAGGCCGGTGGCCTGCGCCTTGCGGAACAGCCGGTCGCACTTCTCCTCGACCGCCGAATGCACTTGGGCCACCGCGGGATCCGCCGACGCGCGGCTCATGGTGAACCCCCAGTCGATCTTCACCCGCAGCACGCTGGCCGTGACCTGGTAGAGCGCGACCAGCGGCGGCGTGGTCTCGGAGCTCGCGGAATCGACGGCCGCCGCGAACTGCCGGGCGGCCCACGACTCCATCGCGCTGACCAGCGCATCGCGGGACGCGAAACGCCGGTGCACGGTCGTACGGGCGACCCCGGCCGCCTCGGCGATCTGCTCCATGCTGGCCGACGGATTCTTGCTGAGCACGCGCTCGGCTGCCTCGAGGATCGTACGCACGGTCCGTTCGGCGTCCGAACGCAGTGCCCGTCCCTGCTGAATCGCTTCCACAGTGAGACCATACACTCCAGAGTTGCATCACCGATGTTGCAAGTGCTACGTTCTCGGCATCACCAGCGACGCAACTACAGAAGGGCACACCGCCATGGACATGAGCCTCACCGGCAAGACCGCCGTCGTCACCGGCGCCAGCCGGGGCCTCGGGCTCGCCATCGTCGCCGCGCTGCGGGCGGAGGGGATGCGGGTCGTGGCCGGTTCGCGGACGATCTCGCCCAAGCTGAAGGAGACCGGCGCGACGGCGGTAGCCGTCGACCTGTCCGCCGCCGAAGGCCCGGCCGAGCTGATCGGCACCGCCCTGGCCGAGTTGGGCGAGCTCGACCTGCTGGTCAACAACGTGGGCGGGGGCGACGGCGGCGAGGGACAGCTCGACGGATTCCTGGGCTTCAGCGACGAGCATTGGCACCAGACCCACGAGCTCAACTTCCTCAGCGCGGTCCGCGCCACCAGGGCCGCCCTGCCCAGCCTGCTCCGCCGGGGCGGAGCCGTGGTCAACATCTCCTCCAACGGCGCCCGCATGCCGCACGCCGGTCCGATCACCTACACCACGGCCAAGGCCGCGCTGACCGCGTTCGGCAAGGCGCTGGCCGAGGAGTTCGGACCTCAGGGGGTGCGGGTCAACACCATCTCCCCCGGCCCGTCGCTCACCTCGATGTGGGAGGACCCCAACGGCTACGGCGCGGCTCTCGCGGCCAAGATGGGCCTGGAGCACCACCAACTCCTGGCGGGGCTGCCGTCAAGCACGGGGATGACGACGGGTAAGTTCGTCGCACCGGAAGAGATCGCCACCTTGGTGACGTATCTGGCCTCGCCGCATGCCGCGAGCGTCAACGGCGCGGACTACGTCATGGATGGCGGAGCGATCAAGACTGTCTGAATCTATCGCGATATATCGTCCAAATCGGGAACATCGGAGATATCGCGATCAGTTGAGGTTGGTGGACCGACTTTCAGGGGAGTGTGAGCGATGGCGGGAATGCGGACGGCACGACGGATCCTCGTAGGCGGGGCGGCCTTGGCCGCGGCGGGCTGGGCCCTCCGCGACGTACCCGCCGAGCTGGGCGTGCGGCCTTTGACCTCGGGACCGGACCGGGTGGCCAGGATGCGGCGTTCGCCGCAGTTCAAGGACGGCACCTTCTACAACCCGATGCCGGAGTCCACCACCCTGATGACCACGCCGCCCGCGGGCCTGCTGCGCGAGCTGGCCAAGGACAGGGACCAGCGCAGACCGGGCGGCCCCATCCCGCTGCGCGTCCCGCCGACCGGCGACCCGTCGCCGACCGGCCTGAGCGCGATCTGGTACGGCCACGCGTCCACGCTGGTCGAGATCGAGGGCCGCCGGGTGCTGTTCGACCCGGTGTGGAGCAGGCGGCCGTCGCCGTCGCAGCTCGTCGGGCCGAAGCGGCACCACCCGCTGCCCGTCCAGCTCAACAAGTTGCCGCCGATCGACGCCATCGCGATCTCGCACGACCACTACGACCACCTTGACATGGCGACCGTGCGCTCGCTCACCGCGACACAGAAGGCGCCGTTCCTGGTGCCCCTGGGCATCGGCGCCCACCTGGAACGATGGGGCGTGCCCGCCTACCGGATCATCGAGCTCGACTGGGACGAGGAGGCGGAGGTCGCCGGGCTGCGCTTCGTCGCGACAGCCGCCCGTCACTTCTCCGGCCGCATGTTCACCCGCAACGACACGCTGTGGGGCTCGTGGGTCGTGGCCGGGGCGAGCAAGCGGGTCTTCTACGCGGGCGACTCCGGCTACTTCGAGGGCTATCAGGGCATCGGGTCGGCCCACGGCCCGTTTGACCTGACGCTGATGCCGATCGGCGCCTACAGCCCGGCCTGGCCCGACATTCACATGAACCCGGAAGAGGCGATCAACGCCCACCTCGACCTGGGCGGCAAGCTGCTGTTGCCGGTGCACTGGGCGACCTTCACGCTCGCGCTGCACCCGTGGGCGGAGCCGGTGCAGCGGCTGTGGCGCGAGGCGAAGGCCCGCGACGTCAAGATCGTGGTGCCACGCCCCGGCGAGGCAGTGGACACCGACGGCGCCCCGGCCGTCGACGGCTGGTGGGAGACCCTGGGCTGACCACCTTCGCACACACCCGGCGGGCCTGCTACGCCGGGTACATCACCCAGGCCATCGTCAACAACCTGGCACCCCTGCTGTTCATCGTCTTCCAGACCCGCTACCAGGTGCCGTACGAGATGCTGGGCCGCCTGGTCCTGCTCAACTTCGCCACTCAGCTCGTCACCGACCTGGTCGCGGTCAAGGTGGTGGACCGGACGGGCTACCGGGTGCCCCTGGTGCTGGCGCACGTGTTCAGCGTGGCCGGGCTGGTGCTGCTGGCGGTGGCTCCGTCGGCGCTGCCGTCCCCTTACTGGGGGCTGGCCGTGGCGGTCGTGGTCTACGGGATCGGCGGCGGGCTGCTGGAAGTCCTGGTCAGCCCGGTGGTGGACGCCCTGCCCGCGCCGAAGGAGCACCGGGCCGCCACGATGAGCCTGCTGCACTCCTTCTACTGCTGGGGTCAGGTCGCCGTCGTGCTGGGCACGACGCTGATCCTGGCCTGGATCGGCGACTCGGCCTGGCAGGTGCTGCCGCTGCTGTGGGCCTTCGTACCGCTGGGGGGCCTCGTGCTCTTCCTGCGGGTCCCGCTGCCCGCGACGGTGCCCGACGAGCACCGGACCGGGCTCGGGGCGCTGCTGCGGACCCCGTCGTTCGCGGCGGCGCTGCTGCTGATGCTCTGCGCGGGAGCGGCCGAGCTGACCATGTCGCAGTGGTCCTCGCTCTTCGCGGAGCAGGGGCTGGGCGCGGCCAAGGTGTGGGGAGACCTCGCGGGGCCGTGCCTGTTCGCGGTGCTCATGGGGCTCGGCCGGATCGCCTACGGGCTCTGGGGCAGCCGGATCCCCCTGCTGCCCGCCGTGATCGCCTGCGGCGCGCTGGCGACCGCCTGCTACCTCGCCGCCGCCCTGGCCCGGGACCCGGTGCTCAGCCTGGTCGGGTGCGCGCTGTGCGGGCTGGCGGTCAGCCTGATGTGGCCCGGGACGTTCAGCCTGACGGCCGCGCGCTTCCCGTTGGGCGGGGCCGCGATGTTCGGGGTCCTGGCGATGTTCGGCGACGCGGGCGCGGCGGCGGGACCGTGGCTGGCGGGCGCCGTCGCCGACGGTGATCTGCTCGACGACGGCTCCGGACTCCGTGCCGGGCTACTGGTCGGCACCGTCTTCCCGCTCGCGGTCGTCGTGGTGGGGATCGCGCAGTCGCTCCTGATCCGCCGCCGCACCACTGCCCCCGCCGAGAACTGATCCATGCAGTCGTACAGTCCGCGCCGGGAGCTGGTCCATACAGGTCATACAGTCCGTGCCGAGAACTCGGCTCCCCGGCCGCACGGTCCCCGCCGGGAGCTGATCCGCGCAGTCGTACAGTCTTAACGTGAGCAACCTGGAACAGGACCCCCGCGAGATCCGCTGCGGCGTCGAGGCCGGTGGCGGGGAGACCGAGCTGCTCGCCGGGCGTGCGGTGCCGCTGGGCGGTCCGCGAGGCATGTCGGTGAGCCGGACGCTGCCCAACGCGCATCGCCGCATGATCGGCGCGTGGTGCTTCGTGGACGCATACGGCCCCGAGGTGGCGACGATGCGGGTGCCTCCGCACCCGCATACCGGCCTGCAGACCGTGAGCTGGCTGGTCGCGGGTGAGGTGCTGCACCGTGACAGTGTCGGCAGTCTCCAGGAGGTACGGCCCGGCCAGCTGAACCTGATGACCGCCGGACGCGGCATCTCCCACTCCGAGGAGTCACGCGAGACCCTGCTGCACGGCGTGCAACTGTGGGTGGCGCTGCCCGGTGAGCACCGGCGGACCGGGCCCGGGTTCGAGCACCACGCGGCGCTGCCCGCGCTGTCCGGCCCCGGCTTCGCCGCCACGGTGATCATGGGGTCGCTCGGCGGCGTGACCTCGCCGGCGACCACTTTCAGCCCCCTGGTGGGCGCCGAAGTGGCCGTCGAAGGGAGCGCCGAGGTGCCGCTCGATGCGGGATTCGAGCACGGTGTGCTGCTGCTCGCCGGACAGGTCGAGCCGCTGGAGGCGGGACCGCTGCTCTACCTGCCGCCCGGCCGTACCCGGCTGCGGTTGAGCGGGCGCGGACGGGTGCTGCTGATCGGCGGCGAGCCGTTCGGCGAGGAGATCGTGATGTGGTGGAACTTTGTCGGCCGCGACCACGACGAGATCGTCGCCTTCCGCAAGGAATGGATGGAGGGCGAGGGGTTCGGCGCCGTCGAGGGCTTCGACGGCGGCCCGCTCCCCGCGCCCGTCCTGCCGGGCACCCGGCTGCGGCCCAGGGGTCGCGTGCGCGAGAGCTAGTTCCGGTGCGTGAAGGTGTAGATCACGTCCATGTTCGAGCCGTTCGTCGGCATCTCGGCCAGCAGGCGCACCGCGGTGCCCGTGAAGTCGACCACCTGCACCTGCTGCTTCTCCGCGCTCGCGTCGGGCCTGACCCAGCAGACCAGGTGGCTGTCGTCGTACCAGGTGGCCAGGCCGGAGCAGGGTGACTCGAAGCGCTTCAGCTCGGCGCCGGTCTGGGTGTCGTAAACGCAGTTGTTGCCGCTGCCCAGGCCGGGGCAGTTGGTGACGAACTGCTTGCCCGACGGCGAGAACAACGAGTCGGCGATGCCCGGGCCCACGTTCGGGATGCGGCGTATCCGGAGTCCGTTCTCGTCGAAGAAGCGCAACGCCTGCTGTTTGGTGTCGTTCGACAGGGCCACCACGCCCGTGTCGGTGTGGTCGAAGCCGTAACGGATGCCGTGCAGCGAGCCCTCTCTGAGGGATGCGACCGTGGCCTGCCTGGTGGCGACGTTCACGATCGCGAACCCGGTCGACTGCCACACGCCCTTCACCGGATTGCCGACGTTGAACAGCAGGCGGCCGCTGTCACGCGACCAGCCCTGCACGTACGCGCTGAGCGGCTGGCGCGAGGTCTTGACCGTGAACGCCTCACCCGTCACCTTGTCGGTGATCTTGACGCTGTCGTAGCCGTCGACGAAGTTCTTGCCACGCTGGGCCAGGTACCTGCCGTCGGGCGACAGCATGCTCTCCCACATGTTCGGATATTTCGTGAACGATCCGGTCAGCGTGTCACGGGCGTAATAGATCCAGTCCCGGGTCTTGGCGTCGCGGACCATGTAGGTGGTGAGCCGGACGGCGTCGCCCGGGTTCTCGTAGATGACCGCGTCGGTGCCGGGGAGCGTCGAGGTGACCAGGTTCGCGGTGGGAATGGCCACCGGGGCCGGAGACGTGCTCTTCGTACTCGGGGAGGGGGTGGGGGTCGGCGGGCCGGGCAGATTGATCAGCGCGACGGCCACCACGGCGATGGTCGCGACGATGGCCACGGCCGCGGCGATCGACGCCACCACGTAGCTCTTCTTGCCGCCCGACCGGGATGGCGGCACCGGCAGGCCGACGTACTGCGGAGACTGCCCCGCCGCGGTCGGGGAGACCCACTGCGGCTGCTGGTGCGCTCCTGACTGTGGTTGCGGCCCCTGGGGTGGCGGACCATACGGGTGCGCCGCCTGCGGACCTTCGGGGTGTCCTCCCGACTGTGGTTGCGGCCTCTGGGGTGGTGGACCATAGGGGGGCGCCGCCTGCGGGGCTTGCGCGTGCGGTCCCGACTGCGCGTACGGCGGCGCTGCCTGCGGTGGTGGCGGTTGCTGGTGCGGTCCCGACTGCGCGTACGGAGGCTGCCCGTATTGGGGTTGCGGGTACTGGGGCTGGAACCCCTGCTGGGGCGGGAATTGGGGCTGCGGCGAAGGCGGGGGTGGGGGCGAGAAGCCGCTGACCACCGCGGCTGCCTGCTCCAGTTCGGCGGGGTTTGAGGTGGGGTGTTCCAGCAGCCGCATGATCACCTGTTCGGCGGTGGGCCGCCGGATGGGGTCCTTCGACAGGCAGGCGGCCACGAGTTCGCGCAGCGGCCCGGTGAGCCGGGACAGATCGGGCTCGTCGTAGAGGACCTGGTTGACGATCAGCGGCACCGACTCCGCCTCGAACGGCCCGGTGCCGGTGGCGGCGAACACCATGGTGCTCCCCCACGCGAACATATCCGCGGGCGGCCCCACCGGGTGCTCCAGAACCTGCTCCGGAGCCATGAACGCGGGCGTCCCCACCGGCGTGGACGTGATCGTCGAGGTGGCGTCGAGCGCCTTCGCGATGCCGAAGTCGATCACCCGCGGACCCTCGCCGGCGAGCAGCACGTTGTTCGGGCTGAAGTCGCGGTGCACGATGCCCGCCTGGTGGATGGCCGCCAGCGCGGTGACCGTCCCGATGGCCAGCCGGTACAGGGAGGCGTCCGCCCGCGGCCCCTCCTCTGCCACCACTTGCTGCAGCGGCGGACCTTCGACGTACTCGCTGACGATGAACGGCCGCTCCTCGTGCACCCCGGTCGCCAGCACCTTCGCCGTGCAGAACGGCGCCACCCGCTGCGCCACGGCCGCCTCCCGCGCGAACCGCTCGGCCGCGACCGCGTCGCCCGCCAGGTGCGGACGTAACCACTTGATGGCGGCCTGGCCGCCCTGCTCGTCGACGCCCAGGTACACGACGCCTTGTCCGCCTTCTCCCAGCCGTCCGCGGATCTCGTAACCTCCGAGACCGGCGGGATCTCCTGCTCTCAGCTCACTCATCGACGGCATGACCAAATTATGGACATGCTTCTTGCGAATGACTTAACTGCGCCTGTGGGTAAAATTACCGCTTCGGACCTACACATCATCAGTTTCCGCGGGCGAACGAAGCGGCGGGGGTCAGCGGGCCCGCTGCCTTGACGGTGTGCAGGACGGGGGCCGTTTCGAGCGCGTGAATGGCATCGAGGCCGCCCAGCCGGTGCGTGAGGTAATCGTGCAGGTCGGCGGGGCTGCGGCAGAGGGCGTTGGCCAGCAGATTGGTCCGGCCGGTGGTGGCGGCCACCAGGGCGAGTTCACGGTGACCGGCCAGGGTGGTCGCGACGCGGTCGAGGTGCCCTGGTTGGACGGTCATCCAGAGCAGGGCTTGGGTGGTGGCTCCGAGGACGGCGGGCGCGATCTCGACGTCGAAGAAGATCGCGCCGTTGGCGCGGAGGTCGGCGAGGCGGCGGGCCACCGTGGCTTGGGATACACCGGTAGCCGCGGCGAGGTCGGCGTGCGTGGCCCGGCCGTCTTGGCGCAGAGCGTCGATCAGATCATGGTCGGCACGCGTCAGCGGCGCTCGGAGAGGCGACGTATCAGTCGCCGGTGGTCGAGGAGACAGCTCACCGGTCGCCGATGATCGACTGGCCGGCGGGTCGGTGGCGCGGGGCGGTTCGAGCTGCTGTTGTTGCTGGTCGGTGAGGGCCTCGAGGTGTCCTCGCCACGCGGTCGGCCCGCCCAGGTAGGTGTGCAGCAGGCAGTGGGCGGAGACCGCGGTGATGCTCGCTCTGCGAGGGATGTCGTGCAGCAACAGTGTGGGTACGGCCTGCGTGTCGCTTGACGCGTGAATGACGGCGAAGATCTCCGTGCCCCCGGAGGCCAGTTTGACCCACGAGGTATCGGCTCGCCGGGCCAGCGACTGAGAAAGGTCCTGCACGGTGGACGGAGTGGCGGTGAGCCGGATCATCCACTGGTTCTGGCCTGCCCGGTCCGGGTTGGGGAGCCCGACCACACGAAGGGCGGCCTCGGCGCGCAGTCGCCGGTAGCGGCGGGCCACGGTCTGCGTCGACGTACCGAGCACCTCGGCGATGCGGCCGAAGGGTGCTCGCCCGTCAATGTGCAGGGCGTGGATCAGACCTCGGTCCACCTCGTCGAGCATGGGGATTTCCCTCATAAATCCGGCAGTCATGGAAGATACTCTCCAACATTACGTTCCAGATGGAACAACTGGCCCCGGCTTCTCCAGTCTGGGATCCCCGCCGAGCTGTCGGCGGGGGTTCGCGGCACTGGAGAGGAATGCGAATGTCTGAACGTGTGGTGGCGGCCTACCGGTGGCGGTGGGTGGCGCTGGCGGCGTTGCTGCTGGCCGAGGCGATGAATCTGCTGGACTCGACGATCGTGCAGGTCGCCACCCCGGCGATCCGGGCCGACTTGGGTGGGTCGGCGGCGGACATGCAGTGGTTCAGCACGGCGTACACCTTGCCGTTCGCCCTGCTGCTGATCACCGGCGGCCGGCTGGGCGACATCGCCGGCCGGCGGCGGGTCTTTCGGATCGGTGTCACTGGATTCCTGGGCGCTTCGGTGGCCTGCGCCCTGGCGCCATCGGTCGGGATGCTGATCGGCTTCCGCGTCGTGCAGGGCGCTGCGGCCGCGGCGGTCATTCCGCAGACCATCGGACTGATCCGCGCGATGTTCGATGGGGAGGAGTCCGATGGGGAGGAGATGTCCAAGGCCCTGGGCAGCATCGGCCCCGTCATGGGTTTGGCCGCTGTCTGCGGGCCCGTTCTCGGGGGCGTGCTGACTCACGCCGATCTGTTCGGCTCGTCATGGCGGGCAGCGTTCCTGGTCAACGTCCCGCTCTCTGCCGCCGTGCTGGCCGTCGCGCCGCTCCTGATCGAGGACCACGCGCCGGCGCGACCGAGCCTTGACCCCATCGGCACCGCGCTGGCGATGCTCGGCACCGCCCTGATCGTCTACCCGCTGATCGGTGCCGACACAGCGCACCTGCCGATGGGGACGTGGGGCGCCATCGGCCTCGGGCTGGCCGTGATCGCCGGTTTCGGCCTGCATCAGCGGCGCAGTGCCGGGCTTGGCCGCAGCTCGCTGGTGGAGACCAGCCTGTTCGCGCACCGCGCTTTCCCGGCCGCGCTGGTGACGTCCACCCTGTTCTTCGCGGTGACGACCGGGCTGATGTTCGTCGTGGTCCTGCACCTGCAGCTGGGGTTGGGCACCGATGTACGCACCGCGGGCCTGACCATGGTGCCTTGGTCGGTGGGCTTGGCGGTGTCCTCTTGGGTCGCGGGCGCGTATCTGGTTCCTCGGCACGGACGGCGGGTGATGTTCGCCGGACTCGCCACGCTGGCGATCGGCGTGCTGGCCGCCGTCGCCGTGTACCACGCGGCCGGCTCTACTGGCTATCCCACGCCACTGCTCGGCGCCCTGGGAGTCGCGGGTCTCGGTGTCGGGATGTTCACCCCGTCGTTCTTCACCACCGCGCTGAAGCCGCTCAGACCACAGGAGATCGGCTCGGCCGCCGGCCTGCTCAACGCCGTCCAGCAACTCGGCGCGACGCTCGGCGTCGCCGTCCTGGGTAGTGTTTATTTCGATGGGGTCCGGTCGGGCTCGCCGGGTAGCGCGGTCCAAGTGACCTTCTGGGTCGCGGGTGGATTGCTCGTGGCGAGCTTCCTCTCCACCCTGCTGATGACAACGGTCAACCCGCGGTTACAGGATCATCCCTCAGGGAGTAAAGAGGCCCTCCTCGACCTCGACTCATAACGGAGCGTGCTGGAATGATCACCGCTAGGATTCTCGCCATGACAACCCTCCAAGATCTGGGCGGCCGGGTGGCGCGCCTGGAAGAGCGCACGGACAACCAGCGAGAAGACATCAAGGTCTTCGGCCCAGAACTGTCGAAGATTATGGAGACTCAGAACAAGCACTCGCTGAGACTCGACCAACTGGCGGAGACTCAGAACAAGCACTCGCTGAGACTCGACCAACTGGCGGAGACTCAGAACAACCACACGCT
>NZ_JBICSO010000001.1:585680-950131 GCF_043197155.1 Nonomuraea sp. NPDC049269
TGAGACTCGACCAACTAGCGGAGACTCAGAACAACCACACGCTGAGACTCGACCAACTAGCGGAGACTCAGAACAACCACACGCTGAGACTCGACCAACTAGCGGAGACTCAGAACAACCACACGCTGAGACTCGACCGAGTGGATGCGAGACTCGACCAAGTCGACGCGAGACTCGATCAAGTGGAGATGAGACTCGATCAAGTCGACGCGAGACTCGACCGAGTCGAGGTGAAGCTCGACGAGCACAGCCGGACGCTGGCCGAGCACCGAGAGATCCTGGACACCCACACAGAGATCCTCGATACCCACACGGAGATCCTGGACGGACACACGCACACGCTCGACAAGCACACCCGGATGTTCGAGACGATGTTCACCCACTTCGGCATCCCACTCCCCACCGAAGACCCCCACAACAACTAGAGGCCCCGTCAGGCTGGGTCCAGCAAAAGGAACGGGGACCGTCTCTCGACGATCAGCCAGCGAGTGCGTGAGCACATCCGCCTGATCCCCCAACGGTCCCCGCACAGTAGGGCAGCACCGGCGCGACGTACTCGCCGCATCTCGCGAGACACCAGCGATCCGCCGCCGCTGCCGCCTGACCCCCAGGCGCCTCTCCGGCGGTCGACTTGGCTCCGTAGGGCCCGGGGCTGAAGTGCCCCGGGCGACCCGATGCCTACTTGTCGGAGAGCAGCCGTCCGCGGAACTGCGGGTGGTCGGTCTCCCAGTATCGCCAGCCTTCGATCCTCGACGGGATGCTCGCGATGCCGGTACCGACTCTGACCTCGCTGCAGTTGTGGAGCCGTGCCCACTGTCCCCAGTGGACGCGGTAGCCGAAGACGCGGTACCACATGTTTCCGTACTTGCCGTCGCTGATCGTCCGCGTGTAGTCGTGGCCCGTGAAGATCATGTGCCTCTTCTCGAGGTGCGGAGTGACCTCGAGGTTCACCGCGCGGACGATTTCGTCAGTGGAGACCACGTTGCCGATCGCGGTGTCGTCTGACCTTCTGACTGAGGCGAACCTGTTCTTGTCGGCCTCCACGAACGCGAGCACCTCGAACTCGTGGTGGACCGAGACGGTCATCTCGCCGCCGGGACCGTCGGTGTAGCGGGTGCGCGGAATGAAGAAGTTGTGCGGCCTGAGGGAATGAACCCTGATGAAGGTTCCCGCCTCGCAGCCTCCCCCGTCTCCGACCAGGACCGGCTTGCGGAGTTTGTGCTCGAGATGGTGGAAGCGGTCGTGCCTGTGGTCCGGCGTCGGACCGTTCGCGAGGGCTGGGTTGGTCGTGGTGCCGGCAAGGGCCACGGACAGGGATCCTGCCACGGCCAGCGTCATCAGTCCTTTTGCCGAGCGCCGCCGCGCCGGCTGGGTCGGTATGGCTGTGGCGTCGCTTTTGGGAGTGTGCGTGAACATAGAGGTACCGTTTCTTTTGGAGCGCGGCCGTGACCGCGGCTAACCCATTGGCCGGAAGACGGCCCATGCCTGCCCGCTGGGCGACCCAGCGTGACTGAAAAAATACTTACAGCAGCCATCGATCTCCTCCCGCCGCCACGCCGAAAAGGACTTCCCCGGACAGGGAAAGCAAAGGTGAAAAAACATCAGTGAATGTCTGACGCGGCCCGTTATCCCGCCGAACCACCAAACGCGACAGCCCCCGGGAAGTCACCTCCCCAGGGGCCGCGCCGGTGTGGCAGCCGTTACGACAGTCGCTGCGCCTTGCTCAGCAGCCGCTGCGCCACCACCACCAGTGCCAGGAACGCCCCGCTGACCACCTGCTGGAAGGCCGACGTCAGGCTCCCCACCTGGTTGATCAGGCTTTGGATCACCCCCAGGAGCAGCACCCCCGCCACCGTCCCGGTGATCCCGCCCGCGCCGCCGGTCAGCAGGGTGCCGCCGATGACGACGGCGGCGATCGCGTCCAGTTCCAGCCCGATGCCAAGGATCGTGACCCCGGACGAGAGCCGAGCCGCGTTCAGCGCGCCCGCGAGGCCCGCCAGCAGGGCCGACATCACGTACACCGCCACTTTGGTACGCGCCACGGGCACGCCCATGAGCGCCGCCGCCTGCTCGTTGCCGCCGATCGCGTAGACGTTCTGCCCGAAACCGGTCCGCTGCAGCAGCACCATCGCGACCAGGGCCAGCACCGCGGTGATGTAGACGGGGTACGTCAGGCCGAGCAACTCCCCCTGCCCCAATGACGCGAAAGCAGGATTTTTCACCAAATAGGTGGTGGCCCCCTCGTCCGAAATGGCGAGCATCAACCCCCGCACGCCCAACAAACCCGCCAATGTCACGATAAAAGGGGCCATGCCGGTGCGAGCTATGACGAGGCCCTGCAACAGACCGACCACCCCGCACGCGCCCAACGGCAACGCCAGCGCCATGAGCAGGCCGTACTGGGACCCGTAGGCCGCCAGTACCCCGCCCAGCACGAACAGCGACCCCACCGACAGGTCGATCCCGCCGCTGATGATCACGAACGTCATCCCGATCGCGATGATCGCCAGGAACGACGACGAGACCACCACACTGGCCGCGTTCCCCGCCGTGGCGAAGGAGTCGAAGGCCAGGCTGCCCACGATCACCAGCATCGCCAGCACCATGAGCGCCCCGTGCTGCTGGAGCACCCGGCTCACCTGCTCACGCCGTACAGAGGCTACGGAGGTCATCGGTTCGCACGCTCCCTGGTGGCGTAGACGGCGGCCAGGATGATGACCGCCTGGACCATCTGGGTCCACGACTGCGGCAGGTTGTGCTTGATCAGTGTCGCCGCGAGCAGTTGCATGAGCAGCGCGCCCATGACCGTGCTGAGCACCCTGATCCGCCCGCCGGTGAGCGGCGTGCCGCCGACCACGACCGCGGTGATCGCCGACAGCTCGATGAACAGGCCGAGCGACGTCGGGTCGCTGGCCTGCAGGCGGGCCGTCGCCAGCACCCCGGCCAGCGCGGCGAGCAGCCCGGAGATCACGTACACGATCAGCAGCACCCGTTTGACCGGCAGGCCCGACAGCTCGCTGGCCGAGCGGTTGCCGCCGATCGCGACGACCTGCCGGCCGAACGTCGTGCGCCGCACCACGAACAGCATGATCAACGTCAGCGCCGCCGCGATCAGCACGATGAACGGGATCCCGGCCACCGAACTGCTGCCCAACGCGATCAGGTCCGGGTTGCGGAACTCGACGAGCTGCGGCACCAGGACGTTCGCGATGCCGCGTATACCGACGAGCAGCGCCAGCGTGGCCACGATCGGCTGGACGCCCACGTAGGCGACCAGGGCCCCGCCAGCCGCGCCGACGATCGCTCCGCCGATCACGGCGACGATCAGCGCGGGCAGCGCGCCGTACCCCAGGTAGAGGGCGACGAGCGCGGCGGCGAGCGCCATGACCGAGCCGACGGACAGGTCGATGCCCTGGGTGCCGATCACCAGCGCCATGCCGAGCGACACGATCACGATGGGCGTGACCTGGACGAACTGGGTGCGGAAGTTCGACGCGTCGAGGAAGTGCGGCGTGAACAGCACGTTGAACAGCAGCAGCGCCAGCACGGCCGCGTACACGCCGTAGTCCTGCACCCAGGCGAAGACCCGCGGTTTGAGGTCGGCCCGCGGCACCGCTTTCGAGGTGAGTTCAGTCATCGGACTGCTCCGCGATCGTCGCCATGATTCTCTCCTCGGTCACCTGGTCACCGGTCAGCTCCCCGACGACCGCGCCCTCGCGCAGCACCAGGATGCGGTCGGCGCCCTCGACCAGTTCCTCCAGGTGGGAGGAGATCAGCAGCACGCCCAGCCCCTCCTCGGCCAGCTCGTCGATCAGCGCCTGCACCTCGGCCTTGGCGCCCACGTCGATGCCGCGGGTGGGCTCGTCGAGCAGCAGCACCTTGGGACGTACCGCCAGCCAGCGGGCCAGCAGCACCTTCTGCTGGTTGCCGCCGGACAGCTCCGACACCAGCTGGTTCGGCGAGGCCGCCTTGATGCGCAGCCGCCGCATGAAGATCTCGACCATCCGGTCGATCTTCGCGTCGGACACCACGCCCGCCCTGGCCAGGGCGGGCAGGGCGGCCAGCGCGATGTTCTCGCGGACGGACAGTGTCGGGACGATGCCCTCGGCCTTGCGGTCCTCGGGCAGCAGGCTGATGCCCGCCCTGATCGCCGCGGTCGTGGAGCCGCCGCGCAGCGGCAGCCCGGCCACGAGCACCTGCCCGCCGTCGAGGGGCATCGCGCCGACGATGGCCTTGGCGGTCTCGGTACGGCCCGCGCCAAGAAGGCCGCCGAGCCCCACGACCTCGCCGGGCCGTACGGACACGTCGATCCCGTCCAGGACGTGCCGCCGGGTGAGGCCGCGCGCCTCGACGGCCGGTGGCTCCTGGCCGTTCGCGGCGCGGTGGCGATCACGGGAGAACCTGGTCAGGCCACCGGCTTTGACCTCGTTCAGGTCGCGGCCCAGCATGAGCGAGATGAGCTTGAGCCGGTCGAGCCCCGCGAGCGGCCCGGTGTGCGCGACGCGGCCGTCGCGTAGCACAGTGACCCGGTCGCACACCCGGTAGAGCTCGTCGAGCCGGTGGCTGACGTACATGACGGCGATGCCCTCGCCGCGCAGCCGCCTGATCACCCCGAACAGCGTCTCGACCTCGCGCGGCTCCAGGGACGAGGTCGGCTCGTCCATGATGACCACGCGGGCGTCGACGGCCACGGCCCTGGCCAGGGCGACCATCTGCTGGGCTCCGATGCCGAGCGTGCGCAGCGGCCGCCGGACGTCGGTCTCGACGCCGTAGCCGGACAGGATCCGGGCGGCTTCGGCGTACATCCTCGTGGCGTCGATCACCCCGAAGCGGCCGCGTGGCTCGCGGCCGAGCAGCAGGTTGCGGGCGACGCTCATCATCGGGACGAGGTTGACCTCCTGGTAGATGGTGGAGATCCCGGCGCGCTGCGCGTCGAGCGGCGTGCCGAAGGCGGCGAGCGCGCCGAGGTGGCGCAGTTCGCCGCCGTCGGGATGGTACACGCCGGTGAAGACCTTGATCAGGGTGGACTTGCCCGCGCCGTTCTCCCCCACGAGGGCGTGCACCTCGCCGGGGAGGAGGGCGAGATGCACACCGTCGAGAGCGAGTACGCCGGGGAAGCGCTTGCTGATCCCCTTCGCCTCAAGAACCGCATCCAACTCAGTACGCCTCACCGAGGGAGTTCTTGGCGTTGGACGTGTCGTAGTCGCGGTCGGAGATGACCACCTTGTCGGGGATGGCCTGGCCGTCGAGGAACTTCTGCGCGGTCTCGAAGGCGAGCGGCCCGAAGCGGGGGTTGGACTCGATGACCGAGTGCAGCCAGCCGTCGGCGATGCCCTGGACGGCGCTGCGGGTGCCGTCGACGGACACGATCTTGATGGTGCCCGCCTCCTTGCCCGCGCCCTTCAGAGCGGTGACCGCGCCGAGCGCCATCTCGTCGTTCTCCGCGTAGATGCCGTTGATGTCGGGGTTGGACTGGATGAGTTGCTCGGTGACCTGCTGGCCCTTCTCACGGGCGAACTCACCGGTCTGCTCGAAGGAGATCTGGATGCCCGGCGCCTTCTCCGCGATCCGCTCCTTGAAGCCGTCGGTCCGCTCGGTGGTGACGTTGTTGCCGGGCGCGCCGAGCAGGATGGCGACCTTCCCCTTGCCCGACAGGGCGTCGATCATCCGGTCCGCGGCCCGCTTGCCCTGCTCGTGGAAGTCGGAGCCGATGAAGGTCAGGTAGTCGCTGCACGCCTTGGCGTTGATCTTCCTGTCGACCGTGATGATCGGCACCTTCTTGGCCGCGGCCTGCTGGAGCACTGGCTCCCAGCCGTCGGAGTTCAGTGGCGCGATGACCAGCAGTTGCACGCCCTGGGCGATGAGCTGCTGCACGTCGGTGATCTGCTTGGAGAACTGCGACTGGGCGTTGGTGACCTTGAGATTGGCGATGCCCAGCTTGGCCGCCTCATCCTTGATCGACTTGGTCTCGGCGATGCGGAACGGGTTGGCCTCCTTCTCCGACTGGGAGAAGCCGACGGTGGCCGTCTTGAGGTCGAACTTCTTGCCGCCGAACTGGTCGAGCGTGCACGTCGGTCCCGCCGAGCCGCTGGGGCTCTGCACGACCTGCTGCCCGGCCGTGCTGGTGGCGGCGGGCGCGCTCTGCGGCTCCTCCGACTTGGCGCAGGCCGACGCGGTGAGGAGTACGGCCAGCGCCAGGCAGGCTGTACGGAGATTCATAGGGGTTCCTTCCTATCAGGCGCAAGCCGGGGAGATCTGGTCGGTGAGCGCCTTGTTCGCGTCGTGGACCCGGGCGACGTCGGTCTTGGTGACGGCTCTGTCGTAGGTCATGAGGCCGTTGAGCTCGGTCTCGACGTCGGTGGTCTGGGTGTAGATCGCCGCGCTGAGCTGGTCGCAGGCGTGCAGCTTCTGCAGGGCCTTGGCCATGTCGACGTAGCGGGTGGTGAGGGCCTCGGGGTCGGGTTCGACCGCGTAGCCCCAGCCGCCGCCCGACCAGGTGTGGCCGATGAGCGGGAGTCCCAGGCCGCCGTACTCGCCGATCACGACGGCTCTGGTGCCGGTGGGCTTTCCGGGGGTGCCTGGGCCGGGGTAGATGTGGAAGTCCTGGACGTCGCCGTTGCCGCCGTCCTGAGCTCCGCAGCAGTTGACGCCGCTCATGTTGTCGACCAGGCGGGAGGGGTCCCAGCTCTTGACCAGGTCGGCGATGCGGGCCTGGTCGTACTGGCCCCAGCCCTCGTTGAAGGGCACCCACATGATGATCGACGGGCTGCTGCGGTGCTGGTCCACCAGCTCGCGCAGCTCGGTCTCGAACTGCGGCTTGTCGCCGGTCTTGAACATGGCGGGCATGTCCTGCCAGACGAGCAGGCCGAGCTTGTCGGCGTGGTAGTACCAGCGGTCGGACTCGACCTTGGTGTGCTTGCGCACGGTGTTGAAGCCGAGCTTCTTGGTCTGCACGAGGTCGTACTTGAGCGCCTCGTCGGTGGGGGCGGTGTAGATGCCGTCCGGCCAGAAGCCCTGGTCGAGCGGGCCCATCTGGAAGACCGGCCGGCCGTTGAGGAGCATCCGGTTGTTCTCCAGCGTGATGGTGCGCATCCCGAAATAGGACTTGATCTCGTCCTGCTTCACCCGGACCGTGAGGTCGTACAGGAACGGCTTGTCCGGCGACCACAGCTTGGGGTTCGGCACCGGCAGCCGGAGCTCGGTGCCGACGGGCCCGGAGACCGTGCCCACGACCTTGTGACCGTCCTTGGCCACGATCACGGCGGTGCCGGCCGAGCCCTGGACAGTGACGCGCAGCGCCTTGCCCGCGACGTCGGGCACGGTGTCGACGCGGTCGATGTGCTGCTGGGCGACGGGCTCCATCCAGACGGTCTGCCAGATGCCGGAGACGGCGGTGTACCAGATGCCGCTCGGGTCGAGCCGCTGCTTTCCGATGGGCTGCTGCCCGCTGTCGGTCGGGTCGGTGACGCCGACGACGAGCTCCTGGGATCCGCCGCGCTTGAGCGCGTCGGTCACGTCCGCGGTGATCCGGCCGTAGCCGCCCTTGTGCGCGCCGACCTGCTTGCCGTTCACGTAGATGGTGGCGTCCCAGTCGATCGCGTCAAGGTGCAGGAGCAGGCGCTCGCCGCTCCACGAGCGGGGCACCTCGAACGTCCTGCGGTACCACATGCGGTCCTCGTGCCGGCCGATGCCGGACAGCTGCGACTCCACCGGGTACGGCACGACGATCCGCTCGGCCAGGTCACGGCCGGTGGGGACGGCCTCGCCCGGCTTGGCGGCGGCGAACTGCCAGGTGCCGTTGAGGCTGCGCCACCTGTCCCTGACCAGTTGGGGGCGCGGGTACTCGGGCAGCGGGTTCGCCGGGTTCACGTCCTTGGACCAGCGGGTCTTGAGGATGTAGGCGGACTCGTTGACGACGAAGGCGTAGGGGAACGCGGCGACGGGGGTGCCGTCGGCGAAGGAGAGACCGGTGCCGTCGTAGGCGGCGCGCAGCGTGCTCCCCGCCTTGGCCGGAACCGGATATTTCAGCTTAAGCACCACCGTGTCCCGATTTTTCAGGGCTACGGAGGCTACGGGCCATTTGGTGCCGGCGACGGTGAGGACCAGGTGGTCGGTCAGGTCGGCCGGCAGCGGGGCGAGCGCCTTGGCGAACGTCAGCGTGGCCAGGTCACCCGTCGCACCGACCTTCGCCTCGCTGGGCCCGGGCGGGTCGAACCCGTCCGGCGGCGTGAACGCCTCGGACGGCACGGCCACCTTCGGCTGGCTGGCGCTCTGCCAGCGCAGGTGCAGGTTCGCCCCGCCGAAGTGCTCGAAGTACTCGACCTTGATGTCGTAGTCCTTGCCCGCCTCCAGCGCGATGGGCGTGCCCACCTGCTCCCGGTCCCAGTCGTCCACCCAGTGGTCGATGACGGCCTTGCCGTCCACCCAGAGCCGGAAGCCGTTGTCGCCGATGATCGAGAACGTGTACGTCTCGGAGTGCTCGGGCCGGATCTTGCCGGTCCACCGGACGGTGACGTCGTCATCCCGGCCGGTCAGCAGCTTGAGCGCCGGGTTGAGATCGGCCATTTCCAGGCTCGGGTCCACGACGCTGGCCTTGAGCTCGCCGAAGTCGAACGCGCCGGCCGCCGAGGCGAGGTAGTAGTCGCCGCGCAGCCCATGCCGTTCGGCGGCGGCACCCGCCGGGGTGGGAGCCTGCCAGAGCACGGCCAGCAGCACGGCGATCATTGCCGCGAGTGACTTTCGCACAGGGTGTCCTTTCACGCTGGGGGATGGAAGGAGGTGTCGTACGCCATGCCGTTCGATCAGGATCGGACAGGTTATGACCCTGTATGGCTCTCAAATAAGCACCCTTGGACCGAGCCGGTCAAGATTTCCGATCAAATTCGTTCTCATATGATCAGAGGTGAGCCGGAGTTGAGCATTCGTCTATGATCGGGATGTGAGCGACACGCAGAGCGACGGCCGCCGGCCGGTGTTCGCCGCGGAACGCCGGCAGCGCATCCTCGAACTGGTGCGCGCCAACGGCGCCGTGTCCTTGCGTGAGCTCGCCCAATCCGTGCACTCCTCCGAGGTGACCGTCCGCCGCGACCTGCGCGCGCTGGAGTCGGAGGGCCTGCTCAACCGCCATCACGGCGGGGCCACCCTGCCCGGCGAGCTGTCGCGCGAGGCGGGCTACGCGCACAAGGTCTCGCTGGAGTCCGCCGAGAAGGCGGCGATCGCCGACCTCGCCGCGGCGCTGGTCGAGGACGGTGACGCCATTGTCGTCGGTCCCGGCACCACCACGCAGGAGTTCGCCCGCCGCCTGACCAGGCACGCGGAGCTCGCCGTGGTGACCAACTCCCTGCTGGTGGCCCAGGTGCTCGCCGGCTCGCCGCGGATCGAGGTGATGCTGACCGGCGGCACACTGCGCGGCTCGATCCTGGCCCTGGTGGGCAGCGCGGCCGAGCACTCTCTGTCCGGGCTGCGGGTGCGCCGGGCGTTCGTCTCCGGCAACGGGCTCACCGCCGAACGCGGCCTGTCCACCCCGAACATGCAGGTGGCGGGCGTCGACCGGGCGCTGGCCGCGGCCGCCGAGGAGGTCGTGGTGCTGGCCGACCACACCAAGATCGGCGTCGACACGATGGTGCAGACCGTCGCCCCCGAGCAGATCGGGCACCTGGTCACCGACGAGGGCGCGCCGGGCGACGTGCTCGACGAGCTGAGCGGCAGGGGCGCCCGGCTACATATCGCCCGTATCTGATCGAATGTGACATTTCTGTTACTGGATTGTTTCCTTCCGCGACCACGATCGAGGCGGAGGCAAGCGTGTTGCAGGTGGCCGGTGTTCTCAAGTCGTTCCAGGGCGTGACCGCGCTCGACCATGTCACGCTCTCCGTGCGCCCCGGCGAGGTGCACGCGCTGATCGGCGGCAACGGCGCCGGCAAGTCCACCCTGGTCAAGGTGCTCTCCGGCGTCTACCAGCCGGACGCGGGCCAGCTGCGTTACCTGGACGAGCCCGTCAGGTTCGGCAGCCCGGCCGAGGCCAGGCGGGCCGGCATCGCCACCATCCACCAGGAGACGAACCTGGTCCCGACCATGAGCATCGCCCGCAACCTGCTGCTCGGCAGGGAGCCGCGCGGCCGCCTCGGGCTGATCGACTTCGGGGCCGCCAACGCCCGCGCCCAGCAGGTCCTGGCCGAGTACGGCCTGCGGACCGACGTCCGCAAACCCCTGGGCACGCTGGGCGAGGGGGCCAGGCAGCTCGTGGCGCTGGCCAGGGCGGCCACCGCCGACGCCCGGCTGGTCATCATGGACGAGCCCACCTCCGCGCTGGAGCATGCCGAGCTGGAGACGCTGTTCGGCGCGGTGGCCCGGCTGCGCGACGAGGGCCGCTCAGTCGTCTACGTCACGCATCGGCTGGAGGAGCTGTACGAGGTCTGCGACCACGTCACCGTGCTGCGTGACGGCCGCGTCGTGCACACCGGCCCGCTGACCGGGCTGGATCGCCTCCGGCTGGTGTCGCTCATGCTCGGCCGGCCGTTCCACCCGGTGCAGGAGGCGATCGAGCCCGGCGAGCCGGACGAGCCGGGCGACGAGCCGGTGCTGGAGGCGAAGGGGCTCACCCGCCACCACGTGCTCGACGGCGTGTCCTTGGCGGTGCGCGCGGGCGAGGTCGTCGGCCTCGGCGGCCTGCTCGGCGCCGGGCGCAGCGAGACGGCCAGGGCGATCGCCGGTGTCATGCCGGTGGACGCGGGCCAGGTGACCGTGGCCGGCGCGGCGGCCCGCAAGTGGTCGATCAGGAGCGCCATCCGCGCCGGCGTCGGCCTCGTCCCCGAGAACAGGAAGACCGAGGGCATCGTCCCCACGCTGTCGGTACGCGACAACATCGCGCTGGCCGCGCTCCCCCGGCTGTCCCGGGCCGGGATCGTCTCCGACGCGCAGATCGACGGCATCGTCGAGACGTTCATGAAGCGGCTCGGCATCAAGGCCGTCTCGCCGCGCCAGCCCGCGGGCGAGCTGTCGGGCGGCAACCAGCAGAAGGTGCTGCTGGCCCGCTGGCTGGCCATGCACCCCAAGGTGTTGCTGCTCGACGAGCCGACCCGCGGCGTCGACGTGGCCACCAAGCTGGAGATGCAGGCGCTGCTCGACGAGCTGGCCGTGGACGGGCTGGCCATCCTGCTGATCTCCTCGGACGTGGCCGAACTGGCGGGCAACTGCGACAGCGTGGTGGTGCTGCGCGACGGCGCGATCAGCGCGCAGCTCAACGGCGCCGAGGTGACCGAGGACCGCCTCCTCGCGGCCCTGGCGAAGGGCTAGCTGAGAATGATCGGGTTGCTGAGCGCCGCCATGTGTCCTGCGGCGTGGCGTACTTCGATGCGGACGAACGCCGATTCCGCCGCGCTGGTGCGCCACTCCACGGTGCCCGATCCGGGCACCGATTCGCGGTGCGCCTTGCCGCGATCGGTGTGAAAGGTGATGGTCCCGGACGGCACCCCGCGTACGTCCACCCGTACCAGCGCCGGCTCGTCGCCGGTCTTCAGCCGCTCACCTATCCCGGCGCTGCGATCACCGGCGGAGACCGTGAGCGACAGTTCGATGGCGGCCGACTCGGCGATCCAGCTGCGGCCGGCCCGGATGCCGGCGAGGACCGCGTCCGTAGTCAGTTCCTCGGCCAGCACGACGGTGTGCGGTGTGCCGATCTGGCCCTCCAGATGGGTGTCGCTGTTTCCCATCGCGGGCCGCCATCGCCCGCCGTGGATGTCGGCGGCCAGGCCGCGGCCCCACTCGGCCAGCGCTGCCTCGTTGTCGGCGTTCCAGGGCAGGTCCGAGGCCCACAGCCCGTTCCACACCTCGACCACGTCGACCTTCTGGAACGGATACATGAACACGCCGGAGGGGTACGGCGCGTGCGGGTGGGCCGCCACGCACAGCCCACCGGCTTGACGTACCTGGTCCAGTTGCCGGTCGACCACGTCGTCGCGTAAGCCGTATCGCCAGTCGACCACCTGCCCCGGGTCGATGCCGAGCGCCAGCCAGTGCCCGGTCTGTGTGGTCACCTCCTGGCCCAGGACCACCAGCAGACCGGCGGCGTGCGAACCCCAGGCGGCGTGCGCGGCGGGTGTGTTGTGCTCGGTGGTCGCGATGAAGTCCAGCCCGGCCTCACGGGCACCGGCCGAGAGCTGCTCCGGCGTCAGCTCTCCGCCGTTCGAATACGTCGAGTGCACGTGGCAGTCACCTCGGTACCAGCCACGCCCCCGACCCGCCACCCACCTCGGCGGCAATTCCGCCCGTTCGTCAGCCTTGGCCATCCCGGCAGCCTACGTGCTCGCGTAGTGCTCGGCGATGTCATCGCTCGTCGTCAGCCACACACCGGGGTGGCCGGCGACGTACTCAAGGGCCTGTCCGAGGTATTTCGCGCGGAACGCCTGGCCGATCACGAACGGGTGCAGCGCCAACGCCATGACCCGCCCGCTGTCGGCGGACTCGGCATAGAGCTGGTCGAACTGGTCCTTGACCAGTCGCACGAAGTCGTCGCCGCTCATGCCGTGCATCGTGAAAATGCCCAGGTCGTTGAGTTCGAGCGAGTACGGCACGCTCAGCATCCCCGGGACGTTCAGCCGGTACGGCTGGTCGTCGTTGGTCCAGTCCAGTACGTAGCTCAGGCCGAGCTCGGCGAGCAGGGACGGCGTCTGGAACGTCTCGGTGAGCGCGGGACCGAGCCAGCCGCGCGGCCGCTGCCCGGTGGCCTTCTGAATGGTCTCCACCACCTCGCTCAGGTAGGCGCGCTCGTCGTCGACGTCGGCCTGGAGCGTGGAGTTGTTCTTGCCGTGGGCAAGCCAGGCCCAGCCGCGGGCGTTGCCCGCCTCGATGATCTGGGGGTACCGCTCGCACACGTCGGCGTTGAGCAACGTGCTCGCCCGGAGCCCGTACCGGTCGAGGATCTCCATCACGCGCCAGATCGCCACCCTCGGCCCGTAGTCGCGCCAGCCGTAGTTCAGCGGATCCGGCACCAGCGCCGCGGTCGCTTCGTTGATGCTGGTGGAGGGGCGGTCGATCGTGAAGTGCTCAACGTTCAGGCCCACGTAGAAGGCGACGCGGGCGCCGCCCGGCCAGTGGATCGGGTCGCGTCCGACGATCGGGCTGTAGTCGAACAGCGTGTTCTCCATCGCGTTTCCTCTCGGATCGGTTCACCTGCCTGACCCTGAAGGTAGGATTCCGCGCTCTCCGTCAGGAGGGCTGAAGGCGCCACCAGGTGGGCCGAAGGCGCCAATCCGATATGTCACGCTAAAAGGGTCATCGCCGCCCCGGGAGAACAGGCCGTTGATGGTGAACGACACGATGCGAGACGGCGCGGTGGCAGACACCGTGAAAGGCACCGTCTCCCCCCATCTGACCCGCTTACTGGTCCGCGCGGGCCTCGCCGCGGGCCTGGATCGGTCGCGCCTCGCCGGCGTGCCCGGCCTCGCCGTACTGGACGAGAACGGGATCCGCATCCCCACCGCGACCTGCCTGCGGGTCTGGGAAGTGATCTCCAGCCCGGCCTGGGAGGCGGGCGGCAGCAAGCGGGTCATGGAGCTGTGGCGGCCGGGCTCGCTGGGTGTGTGGGACTACCTGTTCTCCGTCTCCGGCACCCTCGGCGACGCGCTCCGCGTCTCCAGCCGCCACTTCACGGCCATCGCCGACCCCGCCGACCGGCTCCTCGTGACCCGCGACGACGGCGGCGGAACGACAGCGGGCTGGCAAGGCCCCTACCGCGACCACCCGGAATACCCGATGATCGCGGAGTTCGTGCCGTACATGCTGCTCACGCTGACGAGCCTGGCAGCCGGGCGACAGCTCACACCGGTGCGCGTACGGCTGCCGCACCGCCCGCCCGCCGACGTCAGGCGTCTCGTCGAGCTGTACGGCACCAGCGACATCGAGTTCGAGGCCGACCATCCATCGATCACGTTCGCCGAGGCGGACATGGACGCTCCCCTGCCGCGCGCCGACCCCGCGCTCGCCGCGATCCTGGACGACCACGCGCGGCTGTCCACCGCGGCCGCCCGCCCGGTGCTGGGCTGGCTCGACCGCTTCCACGCCGTTCTGGAGTCCGCGGTCGCGAGCGGCCCGCCGGGCCTTGACCAGGTGGCCGGACGGCTGGCCATGAGCCCGCGGACCCTCCAGCGCCGCCTGCGCGAAGAGGGCACCACCTGGCGCGAAGAGCTGGAAAGGCTTCGGCAACGCCGGGTGGACCGCCTGCTGCGGGAGACCTCGCTCAGCGTGGAGTCCATCGCCGCGCGGGTCGGCTTCACCGACTCCCGGGCGCTGCGGCGAGCCATCCACCGCTGGTACGGCCACGGCCCGGCCGCGATCCGCGCGAGCGGCCCGGCCTAGTCCACCGGCTACCCGAGGGACATGGCGTCGGGATGATCACCCGTGAGCGGGGCCGCCGGCGCGGCAGGTCCCGCGCCGCTTCACCCGCGGCGACCCGGAGCACCCCACCTACCAGGTGATCGAGGAGATGGGCCGGGCGGTGCGTACATGGTTCGTCTGCGACTAGCTCGCCGACGCCGAGTTGCGGCAGGAGATCCACGAGGGCTCGCAGGTCGTGGAGAACTGGAACAGCGCGAACAAGGACCTCTTCTCCCTGTTAACTGCACTTCTATCCCACCCTTCACAGGGGTACCAGGAGAGGAGAGCAGTTCATGGACGACGTTCGTACGGCTCTGTTGGAAGGGCGCATGGACCTTCCTCGAGTCGGCGAGGTTCGTGCCGGGGGCCGGTCATCGCTGCCCTATCTCGTCGTCGATGCCCGGGAGGCCGAGGTCGAGCCCATCAGCAAGTACCTGCGGGATCTCGCGCTCAGTGATGCGAGCCCGTTGACGTGCCGGTCCTACGCCCACGATCTGCTGCGCTGGTGGCGGCTGCTCGATGTCCTGGGCGTCGGCTGGGCACAGGCCACGAGCGCGGAGGTGACCGTGCTGGTGGGCTGGCTGCGTACGGCGCGCAATCCGCAGCGTCGGCGCACCTCGAAGCTGCGGCCCGGGACGGTCAACCTGCGTACGGGCAAGGCGGCGCTGCCAGGAGGGTACGCGGCATCGACGATCAACCACACGCTGTCGGTACTGTCGGGCTTCTACGCCTTTCACGCTCACTATGGACGCGGTCCTGCGAGCAATCCGGTGCCGGATCAGCAAGGGCGGCGGGCGTTGCTCGCGCACCGCAACCCGCTGGAGCCCCACCGGCTCGCGCCCCGGGCGAGGCTGCGGCAGAAGGTCGTCGAGCAGGCGCCGCGATCCATCCCCGACCCCTTGTGGGCCGAGTTGTTCGAGGCGATGACCTGTGACCGCGACCGGGCGCTGCTGGCCTTCTACGTCTCTGGCGGAGCCAGAGCCAGCGAGTTGCTGGAGCTGCGGTTAGATCACGTGGACTGGGCGGGCATGCGGATCTGGGTCACCTCGAAGGGGTCGCATGTGCTGCAGGAGATCCCCGCGTCCCCGGAGGCCTTCGGCTACCTGGCCCTCTACCTCGACGAGCATGGGCTGCCGGAGCGGGATCAGCCAGTCTGGCGGGCTCTGCACGGCACGCCGCGACCGTTGACCTACTCGGCGATGCGAACGCCGACGGCCGTGCGATGAGCGAGGAAACGCACGCCTCCTGCTCCGGTAACGGCGCCTGCTTCCCTTCCAAGACCCGCGCCACCTTCTACTGCACATGCCCAGAAAGCCACGACTACGTGCCGCCGAAGTCTGCCGAGAAGCCCAAGGTGCCGGTCAAACTCGTCCGCGAAGGCAACATCGCCTGGGGCACCAGCGGCGAACTGCGTCAGGAGTGGCTCAAGCAGCGCCTGGCCTCCCGCACCGACCCTGGACAGGTCGTGCTGCGCGCGGTCACCCGGCTGCTGGCCGTGGAGATGCCTGAGCCGCTGAGCGACCTGTTCGGCGCAATTCACCGCAAGCAGTTTTACAAAGACCTGGTCGGCGCACCCAAGGTCGAACAGGTCACCTCCGCGTCCACGGCGCGGCTCGGCTGGATGCTGCTGGCCCGCGTCGCCGCGGCGATCGAGTACTGGCTGACTCAGAACAGCTGGTCGAACTACCTGTGGCGATCCGATTGCCTGCGAGCCGAGACGCGGCCCAGCAGATCGGGGTCGTGACCTGTCAACCAATCTCAAGAACGACGGGCAGGGACTCGACCTGCCCCCGGAGGAGTGGATCGCTCCGCCGGACCCCGGGCCCGGCATCGCTCCCCTCATGCACATCAGTTCTCCCGAACCGTCCTGGCTTGCCACTCAGGACTTCCCGCAGCTGGTCACCCGCGCCCGGCTCGCACGCCTGGTGCGCAAGTTGCCCAGAGCCCGGCGCGGATGGATTCTCGACAGCGACGCCTACCAGCATCTGCAGCGCAACGGTACCTGGGTCATCCCCGCCGAGCAGTACGCCGCCGAGGCCGACCGGTGGATGCGCCGCATCGGCCGGCTCAAGGCCGCGGCCGTGCAGGACTGGCCGACCGAGGATGAGGTCCTCGCCGCCACCGAATCGCGCATCATCGCGCTTCGGGGACCGGTGCGGTTTCTGCCGGACTACGTACGGGCGCATCAGGAGTGGACGATTGAGTCCTATCTGCGCCTGCGGTCGCTGGCGCCCCGCGTACCGTGGATGCCGGTCTTGCAGGGCCGTACCTCCGGGGAGTACCTCCGCCATCGCCAGATGTGGGCTGAGGCCGGCGTGGATCTGGCCGCGCATTCCCTGGTCGGCATGGGCTCGCTGTGCAAGCGCTCGGGCAGCATGCTCAGCTTCTTCCAGATGACGCTCGTCATCGAAGAGCTCGCCCGTGACGGTATTCGCCTGCACGGATTCGGCCTTCTCTTACCCAACCAACATCTGTCGTGATCGCAGCTTCCAGCAGAGTAGTGGATGACGATCAAGTTGTCAGCCGCGGCTGTCGCGCCAGGAGGTCGTCGAGAGGTCCATCAGCCGCGTGAAAAGACCCCGCCGGACGTGGGTGCCGGACGGGGTCTTGATGTGCGGGTTGGCGGCTTGGTGCGCGTCTTGTGGCTGGAGGTGTGTCGCGGTCGAATGCGGTCAGTCGCTGCTGAGCACGCTGGTGTTCTGGCAGGCGGTCAGGCGCCACTGCCCGTCCTCCTTTGCCATGACGAACAGTGGCGTGCCCACCTCCTCCGTCCCGTCGGGGTTCCGATAGACCTGGCGCACCTTCACGGCTGCGACGTCGGGACGGACGAACAGCACGTGTTCGACCTCGAACGTGACCGTGGTGTCCTGCATCCCTCCGGGAAGCACCTGGTGCGTGAACGTCGAGATCGCATCACGGCCGAAGAGGCGCTTGCCGTGGCCTGTTGTCCAGATCGCGTCGGCTCGGAACAGAGCAACGAACTCGTCAGGGAGTTCATTGTTCTGGGAGTGCTCAACTGCGGCCACCACCTGCTTGATCGCTTCGATGTCGGTCTGGCTCGTCTGGTCGGCAATGTTCGTTGTGCTCATGACGATGGACGATAGAACCTTAAGTTTGCTTGAGGTCAAGAGCGTCAATCGTGCCGGGCGGGGTCTTGATGTGCAGTGATGCCCTCAGGCTAGGAGGCCCAGGGTTTCGGGCGTTTCCCAGGCGGTCAGCTGCCGCTCGGGGTCGGTTTCCTCCTGCGTGCACTGGTTGATCAGGCCGGCGAGGGCTTGCCGGTCCTGCTCGGGCAGGTCGGCATCCGGCGCGTTCAGCTGATCCATGGCAGCTACCATCCATCTCGTATGGTGATACGCGATTCCTGCATTGTGGACAATGCTGCCGCGTGGACATGCCTGACCGCCACAGGCTTTCGGTAGATGAGACGCTGGGGCGGTAAGCCCGCATGAAGATCGGCCACGTACGGAAGGCAGGGCTAGCAGATCCATGTCTCGTGGCGCAGGACGGCGCGCCAGCCGTCGGGGGTCCGACCGTAGGCCGTCGACGCGTACCAGGACTGCGTTTCCTCGCCCATGGCGCTCATCACCTTGTAGGTGATCACGGCTGCCGCGTCGCCGAGTCGCTTGAGGACGACATCGTGTGCCTGGCTGCGGTGTTCCGGCCACACCACCTGGAAGCTGACTCCACGTGACGCAGATCACATCCTAGAACGCGAACTCGCGCCAGCCGTACGGGCGAAAGCTGACAACCAGTGCGTACGGACAGGAGCACCATGTGATCGCCGAAGAATTCGGCAGAACCGACGACGCCGAGCTGATACGGCGCTCGGAGCGCGTTCCGGAGGACTTCGCCGACCTCTTCGACCGCCATGCGGAGGTATGTCGCCAGGCGGCTGGGCCCCTCCCTGGCCGACGACATCGTCTCCGACACCTTCCTGGCCGCTTTCCGGCGCCGCCACCGCTACGACCCGAGCCATCCCGACGCAGCGGCCCTGGCTGTACGGCATCGCCGCCCGGCTCATCAGCCGGCGTCGGCGTCCGCGGGGAACGCGTTCGGCTTGTCTGCCTGCTCCGGCTTGCCCCAGTAGCGGATGCGGTTCTGGAGCGCGACGCGCGATACGCCGAGCATCCGGGCGATGGGGCCGACTTCGATCGGCTGCTCGGCGGCCGCGTCGGCCACCTTGCGCCGCTGCGACGGGCGCAGTTCGACGCCCTGCGCCTTGATGTCGCCCGACACCATGGTCAGGTCGAGCTTGTACTCGGCGCCGATTTCGGCGATCTCCCACTGCCTGCCGTCCAGGTGGCCCTGGTAGAGGGCGGCGATGTCCTGCCGCCGGATCTCCCGGACCGCGTCAGCGAGTGCGCGCTTGGCTTTGAGCTCCTTCGCGGCCTCGTCGCGCTTGGCAAGCGCGGTGTTCACGTCCCAGTCGGAGAGCTGCTCGGCGATCTCCTCGTCGGACTGCGTGACAGGCCCGCCGGTCGGGAACAGGGAGGAGGCACCAACGCCGGTGTTCTTGGACGCCTTCTGCTTGTTCCACCCCTTGGCCTTGTGCCGGTAGTGGAGCGTCCAAACGGCCTTCCCGAGGAGGTCACGGGCGTCCTTCGCGGCGGCGTTCGCGTTCGCGGCGAGGCCGGCCGCGCACGAAGCCGAGTTGGCGCGCCTGCGTGCCGAGCTGGACGCCGTGAACGAGGCGCTGCCGCAAGGCGGGCATCGACTACCCGCAGGGCGCGCGTGGGATCCGCGACCTCTACAACGCGTTCCAGGGTGCGCTCGAAGGTCGGCGGGAAGCGGTGGAGGAGCTCCGCACCCTCAAACGGTGACAGAGCGTGCAAAGGGTGCTGAAACCCGCGTCGGAAGAGACGAACGGCCGCTACCTCATCTACAAGTGGAACAACGCCGACGGCGTGAACGTGGTGCGCTACGGCGTCACGAAGGGCCGCGGCCACAGCACCATCCCAGAGGAGATGCGGCTGCTCTGGAACTGGTATGAGCTTTGGAAGAAGGCTCCTGACGGGAGTAGCACCTACGTAGGGCGGTAGGAGTCGGCCTGCACCGTCCAGGTGCCAACGTGGCGGCGGCTCCCTCGACGACCCGGCCGTGGCCGGGCACCAACCAGCTGAACATTACAACGAGCCAGCCTGCCAACCGCGATCCCTGAGGACGCACAGACCTCACGCGCGAGCGATCCACAAGTGACAACCACGACCGTCGCCGCCAAGCACGCCGTCATAACCGGAGCGAGCTCAGGCATTGGCCTCGCTGTGGCACATCGGTTGCTCAACGAGGGCTGGCATGTCACCGGAGTATCTCGACGCCCGTCACCGAGCACCATCCACCCGCCCGCCCAAACCGGCGGATCCGCCAGCTCCAGACTGTCCTGGCTGTGCGTGGACCTCAGCGACGTGGAAGCCGTCGGTCAGGCCCTCGCGACGGTGACCGGCGACATCGACGCCATCATCCACTCCGCAGGACTTCAGCGCACCGCAAAGCTTGGTGCGCTGAACATGGCAGATGGCGCAGCGATGTGGCAGGTGAACGTCGCCGCGGCTAGCTACGTCGTCAACGCGTTAAGCGGACAGCTCGTGGCTGGCGGCCGAATTGTTCTGCTCGGCAGCCGGACAATGCAGGGAGCCGCCGGCAAGAGCCACTACGCCGCCACAAAGGCCGCCCTGCTTGGGCTATGCCGGTCGTGGGCCATCGAATTGCTACCCCACGCGATCACCGTGAACGTCGTTGCGCCAGGCCCGACCGATACCCCCATGCTGAAAGACCCGGCCCGGTCCGATATACCGCCCAAGACGCCTCCGCTGGGCCGGCTCATCCGCCCGGATGAGGTAGCCGGCCTAGTCTCGTTCCTCCTCGGCCCCGACGCCGGCGCGATCACAGGCCAACACCTCATGATGTGTGGCGGGGCCTCGCTGGCCCTGCCCTAGGGACCATGTCCGAGCGGTTCCCGTGCTCGCTGTTGTTCGCTTGTCGAAGTAGGAGCTCCAATGTGCCCTGCGGCAGGTGAGCGGTGCGGTGCTGGCATAGCAGGTGGCACAGCGTATCTGCCGGTCACGCTTGATCCTGCTACCCAGCCCTATAGGGCAGGAACTGCGCGAACTGCGTCTCGATCGGCTGGTGAAGACTGGCGCAAACCGATCGGGCGAGGTCAGCGGCCATGATCTCCACCGCACCGTTCTCCCTCCGGGCTTGGGGAGCATCATGTTCGCCCGTCAACGCTGGGACGAGCTTGCCGATGTTGCTGTGCTTCCCGGGAACGAGGTCACGGACCCGGTAGGCGATGGGCGACCCGTCGTCCCCCACCGGCACGCGTACGGCATGACGAGCCGCCTGTCCGTCAGCCGTAGCCGGGTACCGGGAGCGTGCCCGCCGTGCAGGCGGCACGGCGGGGCTGCCGCGTGGTGCTGCGGCGTGTCAGCGGGACTCCTGTGCGCCGAGCAGAGTGAGGGCGTTGCGGATGCCCTCTTCGAGGAGTTCGTCGGAGAGTCGCCGGTCGGCCAGGGCGCGGGAGAGCTGCAGCGTCCCGACCATCATGGCGTAGACGCTGAGGGTCTTCGTGCGCACCGAGCGCGGATCGGCAGGCGCCAGGCGAGCGGCGATACCGTCGATGACGGCGAGCACGCCGTCGGTGTACGCCTGCTTGGTCTCGTCCGCGCAGCGCCCTATCTCATCGAGGAGTGCGGCGGAGGGGCAGCCGTCGTCGGGACTGTCGCGGTGCTGGGGCGACAGATACCACCGTACGATCTGCTCGAGTCCGGCGATCCCGGGGGCCGCCTGCTCGATGACGTTCGCGTACTGCGCGCGCAATTGGTCCGCGACCGCGGCGGCCACGAGATCGTCCTTGGTTTCGAAGTGGCCGTAGAAGGCGCCGTTGGTCAGTCCGGCGTCCACCATCAGCGTCGAGATGCCCGAGCCGTCGATACCGTCCTTCTTGAACCGGCGGCCGGCGGTTTCGATGATCCGCTGCCGGGTCGTCTGCTTGTGCTCTTTCCCGTAACGCACCACGCGCTCGCTCCTTTGTACGCCGGAAGGGACGCCTGCCCTCCGCCAGCTTCGCCATCATATTGGATTACGAACGAACTCCAATGGTAGGCGAACGGCGTCTGGAGCACCGCCACGCCTTCTCTGCGGCCAGCCCGATTCAGTCGTTGCCGGGCGCCATCGAGATCACGACCTTCCCGGCCGTGGTACGCCCCTGCTCGACGTACGCCATCGCCTCGAGCGTCTGGTCGAAGGGGAAAGTTCGGTCGATGACCGGGCGGAGCCGTCCGTTGTCGTACAGGGCGCCGAGTTCACGGAGCTGGGAGCCGCTGGCCTGCATGAAGAAGAACTGATAGCGCACGCCCAGGGCCTTGGCCTGCTTGCGCACCTTGCGGCTGAGCGCGTTCATGGCCACGCCCATGAACGAGGGGGCGCCGAGTTGTCTGGCGAAACCGGCGTCCGGCGGGCCGGCGACACCGATGGCCAGGCCGTCCGGTTTCAGTACGGTCAGCGACTTCTCGAGGTTCGCCCCGCCCAGGGAGTCCAGCACCAGGTCGTAGCCGCACAGCACCTTCGAGAAGTCCTCCTTGGTGTAGTCGACGACGATGTCGGCGCCGAGGCTCCTGACCAATTCCTTGGTGCGGGTGTTCGTCGTCGTCGCCACCGTGGCACCGAGGTGCTTGGCGAGCTGGATGGCCGTCGATCCGAGGCCACCGGCACCGGCGTGGATGAGCACCTTCTGGCCCGGCTTCACATGGGCACGGTCGACGAGGATCTGCCAGGAGGCCAAGGCCACCAGCGGAACCGCGGCCGCCTCGCGGAGGGTGAGTGACTCCGGCTTGGGCGAGACGTCGTCCTGGTCGATCGCAATGAACTCGGCGAAGCCTCCGATCCGAAGGTCGCGGGGACGTGCGTAGACCTCGTCGCCGACGGCCACGTCGCGCACGGCGGACCCGACCTTCGTCACGACGCCAGCGACGTCGTGGCCGAGCACGAAGGGCAGCTTGTACCTCAGGAGTCGTTTGAACTCCCCGTTGCGGACCATTTTGTCCAGCGGGTTGATGCTGGTGGCACTCACTCGGACCAGGACGTCGCCGTCCCCGACAGTGGGCTCTGGAACGTCTGCGGCGCGTACGCCGTCCTTGCCGTACTTCTCGACGACGAATGCCTTCATGTCAGCCATCCCTTTGCGTGGTCTTCTCGGTTGTCTTTCGGCGGACGATGCGCATGTCCGGGCGACTTGCGCATCAGCTGCCGAGGTGCCGGCGGAGCCACTGACCCATCTGCTCGATCGCCCGGTCCACCTCGGGCACGCGCCCCGCGCCCAGGATGAACGAGTGCTGGCCCTCGGGCAGCGGGCGGACCTCGGAGAGGATCTTGAAGTCGGCGAGTCGGCGGCCGAAGTCGGCGCCCTCGCCGGCAAGCGTCTCGTGCTCGCCGTAGTGGAGGGCCGTGGGCGGCAGGCCGGTCAGGTCGGCGTTCAGGATGCTGATGTCGGGGTCGGTGAAGTCCACGCCGGAGTCCTGCAGCCAAGCTGCTCGGAACTGCTCGAGGATGTCCCGGCTGAGCATCTTGTCGTGTTCCTCGTTCTCGTCCACCTTCGGGTTGCTGATGGTGAGGTCGGTCCACGGTGAGATGCTGATGATCGCCCCGGGGGTCGCCTCGCCCTTGGCGAGCAGGCGCAGTGGCAGCATGACCGCGAGGGTGCCTCCGATGGAGTGGCCGGTGCTGCCGATGTTCCGCGGCTCGTAGCCCTGCGTGAGCAGCCAGCGGTAGGCGGTCTCGGCGTCGTCGATCTGCGCCGGGTGGGGGTGCTCGGGCGCCAGGCGGAAGCCCACGACGAGTGAGCGGGCTCCGGCCGCCTTGGCGATGTGGCCGGCGGCCTTGCGGTCCGATGCGATGGAGGCGGCGACCGATCCGCCGAAGTGGAAGTGGAGCAGGGCCTTGTCGGGGTCGGCGCCCTCGGGGATGGCCCACAGGGCGGGGACGCCGTCGGCGTCCACGTCGGCGTAGGTGACGCCTTCCGGCTCGGTCGATGCCGAAGCATGTGTGTCGACGATGTCGCGGACGACGGCCAGATCGAGGCCCGGTGTCGACGCCTTCGCGCGCACGCTCTCGAGGAACTGCGCGAACTGCTGTGCTTGCGTACTGATTCCCATGGTGATGCTCCTGTTCAGGTCGGAGGTGAGTGCACTTCTCGCGCGCAGTGCAGGCCGATGGGCCGGGTGCGATGTCAGCCGGGCATGCGGTTGAATCTGCGGATCTGCTTGTCGAAGATCCCGGCGGGGACCAGGCGTCGCGCGGTGGTGATGCGTGAGGCGAGCGGTCCAGCGGTGTAGCGCAGCTTCGGCTTCGGGGCGGTGGCCGCCGTGACGATCTCCTTGGCGACGACGGCGGGGTCGTCGCCGGTCTTCATCGCCTCAGCGACCACTTCGTCGAAGACACGCCGCCGCTCCGCATACAGCGGCAGCGGGGTGTCGGGCTGCGCGGCATTGGCGTCGAAGGCGGTCCGGGTGTAGCCGGGCTCGACGAGCAGGACGCGGACGCCGTGCTCGCGGACTTCGTGGTCCAGTGACTCGGAGTAGCCCTCGATGGCGTGCTTCGCGGCGACGTAGAGGGCCATGTAGGGCTGCGGGATGACGCCGAGGACGGACGAGAGGTTGACGATGCGTCCACGGCCCTGGGCGCGCATGTGCGGCAGGACGGCCTTCGTCATGCGGACGAGACCGAAGAAGTTGAGGTCGAAGAGCCTCTGTGCCTGGGCGACGGAGTTCTCCTCGGCGGCGCCGGCCGAGCCCAGACCGGCGTTGTTGACGAGGACGTCGATCCGTCCGAACCGTTCGATCACTTCCTGGACGGCGGCGGTGACGGATTCGTCACTGGTCACGTCGAGGTCGAGGAAGGTCACACCGGCGGGCGGGGTGAGTCCCGAGGTGTTCCGTCCGGTTCCGATCACCTCGAACCCGGCTGTGGCGAAGGCGCGAGCGGTTGTGTTACCGATCCCCGATGACGCCCCCGTCACGAGTGCTACCGGCCGATGTGTCGCCATCACAGACTCCCTGCATCATTAAATTTCGATCGTTTAGCTTACGGTCGTAATATTATTAGGGGACCGGGCGGATGGCAAGGAGCGACTCCGGCGATCGCCGGGAACCTGCGGCTTGGTGCGGGAGGGGAAAGAGGGCGCCGAAGGCGGCAGGCCACCGATACAAGCCAGCAGCGGCGCCCGCCGACAGCCGTCCCCCCGCGAGGTGTTCCTCGGCAGTCACCTCTACTGGCAGAACCACGACCTGCTGTGGGAGCCGGTCTCCCGCAGCGACCTCGGCGAGGAGAACTGGCTGCACCTGGCGTATGCCGACAAGACCCTGGTGACCCAGATCGACGGACTGGGCGCCGCCGCTGCCACCACGCAGTAGACGGGCTGGCCCACATCCTTGGCCACCCTGCCGTCACTGGTGGTGCGCATGCTGGAGCTCCCCGGAGGCCGCGTGTTGGAGATCGGCGCCCTTCTTACTCTTCGGCTTGGCGGCCGGTTTGGCAGGCTAGATGCCTTTACGTGCGGGTGCCGTACGTGATCCGAACAAGTCAGTCCGGATCACGCCGACTGCGGCAATGACGAAGAACCACAGCACCGCCAGGAATGCGAGCCGGATCAGCAGCAGCGTGAGCTCGGACATGGACCGTTTGTCCGCCCCTAATCGCGCCGGAACACCAGAGTCGTACGTCCAAGCGTCACTCGCGTGCCGTTTTGGAGCTCGACCCTGCGTACCGGCTGGCCGTGGACGAACGTGCCGTTCGTCGATCCGAGATCGACGAGAGCGACGTTTTGACCCTCGACGCGCAACTCCGCGTGGTGACGTGACACGCCGGGGTCGACAAGACGAAGGTCGCAGTCGGTGCCCCTGCCCAGCAAGGTCACCGGAGTGGTGAGCTCGTAGGAGCGGTCGCCCTGCGGGTCGTCCTGAGTGGACACGAGCAGCCTGGGCCGCCCGTTGAAGGCATTGGACCTCGATGGTGGCAGATCGCTCGCCGGCTTCGTCGGCCTCGCCCTGGCCATCACGAGATATCTGACGCGCGCGCAGGACTGATCTCATGGCCGCTCTCACCTGTTCCCGTCCTGCCAGACGGTCCACCCGCTGCCGGGGAGCCGCGATGACCCCGCTGACGTTCGCCTGCCAGCACGTGCCCGGCGTCACCGTGATCTCGATGGCCGGAGACCTGAACGCCGCCAACGTCGACCAGCTGGACGCCTTCGTCAGCCGGGCGCGGCGGCAGCCAGGCGATCACTTGGTGCTCGATCTGAGCGAGGTACCGCATGTAGGCCGTTCAGGCCTGCGTGTGCTGCTCAATGTCCGGGCCCTGCTCCGCCGGCACGGAGGCGACCTGCACCTGGCGTCCCTTCAGCAGGCACCCGCCCGGCTGCTGAACGACACCGGAGCCAGACTCATCCTGACCGTGCATCACAACGTGGAACAGGCCATCCTCGCAGCGCTGCGGGCACACTGAACCACTCCAGGCCGGGGCTCCGCTCCCGAAGGTGTCCCCAGCCGCCAGGTATGGATCGTTACTCACGCAGGAACAGCCGTTGGCGATGAGACGGACAGCACTGCCTGGACATGGACACCCGCCTCGACCTCGCAGCCGCCTAACCACGCGGGTCGGGGGGCGCTACGCCCTCCACGATGCTTCCCACTCAGTAGCCCGCCGTCAGTTCGGCGGCGCTCGCGGTGGGCAGGTTGCCGTTGCGGCGGCTTTCCAGGTCGTCGAGGATCGCCGCGGTGGCTGTGGCTCCGAAGCGGGTGGCGCCGAGCTGGTGCAGGTGCAGGAGCGCGTCCAGGGTGCGAACGCCTCCGGCGGCTTTGACCTGCACGTTCGAGGACACGGTGCGGCGCATCAGGGCGATGTCGGCGGCCGTCGCACCGCCGCGGGCGAACCCGGTGCTGGTCTTGATGAAGGCTGCGCCCGCGGTCTCGGCGGCCTTGTACCCGGCGGTCTTGTCCTGGTCGGTCAGGTAAGCGTTCTCGAAGATCACTTTGACGGACAGGCCCTCGGCGGCCTGGATGACGGCGGCGATCTCGTTCTGGACGAACGCGACGTCGCCGCCGCGCAGGCGGCCGATGTTGATCACCATGTCAATCTCTTCCGCCCCCAGGGAGATCAGTTCGGTGCTCTCGAAGACCTTCGCCTGCGTGGTGCTGCTGCCGTGCGGAAAGCCGACGACCGTGCCGACGCGAACCTGGCTACCGCGCAGCGCGGCGGCCGCAGCCGCCACGTCGGCGGGCCGCACGCACACCGACGCCGTGCGGTACTTCAGGGCAATTGCCAGGCCGTCCTCGACCTCGGCCGGAGTCAGTTCGGGCCGCAGCAGCGAGTGGTCGATCATCTTCGCCACCTGCTCGCGTGAGGGCAGGTGGCCGTCCCAGCGCGGGACGTCGATCGAGGCCACGGACATGATGCTCTCCTTCGGGTCGCCCGAGTAAGCTGTATATACAGCCTATACAGATCTGAGTGACGGTGTCGACTGGCGTCACACTGGGAGCCGACACCATCCGACTGAGGAGGAGCACACCCGCCATGGCCGCGTCGCAACCGCTGTACGAGCGCATCGAGAAGCAGCTGCGCCGGCGCCTCGAAGGCGCCGGCGACGGCGATCCGTTCCCCTCCGAATCGCGGCTGGCGCAGGAGTTCGGTGTCTCCCGGATGACGGCGCGCGCCGCTCTGGTCCGACTGGAGCGCGACGGCCTGCTGGAGCGGGTCCCCGGGCGAGGCAGCTTCGTGCGGCAGGCCGCCGCCGCCCGGCCGGTCGGCACCCTGCTGAGCTTCCATGACCAGGCCCTCGCCCTTGGCAAGACACCGCGTTCCCGGGTCCTGGAGGCCGCCGTGCGCCCTGCCTCCCACCAGGAGATGGCCGCCCTCTACCCGGCCCTCACCACGCAGCCCGCGTCCGTGGTCGCCATCAGCCGCGTCCGGCTCTTCAACGACCTGCCCGTGGCCATCGAACACGCCACGTTCCCCGCCACCCTCGACGCGCTGCTCACCGCAGACCTGGAGACCGGATCACTGCACCAGACCCTCCGCCGCACAGGACTGCACCCGACCCTCGGCTCCTCCGTCCTCACGGCGCGCACAGCCGACGACGATGCACCGGAACTCGACGTTGACCCCACCACGCCGATGCTCGTCGAGACGCGCTCCATCATCGACCAGGATGGGAACCCTCTCGAATACACGATCAGCTCCTACGTGGCGCACCGCTACGCGCTCAAGGTCGACTTCTTCGTCTCCGCGCCCGGCCACCCCTCGCACCGGGCCGACACACGTTAGGCGCCTGAGGTGTCTGACGTGACTAACAGGCCTTCAAGCGTCTGACCAGCAGGTTCGCTTGACAACCCCAGATAACCATCGCGCCCTCAACTCAAGAACTGTTGCTTACCCTGCTCGGCCGCCTGGCGCGGGCAGCCCAGCCGCGCCGCCCCTGGCTGCGGGTGACCGTCTCGCCCTGGTGGGCTCGGGTCCTCCTCGCCGCCGGCACGCCTGGCGCCCGTCTGCACGCTGACCGCCAGCTTTCCCTCCGTGCCTACGATCGGCCCGGGCCAGGACCTGCGCGGCGCGAACCTGTGACGTGCCACGGTTTATGTCGCTGTTTCGGCCACGCTCTTGTCGTGATTCAGAACAGTCGAGCGGGACACCGCGGCCGAGGCCAGCAACTGCCCGGGTTCCGCCACCGCGTGGATGAGTATCTCGGGGACACGGGCTGACTGGGCCTGGCAAGCTCTGTGGTCGCGCACCGGCGGGCGTGGCGGTTGGCCCAATCAGATTGCCAGGAATCGGCTCTTCTGTAGGGTCCATGCGCTGAGATTGAATGCCGCTGTGCAGATAGACATGTGGTTCGACCCGAAATGCCCTTGGGCGTGGAACGCCTCTCGCTGGCTGCTCGAGGTGGAGCAGGTTCGCGACGTTCAGGCCCGGTTCCATGTGATGAGCTTGGCCATTCTGAACGAGCGTCGCGATGATCTGGAGGACTGGTATCGGGAGTGGCTGGGTGACACCCGCGCTCCTGTGCGGGTTGCGATCGCAGCTGAGCAGGCCTTTGGCAACGGCGTGCTCCGTGACCTCTACACGGCACTCGGCAACTTGATGCATCACGCCAAGATGCCTATCGGCCGGGAGCTCTTCACGAAGGCGCTGGTCGCGGTGGGACTGCCCGAACGGCTGGCGGATGCCGCCGACTCCGCAGAGTACGACGAGGCGCTCCTCGCCAGTCACCGCGCGGGCCTGGACCCTGTCGGGGAGAACCTCGGCACACCTGTGATCCACGTCCCCACCCCAGACGGGTCGGTGAACGCCTTCTTCGGGCCGGTGGTAACCCCGGCGCCCCGCGGCGAGGCGGCGGGACGGCTGTGGGACGGAATCCTCCTTACTGCGGCGACCGACGGGTTCTTCGAGCTCAAGCGCGGTCGTACCCGTTCACCACAAGTGGACTGATGAGCCTCCGAGCGCACGCTCGGGCTCGCCGAGTTGAGCAGCTCCATCGGCGACGGCACGTTCTTCGCGACGTCGGCCCTGTACTTCACCGTGAGCGTCGGCATGTCGGTGCCGCGGGTCGATTGTTGTGCACCAGGTTCCACGGGCCTGGGGAGTGTCCCCGTCTGATCCTCGAGGCGAGGGCCGGTAGACAGGTAAGGCGCTGGCAGGCGAGGACGAACGCCTGGGCGCCCAAGGCCAGGTGCGCTCAATCCGCAGCTTCCGATGCCGGGCGTCGGAACCAGAAGCCACGGTCAACACCCCCGACCGGATCCTTAAGCGGGATCGCCGTCCTCATAGGTTCTCCGGAGGCACGGCTCCGCCGGCGGCGACGCGTATCGCCAACCCGCTGGGAAGCAGCAGCTGCTGCTGGGCTGAGCACGAAACCTAGGAGTGATGATGAGCCTGGCCAGCCTCGGGCTGACCACAGAGCAGGAACGCCTCTACCGCTACCTGCTGCGCAAACCGCATGCCAACCTGGATGCGGCCGGCGTGGAGCTCGGCATGGCCGACGGGCGCGGCGTGGCCGCCGAGCTGCGCGCGCTGAGACTGGTGGACGAGGCGCTGACCGTGGTGACCCCGACCGCCGCCGTGGACCTGCTGGTGCGGCGGCGGGTGGAGCAGACCCAGCGGCAGCTCACCGAGCTGACCGTCGCCTGGGACGTGCTCAAGGAACTGACCGAGGAGCATCGCAGCGGCCGGCATGTGCAGATGGTCGAGCACCTGACGGACGGGCCGACCGTGACCCGGCGCATGTATGCGATGCTGGGCGACGATCCGGGTGAGTTCGTGCACATGAAGGAACGGGCACTGTACCGCGGGACCGAGTACGCCGCCGCTCCGTTCAAAGGCTTCCTGGCCGCCGGTCTTCGCAGCCGCACCCTGTTCTCAGCGCAGGCCCTGGAGGACCCCGAGCAGGAGCCGTACGCGCGGTTCTGGCACACGCTGGGGGACCTGCACCGGGTCACCACCGAGCCGTTCCGGCACCTGGCCGTCGTCAACCGGTCGGTCGCGTTCGTCCAGGCCGATCCCGCTGACCCGAAGGCAGGCGCGCTGCAGATCCGCCAACCTGGCGCGGTGGCGATGCTGGCGGAGGTCTTCGAGGGCATGTGGGCACGCGCCCGTGACCTGGACGACCTGCCGCTGTCCCCTGTCGAACAGCGGGTCCTGCATGCGCTGACCAGCCATGACACCGACGAGGCCGCAGCCCGCTCGATCAACGTCTCGGTCCGCAAGTTCCGTGCCCACGTCGCCGATCTGATGGCCCGCCTCGGTGCGAGCACCCGCTTCCAGGCCGCTCTGCTGGCCAGGGACCGCGGCTGGTTGTGACGCCCCTGGCGGGCACGCAGAATCATGCTCCTCGTCTGCTGTCCCCGGTACACGCGGTGTGCACCGAACCGACCGTGACCACCTGCGAGCGGTGACCGCTGACGCGGTCCAGCTACTGCCCGACGACGAGAACATCCGTCCGTACACCGACCGAGCCCGGCTGCGTCGAACCAGGCGGAAGCGCCAATCCGAGCCCAGTGCCCGGAACTCGGCACGGTGTGGGGGAGCCCGAGAGGACGATCATGCCCTGATCTGCCCGCTCAGCCGGCAGCTCAAGGGTCCGTCCGCGCGGTGAAGGCAGCTCGGTGGGCGATGGCCCACTGCTGGAAGGTCCGTGGTGGCGTTCCGGTCACCTGCTCCACCGTCGGATAGATCTGGGATTCGTCGAGCGTGCCGTCGCTGTAGAAGCTGAAGAACGCTTGGATGTACTCTTCGGGGATCTTTCCGGCCATGTCGGCCCGGGCTTCCGCGTCCGACAGCGCGTGGAAGCGCAGATCACGGTCGAGAACCTCGGCCAGGACGGCCAGCCGCTGGGCGGGCAGGAGCCGTTCCGGCCCGCTGAGCGGGTACATCCGTCCCTCGTGGTTGGGATCCAGCAGGGCGCGGACGGCCACGGCCGCGATGTCGTATGGGTCGACCGAGGCGATCGGCACCTCGCCGAACGCATCCCTGATGACATCCCCGGCCTGCAACTGCGGCAGCCAGCGCAGCGCGTTGGACATGAACGCATTGGGCCGCAGGACCGTCCAGGCCAGCCCGGATTCGCGCACGGCCGTCTCCGAACGGATCATGTACTGCGAGACGGCGTTGCGCGTGTCGGTGGCGACGCTGGCCAGGCTGGACAGCAGCACGACCCGTTCCACTCCGGCCCGCCGTATCCGGGCGAGCAGGCCCGTCATGTTCCGGTAGCCGGGCAGCAGGAACACGCTGCGCACCCCGTCGAGCGCGGCGCCGATCGAGCTCGGCTCGTTCAGGTCGCCGACGGCCTGCTCCACCGGCAGGTCGGCGGGTTCGCGTACCAGCACGCGCGCGGGTTCTCCGGCGTGCACCAGAGCCTGGACGACCTCGCCGCCGACGTTGCCGGTGGCTCCGCTGACGAGGATCATCGCAGCGTCCTGCCGAAGTGGGCGACGACGGCGTCGACCGACACGGTCACCTGTGGCTCCTGGTCGTAGAAGTCGAACTGGGTGCCCTGGGTCCAGTGGATGTCCTTGGGCCCGGCCAGCCCGGCGTGGAAACGCCGTGCCCCATCGGGGATGGCGGCGTCCTCGCTGTGCACGAGCAGGGTGGGCTGGGTGATCTGCGGCGCGAGGACGATGGAGTCGTAGGTGAGCCAGTCCGGCCAGGACATCACCGCGAAGCGGTTGGGCCAGGCGGGGATGCCGCCGCGCTCGGGGTTGAGGTAGAAGTCGATGTCGTACGGCATGGCCGCGCGCGGGTCGGTGGCGCTGACGACCGGCACGTAGTCGATCTCGCCGGTCTCGTCGTACCGGGACCGGGCCTCCCGCCCGATCTTGATCTTCTCGGCGATCGCCTCGGCGCCGCCGTACGCCTGCTCGCAGATGGCGGCGTCGTGCAGCCACGGCGCCACCAGGGCCAGGGACGTGACGAGGGGGTCGTGGGCGGCGTTGCCGGCCATGTACATCGCGGCCGCGCAGATGCCCAGCGCGCCCAGCCGGTCGGCGTCGACGGCCGGGTGGGTGGCCAGAAAGGCGACCGCGTGGTGGATGTCGAGGACCTTGCGGGCCGGCTCCTCCACGTCGCGCGGCTCGCCGCCCGACTCGCCGAAGCCGGTGAAGTCGAAGGAGAGCGCCGCGTAGCCGCGTTCGGCCAGGCGCTGGGCATAGCGGTCGGCCATCAGCTCCTTGACGCTGGTCCAGGTGCCCGCGACCACCACGCCCGGGGCCCGCTCCACGCCCTGGGGCAGGTACAAATTGCCGGTCAGGGTGACGCCGTCGCTGTCGAAGGTGACCTTGTTCACGCATACTCCAAAGTGGCCTTGGTGATCAAACCGTTGGTGATGTCGAAGTGGTAGTTGGCGCGGAAGCCGCCCGCTCCGCCGGGCTGGAAGCGGACCAGCATGGTGACCCCGCCGGTGCGCGGGGTGTGGTTCAGCAGCGTGTAGACGCCGCCGATGACCTCGTCGGCGGCCCACCGCCGGATGGCGTCCCGGCCGCGGATCTCGCGCCCGACGTCGATGACGAGGCCGTCGGGCGCGAAGGCGGCGGCCAGAACGTCGGCGTCCTTGGCCGCCACGGCGTCCAGGTAGCGCTGCGCCGCCGGGTCCAGCGGCCCGCGGGAGGCGGTCGGCGAGGGCAGCGGCTGGACGGCGTCGGTGGCGACCGCGCGCAGGAAATCGCTGCCGGTCACGGCCACCACCCCGCCGACGACCAGCACGGCCGCCGCCACACCCACGATGGTGGGTATCCTCATCGGGTGCCGTCGCTCCAGGCTGCGGTCATCAGCACTTCGGTGATTCGCCAGCCGTCGCCGGTGCGTGTCAGGTCGAAGCGGTAGGTGCCGCCCAGCGTCCACAGGGTGTCGTCGGTCTTGCGGTGGGTGGCCTGGAAGGAGGCGGTGCACACCGCGGTGTCGCCGTTGATGGTGGCCAGGTGGTTGCCGATCAGGTGCTGCGTGGCCACGTAGGCGCCGAGCGCGCCCTGCCAGCCCTCGATGATCTGCGCCGGGGTGAGGGTGATGGGTTCGCCTCCGTTGAGGCTGGTGTAGTCCAGCCTCACCTTGTCGGCGAACACCTCAGCGAGCCTGCTCCACTCCCGCTGATCGGCGTACCAGGCCATCCGGGTGCAGGTGTCGAGGATGTCGAATCGATCCATGCGGCCCAGCATGTCGGTCGTCGCTGCGGGCGCGGGAGACGGAGAAGTTGCAGGCAGGGCTGCAGGAAACTGCGACGTTGGGCGCGGAACTTGCGCACGGAAACGTCGAGCGAGCGTGCTGTCTCCGGGGGCGCGGGCTGGACCGGCGGGCGATCGTCCAGTTCGAATCGAGGTGTCCGTGACGTGTGAACGCTTTCCTCAGCCTGGGCCATGGCCCTTTCGTCCTTCTTCGGTGAGGTGATGCCTGCACGGTGAGGGCGTTGAGTCACGGTGGCCGGGGGACGAGGCGGATGATTGCGGCGATCGACTGGTCCACGTCCGTCTCGGCCGTGTAATCGTTCGACGCTGAGATCCGCATCAGCCGCCGCCCTCGCCAGGTCGTGCCCGCCCAGCAGGTGCCGTCCGCCTGCACCGCCGTCACCACCTGGTCGGTGCGCGTGTCGTCGCCGAAGCTGGCCAGCACCTGGTTGAGTACGACCTCGTTCACCACCTCGAACCCAGCCGCGGTCAGACCATCGGCGAACCGGCGGGCCAGTGCGCAACAACGATCGACCAGGGCCGCGACCCCCGTCGCGCCCCAGCTCCCGCAGCCCGGCCCACACGGCGAACCCGCGGGCCCGGCGCGAGGACTCGGCGGTGAGGTCCGCGCCTGCCGGAACCGACCAGGTACGCGGCGGTGTAGGACATCACCGCCGCGTGCACGTCGGGGCGGGCGCAGAACGCGAAGCCTGAGTCATAAGGTAGGTTCAGCCATTTGTGACTATCACAGGCCCACGAGTCCGCCAGCTCCAGCCCGTCCACCAGATGCCAGGTCGCGGGGTTCGCCACCGCCCACAATCCGAACGCTCCGTCCACGTGCGCCCATCCGCCGTGCCGGTGGACCAGCTCGCATGCCTGCCGCAGCCGGTCGCAGGCGCCGGTGCTCAGGTTGCTGGCCTGGAGGCAGATGATGGTGGGGGCGGGGAGCCGGCCCGGAGCACCGCCTGCAGTGCTTCGAGGTCGATGGCCGTTCGGTCCGGCCGGCACCGGCTCCACCACGTCCGTCCCGAGGCCGAGCAGGCCCAGTGCCGGAACGAGGTGCGCTGGTAGCCCTCGCGCCGCTCGGTGGCCACCGGCAGCATGGCGACCGCGTCGGCCAGCAGCGGTCCCTCCGCGCGCTGTGCCGCCGTCTTGAGCGTGTTCTGGACAGGGCTCGCGGCAGCGAGATCGGGGGTGGCGGCCATCAGGGTCATGCTGGCCAGTAGGGCCGTGCTGGTGAGGGCGGTACTGATCAGGGAGTGGCGCCGTGGGGGGGTGGGACATGCCGATCCTCTCACAGGGAACTACAAAGAGCGAATTTCCAACTACTCAATGTAGTGATCTTTGTGAGGGTGACTCTCTACCGGTGTGGTGACCGTTCGGTTTCCCTGGGTTCTCCGGACCACGAACCCGAGTGGAGGGCCTGGAACGGCCCCGGTCCGCATGGATGGACCGGGGCCGTTCGTCGTGACCGGGCTTGGTCTGCCTCTCCTTGGGAGGTTGCGGGTCACAGGCTGCGGGCGGTGATGTCGCCGTTGGAGGTGGTGGCGTGGATGTCGAGTTCGGCGGTGCCGTTGTTCTTGAGGGCGTTGGTGATGCGGCCGTAGCTGGTGCCGGCGTCCAGGGCGGCCGAGACCCCGGTGGCGGCGGCGATCGCGATGTCGCCGGATTGGGTGCGGAGCACGACCTTGCCGCCGGTGGCCTCGGCGATGCGGATGTCGCCCCGTGCGGTGCTGATCTCCGCGGGGCCGGCCAGGCGGCCGACCTCGACGTCGCCGTCGGTCGCGGTCAGGCGCAGGCTTGCGGTCTCGTCGAGCTTGATCTGGCGGTACGCGCCTTCGAAGGCGATGTCGCCGAGGCGGCCGACGGTCCGGAGTTCGGCGCTGGCCGTCTTGGCCTCGATGTGGGAGCCGGCGGGCAGCTTGACGGTCACGTCGATGGATCCGGACGGGCCGAGGTACTGGTTCTTCACCGAGGTCTCGATCCGCAGGACGCCGTCGGCGTAGGCGACCGTGGTCTCCTCGGCCGCCTTCACGTCACGGCTCTTGGAGGTGTTCGTGGGCTGGACCTCGACCGTGGTGTCGGCCTGGTCGGCGGCGATGAACTGGACGCGTCCCGCGGGGATGTGCAGGACGGCGGCGATCGGGGCGGGGGTGTCGAACTTCTGCATCGTGTGCTCCTTGTGCGGCGTTCTTTCGATGCCCCTACGATCGCCGACCGCTCTGATACCGAGCCGTCGCCGCCCTGACGCCGCCGCTGACATACGGGCGGAGGTGGCCAGCCGGGCCCGGCCGGGGGTCCAGCCCGGTCGGGCCTCTTGCGTTCAGGGCAAGGTCGGCGCCTGGCCCTCGCCAGTGGTGTCGGGGTGGCCGACCATTACCGGCACCACGTACCGACCCCACGCCGTCTTCTTCTTCGCCATGCCGCGATGATGCTGGGGAGCTCCTGGGGCAGGTCCGGATACTTCGGCATGGCGAGGGCCTCCCGTGCGCGTCCAGCACGGGAGGCCTCGGAAGAATGGGATCGTCAGTGTGAGGCGCCCCGCGGCGGCGGGCGGATCATCGTTCTCCAGCGCCCCGACAGCCACGGGCGGGGAATGACGCCTCAACCGGGGTTGAGGAACCGAGGAACAGCCGTTAGCGGTGAGAATGATCTTGGGTGAAGTGTGACGTCCGGCTTTGGCGTGTGATCGCTCTATCTGGAGGTTTCTGGCCTGTGGATGATGCGGTGGATGGTGGAGCGTCCGACGCTGTACTCGGTGGCCAGGTCGGCCAGGGATACCTCGCCTTCGGCGTAGCGGCGGCGGATGGAGCGCCGGGCGGGTTCGGGCAGTTTGGGTTGCTTGCCCTTGAGCTTGCCGTTCTTCTTTGCCAGGGCCATGCCCTCGCGGGTGCGCATGTGCCCGAGGTTGGCCTCGAACTCGGCGACCATGGCGAGGGTCTGCAGAAACAGCCGGCCGAACGGGTCGTTCCAGTCGTAGACGGATGCGCCGAGGCCGAACAGGACGCCGCGTCCGGACAGGTCGGTGAGGATCTGGTTGGCCTCGGCCATGTTGCGGGCGAACCTGTCGAACTTGGTCACGGTGAAAACGCTGCCGTCCCACACGGCGGCGAGGGCCTGGTCGAGGCCGTTCCGGTTGCGGCGGGTGGTGCCGGAGAAGCCGCGGTCGATGTAGATCCGCTCCTCGGGGACGCCGAGGGCCAGGAGCTGCTCGGTCTGGATGATCACGTCTTGCTCGTCGGTCGAGCAACGGGCGTAGCCGACACGGATTCCGTTCACGCGCTCGAGTGTTCCGGATAGGGGGTCTTCACCGGAACAGTTCGCGGAACACCTATACGGAACACAGTGACCTGGGGCGCTGTCTCGGCTGGCGGGTGTTCCGGTTGAGGATCCCCTTACGGGACACCAGCACAGACTTCTGACCACCGACCCGCGAACCGTCAAGATCAACTATTAGGCGCCGGTGTCCCGGCTCTTACCAACCCCTGAGCCCCGCGCCACAACAAGACACCTTTGACCGCGTGCGCCGAGGCGATCGTAAGATTCACCCGTCGAGGGCCGCCTGCAGGAGGCGGCCGACGCGTTTACGGGTCTGGATGACCGGGGTCGTCTCCACATGGGTGATGGCGGGCAGGGCCGCGACGCGTTCGGTGAGGTACCGGTACACGTCGTGCGCGTCGGTGCAGATCACCGTGGCGACCAGGTTGGTGGGCCCGGTGGTGGCGGCGGCGAAGACTATTTCGGGATGAGAGGCCAGGGCCTCCCCGGCGGCGGCCAGCTCGGCGGGCGGGGCCGAGGCCCACAGCCGCGTGCCCGCGCGGTAGCCGAGGTAGGTGAGATCGAACTCGGCGTAGAAGTGGAGCGCGCCGCTGGCTCGGAGCTCGTCCATCCGCCGCCGCACGGTCGACTGCGACCAGCCGGTGGCGGCCGCAAGATGGGCCAGTCCCGTACGGGCGTCGCGGGCGAGGACGTTCAGCAGGCGTAGGTCATCGGCATCGCAGTGCGGCAGGTCGGCGCCCGTCACCGCGTCGGGCCCCGGGCCGAGTCGGCCTGCCTCCTCCGGCGTGAGGGCGTTGAGCAGCCGAACGCGTCCGGGTGAGCCATAGAAGGTGTGCAGCAGCGAGTAGGCGGTGATGTCCACCACCCGCCCATGGCGGGGCAGACGTTCCAGAAGAAGCTGCTCGCTCTCACCGGGAACCCGGGCGCGGATGATGCACTGCACCTCGGTGCCCCCTGAGACCAATTGCACCCACGCCGTATCGGGACGGCGGGCCAGCGCGGAGGCGATCGCGTCGGCCGCCCCCGGGACACAGCGCAGCCGCAGCATCCAGCGCCCGTGCCCGTAGAAGTTGGCGGGCGGCACCGCCACGACCCGCAGCAGATCGGCCGAACGCAACCGCCGGTAGCGACGCGCGACCGTCTGGTCCGAGACGCCCAGAACCTCAGCGATGCGGCTGAACGAAGCGCGCGCGTCGAGCTGGAGCGCGTGGATCAGCCGTCGGTCAAGCTCGTCCGCCATGTCGGTTTCCACTGTCACAGACTATTCAGTGTCGAATTCGGCTCGTCCGGCCGCTTCTGAGTCGCCATAAGGCCCACCAGATCGCACGATCGTCGGAAAATGAGACCTCCGAAAGGGATGAGGCAATGATTCTGGTGATCGGGGCCACGGGAAACGTGGGGCGACATGTGCTCTCCCAACTCCACGCGACGGGCACGGCCGATGTCCGCGCCCTGGTGCTTCCGAGCGAGGCCACAGCCACCCGAGTGCCCCACGGCATCAGCGTCGCGACCGGAAGCCTCGACGCCCCAGAAGGACTGACCGAGGCACTGACCGGGATCAAGACGGTCTTCCTGGTGTGGCCGTTCCTCACCACCCAAGGCGCGCCCGCTGTGCTTGAAGCGATCGCCCGGCACGCCCAGCGCCTGGTTTACCTGTCGTCGATCGGCGTGGACGGCCGCCCCGAGGAACGCGGCGACCCCATCTTCAAACTGCACGCCGGCATGGAACGCCTGATTGAGGGGTCTGGCCTGCCACGGACCATACTGCGTGGGGACACCATCGCCAGCAACACCCTGAGCTGGGCCGAGCAGATCCGAACCACCGGGGTCGTCCGTGGCCCGCTGACCGCGGCGACGGCGGTCATCGACCCGCGTGACATCGCGGCCGTCGCCGCCCGCACGCTCACCGACGACACTCACCTGGGCGCGACCTACCGGCTGACCGGGCCCCAGACGATCAGCCGCCCCGAACAGGTCCAGGCGATCGGTGCGGCGATCGGCCGCGAGCTCCGCTTCGAAGAAGTCCCCGTCCAGGACGCGCGGGCGCAAATGCTGGCCGACGGCCGTCCGCCCGCCCTCGTGGACGCACTACTGTCGGCGGCCGAGAACCGCTCGGCCTCGACCCTGGTCACCTCGACCGTCGCGGACCTCACCGGGAAACCACCGCGCAGCTTCCAGCAGTGGGCACGCGACCACCGCGAGACCTTCCGCTGAATGAGCGCCCCAAGCCGAACCGGACAGACACACCTCCTGCCGTCCCTTTCGTGCGAAGCAACACCCGTGGTCATCGAACATGCCGAACTAGTGATCGCCCTCGGCCGGGAGGCCGAGTTCGAAGAGGCTTTCGCCCGTGGTCACCAAGCTGTCGCGCAGGCTGCTGGCTACCGCTGGGCCCGTCTCATCCGCCAGATCGAAAATCCTCGCAACTATCCCCTGCTGGTTGGCTGGGAGACCGTGGAGGCACACACTGTTGACTTCCGCCAGTCCGAACTCTTCCAGCTGTGGCGCGAAGCGGTCGGCGAGTTCTTCGCCACCCCACCTGTCATCGTGCACTACGCGCAAGACTCTTGAGGCGCGGACAGTTCCCGTCACGGGAGCAACTAACAGCGACAGGCGATTCTCAAACACCCCGCGGTTGGGGCGGTCAGAGATCGTTCTCGCCTACGAACGGAGGTCTGGAGCTGGCCGGCGCGTTGTCGACGGCCGATTGGGAAGCCCATCGTCCCGCCCGGTGTTCAATGGCGGGCCTACCGCATTCGCCGTGTCCCAAGGGGGTCTACGCCCCCTTCTCCCACGCCGCCGCCGTCGGGGAGGTCGGGGACCTCGCCGAGCTGGCGCAGGCCTTCGGCTGGTGCTGAGGAGGAGATAGAGTAGCGGCCCAGAACGTTGAGGTGGGCGTGGCCGAGCGGGGACAGCCGGGCGGCGTCTTCGTCCCTGACCGGGATGCTTTGGGCGCGCAGCTGGTCGACCGCGGCCGACAGTGTGACTTGGATCGTTCGACGTCCTCATTGCCCTCCACCTGACCGATGGTGTGCCTCGCCCACGCAAGGTCCGTGTCCGGCAGCAAGATGAGGAACCACCTCTGGCAGAGGCCGCGCTTCGCGAACGGCTGCAAAGCCAAGATCGCCTCTAGGTGGTCACTTGGAGTCTGCTTGCACCGTCCGGGGCAGCTACCCCTCAACCAATCGCTGACCTGCGCGTTCTATCGGCGATCTAGCTCCCGCGGCCCGTTTCCGGCGTATTCCGGAACCACCCCATGAAGTCGGTCGAGCGGACCGCCTATCGGGTGTTCCCGCGCTTGATGATGACGCGCGAGCTGTACCTCTTCTACTCGCCCTCGGCCGAGGAGATGGCGTGGGCACGGGAGAAGACCGACACCGATGAGCACCTGCTGGCGTTGACGCTTGCGCTGAAGTGTCTTCAGCGGCTGGGTCGCTTCGCCAAGGCCCGCGAGGTGCCGCCGGTGGTGGTGGAGCACATGCGGCGGTGCCTGGAACTGGGCGAGGACGTCGCGCCGGTGTATGCCTTGCCGCGTACGGCGGAGTCGCATCGGGTGCTGGTGCGGCGCCGGGGGGCCCATCCAGGCCATCCAGAGCAAGCACGGCGAGGACTTTCGCACCGTGGAGGAGTCGCCGGCCTCGGTCTGACCGACTCCGCGCAAGCGCCCCGGCGTCCCGGCTGGATCCGCTACAAGCGGCTGATCGATCAGATGCTCCGGGTGGATCTGGACGCGCCGCCCAAGCAGCGGCACACCGCCAAGCGCATCTTCGACCGGCTGCTGTAGGAACACGGCACGGTGGAGGGCTGATGAGCAGGGGACCTACTCCTCCGCCATCCCGACCCTAGACGTGCAAACGAGCAGCTCCGCGATCGAGGCTCTGAGCGGGCTGGGCCTTCGCGGGTGCCGATGACGATGCGTTCAGGCGCTGGCCTCGGCCTCGCGAGGACGGGCATCCTCGGCGGTGCGCAGGTGGCGTACGGGCGACAGCAGCACCCACACGGGTGCCAGCGCGAGACCGATGCCTCCTGCCAGCAGCGCCGGGCGCAGGCCGATCAGGTCGCCGAGCAGGCCGCCGGCCAAGGCTCCCAGCGGGAGCACGCCGAACGACAGCGTGCGGTAGGCGGCGTTGGCCCGCCCGACCACGGCGGCGGGCACGGCGACCTGCCGCAGTGTCACCGCCTGCGAGCCCGACACCGCGATGCCGAACCCCTCCACGAAGTACGCGATGGCCAGTACGGTCGGGCTGGCCGGGCCGGTCACCAGGGGGATGGCGATGAGCGGCGTGGAAGCGATCACCATGGTCGCGATGAGTGCGGGGCCGAAGCCGAGCCTGCGCACCAGCGGCTCTGCGGCGAGCGCGCCCAGCACGGCGCCCACCGCTGCCGCCGAGGCGATGGCGCCGATGACCCCGGCGGACAACCCCAGATCGTGCACGGCGTACAGGACGTAGAGGGCGGCGATGAACTGGCCGAAGAAGTTGAACGTGGCCGCCTCCAGGGCGACGGGCCGGACGTGGCGGTTGCCGAAGGTCGCGCGCAGCCCTTCGGCGATCTCCTGCCGGATCCGCCGGCGCCGGCCGGCCTCCGGGGGCTGCTCGCGATGCCGGATGCGGACCAGGAACAGCGCCGAGAGCAGGAAGGACAGCGCGTCGAAGGCGAGCGCGACGGGCGCGCTGAGCGCCTGGATCAGCAGACCGCCCAGCCCCGGCCCGGCCAGTTGGGCGAGCGAGGCGCTGAACTGCAGGCGGCTGTTGGCCCGAACCAGGCTCTGGCCTGGCACGAGCGCGGGAACGTAGGCGTGGTAGGCGGTGTCGAACAGCACAGTCAGTGCCCCGCTCACCAGGACGATCACGTACAGACCCTCGATGCCCAGCGCCCCGGCCAGGGCGGTGACCGGGATCAGGCCGATCGCGACGGCTCGTCCCAGGTCGGCTCCCAGGAGCAGCGATCGGCGGCGGCTGCGGTCGATCCACACGCCGGCGAGCAGGGTGAGCAGGAGCGCGGGTAGATAGCCGGCGGCGTTCAGCAGGCCCATCTGGGCAGGGCCGGCGTCGAACAGCGCCACGGCGGTCAGCGGCAGCGCCACGGTGGTGATCTGAGATCCCACCTGGGAGATGGACTGCGCGGCCCACAGCGATCCGAAGTCGCGGTTTTCTACCCTCTTGAGAAGCATCACAGGGTTAGAACTAGAGCCTTCTAACCCCTTGTGTCAACTCTTATAGTTAGAGCATGCCGTTCATGTTCGTCGGGGGTTCGCTCCCGCTCGACTTCGCCAACACGGTCAGCTGGCACACCGGGCCGGAGCCGTACGACCATCTGCAGACCCCTGCCGACCTCGCGGACTGGGCGGAGCAGGCGGGAATCCCGGTGCCCGCCGGCACGCAGGCCACACTGGCCGCGGCCCGGGAACTACGCGAGGTGCTGTTCCGCTCCTTCCTGGCCGCCATGAATGAGCACTCCCCCGACCCCGGGGACCTGGACACGGTGAACGCGCACCTGCGGATGGCGATGGGTCACAGGCGGCTGACCCCTGACCTGGCATGGGGCTGGGACGACGAGGGCTCTCCCGACCTGGTGGTGTGGACGATCGCCCGGCAGGGCACCGAACTGCTCGCCTCGCCCGATCTGCGGTCGGTGTCCATCTGTCAGGCCGACAACTGCGGCTGGCTCTTCCTCGACCGTCGCCATCTGCGCCGCTGGTGCACGAAGGAGGGCTGCGGCAACCGGGCCAAGGCAGCCAGGCACTACCAGCGGGTCAAGGCACGGAGGATTTCACCGTGACAGAGGTAATGACCTCTCGTCTCTTGCCGTAGGCGTGAGCGAGCGCGGACCGCTCGACCTTCGCTGTCGCAGCTCAAGGTCGATGTCACCAAAGCGCACTAACTACTGGAGTTGCCCAAGGCCAGGTAGTTAAGGTTTCTGGGCTGCTGGCAAGAGCGCCGGGGAGAGCGGCCCGGCAGTGTAGATACCCGGCCCGATCTTGCAGATGAGCTGGCCGTCGGCCCAGCGCGACAGCTGCCGATACATGGTGTTCAGGGTGACATCGCCGAGGTGATGGGCGATGTCGCAGGCCCTCCAGGGGCGGTCGGGGTCTTGGTGGAGGAGGGCCAGGACCTGTTGTTGTCTGCGGCGGTCGGCCGGGGCGATGGGCCGCTCGTCTCGGGATGCGGCAGGCAACGTGGGTGGGGGTGGCAGGAGGGTGATGGACCAAGACCTTCACCGAGCCGCGCCTCTGCGCCGCGATCGTCGACCGCCTCACCTTCAACACCGCCATCATTGATACCGGGACACGCTCCTACCGGCTCGCTCAGAGTGAGGCCCAGCACTCCACCCACAGCTGACGGCGGTCAACCCTGTTGTTCGGTGCCTGATTCAAACCTTTAGCTCGTTGCCAAGCGCGACTGGCAAGATCGGCTTGTGATGCTATCGGTGACTTTGAGCAAGATCGAAGTTTCAGACTGGCGGGCTGTCCATTCCTGGGCTTCTCTCGCCGAGGTCTGCAGGTTCCAGGCCTGGGGTCCGAATACTGAGGAGCAGACTCGCACGTTCGTGACGGCTGCGGTTGAGGCGTGGTCGCAGGCGCCCCAGCTGCGGTTTCCGTATGCAGCGCGGATCGACGGCGACGTGGTTGGCATGGGTGAGTTGCATGTCCGGAGTCGAGAACAACGCCAAGGCGAGATCACCTATGTTGTCCACCCACGTAGGTGGGGCCACGGGGTGGGAACCGCGATCGGGAATGAGCTCCTCAGACGAGGATTTGAGGAGGTAGGCCTTCACCGGATCTATGCCACCTGTGACCCGCGAAATGCTGGATCGGCTCGGGTGCTCAGCAAGCTCGGCATGACCTGGGAGGGGCGGCATCGCCACACCGCGCTGATTCGTGACGGTTGGCGAGACTCCGAGCTGTTTAGCATCATCGAAGATGAGTGGCGCGTGGTCTTGCGGCGGTAGTCGATGCTCGTTCTCTGGTCAGGCATGGCGATCTATGCCGTCTGTGACATGAAGCGGCATGGGCGCTGAGCTGAGTCCGCGCACCCGAACAGGGCCAACGCCAAGCTCGGCACCAATTGGACGCTGCATGACCTGCGCCACACGGCCGCCGCCCGGATGGCTGGGGACCCGGAGCTGAGCATCGTGGAGGTCCAAGCTGTGCTCCGGCACCGGCACCTGTCCACGACCGAACGCTACACACGCCCTCGCATCGAGGAACTGGTCAACAAGCTGCAGCAGCATTACGCCCGGCCGGCGGCTGAGCGGCACTACACGCCCGGTTACGACCCTGACGACATCCGGGCGGTGTTCGGTGGGTGAGATCAAGACCTGGCGGACCAAGGCGCGTCCCGCGGTAGTCGACCAGGACATCCCGGGCCGGTGGGCCGGCCTCTTGCGCGCGGCTCCAGCGACACCGACCATCCCGCCGCAGCCACGTGGTGATCTGACCCGGGCGACGCCGGAGGAGATCGTGGCGGCCTCCCGGTCGACCTGGAACGACTGGCGCACTCGGCAGAACTATCGGGAGAGGGCGATCAAACGGCTGCTGCATCACCTGGACCAATTCCCAGGCCTGACCTGGCAGCAGCGTTGGGAGGCCAGCGGGCTGGACGCGCCCGGCCGCTTGGTCCGCGACCTGGAACGGCCCCAGGACCGAGGCCGGTCCGTCATCACGGGCGGGCTGGAGGCGCTGCTCTGCCTGCGAGTGATCCGGCCGAGCCTGCCCGCGATGCGGTCCAACAAGTTCCTGGCCTATGCCAAGACCTTCCGCGTCGCTCAAAACGATCCGCTGCTGGACCGCTTCTTCGAACAGGTCGAGACCGCCGAGGTCAGCCGGCTTTACCGGAACCGGGCACTGTTCGACGTGTGCTGCGCGCTGACCACGCAAGGCATCGTCCTGGCGGAGCTGACGCCCGAGGCGTTCCTGCACTACACCAAGGAATGTCGGGAACTGGCGGGCGTCGTCAACACCTCGACCACCCGCTTCACGGGCCACCTGGCCTGGGAAGTTCTGCACGAGATGGAGCTCTTCCCGCCGCAGACCCCACGGACCCTGCGGGCCGCGCTGCGCGCCGGGCGGCTTACCGTCGAGCAGTTGGTCGGCCGCTACCCGGTGGCCAACCTAGAAGTCGCCCAGCTCTTTGTCGAGTACCTGCGCCGTCGTCAGCCCGGCCTGGACTACACCAGCTTGGAAGGGCAGTCTCGGGAGCTGGTCAACACGTTCTGGTGCGCCGTCGAACGCATCAACCCTGGCCAAGCCGACCTGCGCCTGGCCGAGGAGACCTACCAGCAGTGGCGGGCGGAGCTGAAGTTCAAACCCGACGGATCACCGCGGCTGTCTCAAGACGTCACTCTGGTGGCGGTCCGAGCCTTCTACTACGACCTGCAAGCGTGGGCTGCGGAGGAGCCTGAACAGTGGGCTCGCTGGGTGGCGCCCTGCCCGATCCGTGATCCGGAGACCCGCGGCAAGGCCGCCCGTCGCCGGCGAAGCTCCGAGCGGATCGCCGATCGGACGCGTCGCCGACAGCCTCTCCTGCCTGCCCTCGTCGCGCATGTCGAGGACAAGTACGTGCAGGTCGCCGAACTGCTGGAGATCGCCGGAAAGGCGGCCGCAGACGAGACGATCACCGTCGATGGGCGCGCCTATCAGCGGTTGTTCACCGACTACGACCGCCGACGCGAGACCGAGTTCGGCCGGGCCCATGTCCGCGTGCGCGACCAGGCCACCGGCGAGCTCATCAACGTCTCCCGCAAGGAACACAAGGCCTTCTGGGAGTGGGCGATCGTGGAGACCCTGCGCCACAGCGGCGTCCGCGTCGAGGAACTGCTGGAACTGTCGCAGCTGAGCATCCGCCAATATCAGCGGCCCAACGGGGAGGTCGTCGCCTTGCTGGTGATCGCTCCCTCCAAGACCGACCGCGAGCGCGTCATACCCATGTCGGCCGAGCTGTTCCACGTCATCGCCGCCATGATCCGCCGCCACACCAGAGACCGGCCCTCGATCCCGCTGGTGACCCGGTTCGACCCGCACGACAAGGAGACCAGTTCACCGCAGCCGTTCCTCTTCCAGCGCGTGATCGGCTCCCGCCGTGAGGTGTTCAGCTCCACCGCCGTGGTGAAGATTCTCGGCCAGCTCTGCGCCGAGCTGGCCGAGCACCGACCGGAGTTCGCCGAGGCCAAGTTCACCCCGCATGACTTCCGTCGTCTCCTGGCCACCGACCTGGTCAACAGCGGCCTGCCCATCCACATTGGTGCCGCGCTTCTTGGCCACCTCGATCTCGGGACCACTCGTGGCTACGTCGCGGTCTTCGAGGAGGACCTCGTCCGGCATTACCAGGCTCACCTCGCCCGGCGCCGCAAGCTGCGGCCCGACCACGAGTATCGCCCGGCCACCGATAGTGAGTGGCGGGAGTTCGAAGAACACTTCGACAGACGCAAGGTTGAGCTCGGCAACTGCGGCCGACCCTACGGAACCCCTTGTCCGCATGAGCACGCCTGTTTGCGATGTCCGGTCCTGCAGGTGGACCCCAAGATGCTGCCGCGCCTGGACGAGCTCGAAGCCGACCTCATCGTCCGCCGCAGCCGGGCCCTGCACGAAGGCTGGCTCGGAGAGATCGAGGGCATCGATCTCACCCTCACCTTTCTTCAGCAGAAACGCGAGCAGGCTCAGCGGCACCGGCGCACTACCGTCATGCTCGGCCTGCCCACACGGCCTGGTGCACCAGACCACGCACCATGATCAAAGTTGCGAAGTGCAGAGAATACGGCAAGGACGGCGACCTGGCCAGGCAGAACAAGGAGTCCCAGGAGGCAGGCGATCCTGAGCTCCGACAGCCGCCCCCGACCGGCACGAGAACACGATCAACGACACACCAGCCCTGTGACCAGCGACTCCAGATGATGGATCTTCATTCGACAGCTTGCCCGTCGTGGGACCGCGATTGCTGACCGTCATCCGCTGACGGCGGCTCAGCGATCCGGCGCACCCACCCGTCGGCTCGCGTTCGGCGCCAGGTGGCTGCGGAAGAAGCCGGTGGCCGCGGCCGAGGCTTGAGCGAACTCGGTCGTGTACGGGCTGAAGTGCCCGCCGGAGAGCATTACCAGCTCTTTCGGATACAACGCCCGGTTGTAGGCGGCGAGAGCGGTGTCGGTGAGTGTGACGGTGTCCTGCTTCCCGACGATCATCAGCAGCGGGGTGGGAGAGACGCGATCGACGAACGCGCCCGGCTCGTACATACGCGCCTTGCGGGTGGAGCGGACGGTGACGGAGTTGTCCCAGCGGGTGCCATCGGGGAGCTCCTGGAGGTAGTAGCTGACGGCGTCCGGAGCCCTGTAGGAGGCGGCGACGGCCGGGTCGGCGCTGACCAGAGCCTGGGTGTGCGGTGGTTCACCGGCCAGTTGGGCGCGTTCGTCGGCATCGAGGGCGGCTTCCAGCGCGGGGAGGTCGTCGGGGGCGACGCGGCGCCTGGACTGCTCGAAGCCGCTGATGGTGGGTACCTGGGCGACGACGGCCTTCAGACGTCGGTCGGTGGCTCCGAGCACGAGGGCGTGTCCGCCGGCGTAGCTGGATCCCCACAGGCCGATCCGGTCGGCGTCGACTTCGGGGCGGGCTTCCAGATAGGTGAGGGCGCGCCGCCAGTCCTCGATCTGCCGCCAGGGGTCGATGTCCTGGCGCGGGGTGCCGTCGCTGGCGCCGAAGGTGCGGTGGTCGTTACTTCTTCCGGGGTGGGCGTCCGGGGTCGTTGGGCGTGGCATCCGCACCTTCCACCTTCTCCCGCGGAGTCCCATCGCGCAAATGGCTCATATGTTGTTGATCGATAGAATCGTGCCACGTGTGGCGAACAGCCCACCGGGTCGCTGTCCCCGCGCCGCGCGAGATCTGCCCCTTTCGTTCCGGCATCCCCGCGCGCGTGCGGGGCGCGGCCCGCCGTTCGCCGAGTCGGTGTCGCACCTGCTGGGCTCACCTGTGCGGCGCGAGGGCCCAGCCACCCGCTCCGCCAAGCGCGCCATCGGATGTCTCGGCCACACCTGCCACGGGCCACCGAGCCCCTGGCCCTGCTCCGCGTCTATGGTCGGGCCCGCGAACCTCGCCCGACGGGCCGGACCGTGAAACCGGGCGGACCCAAAGCGGGCTGGGGCGGGTACGGAGCCGGGAGGAGTTGTGTCAGCGTGCGGGGACGGGCACGAGGCGGAGAACTCCCGCTCGCTGCGGGAGGTGATGTAGCGGGCGTGGGGCAAGGTGGGGATCCACTGGGCGTCCACCTCCTGAGTGTTTCGACGACCAACGCGAAGGTGTGGCGGTCGATGTGCAGGATGCCTTCGTAGTCGGCGAAGTGGGAGCGCAGCCAGCCCCGGGCAGGAGCCATGGTCCGGTCGCCGGCGGCAGGAGGGTCTCGCCGACGCGATGGACATTGACGTCGCCCACGACCCAGGAAGGAACGGGGGTAGCGGGAGACGTCTGCCCCACCACGCAAGCGAGGACAAGAACGGTGCGGCAACTCGCATCTGCTCAGCAAGCCCTCGGCACGAGCTGCAGGCCGGCCGACGAGGTCAGCCGGCGAGCAGGGTGTCGAGCCAGTCGAAGGTGCGCTGGTGGAACAGGAACATCGCACCCTCGTGGCAGTGCTCGCCCGCGCCTTCGTCCTCACGGAAGGAGATCAGCTCCTTCTGACAGGTCAGCTCGTCGAACAGACGCTGCGGCTGCCCCTTGAAGAACTGGTCGTTCTCGGCTTCGAGCACGAGCGTCGGGCAGGTGACGCGGTCGGCGATACCCGCCATCGTGTACGCCTCGGTCGCCTTGACCAACTCGTCGAGGTCGGACACACCGAAGGTCCACCGGCCGTTGCGCACCACCCATCGCACCATGGTGTTCTGCGCCATCAACGCCTCCAAACCGCCGGGCATCGAAGCCGCACGGCCGGCGGTTGCGGCGATGACCGCGTGGAAGTCGTAGACGCCGTCGTACAGCACGCACGCGGCGACGCGGTGCTCGAAGGCGGCCGCCCTCGCGGCGAGGTAGCCGCCGAGACTCATGCCGATCAGCACCAGTCGCCCGGCGTCCACCTCGGGCACGGTGAGCGCGAAGTCGACGACCGGGGTGACCACGGCCTCCCAGTCCGGCCGGAAGCGCAGGCCCTGCTCGCGAACGGTGCTGCCCTGGCCGGGGCCGTCGAACGCGATGACGTTGTAGCCGCGCCGCAGCGCGCCTGCGGCCAGCGCCGGATAGTCCTCCTCCAGCGTGGAGTCGTACCCGCCGTGGAAGAGCACGGTCGGACGCGGGGTGCCCGAATCGTCGGCGAGGAACAGGTAGCCAGGAAGCGTGGTGTCCTCGTACGGGATGCGCAGGGCGCGGGCCGGAGGGTCGAGCAGGGCGGCCGCGTCGGCGAACGTCTGCTGGGAGGCCTTGGCCAGCCGCGCCGACTCGGTGTCGGCGGCGGGATTCTCGCGGCGGTAGAAGTCGGCGGTCCGGTAGTAGTTGGACGCGCGCAGCAGCGCCTCCCGGGCGCTGACCCGGTGACCGGAGGCCAGCGCGTCCCGGCCGATGCGCTCGATGCGCGCCGCCGTCGCGGCCCAGTTGGCCGACCAGGCCTCCTCGTCCCCCTCAGGGATCTGCCGGCAGGTGACCAGGACCTCGCCCAGATCGGCGCCGGCATAGGCGGCGTAGCCCGCGGCACGCAGTGCCTCGAAGGAGAAGGACTCGTCGTCGAAGAGGAATTTCATCATCGGCTCCTTTCTGTGAATGGAACGGAACGGCAGCGTTCCGTCATGCTCAAAGGTAACACATGGAACGAGACCGTTCCGTTCGCTATGCTCGGGAGCATGACAATGCAGCAGAAGGGCCGGCCGGCGACCGGCGGGGCGGTCCTGCGACAGCGGGTGACCGAGGCGATCACCGAGGCAGCCTTCGCCGAACTCGCCGAGGCCGGGTATGCGCGGATGTCGATGGAGTCAGTGGCCCGGCGCGCCGGCGTGGGGAAGGCCGCGCTCTACCGGCGTTGGCCCTCGAAGCAGCCGATGGTCACCGAGTTGATCCGTAGCAAGGTCGCCGACACGCTCCCGCCCACTCCGGCCACGGGCGCCCTGCGCACCGACCTTCGCGAGCTACTCGCCACCTTCCGCAGCCAACTGTCCAATCCGCTACTTGCCCGGATCGCGGCCGGGCTGCTCGCCGAGGCCAGTCACGACGGCGCTCTGGCGGAGGGGCTCTACACCGGAGTGACCGCACCGCGGCGGGCGGCGGCGCGCGCGATACTGCAGGGCGCGATCGACCGCGGCGAACTTCCCCCCGGGTTGGATCTGGAACTCGGCACCGACCTGCTGATCGCCCCGCTCGCATTCCGCATATTGGCCATGCAGGGCAGCAGTGACGATGAGTATCTGGAAACGCTGACCAACGCGATCGAGGCGGCGTTGAGAGCGGCCGTCCGCTGACCGACGGGCGAACGGCGGACTTCGACGGCGGGGGCGGTGCCTTTCGTAGGCGAGGTGGCCGCCATGAGCATCCGGCACGATGTCGAGGCATCACCGCCCGCCGCCACAAGACTTTCCCGAGCGATTTGATGCGGTTTGTGTACTTCGGCGATGCGTGAGGCGATGGTGGATGTCAGGACACAAGGGCCTGAGGCCTTGATACACGCCCAAATAGCATCAAAAGGAGATGGAGCCTACGCCGTGGACATGAAGCTCGAGGTTGTGGTGCTGCCCGTCGCCGATGTGGACCGGGCCAAGAACTTCTACAAGGCACTGGGCTGGCGAGAGGATGCCGACGTCACCACTGGGGAGGACTTCCGGGTGGTACAGCTGACACCTCCGGGGTCTGGCTGCTCGGTCATCTTCGGCACCGGTGTCACCTCGGCCGCGCCGGGCTCGGCGCAGGGCCACTATCTGATAGTGACCGACATCGAGGCGGCCCGGGCCGAGCTGGCCGACCGCGGCGCCGAGCTGAGCGAGGTGTTCCACGACTCGGGTGGCGTGTTCCACCACGCCGGGACCCGCGAACGGGTCTCCGGCCCGGATCCGAACCGGGCCAGCTACGGCTCGTTCGCGTCGTTCAGCGACCCGGACGGCAACGGCTGGTTCCTCCAGGAGATCACCACCCGCCTGCCGGGCCGGTGACCTGGCTCGACCCTGGCGAGGAGGAGTACTGGCATGCAGGCGACCTATGGTTCCGCGGCCGAGCTGGCCGCCGCGTTGCGCCGTGCGGAGGCCGCGCACGGCAAGCACGAAGAGGAGATCGGGCAGCCCGACCCGGACTGGCCGGACTGGTACGCGCAGTACATGGTGAATGAGCAGACGGGGCGCCCATGAGCGACTACGACGTCATCGTCGTAGGCGCCGGCTCGCCGGGTGAGCACTGCGCCGGCGAACTGGCCGACGGCGGCCTGCGCGTCGCGCTGGTCGAGCGCGATCTGATCGGGGGCGAGTGCTCCTACCGGGCGTGCATCCCGTCCAAGACGCTGCTGCGCCCAGGAGAGGCGGCGCACGACGCGCGCGAGGCGGCGGCCACCGCGCAGGTCGACGTCGGGGCGGCGCTGGCCTGGCGGGACTTCATGGTCTCGGACTACTCCGACGCCGGGCAGGAGCGCTGGCTGGCGAGCAAGGGCATCGCCTTGCTGCGCGGGACCGGCAAGCTCACCGGGATCGGCGAGGTCGAGGTCGATGGCGTACGCCACTCCGCCCGGCATGTCGTCGTGGCGACCGGCTCGGATCCGGTCATCCCGCCCATTTCCGGCCTGCGCGAACTCGACGGCGTGTGGACCAACCGCGAGGTGACCGGCATGAAGGCCGTCCCGCGCCGCCTGATCGTGCTGGGTGGCGGGCCGGTCGGCGTCGAGATGGCCCAGGCCGTACGGCGCCTGGGCGGAGAGGTGGCCCTCGCCGAGGCCGCCGCGCACCTGCTCGCCCACGAGCCCGCGCCACTGGGCGAGGCGCTCGGCGAGGTGCTGCGCGCCGACGGCATCGAGCTGTGGCTGGGCGTGCACGCGACCGCCGCGCGACGCGACGGTGAGGACTACGTCCTGGTCCTCGACAACGGCGGCGAGCTGCGCGGCGACCGCCTGCTCGTGGCCACCGGCCGGCGTCCGCGCGTGGCGGGGATCGGCCTGGAAACGGTCGGTGTGCAAGCCGATGGGCACGGGATCCCGGTCGACGCGCGGCTGCGGGCCGGCGAGCGGCTGTGGGCGATCGGCGACGTCACCGGCGTACGACTGCTGACGCACGTAGGCAAATACCAGGGCGAAGTCGTCGCCGCCAACATCCTCGGCGAGCCGCGCGAGGCCAATTACGCTGCCATACCGGACGTTGTCTACACCGACCCGCAGGCAGCCGCGGTCGGTGCCGCCGAGGCCCGGTTCGCCGCCACCGTCCCGGTGTCCGAGGTGGCGAAAACGGCCACCTACACGCGCGCCTACGCCGATTCCAACGGATTCCTGACTCTGCTGTCCGACGGCGAGCGGCTGACCGGCGCCTACGCGCTCGGCCCTGAGGCGGGCGAGTGGCTGCAGCAGGCCACCCTGGCCATTCGCGCCGAGGTCCCGCTCGCCGTGCTGCGCGACACCATCCAGCCCTTCCCCGCCTTCTCCGAGATCTACGTCTCCGCCCTCAAGGCGCTCCACAACGCCATCACCGCCGCGCCGTAGCTTCATGGGTGTGCATCCCTTCCGGCAAGTCTCGTCGCCTTGTCCGCCCTCCGGAGGCGAGCGGCGCTAAGAACAGGCAGGTGGGATCAACCAAATCGCTTCGTTCGTGGCTGCCGGCCGATCCATGGCGCACGCTGCTGATTCTGGTCGCCGTCTGCTACGGGATCGTCCAGTTGGCCACCGTCACTCCCAAGATGGGAGTGGGATGGGACGAGGTCGTCTACGTCAGCCAGGTCGATCCGCGCGTGCCCGCCGCCGAGTTCATCGCGCCCCGCGCTCGGGGAATCACCCTGATCGTCGCCCCGGTGGTGCTGATCACCTCGTCGACGGACGCGCTGCGGATCTATCTGAGCCTGCTGTCGGCCGTGGCACTGTACGCGTCGTTCGGCACCTGGCTGCGGGTACGCTCCGGACCGACGGTGCCCCTCGCCGCCCTGCTGTTCGCGTCCCTGTGGCTGTCGTTGTTCTACGGCAGCGCGGCCATGCCGAACATGTGGGTGGCGTTCGGCGCGGTGGCCGCCGTCGGCTGCTTCGTGCGCTGCGTGCGGCCGGACAGCGGGCGGGGGCCGCTGATAGGGCTGGCGGTGAGCGTGGCCGCGGTGGCCCTGCTTCGCCCGCCGGACAGTGTCTGGCTCGTCCTCCCGCTCGCGGTGGCGCTCGCCAAGCCGGGATGGCGGCGGATCGGAGCCGGGGCCGCTCTGATCGTGGGCCTGGTGGCCGGCTGGGCCGACTGGATCATCGAGGCATTCGTCCGCTTCGGCGGGCTGGCCGCTCGATGGCAGGCCGCCGGCGCGGCGAACGAGACCGGCCTGCACTTCTCCCTCTATGAGCACGCCCGAGCGCTCAACGGACCGCTGCTCTGCCGGCCTCCCGCGCACTGCGGGCCCGTCGTGCTGCCCTGGCTGCTCTGGTGGAGCGCGATCCCCGTCCTGGTCCTGCTCGGTCTGTACGCGGCGCGACGCCGTGGACGCCTGGCCGAGTGCGTGCTGCCGGCCCTCACCGGCCTGTCGCTGGCCGTGCCGTACATCTTCCTGGTCGGCTATGCGGCGCCCCGGTTCCTGCTGCCCACGTACGCGCTGCTGGTGTTCCCGATCGCGCACAGCGCCCTCTGGCCGCTGGAAGGGTCACGCGGGCGGGTGGCTCGCCGTGCCGGTGCGGCTCTCGTGGCCGCCGGCTTCCTCGCCCAGTTCACCCTGCAGGGCCTGACGCTCGACAAGGTCGTCTCGCCTCGCCTGTCCAAGCGGCAGGCCGACGTCGAGGTCGCCGGCGCGTTGGCCACGTTCTCCGTGCACCGGCCTTGCCTGGTGTACGGCGAGCACGCGGTGATGATCGCCTACCGGATGGGCTGCGAGGGGCACACCGTCTTGAGCTGGCCGCAGGACAGCGCGGTGCCGTCCGCCGTGCTCGGCGCCCAGGACGCGGGAAAGACCGTGGTCGCCGTCGACAAGGGCCGGTCGATCCCGGCGCCGTTCCTGCTGGCGTGGGAGAGGCGGCGGCTGCCAGGAGTGCGGCCCGGCACGTGGTACGCCTACGTTCCCCGCTGACCTGAGCGCCGCCTTCAGAGCTCGCCGCAAAATTTCATGTTGCAGAGATTGATGAAGAGAACTTTCAGAGTTATGTTCATGATCGACCCTCCCTCCCGAGGAACTGGGCGCCTAACACATCCCCCCAAACGCACCTGTTCGAGAGGTGAGCATGCCCACAACCGGCAGGCCGACCTGGCCGAAGACCCTCAGATTCGCGATCACCGCCCTGTTAGTCACTCTCGCGGCGGCGCTGGTCCCCCAGTCCGCCTCGGCGCAGGTCCTGGCCGTGTCCCACAAGAGCCCGTTCAACTGCGGGAAGACCTTCTACGCCAACAACTGGACCGGGACCCCCGCCCACAACCCATCGGGCTCCATCGACTGGCAGGACTACGGCAGCGACGACATCAACGGTGAGACCGTGCGGGCCACCGCCGCGGGCACCGCGTACTTCTACGACGCGGGAAGCACCAGCTACGGCAAGTGGGTGCAGATCAATCACAGTGACGGCACCAGTACCCGCTACGCCCACCTCGCCACCCAGGTGAAGTCGGCCGGCAGCTCCATGACCGTCAGCCAGGGCACCGCGATCGGGACCGTCGGCTCGACGGGCGGCGCGACCGCCGCGCACCTGCACTACGAACAGCGCACCTCCAGCGGTGCGATGGACACCAGCCCGACCGTGGACGGCGTGAACGTGCCCTTGGGCACGAAGAAGGCCGTGACGAGCACCAACGCCTGCGGGGGCAACCCCTACACCCCCGAGGAGGTCTGCGGCAGCGATTACTCGGTCATCGACTCGGCCGCCCTCACCGGTGGCCGCACCTATCTGCTCTACAACTCGGGCAACGGCTACAACTGCGTCGTGACGTTGAAGACGACGAGCCTCGGCACGGCGTCGGCGGTGTCGGCGTTCCTGGAGCCGCAAGGGGAGAGCAGGACGACCGACTCGGGCAGCTACGCCTACTATGCGGGGCCGGTCAAGCGGGACGCGGCCGGACAATGCGTCAAGTGGGGCGGCTCGGTCGGCAGCAGCTCATACACCAGCGGCTTCGAACACTGCGACTAGGAGCGTTGTTCATTCGGTGATCGGTCGCTGAAGGAGCCGTGGCAGGGTTCCTTCAGCGACTGGTTTTTTGCGCCAGATGATGCTGTAACGCAACAAGAGGTGACGGCGGTACTGGGAGCCGGGCAGGATCTCTGTCGCCAACGCCCGCATCTGCGGATACGTCACCGGCGGCGGCCACACCGTGGGGGACGGATGCTGCCAGAGGCCCTTCGCGGCGCGGTGGACGGTACCGACGACGATGCCGGCCAGGTCGCGCGGCAGGTCGTTGGGCATGGTGCTTCGGGCCAAGCCGACGATGGCCAGGACGCCGCCGGGTCGCAGCAGGTCGCGCATGCGGGCCAACCCGGTGGCGGCGTCCATGTGATGCAGGGTGGCCACCGACGCGATGACGTCGAACGAGGCCGGCTCAAAGGGGTGGGTGAGGAAGTCGCCGAGGATGTAGTCGACGTCGTCCGGGTACTCGCGGGCTTGGCCGATGCCGGCCGCGTCAAGGTCGATGCCGGTGACCTGCGGCACGGCCCGCCGGAGCGCGCGGGCGAGCATGCCCTCGCCGCAGCCGATGTCGAGGGCGCGCTTGGCGCCGTCGGGGACCGCGCGCAGGATGCGGGGGTGGTAGTGGATGTTGTGGTTCCACCGCTTTCCGTCCTTCACTGCCATGTGATCATCCTGTCGAACATGAGCCCCGCTGGTCGGGTGGTCGGTGAAACCGGGCAGTCAGCTGGTGAGGAGGCCCCGGGCGCGCAGGCCGGAGATGACGTCGGACGGCAGCGCACGGCATTTCGGTGTACGCCACGTCGAGACGTTCCAGCCGCCACAACCCGGAGAACGGGGTGAGGTCGTAGATCTGCTCCAGACCTTGGAGGGTCAGCGTACGCAGTGCGGGCATGTGGGCGAGAGCGGAGAAGTCCCGCAGGTCCAGCGCGTAGCACAGGTGGACTTCGGCGATCGATGGATGCCCTTCGAGCCCGTCGAGCGAGGCCGGTCAGGGCGGGCAGTCGAGACAGCGGGCGCAGGTCCGGGATCGACGAGCTCGGCAGACCGAGTTTCGTGAGGTGGGGGTGGTGGCCGAGGCCGTCCAGGCTTGTCAGGTTCGTGCAGCCGCTGAGCCACAGCCTGCGCAGCCCGGGCATGGCGTCGATGCCGTCGAGGCTGGTCAGGCGGGCGCAGTGCATGGTCAGTTCGGTGATGGATTCGAGGCCGTACAGCCCGGCGATGGTGCTGATCTTGGTACCGGCCAGATCCAGCTCGGTCAGCGGCGTAGCCCGGACAGCGCACGTACGTCCTCGATGGATCGGCAGTTGTCGAGACTGAGGTACTCCAGGCCGGGGAAGGCGTCGCCGACTCCTTCGACGCTGCTCACCCCGCTACCGCGCAGGTCGAGTCGGCGGAGGCGACGCAGACCGAGCAGCGCTGAGATGTCGGATATCCCGCGACAGCTCAGGAGGCTGAGAGTCTCCAACGCGGCGAGCCCGGCGAGCGGCGCGAGGTCGGTGACGGCCGCGCAGCCGTCCAAGTCGAGCTCGATCAGCCCGGTCAGTGCGGCGAGCTCGGAAAGGTCTGTCAGGCTCGTGCAGTGGTCCAGGCGCAGTGTCCGCAGTGTCGTCAGGTGCCGCAGGCCGGTGAGGGAGCCACGCCTGCGAAGTGCCAGTTCGGTACGTCCTTCACCGGCGAAGGCAGGGGCGAGAAGGCACGCGGCGAAAGCATCCGGGTCTGGGGACTGCGACAAGCTGCCGGACAGTTTTCCAGGCGCGCGCGGGGGATGCGGACGTCAGCTTGGCGCGCAGGACAGTCAGGTCCGGCGATTCCGGGGAGGGAGTCATGACACGGCACCCTACGGAGCGACACGGACATTCGCCCACCGACTCGCTTTTTGACGACATGTGGCACGGTCTGCCGGGAGTGCGCGGGACAGCATGCCCTTGCCGCAGCCGATAACGGGGGCACACCGGGACCCTTCACCGAGCGATGGTGCCCCGGAGGAACTCGACGATCTCCGCCCGCGCGGCCTTCGCCTGCGGCACCACGCCCGGCATGCTGAGGAACGCGTGCGTCGCCCCGGGATATTCGGTGAGCCGCGCGGGCGTCCCGGCCGCTCGCAGTCGCTGGGCGTAACAGCGACCGTGATCGGCCACCGGATCAATGGTGGGCACCAGCACGAGCGCTGGAGCCAGCCCGCTCAGGTCGTCGGCGTACAGCGGCGACACCGCACGAGGATCCGTCCCCGGCGGAACGGCGAACCGCTGGAACAGCCGCATCTGCGTCATGGTGAGCATCGGGCTGTGGGCGTACCGGCTCATCGAGGCATGCTCGAACCCCGTCGAGGTCAGATCGACAGGAGAGTTGGCCAGCACCTGCGCCCGCAGGGGCAGGCCGGAGTCTCTGGCCCGGATCGCGGCCAGGGCGGTGACCATCGCGCCGGTGCTCTCACCGAAGACGGCGGTCCGTGCCGGGTCGACTCCCCACTGCGCCGCGTGCCGCACCACGCGCTGGAGCACGTCCCAGCCGTCGTCGACGGCCGCCGACAGCGGAGTCTCCGCGTCGAGGAGGCGGTGCTCGACCGAGACGACGACCGCGGGCAGCCGCGCGGCGAGGTGACTGTTCACCCAGTCGCTCTGCACCGCCGTGCCCACGAACCCGCCTCCGTGCACGTGGAGCACGAGCGGCAGGCCGAGCCGGTCGGCGCCTTCGCGCCCGGGCGAGGGCCGGGACACCCGGACCTTGAGCCGACGGCCGGGCAGCGCCACTTCCTGCCACTCGATGGTGGCGCCGCGGTCCGGGAACCCGAGGATCAGCCGCGCCAGACGGGACGCCCGCTTGCGGTTCACCGTGCCGCGCAAGACGACCAGTTCCTCGGCCGTCATCGCCAACCAGTCCGGCTCCTTTCCCAGGGCACTCATCAATCGGATGCCCAGCGGCGGCCGCTCCGTTGTCTCGCTCACGTGTCCCTCTCAGGTTTCGCTACCTCAAGTATCGATACCGATGGTAGCGCAAGAGGTTATGGTGTGGGCATGACCCGAGCGACCACCTCCGCCAGGCCACCCGGTCGCCCGCGCTCCGGCGTCCACGCCGTGGTCTTCGCCGCGACGCTGAGCACGGTCCAGGAGCTCGGCTACGCGCGTGCCACCGTTGACCGCATCGCGGCGGTGGCCGGCGTCGCGAAGACGACGATCTACCGGCGCTGGCCGTCGAAGGGGGCGCTGATCGTGGACTGCCTCCTTGACGCGTTCGGCCCGGTGCCGCTGGAGGGCACCAGCCGAGCCGAGCTCATGACCTCGGCCATCCGCTGGATCGCGGCGAAGATCGGCGAACCCGGGGTGGGCGACGCGTTCGCAGGCGTGTTCAGCGACGCCGTCAGTGATCCGGCCCTGCGCGAGGTGCTGTCCTCACGGTTGCAGGACCCGTACCGGCTCGCGCTCCAGGAGGCGCTCGGCGAGCCGGAGAACCGGGTCCTGTTCTTCATCGACGTCGTCGTCGGAACCTTGCTCCACCGGATGGGCATGACCGGCGAGCCGATGGTCGACGCCGACATCGCCGCGCTGGTCGAGATGGTCCTGCCGCACTTCGGGGAGAGCGCCGATCCGACCTAGACCTGCTGCCGAACCGGCGATCGGCGTCGGCGACGACTCGGCCAGAGCTCGGGCACCACGGTTCTGGGATTCGCCCGCCGACCCCTTTCCGAGACGGACGGTGGCCGATCAGGCGGGCTCGGCGGCATCGTCCTGGGAGATCGAGGCCACCGGCAGGTCCAGTTGGCGGCCGATCACCTGGGCGATGTCGCGGATCAGCACACCCTGCTCAGCGACCCCGTGCAGGATGGTGCCCGCCGGGGCCTTCTCGAGCGCGAGCCGGAAGAGGCGGGCGGCATCCAGCCGGTGCACCGCCGGCCAGTGATTGACCCGGTCGCCGAGGTAGCCCGACACGCCCCGGCTGCGGGCTATGCCGATCAGGGCCGGCATGAAGCCGTGGTCTCCTTCGCCGTGCACGGTCGGGGACAGACGCACGACTGACGAACACACTCCGCCGGCGGCCAGAGAGAGCGCCACCATCTTCGACCAGCCCGACGCCGCCACCGTGCGCAGCCAGCACGCCTGGGTCGTGCAAACGCTGGAGGCCGGACACCCAGCCGCGGCCGAGCGCCTGGGAGTCAACCTCAGTGCCTGCGCCTGGACCACTCTGGACGACCAGTACGCCGTTTCAGTCGCCGAACTCGGCGCTAATCGTCACCGAGATAGCGGTACCCGGCCAGCCGAGGGAACCGCGATCGGGCGATCTGCTCATTCTCCACATCCACCGATTCGCCACTCGGCTCAGCGGTCGACAGCGCCACCCCAGCGTCGGTGCGTTCTTCGTAAACCTCATAGACCTGCGAAGCGTATTCCTCCGCGTGCCCGCCGCTCTCGCAGTTCCACTCGTCCAACAGATCAGCGAAATTATCTGGGTCGTCAACGACCCGCTCGAACGCCAGACGCCCCTGCCCGATGAGCCACGCACGGAAGTCCGCGAACGCATCGTCATTGAACCCCTTGTCGCCGTACCGCTCAGGATCGAACCGCATGGCCCACGGGTCGACGTCGAAGTCCTCGGGGTTGCCAAAAACCAGGGCCGCAGCGTCCCAGACCGGCCAGGTGAAGGCGCGGTTATCCACCGTTTCCCAAAGGGCTGTGAAACTCGCCAGCTCATCCACCGTGAGGGCAAGCAGCCGTTCACGCTGCAACCACACCTGCTCCTCGAAGTCCCCGCCACTCGCGGCCCGACACGACTCAACGATCTCCCAGAAATCATCTTCAGTCACGCGGGAATCGTACTCATCCGCATCGCCAGTCCAAGCCCTCAAGCCGGTCGCCATGAGCGGAGGTGTATCCCTAAACCGCCGGCATTCCCTGAGAGCTTCCATCGCCTTGCGGACGGTCACGCGTGCAACGTCGAACTCCTCTTGCAGCCTCACCTCCGAGATGAGGGCGAGGGGCGCGTAAGTGCATACGGCGCTACGACTGGTCCCACCTACCCCACCTCCGAGATGAGGGCGAGGGGCGCGTAAGTGCATACGGCGCTACGACTGGTCCCACCTACCCCACCTCCGTCATGGAGGGCGAGCGAATGACCGACCACCGCGCCCAAGAGCTGTGGATGCGGATTTTGAGCGGAGAGGCGAGGTGATCAGCACCCGCAACGGGCCACAGGTCGGTTCCGTGGACTTGAAGGAGATCGCGATGGCCCACGTAGGGAGTGCCGGGGAGGCAGCAGTGGACTACATGCCCGCAACGACCCGACGCCCCAAGATCGCGCGCGAGCTCGCACCTGCCGTCCATTTATTGAAGGCCAAGGTCAACAAGGTCCTCGCAGGCGAAGCCTGCTTGGGGGAACGCCCGAGCGAAGCGAGGCCCTCCAGGAGTCGGGGCTTTGGCCCGACTGGAAGCAACGTCTGAGCCCCCAAAGCGCGAAGCGCCCAGAAAGCGAAGCCCGCTGTGCGCCGAAGGCGCCCCAGAAGAACGCCCGGAGCGAAGCGGAGGCCCTTTTTGGCGGGGCGCCCACCGGCTCAGTACACCGAGATGTGTGGGTGGTCGTAGTGGTTGGCCGTGGTGCCGCCGCGGTCCGACATCGTGCGCCAGGTGCCGCGGCTGGCGTGCCAGATTCGCTGCCGGTAGATGATGTACATGATGCCCAGCCGCTTGGAGTTCTTGATCGCCCAAGCGGCGATCTCGTTGCCGCGGGCCACCTCGGCGGCCGTCGGCATCGAGCCGCCGCGGCTCAGCATGAAGTCGCAGGCCCGCCCGAGCGGGTGCTCGCCGCCGTCCTGGATCGCCCGGTAGCAGCCGATCCCGTTCGGTACGTCGAACCGCTCCTTCACCAAGGTCTTGACCAGGCGCATCCGGGGCGTGATGTTGTCGGAGCCCCCAGGTAGCTGCGGGACCCAGGTGCCGTCCGAACGCCGTACCCCCGGCGCCTTGAACAGCTTGTCGATCTTGTCCTTGATCTTCTTGATCAGGCTCTCGGCTTTGTCCTTGCGCTTGCCGAGGTCCGCGACCTGGGTGCCGAGTTCCTCGGCGCGGGCGGCCGCCTCCTCCTCGGCCTGCTTGCGGCCGTCCCTGACCTGGGCGAAGCCGCTCAGCCGGGCGTTCTGCCGGTCGATGAGGTGCTGGGAGAGCGCCAGGTTGCCCATGAGCGCCGACGGGTCCGCGGTCCCCGAGAGCATGGTGGCCGCGCTCGGGGGGCCGCCGTTGGTGTACTGGGCGATGGCCAACTGCCGGAGTTCGGCCGACTCGCGGTCGTAGATCTCCTGGGCCGCGGTCAGTTTCTCCTTGGCGGCCCGCTCCGCCTTCTCGGCCTTCTGGTGGGCGATGCGGCCGTTGTAGTACTCGGTGATCAGTTTGTCGGACTGCTTCTGCAGGGCGGCCAGTTCCTTCTTGAGCTGCTTGACCGTCGGCTTGGGGGCCGCGTGCGCCGGGGTGGCCGGTCCCGCTGTCAGGAGCACCGCTGTGAGCAGCGCGGAGAGCGCTTGGGTGAGGGTTCGGATGCGACGGCGCCGCCGGTCAGCGGGGGATGCAACCGCCACACTTCTCCTTCGCCCGAGCTGTGGGGCTCTGAAGTACGCCCCTGTCCGAGGCTAGATAGTAGGGGATTACACGTATCGGACGGCAAATTAGCAAATTTCGGTGTGACCGTCATGGTGGGTGCTTACCCGGCGCAGGTCACAGGTCAGTCGTCGGCGTCCGGAGGCCAGGACGGGCGATGAGGCCGGGCCCGCCTGGCTCTGCGGGCCGCCCAGTGGCGGCCGAGCAGGGCCGAGCCGGGGACCAGCACGAAGCCGAGCAGACCGCTCCCGAGCCCGAGATCGACGTCCGCGTCCAGCAGGCCGTCCTTGCCTTCGAGCAGCGGCACGCCGACCGACACCTTGACCGACACCGAGACCAGCGGCTGCGCGGCCGCGGTCGGGGCGGGAGCCTGGGTGGTCGCGGGGCGGGTGGTGGCCGGGCGTTCGGACGGCTTGGGCTCGCTGGTGGCGGGCTTCGTCGTGGCCGCCTGCTTGGTGGCCGGCCCGCCGGTCGGCCTGATGGTCGGCTTGATGGTCGGTTGTGAGGTGGCGGGGTGAGTGGTCCGCGTCGGCTCCGGCTCACGGGTGGGCTCGTGCGAGCGGGCAGGCTCGCGCGATCCGGTGGGGTCGGCGTGCTCCCTGATGACGGCCGGATCCACAGCGTCGGTGGCGCTCGGGCCGGCGGTGGAGATGGACGGCTCCGCCGTACCCGATCGACTGGGGATGACGGGGGCGGACGTGCTGACGGGCGGGAGCGCGGCGACGCCGTCCGGCGGTGAATCGTTCCAGATCACGAATGCCGACACCACCGCGGCGGCGGTCGCGACCACCAGGCCGCTCGTCACCGCGAACTTGGTCACCGGCGCGAGCGCGCTCTCGAACAGGCTCCCCCGCTCCGGCAGCGGCTTCGACAGGGGAAGGAGCGCGGTGAGCGGCACGGTCAGCAGGCCGAGGCCGGCCCGGCCGCGTACCTCCCAGCCGGTGCCGTAGGCCAGGTCGGCGACCTTCTCCAGCTCCTCCAGGAACGCCTCGGCCGACTCCGGCCGGTCGGCGGGGTCCTTGGCCAGGCCGTGCCCGACCAGCGCCCGCATCGGCTCCTCGATGTCCGCCAGCGGAGGTTCGGCGTGCTGGTGCTGGTAGGCGAGGGCGGCGTAGTTCTCGCCGGTGAAGGGGCGGTGCCCGGTGAGGCACTCGAAGAACACCACGGCCGCCGCGTACACGTCCGACGCCGGCCCGGCCGGGGCGTCCGCCCACTGCTCGGGCGCCATGTAGGAGGGGGTCCCGGCGAGCGGGGCGTTCTCGCCGGAGTGCGCGGCGACGCCGAAGTCGACGAGCTTGCTCTGTCCGTCCGGCGAGACGATCACGTTCTCGGGCTTGAAGTCACGGTGTACGACGCCGCGCCGGTGCGCCTCGGCCAGCCCGAGCAGGGCGCCCTTCAGTACGGCCAGCGCCGCCTCGGGGCCGGTGGCGCCCGCGTGCCGCAGCAGGCGGCGCAGGGTGATGCCGTCCACCAGCTCCATCACGATGCAGACGTCGTCCTGGCCTTCGACGTAGTCCAGCAGGCGGGCCGTGTGCGGGCTGTCGAGCTCGCCGATCAGCCCGGCCTCCGCGCGGAACCGTTCGACGAACAGCTCGTCGTCGCGTAATCGCGCGGACAGGTGCTTGATCGCCACGGGCCTGCCGTCGGACGCCCGTAAAGCGAGCATGACCTGGCCGGTGGCGCCATGTCCAAGTTCCCGGACTTCGGTGTAGCCGGGAACGTCCATCGGGGGGACCTCCAAAGACGGATAAAGATCCTTATACATGGACGCTAACCCGTGGTAACGCCCCGTGTCGAGGGCTATTGCCCGCGTCACCGAACCCTTGCGGCAATCGGTATTTTTACTACGCCTTATAGTAGGTTCAGGCGGCTGGGGCCACGGCGAGGAGCCGGCGGATGTTCCCGGCGGCGGTCCGGCCCGCACGGTTGGCGCCGATCGTGCTCGCCGACGGGCCGTATCCGACAAGCTGCAGCAGCGGCTCGGCGATCACGGCGGTGCCGTCCACCCGGATCCCGCCCCCGGGCTCGCGCAGCCTCAGCGGGGCGAGGTGGTCGAGCGCCGAACGGAACCCGGTGGCCCAGATGATCGTGTCGGCTTCCTCGTACCGTCCGTCATCCCAGCTCACCCCGTCGGCCGTGATCCGGCCGAACATCGGCAGCCGCTCCAGCGCCCCCTTGGCCAGCGCCTCCCGGACGATCGGCGTGTACCCGAGCCCCGTCACGGCGACCACGCTCTGCGGCGGCAGCCCGGCGCGTACCCGCTCCTCGACCATGGCGACCGCGTCGCGTCGCGCGCCCTCGCCGAAGTCGTCCAGAGGGCGGAACACGGGCGGCCGGCGCGTGACCCACAAGGTGCTCGCGGCCACGCCGGCGATCTCGGAGAGCACGTGCGCGGCCGAGTTCCCGCCGCCCACGACGACCACCCGCCGCCCCGCGAACTCCTCCGGTCCCCGGTACGTCGCGTAGTGCAGCTGACGACCGCGGAAGGAGCGCGCGCCCGGATAATACGGCCAGTACGGGCGGGTCCAGGTGCCGGTCGCGTTGACGACGGCACGCGCCGCCCACTCCCCCGCGCCGGAGGTGACGACGAGCCGCCCGCCCTCGCCACGCGCCACCGCCGTCACCTTGACCGGCCGCAGCACGGCGAGCCCGAGCTCGCGTTCGTAGTCCGCGAAGTACGCGGGCACCACCACGGCGGCGGGCCGCCACCCATCAGCCTCACGCGGGCCGCCCACCGCCGGATCGGAGCGCCGCACGCCGGGCAGGTCGAAGAGGCCGTGCACCTTGTCCATGGTCAGCGACGGCGACCGGTGCCGCCACGCGCCACCCGGCCCGTCGTCCGCGTCCAGCACCAGCGGCTCGAAACCGAACCGGCGCAGGAAGTAAGCACTCGACAGCCCGGCCTGCCCGGCCCCGATCACCACGACGTCGATCTCGTCCACGTACGGATGCAACCGGCGCGACCCCACGCCTCTTCCCGGCCGGATCACACAAGACGGGCGGGCCGTGAAAGGCCCGCCCGTCGACCAGCAGGTCAGCTGATGGAACTGGTCACCGCGGCCCGCGCACCGGACGCGACCGCCGCCCGGCCGGGGATGGACCGGGTGTTGAACGCGTACCTGGCCATGGAGTCGGCGATCGCGTCGGCGTCCACGTCCAGCGCGGTCGCGTTGATGTTGGCGGTCGTGTCGCACGCCTGGTGGTAGCAGACGTCATACGCGACGCCCGCCGTGCCGCCGAACAGGGCCGCCTCCGCGGCGGTCTTGATCCCCTCGGCACCGGTGAAGATGCCGCCGGACGGGATGCCGACCGCGATGAACGGCCCGTAGTCGGAGCGACCGTCGAAGTCGGTGCCGTTGTGGCCCAGGCCGCGGCTGTCGTAGAAGGCTTCGAGCTGCTTCTCGATCTGCGCGGATCCGGGCGGGCCCGCGGGCGAGCCGACGGCGTCGGAGTTGTCGCCGTCGTAGAGCTTGTAGGCGTAGTTGGGCGAGGCGACCATGTCGAAGTTCAGGTACAGCCTGATGCGGTCCCGCTGTGCCTGGGTCAGCTTCTCGACGTACTGGTCGGAGCCGAGCAGACCGATCTCCTCGCCGGCCCAGAACGCGAACCGCACCTTGTTCTTGACCGGGAAGCCCGCCATCTCCTCGGCGACCTCCAGGATGGAGGCCGTGCCGGAGCCGTTGTCGTTGATGCCGGGCCCGGCGTGGACGGAGTCGAGGTGCGCTCCGGTCATGACGACGTTGCGCGGGTCGCCGCCGCGGCTCTCGGCGATCACGTTGTCGTTGGTGCCCAGGACGAGTGTGGAGTCGACCTTGAGGTGGACGCTCGCGCCCGGCGTGGCGGCCAGCGCGTTGCCGACGGCGAAGTCGGCGAAGACCATCGGGACGCCGGCCCGCCACTCGCCGATGTCCAGCGGGAACGCGTCGGTCCTGCCTGGCTGACCCTCGTTGAAGACGATGATGCCGGAGGCGCCCGCCGCTCCCGCGTTGCGGATCTTCAGCGCGAAGGCGCAGGTACCGCGCTGGATGAGCGCGATGTTGCCCGGCGTGAAGCCGGCGAAGTCCGCCGCCTCGCAGCCGCTGTTGGACGTCGGTGCAGGCGTCGGCGGCAGGGTGAGGTCCACGCCCTGTACCGGCGCGGTCACCTCGCCCGCCGGGGAGGGCTGGAAGGTGAAATAGTCCTCGTTCGGGACGTAGCCGTTGAGTACGGGCGGGCTGTTCTCGGTCCAGCTCTCGACGAAGTTGATCGGCTGGAGCGTGACCTTGTAACCGGCCTTGCGCAGCTTGCCGGCGACGTAGTCGCGGGAGGCGTTGTAGCCGGGCGTGCCCGCCGCCCGGGTGCCGCCGTTGGCGTCGGCTATCGCCTGCAACGCGTCGAGGTGCTTCTTGACGTTCACGCCTTTGACCTGCTTCACCAGCAGCTTGGCGAAGAGGTCGTCAAGCCCGCCGGCCTGCGCCGGGACGGCCATGGCCAGCGGCAAGGAGAGCGCCGTGATGAGGATGAGGACCGTTCTGCGGATAGTGCGCATGCGGATTCCCCCACTAGGGACGAGTCTGGAATCTCCCCCGAGACGTACTGCACCGGAACGTAAACCGCTGGAAGCCCCCTGAGAAGGCCCAGCAGGGCCGCGGCGGCCGCCCCCGCGACACCGCCGCGACCCCCGCCGGTCTGACCTGCCCTTCGGGCGGGCCGGCCTACCGGCAGTCAGGTGGCCCGTCAGACGGGCGGGGGGACGGTGCGCAGGTTGCGTGGTGTGACCGAGCGCGCCAGCCGGTATGCCGCCGCCGCGTCGACGAGCCCCGCGCCCGTCGCCCCGTCGAAGCCCTCCCCCGCGAGCTCGCCCGTCCCGCTCTTGCCGTCGACGACGTCCCGCGCCGACGCCCGGAGCAACGCCTTCACCAGGTCGGGCGACAGCCCCGGCTGGACCTGCTTCAGCAGCGCGCACACCCCGGCGATCTGCGGCGCCGCCGCGCTGGTGCCGCTGATCACGCTCCAGCCGTCGTCGGGCGCGGTGCCGTCCTTGACCGGGTAACCGGGCCCGGCCAGCGAGGAGTCGATGACGTCGCCGGGCTCGGTCGGCAGCATGATGTAGAGCGCCCTGGGCTGCCGTCCCACCAGCCCGCAGACGTCGGGCACGTGCCGCCCGGGATAGATGAGGCTGTCGAAGCTGCTCGCGTAGTCGGACGCCTCCATCTTGAACTCCCCGTTGACCTGTGTCTCGGCCACGTACACGCCGCCCGCGGCGATGACGTCGGGCATCATCGCCGGGAAGGAGATGTGGCCGTTGCCCGCCGAGAAGCAGACCGTGATGCCGCGCACCCGTACGGCCTCCAGCACGGCCAACTCCAGCGGCCGCAGATGGTTGGGCAGCCCGGTGAGCCCGTTGAGGTCGTAGCCCCAGCTGTTGGTCAGGACCGCCGGCGACAGGTCGGAGGCGGTCTTGAACGCGAGGGTGGCGTTGCCGCCCATCTTCACGCCGACGAAGTCCACGTCGCGCGCGCAGGCGAAGATGTTGGCCGCCTCGGCCGTGCCGTGGCCGTACTCGTCGTGGTCCACGCGGGCGGCGTCCGGCGCGAGGGTGGCGTTGTAGTTGTAGCCGTGATGCGGGTAGAAGGGATGTTTGTAGAAGCCCGTGTCGACCATGGCGACGAACACGCCCCGGCCGGTCACCCCCTGCTCGTGCGCATGGCAGGCGCGCAGGATGAGCCCGATGTCGTCCGGCACCCGCAGGTGGTGATACGCCACCCGGGGCGGCAGCGGCGAGCCGTAGAACTGCGGCGGCGCCTGCGGGTAGGCCCGCTCGACCAGCGGCTCCAGGTCGGCGGGCAGCGTGAACGGGACCCCGGACACGTGCGACAGATAGGAGACCTCGTCCTCCACGGTGGCGACCGGCGCGCCGCGCAGGCTGTGCGGCCTGACTTCCACGCGCGTGTTGAACGTCTCCTCCCAAAGCCGGCGCGGGCCCTCCGCGCTGATGGAGAACGTCCCGATGTGCCGGATGGTGAACCCCCTGCGCTGCAAGGCGAGCGCGGCCTGCGCGGCCCGGTCCGGCGGCGGTCTGAGGTCGTCAAGACGCGCCGCCTGTACGGCCGACGACTCGTCGAACATGGAAGCCCGGCCCGGCGGCCGCACCACCGCCTCGAAGTGGACGGTGGACTCGCGGCGTTCGGTGATCGTGGTCATGCTTCCCCCGGGACGCGTCCGTGAAATCCGGCATGTCCCCAGGGTCACGTTCCCGGGCGGATCCGGCCTCGGGGGCCGGCTGAGGGCTAACCCTGAATGGGGTTCCTGCCACGTGCCAGAATCCGCTCGGCCCTGGAGCGGCAGTCGTCGGCGGACTCCTGCTCCTCCAGCCGCTCGTACGCCTGCGCGAGGTCGAGCAGCGTGTACGCCACGTCGGGGTGACCGCTCCCCAGCACGCGCTCGGTGCCCGCGAGCGCGCTGCGCAGCAGGTCCCGCGCCTCGGCGGGCCGGCCGTCGGCCAGCAGTGCCTGGCCCAGCCGGCGGACGCCCAGGTGGACGTGCGCGTGGTCGTCGCCGTAGGCGTTCCTGAACACCTGGATCGCCCGCTCCTGGTGGTCCCTGGCCAGCTTCGGCTCGCCGGTGTCCAGGTCGACCAGGCCGAGGTTGGTCAGCGGCATGCCGACCTCGCCGTGGCCGGGGCCGTAGCAGAACTCCAGGATCGACAGCGCCCGCTCGTGGCTGATCCTGGCCTCCTCGAAGCGGCCCGTGAGGCGCAGCGCGTACCCGAGCTTGTCGAGCGTGTGGGCGACGTCGGGATGCTCGTCGCCGTAGACGGCGGCGAGCATCGACGCCGCCTGCTCCTGCAGCTTGACGGCCCGCTGCGGGCGGCCGGTGTCCTGGACGACGAGGCCCAGCCCGGACAGGGTGTGCGCGACGTCCGGGTGGTCGGGGCCGAGGATCGTACGGGCCGTGGCCAGCGCCCTGGTCAGCCATTCCTGGGCGGCGCGCAGGTCGCCCGCCGTCCACGCGGCGAAGCCCAGGTCCCGGCTGACGCGGGCGATCTCCCTGCGGTCCGGCTCGTGCCAGGCCGTCAGGATGGCCAGGGCGCGTTCAAGGGTACGCCTGGCCTCGGGCAGGCGGCGCTGGCAGACGAGCACGGCGCCGAGCCGCTGCAGGACCCGCGCCACGTCGGGATGGTCGCCGCCCATGGCCCGTTCGGCCAGCACCAGCGCCTGCTCCTGGGCGGCGCGGGCGCCGTTGATGTCCCCGGTCAGCTCCAGCAGGTTGCCGTGGTCGGACAGGACGGCCGCCAGGTCGCCGTCGGCGCCCGGCTGCCGCCTGACCAGCCGCAGCGCCAGCTCGAACAACTCCTGCGCCCGCTCGAACGCCGCCCGGATCGTGAGGTAGTGGCCGGAGCCGCAGAGCATGCGGGGCAGGCCCGGCACGACGAGGCCCGCGCTGCCGGCCTCCTGGCCGAGGTGGATGACGTCGGGGATGACGCTGTCCCAGGTCCGCCAGGTGGTGGGGTTCTCGGCGTCGGCGGGCACGACCGAGCTCACGATGCTGACGGCGCAGGTCACCCAGGCACGCCGCTCCTCGCCGGGCAGCCTGGCCCAGACCGCGGCCTTGACGAGCGGATGCATGCGCAGCCGTCCCCGGTCCCGCTCGACGAGCGAGTGACGCAGCAGGTGGGCGATGGCGTCCTGCAGGGCCAGCTCGTCCTCGACCGCGTCCCTGAGCGCGGGCGGCAGCACGCCGGGCATGGAGTGCAACAGGTCGAGCGAGACGCCGCCGGGGCCCAGCGTCGCGCAGAGGTGCAGCAGCTCGATGGCGACGGGCGAGGCCTGCGCGACCCGCTCGAAGGCGAGCTGCCAGACCGTGGCGAACGCCTTGTCCCGGGTGAGCAGCTGGTCCGCGCGGCGCCGGAACAGGTCGCCGTACTCGTCGAGCTTCATGCCGGTCTGCTCGCTGTAGGCGGCGGCCTGCTCCAGCGCGAAGGGCAGGTCACCGAGCTGGTCGGCGAGCGCCCAGGCGCCGCTGGTCCTGGCCACGCGCTTGGACAGGAAGTCGACGGACTCCGGCCGGGAGAAGGGGCCCACGCGTATGCCCACGGCCAGCTGGCCCCAGGCGGGGTTGCGCGAGGTCACGATGACGTGCCCGGCCCGCAGCGACGACAGGAACGCCTCGATCAGCGTGCCGTCCTCGACGTCGTCGAGGATCAGCAGCCAGCGCTCCATTCCGGCCAGGCGCTCGCTCAGCGCGGCGAGGATCTCGCCGCGGTCGGCCTGCTGGCGTACGCCCAGGCGCAGCGCCAGCTCCGCCAGTACGCTCCAGAAGGCGACGGGTTCGACGGCCGATGCCTCCCAGACCACGTCGTAGTCGGCGGCGTGCCGGTGCGCGTACTCCACGGCGGCCTGCGTCTTCCCGGTGCCGCCGAGCCCGTGCAGCGCCACCACCCGGGGCGGCGGGCGGGTCGTCGGCTCGGTCAGCGCGGCCTCGATCTCCTCCAGGATCGTCTCGCGGCCGGAGAACACCTGGTTGCGCGAGGGCAGATTGACGATCCGGCGCGGCGGCGCGTCCTGGCGCGCCGGTGGGGCCGGGCTGCCGTCGAGTCCCGGATCGTGTCGCAGGATGGCCTGGTAGGTGGCCTGTAACGCCGGCGCGGGGTCCACGCCCAGCTCCTCGGCGAGTATCCGGCGGACCCGCTCGTACACGTTCAGCGCGTCGCCCTGCCGCCCGGACCGGTAGAGCGAGCGCATGAGCTGGGCGACGGACCGCTCGCGCAGCGGATGCTCGCTGACGCGCTGCTCCAGGCGCGGCAGCGCCTCGGCGTGACGTCCCAGGGCCAGCTCCGCGTCGGTCCGGCCCTCTTCCGCGCTGAAGCGCAGCTCCTCCAACCTGATGGCGTCGCACTGCGCCCACGGTTCGGTGGCGAACTCGGTCAGCGCCGGGCCGCGCCACAGGCCGAGCCCCTGGCTGTACAGCGCCACGGCCTCCGCCCAGTCCCGCTGGGCCAGCGCCCGGCCGCCCTGCTCGACCAGCCGCTCGAAGCGGAAGGCGTCGACCGCGTCCGGCTCGACGACGACGCGGTAGCCCGAGCCGTGCGACTGCAGGATGTCGGCGCCGTTGAGCGCCTTGCGCAGCCGGGACACGTGGGCGTGCAGCGCGCTCAGCGCGCTCTTGGGCGGTGACCCGCCCCAGACGTGCTCGATGAGCTGGTCGGAGTTGAGAACCTCGCCTTGATGCAGGAGCAGAACTACCAGGATGGCCATCCGCTGCGGTCCGCCGAGCGCGACGGAGTCGCCATCGATCAGGACGTCGAACGTGCCCAGGATCCGGATGTCCACGCGTCTCCTCTCCTCTTGCCTGCGACTGTAACGCGGTTCAGATTGGGCAGACAGGGACGAATCCAAGGCCGAGGAGCTGGCGCCATGGCGAACATCGACGAGATCATCGGCCAAGCTCCGCCCCGGAGCATCTGGGAGGCCGTCTGGCCCCAGCGCGAGAGCTATCACCCCTCGCCGTCCGACTGGCGGGACGAGGTCATCTACTTCCTGCTGCCCGACAGGTTCAGCGACGGCCGTGAGGCCGAGCGCGACCCCGTCGACCGGGCCCACCCGGCGAACTCCCGCCCGGCCGGGTGGATGTGGAACCAGTGGGCGGCCTCCGGCCGGGACCGCTTCCAGGGCGGCACCCTGCGGGGGGTCATCTCCAAGCTCGACTACCTGCGCGACCTCGGCGTGAGCGCGCTGTGGATCGCTCCGGTGTGGAAGCAGCGGCCCGTCACGTCCGTGGACGGCGTTCCCGCGCCGGACGACCCCCACGGCTACTCCATCCAGCACTTCCTGGACATCGACCGCAGGTTCGGCACCCGCGGGGACCTGGTGGAGCTGGTACGGGAGGCCCACGAGCGCGGTATCCGCATCATCCTGGACATCCTCATCAACCACACCGGTGAGAACTGGGACTACGACCTCGGCACCCCCGGCCATCCGCAGTACGTGGTGCGCCCGCCGTACGCGGGCCCAGGCGGGCGGCTGCCGTTCGGCGCGTGGCGTGACGGCACGGGACAGCGCCTGCCGCACGGCACCGCGCCGACCGAGCCCGACCACGGCGTGTGGCCGAGCGAGCTGCACGACCCCGAGGCGTACACCAGGGCGGGCGGCGACGGAGGCGGCTGGGGCGCGGGCGGCGACGAGGAGCCGGACGCGCCCTACCGGCGGGCCGACTGGTTCAGCCGGGACCTGGACCAGTCCAGGGAGCTGCAGACGATCATCCGCATCTGGAGCTACTGGGTGGCGCTCACCGACATCGACGGCGTGCGCATCGACACGCTCAAGCACGTGCCGCCCCACGACGCGACGCTGTTCTGCGGGGCGCTCAAGGAGTTCGCGGACGGGCTGGGGAAGGCGAACTTCCTCATCGTGGGCGAGGTCGGCGGCGGCGACACGATCGAGGAGCGGTACCTGAGCCTGATCGGGCGCAATCTGAGCGCCGTCCTGGAGACCGGCGAGACGCGCCGCCTCATGCGCGAGGTGGCGCTCGGGCAGGAGGGTTTCCCCTTCCCCGACGCCGTCGAGGAGTTCTTCGGCAGGTTCGCCACGCATGGGGTGACTCATCGTTCTCTCGGCTCCGCCTATGTCTCGTCGCTGGACGATCACGACGACCTCTGGATCGATCCTCAGCTCCGGTTCGGCGCGCTGACGCCGCCGGGCCGGAGCGAGCCCGATCCCCGCCAGGTCACGGTCGGGGTCGCGCTGCTGCTGTACTCGCTGGGCATCCCGTGCCTCTACTACGGCACCGAACAGGGGCTCACCGGACCCGAGGAGAGCGAGCGCCGGTGGCTCAGGGGCAAGGACGAGGGCTGGGGGGTACGCGACCTGTCGGGTGACCGGTATCTGAGGGAGGCCATGTTCGGGCCGGAGCATCCGCGCAAGGCGGGAGCCGCCGGCCGGCCCACCGACGACGAGTCGCCGACCGCGGCGCACCTGTTCGACACCGAGCTGCCCGGCTTCGGTCCCTTCGGCACCGCGAACCACCACGTCTTCGACCAGGACAACGAGATCTACCAGCGGGTCAGGATGCTGCTGGCCACGCGGGCGGCGCACCGGGCGCTGCGCGCCGGCCGGCAGTACCTGCGCAGACTCGGCCAAGCCGACGGCGGCTACGCGCTCCCCCGGCCCGGCGAGGTGCTGTGCTGGTCGCGCGTGCTGGCCGGGACCGAGGTGGTCTGCGTGGTCAACCCGAGCCTGACCGAGACGCGCGGCGCCCTCGTCGAGATCGACGGCGCACTCAACGCCCGTACGCAGGCGCTCACCGTGGTGGCCAACACGGCCGAGGTCGGCGGGGTGACGAAGCACCCGCTCAAGTCGACCGCGACCGTGCTGCCCGGCCCGGGCGCATCGCGCCACATCGAACTGCAGGATCTGCCTCCCGCGTCCGTACTGGTGTTGACGAACGAGTTCGTCGATTAGACCGAGCCCTCAAGGAGAGTTGGCCCGTCAAAGAGAAAGGTGGTCAGCCAGCCGCATCGCCAGGGCCGTGAGCGTCAGCGAGGGGTTCGCGGCCGGCGATGTCGGGAAGACCGACAGGTCGCAGACGTAGAGGTTGTCATGCCCCCACACCTTCAGGTCGGGGTCGACCACGCCCATGCCGGGGTCCTCGCTCATCCGCAGCGTGCCGACCTCGTGGCCGACCGCGCCGAGATCGGCGTCGAACGGGTCCGAGGCGGCCGGGTCGCCGCCCATGATCCGGATGATCCGGCTGCCGAGCTCCCGCACCGCCGCGAAGTAGCCGGGGATCTCGACCGGCTTCATCGTGATCACCGGCCGGCCGTTGACCGGGTCCAGCTCGACGGTGTTGCCGTCGAGCAGCGGCACCGACGGGAAGAAGACGATCTCGCAGTCCATGCGGGAGACGTCCGCGACCGCCGGGACGGCGTCCTCGTCCACCCGGTACTGGTTGAGCCCGATGCCCATCTCCACCACCACGTTGATCGGCATCGAACCGACCATGCCGCGCAGCAGGATCTTGACCGAGTCGTGCGCGGCGTATCCGGGCGCGTCACTCGGCAGCGTGAACTTCCAGACATAGGTCGGGTGGTCGGTGATCCCCTTGCCGACCCACTCGTTGTCGAGCTGCGCGCGGCGGGCGAGCACGGCGCTGCCCACGGTGCCGGCCGCCATGATCACGCGTCCGCCGTCCGCCAGGCGGAACTCCCGGTCCTTCCCGGCGATCAGGTCGCGCGCCCGCACGGCCGCCACCCTGGGCTCGCCGCCCGACCGGTCCCATCGGAACGCGACGACCTCGTGGTTGAGGTTGACGTGCAGGTACTTGTTCCACCCGTCGCGCAGGCGGTCCTCCATCAGCAGCGCCGCCGTCGAGAAGATCCCCGAGGGGATGCCCAGCCGGTGCGCCACCGAGTTCTCAGCCGCCACCTGCACCTCGTGCTGGCGGAACCGCTTCAGCTGGGTGCGGAGCAGCTCCTTGACCGTCCTGCGGTAGTCGCTGAGCGCCGGGGGCGTGCCGTGCATCAGGTCGGTGGCCTCGTCGTACCACTGGGTACGCAGGTCGTCGCGGACACCGCGCGGCCACGACTCGAACTCCCGCCCGGCCATCGGCGGGATCAGCGCCCCCCAGAAGACCGACTTCCCGCCCAGGCAGAACGCCTCGGCGACCTGCATCCTGGCCGAGTTCGTCCGGTAACGCTCCGACCGGTACTGGTACCACAGGCCCCAGACGGTCCTGTTCGCCTCGGCGCCGGTGCTCTGCATCCTGGGCATGTTGCCGACATGGGTGGAGAACAGGTAGCCACCGGCCTCCAGCACGAGGACCTGCGGCATCCGCCCGCCCTTGGCCGCGGCCATCCTCGTCAGCTCGTGGGCCAGGACGCCGCCGCCCATGCCGCTGCCGACGATGATGTAGTCGTACACCGCTCCCTCGTCCAGCTTGGGGGCGAAGTGCCGGCGGGCGGGCAGCGGGTTGGTGACGATGATGTCGTCCCGGGTCGGGAACAGCTCCGACTGGCTGCCGGTCATCGTCTCGATCCGCTCGCCCGCCGCGATGTCCGCGGGCGAGGCGAGGCGGTTGCCGTTCAGTGCCTCCCAGGCCCCGTCACAGTGGAACTTGAACTCCACGGCCGTCCCCGCCGGTGGCCTGACGAGCTCCACCCGCCACTCGTCCGCACCTTCCACGTAGCGGCAGGGCACGCGGACCCGCCACCCGTCGAGACTGCTGAACACCCCCAGCCGCGCGTCGGGACGGATCGCCCCGCCGCGCAGCACGATCGTGAACGTCTCCCCAGCCATGCAAGCCCCCTCGCATGTCTCGCTAAATCTCCCGATGCTGGTATATCTCGCTCCGCTTAACCTTCGCTTGCAGCCCGCGACAAGGTGAGTGCGAGGACACCAGAGCACTGTGTGCGCATGCGAGAACGAGAGCTGGAGTCGCTGGCGGGCCACTTCGAGCTGGCCCGCCGGGGTGAGCCCGGCCTGGTCCTGATCCACGGCCCGGCCGGCATCGGCAAGAGCACCCTGCTGCGCCGGTTCCTGGCCACCCTCGACGACCAGGCGCACGTACTCGCCACCGACGCCGTGGAGAGCGAGTCCGTTCTGCCGTACGGCGTGCTCACCAGGATCGCCGGGCTGCAGCCCGCGGACCCGTTCGAAGCGGGGGCACGACTCCGGGACCGGCTCGACGAACTCCAGGCGGCGCGGCCGGTGGTGATCGCCATCGACGACGCGCACTGGGCCGACTCCGTCTCGCTCACCGCGCTCGCGTTCGCCTGGCGCCGACTGCGGCCCGCCCGCGTCCTGACCGTGCTGACCAGCCCGGACCCCTACCAGCCCGCCTCGCTCCAGCCGCTGCTGACTCGCGAGATGTCGGTACGCCTGGCGCTGACCGGCATCGGCGCCCGGCAGGTGCGCGCGCTGACCCACCTGCCCCTGACCGAGCAGGCGGCCGGACGGCTGTGCGAGCACACCGGCGGCAACCCGCGGCACATCCTGCAGGTCCTGGAGGAGACCGACCTCGACGAGCTGGCCGATCCGCAGATCCCGCTGCCGGTGCCGGGGCAGCACGCGCGCGACGCCCTGGCCCGGCTGGCCTGGTGCAGCGACTCCGCCCGGTCTCTGGTGGAGGCGGCGGCTGTCCTGGCCTGCGACATCGCCGTGGTCGGGGTTGTCGGGGTCGAGGGCGGCGGGGTCGGGGGCGGGGCTGCGGTCGGGGGCGGGGCTGCGGTCGGCCGGGTGGTGGGTGAACCGGCACCCGGCTCGGCCGCCGCCCGGCTGGAGGCGCAGCTCGGCGCGACCGCCGCGCCTTTCGACGACGGGCCGCTCAGTGCGCCTGCCAGGCTGTTCGGTGAAGGGTCGCTGAGCTCTCCCGCCAGGCTGTTCGGCGAGGGGCCCCTGAGCGCTTCCGCCAGGCTGTTCGGCGAGGGGCTGCTCAGTGCGCCCACCAAGCTGGCCGGCGAGGTCCCGCTCGGCGCGGCCGCCAAGCTGGCGGGCGTCCGCGCGCCGCTCTCGGCGCTGGAGGAGGCGCTGGGGGCCGGGCTGCTCGTGGAGCGGCCGACGGGTGCCGGGATTCTGATCCGCTTCTCGTACCCGCTGCTCAAGGGGGCGGTGTACCAGCACATGGGCCCCACCAAGCGGCTGCGCCTGCACGCCGCGGCGGCGACGCTCGCCCAGGACGAGACCACCCGGCTGGAGCACCTGCTGCGGGCCGCTGAACGTCCCGACCCACCGCTCGTCCAGGAGCTCGCCGCGGAAGGGCGGCGCAGGGCGGCGGCGGGCGACTGGGGGCCGGCGGCACGACTGCTCGCGCAGGCGGCCAGACTGAACCGGGAACCGGGCGCCGACGCCGTCGAGGCCCTCCTGTTCGACGGCCGCCCAGCCGAGGCCCACGCCCTGGCGGCACGGCTCGGCGCCCACGAGCCGACCCTCCTCAGGACCGTTTCCCCGCAGGCCCCACCCAAGAATCCAGCCACGCCACCAGACCTCGGCGTGCACAACCCTGGTACGACCTCCCGGACGGCTTCGGACCTCGTCGTGCACAAGACGGGCCCCGAAACGGCTTCAGAGGTCGGTGCGCACGAGACAGCTTTCGAAGCCGGTGCGCACGAGACGGGAGCCGGGGCCGGTGCGCACGAGACGGGAGCCGGGACAGGCGCCGGGGCCGGTGTGGCGGACGGTCGTTTCGCCCGGGGGGTGCTGGCGCACTACGCGGGCCGGGCCGAGGAGGCGGTGGTGGCGCTCGCCGAGGCACGGGCTCTGTGCGTGCGGCCCGCCCTGCTGGCCAAGATCGACGCCTGGAACTGCCGCCCCGAGCCCGGCGACTATCTGCGCCTGATGCGTCACTCCGGCGGGCTGGGGGGCTCGCCACCGGCCAGGCTGCTCGCCGCCGCGATGAGCAGCCTGGCCGACTACCGGCAGGGGCGCTGGGACGACGCCGCGGCCCGGGGGCAGGTCGCCGCCGCGATCGCCGACGAGCTCGGCCCCTGCTGGATGTCCGCGCACGCCCACGCGGTGGCATCACTCGTGCTCGCGGCCAGGGGCGACTGGCGGCGCGCCGGACAGCACGCCGACGCGGCCCGGCGACTGGCCAGGGACGCGACGGCGCCGGTCGCGGTCATCGGGCCCGCGTTCGCCGCAGCCCACCTGGCCGCGGCCCGGAACCGGCCAGACGAGGTGATCACCCTGCTGACACCACTCCTCGACCTGTTCACCCGCCCTGAGCCCGCTCCCCCATCACCTGACCCGACCACGCACACCCAGCCGGCTCCCTCGTCGTCCGGCCTGATCGCGCCCGCCCAGCCCGCTCCGGTCGACGCGATGGCGTATGCCGAGCGCGGGTTGCTGCCCTGGGCCGATCTGCTGCTGGACGCGCTCATCACGGAGGGCGACCTGCGCAGGGCCGACGACGTACCGGCCGGCTCTCCCGGCGTCCGGGCTCGGCTGCTGGCGGCGGGGCATGAGACCGAGCTGGCCCGGGTGGCGTTCGAGGCGGCGTGCGCGGAGACCGAGGAGCCGTTCGAGCGGGCGCGGACCCTGCTGGCGTACGGCTCGTTCCTGCGCAGGCTCGGCCGCCGGGCCGCGGCGGCCGAACAGCTCAAGGAGGCGCTGCGGGAGCTGGAACGCCTGGAGGCGGTGCCGTACGCGCAACGCTGCGAGATCGAGCTGGCGGCGTGCGGGCAGCAGCACGCGGTGTCCGCCCTCGGCCTGACCCCGCAACAGGACGCCGTGGCCCAGCTTGTCGCCAACGGGTTGACCAACCGGCAGATCGCCCGCGAGCTGCTGCTGAGCGTCAAGACCGTGGAATATCACATCAGCCAGGTGTACGCCCGGCTGGGCGTGTCGTCCCGCGTCGCCCTGGCCAACGGCGTCCGAGCCCGCGCGGGCACGTCACTTTGAGGCGTCCAGCCGGAACGCGGCATGCCGAGGTTCGTTCGGGACGAAGAGGCCGTGGGTTCAAATCCACGCCTCCAGAGGTCGCTGACGGGTTCAATTGAGTTTTCCTGATCACCCTGATCGATCAGCCGCCGATCACGGATGGCACGCACGTTCAAATGACAAGCACGGCTCAAGCGCTGCTACGGTCACACCTCCAGGCACAACATCAGTTCAGAGGCGAGAATCCCGGACGGACTAGGACCTCACGGTGTTCTCCTCGATGACAATCTGCAGACCCTCGTACGGGACGCACCCGTACCGCACTCCATGGATGCCTTGCCGATAACGGGTGTATGACGGTCGAGCACTTCGCGTCGTCCAGGGCGTCGACGGCCCCGGCGTGTGGCTGTCGGGCGCCGACCGCTCCGGCGCGCTGGAGTTTCGGTTCCTGATGAACGGGCTCGACCGCGACCGGAGACGGATGACTATGTCTTCCCTGGTCGGCGAAACCCCCGCCGATGTGCTACCAGCAGTGCGACTGGTGGCCGGCCTCCGGGCCGCCACCGGTCTGTTGCTGGCGGTGCGCGGCGCGCGGCCTCTCACCTCCCTGTGGCGGCCAGAAAGAATCTGAGGTGCGCGCCTCACCCCTGGTGAACATGGCCCGCTGGATGGTCACCTTTCCGCAGGCACTGCTCGCCGTGCAGGCCCATACCTTTCAGCGCGTGACCATTCCCGACCTGGAAGAGGTCACGCCCGAACAGATCAGCAAACTCATCCGGCTCGAAGGCCTGCTGCGCGGAGAGGAGATCCGAACCGCCTGGACCGGGATCACCCTGACCCGCGGCGCCTCCGCCCGGCCGACCCCCATGAGCTCGCCGCAGCCCAGCCGGGCGACACCGTTCGCCTCGTGCCGGGGTCTTCTGCCGAGGCGACGATCGCTGTGGTGCCCATCGGCGACCACTCGGGATGAATACCTCACCCGGGCGGCAGACAGCTCCGGGCAGGAACACCTCAATGTCGAGGTCGCCGAGTCGGGGATCTACGTCGGCACCCTGTCGATCGCCGCGTTCATCGGCGGCAGCGAGGCGGCAGAGGCGGCCGGCGCGTCAGAGTGGACGGTCGCGTTCCCGGTCGTAGGCCCGGACGACCTCGCCGCGCTCTACGGGGACATGTACACCAAGCGCGACCGCATCGAGGAGGTCCACCCCGACCTCAGGACCGCGACGGCCGCGACCAGCCTGCTTGCCTGAAGGGCACTCCCACAGAGACTCAAACCGTCATGTGCGCGGCGAAGCAGCTCGTGACCACACAGAGTAAAGGTGGCCAGAGCAACGATCTACAACGTGCTGATGATCTGGCTAAGAATCGTCCGGGACTTGGCCGCAGACTGCGCGTGGACACCGAGCTGGTTCAGCAAATGCCGGTACGGGCGAACGTCGGATTCCTTGCTCAGGTATTGCGCACTAGCGAGTTGTTCCAGATAGACCACATCGTCCAGTTCTTCTTGGACGAACCGAAGGAGGGTGACGGGGCCGACACCCCCGACGCGGCTGCCAGAGCTGAAGGGAAGAACCTGAATGGTGACGTGACGCAACGCGGCCATCTCCCGGAGATGTTCGAGTTGGGCGCGCATCGTCGCGCTGCTGCCGACCTGACGGCGAAGCGCCGCCTCATCCATCACCACCCAGAGCTTGCGCGACGTGGGTGGTATCAAGATCTGCTGGCGGCGCATCCGCACCGCGACCCGGCGCTCGATCTGCTCGGCAGAGGCGTTCTCGTGGCCGTCTGCGATAACCGTGCGGGCGTAGTCCTCGGTCTGCAACAGGCCCGGGATGTACTGGACCTCGTAGGTGCGAATGACGGCCGCGTCCTGCTCCAGCCCAAGGTAGGCGTCGAACCAGTCGGGGAGTACGTCTCGGTAGTCCTGCCACCAGCCGGGCGCGTTGGCTTGCTTGGCCATGATGAGCACGGTCTGGCGTTCGGCCTCGTCCACGTCGTACAGGGTGAGCAGGTCAGACACATCACGCAGCTTGAAACTGGTCCGCCCGCACTCCAAGCGGCTGATCTTGGAATGAGAACCCCGGATGACATATCCCGCGGCCTCGCGAGTGATCTCCCTTGCCTCGCGCAGCCGGCGCAGGTGCGCACCAACCAGCATCCGTAATGCCGTCGACCCGGACTGCCGCAAATCCCCGACGGGGAGTTGCGGTAAATCGCCTGTACCGCGCGCAGTTGGCATATGTGCTCCCAAATCGGCGAATTGCCCCAGTCTGACCGTCGATAATCCTGCCACGGCAGCTGGCTCAGACACCATATTCCACGCGATCTGCCGTTGCCTCTTCTTCTTCGAGCACCAAGCCTGGCGCGGGGCTACGGAAACTTCCCACGTGCGGCCGAGCCGACTCATCTCGAAAGCTGCTGACCAGCTGAAACGCCCAGTAGTGGGAATTCCCGGCCGCATATGACCACGCGACTTCTGACCGTTCTGCCCCAGGTTCCAGTTCACCAAGAAAACCACGCGCGGTGACTAAACCGATACGGCCATACTTTCGACGCGATACCCTTCACGCGCTACACCGAGAGGACCTGACCTCAGTGATACCGATTTACCTGTCCGCGGCGCAGTCTCGCTGGCCCCCCAAGACCGAAGCAGATCTCCAGGCCGGCATCACCGAGGGGCTCCTGGACGAGTCGCACCACCTCGACCTCAAGGCGATGCCTGCCACCAAGGGGGACAAAGGAGGCAGCGCGGGACATGGCCTCCTTCGCCATCGACTCAGGAACACTGATCTACGGGGTCGCCGAGGACAAGGTGAACAGAACCTTCACCCTCGCACCCCAACCCCTTAACGGGCTCGCGGAGAAGCTGGAGCAGATCGGCCGGTCCACCCTCATCGACCCGCCCTTGAACATCCTCACCGAAGAGATCCCCTCTGACGCGGATCCCACGCACGGGTACCTGGTCGTTCACATTCCGGCCAGCCCGGCCGCACCGCACATGGTGGACGGCCGCTACTACGGCCGCGGCGACAAGACCAAGTACGTTCTGTCCGACCCCGAGGTGGTTCGACTCCACGAAAGCCGCCGGTCCGCCGACCGCGACGCGCTGGCCCTGCTTCAGCATGAGATCGACAACGACCCAATCCCTGCTGATCAACGAACCCTCGCCCACCTCTTCCTCATCGCTCAACCCGTAGCTGGCCGCCGCGACATGCTCCTGGACATGATTGGCGGCGCCCGGTGGAACCATAACCTCGCGGCCTTCGTCGACCAGGCATACACACCTGACTGAACAAGATCCTTGAGGGGACCGACATCGAGCCGACCCTCAAGGCGGCCGGCAACGGCTTCAGGCGTGCCCGCGCGGTCGCACGCGCCACCTCCAACCTGGGAGAGGGCCGCATCTTCAGACCCACGTCAACGTATTCACCGGAAAGCGCTATTGAACTGCAGGTTCATGAGGACGGTGGCTTGCGGCTGTTCTTCAGCCGTCTCTCTGACCGGCTGAACGGCGACTTCGGGCGGCCGGATCAGCACGTGGTCTACGATGCGGCGGCCGTCAATTGCACACGCCGGCTCCTGGCCCTCGTCGTGGACGCCGCTGAAAAGGGAGGCTACTTCGGCAACTGGGCTGTGGCTTTCGGCGCCACCGGGCTACGCGGCCTTCGCGGATACCAGGGCATGGGCATCACCAGCAGGGCACAGTACAACGAAGACAGCTACACCTACGCGCCCGCGCCGACGCGGGCAGCGGGTCCGCTGCCCGCTCGCTGGCCGGACTGCTGACTGAGCAGCAACGGGTGGAGGAGGCCATCGCCATCTTGCGTGCCCACGCCGATGCTGGAGACCCGAACGCCGCTCTGGCTCGGGCCGATGTGCTGTGCGAGTACGGGCGAGAGGAGGAACTGCGCGCCCTCGCCGAGGCCGGCGACCCGCCCGCCGCCTTGAGCTTGCCTAAGCTCCTACGCATACAGAAGCGAGCGGGGGAACTGCGTGCCCGCGCCGACTCCGGCGATCGGATCTCTGCCAGAGAACTGGCCCACTTGCTAGCCGACCAAGGGCAAGTGGCAGAGCTGCGCACCCGTGTCGAGGCGGGCGACGGCGAGGCCGCCATGCGCCTGGTTGACGCTCTGGAGCAGGCAGGTCATAGGGAGGAGGCGGAGCGTGTGCGCCAGTTCGGGCTGGTGCTGGAGGAGGATTGACGCCCGGGTCGGCCGGCGTCTCTGGCCATCTTGGTTGCCGGCCTCTTCTCCGGCCTCGGGGGCCAGCGGAGCAACCAAGGGCTTCAGGGCTTTCGGCCGACTCCACAAAAGCCTGCTACTTCGGCGGGTTCACCCCACGGGGTGGCCTCGACCCGCCACCGTGACATCGAGACCAGGCCGGGTTCCACCATCTGCAGGCCGTCGAAGAAGCGGCTGATGTCGGCGCGGGTGCGGGGGGTCATCGGGTCGGCCTTCTTATTCCATTCCTGCTGGGCCTCGGCCTGGGCGGTCGTCTCGCCGTCGAAATCGAGGGTGGCATGGGTGAGGGCCAGGCAACTGCCCGAGGGCACGGCGTCCAGCAGACGCATCACGCTCTGGTGCACCTGGGCGAAGTCCGGGACGAGATGCAAGATGCCCAGCAGCATGATCGCGACTGGCTCGTCGAAGTTCAGCGTCTGCGCAGCCCGTTCCAAGATCTTGTCTGGGTTGCGTAGGTCGGCATCGATGTAGTCGCAAACCCCCTCGTCGGAGCTTTTCAGCAACGCCTCGGCGTGCAGCAGGACCAGCGGATCGTTGTCGACGTAGACGATGCGGCACTCTGGGGCGACCCGCTGGGCGACCTCGTGGGTGTTGTCCATCGTTGGCAGGCCGGTTCCGATGTCCAGGAACTGGCGGATGCCTTCGCCGGTTAGGAACCGTACGGCCCGGCCGAGGAAGGCTCGGTCGGTGCGGGCGATGTCGACGATCCCGGGGAAGGTCTTTTTGTACTGGTCGGCGGCCTCGCGGTCGACGGGGTAGAAATCTTTGCCTCCGAGGAGGTAGTTCCACACCCGCGCTGAATGCGGTCTCGTGGTGTCGATCTTGGCTAAGAGCTCCTGGCCCGAAGTGTCAGTCATGGGGACCCCCTACGTCGTCTTGCCCTTATTGTCAGCTCTTAACGTAGTCGCATAAGGCGCTGCTGAACGGCCCCCCACTCCGCTGGCGGGAAGCGTGAACAAGGCGGGTCTGGTCACCGTCCGGTGAGCCGAGTCCTTCATGATGCCCGAGATAGTCGGCTGCTATCGCGCGCCGGGCGACATGCTGCCACCAACGTGTCAATTGGTTGGGGGACTCGGGTGGCTGGTCGGCGGTCAGCAGGTGGTCTCTTCAGAGCGGGCAGTGTGCGTCCTGCCTAGTGAGTAGGCGCAGCGCATGCCGGTCCAGCGGAGATTTGACCCGCGTGCGCCGACGGGCCAGGGCGAACCACTGCTCGAAGCCGAAGGTGGCGTGGCCGTAGATGTCGCGGAGCTGCCGCTGGTGATCCCAGCACGCCTCCTTGTTCCCGTAGCCCTTCAGGTCGGCGGGATCCAGGCCGAGTTGCTCGGCCAGTCGACCACGACAGCCGGGGCGGCGGTCGGGTCGGCCAGGAAGGTGCCGAGGAAACGCACGGTCGCGATCGCTCCCATCAAGCCGCGCGGGTTCCGTACGATGGCCGAGACCATCTACGGACCGCACCCGGCCGAAGACCTGGCCGAGGCGGCGTTGTGGACGCCAGCCCTCGCCTCAGACGTGCTGAGCCGCCACGCCACTCGCTCACAGCTCTGGCCCGCCAACAAGCCGACCGGGTAGCCGCGGCCGGTGGCGGTCATGCTGCCGGCACCGTCTACGGCGGCCACGAGAAGGTGCTCCGGCAGACGGTCATCGGCATGAGCCAAGGCGCGAGCCTCGCCGAGCACGAGAACCCCGGCGAGGCCACGGTGCAGGTGCTCCACGGCCGTGCCCGCATGATCGCCGGTACGCAGTCGTGGGAGGCGCGCGCCGGAGACCTGCTCATCGTGCCCGACACCCGCCACAGTCTCGAGGCGTTGGAGGACTCCGCGGTCCTGTTGACCGTTGCCAAGCTGCTCTGATCCGATGGTGGCGCGGCCACCCAGCAGGCCGGGCGAAACGCCCCCGCACCGGTGCCGCAGCGTCGTGCGGGCTGAGGCGGGCCAGCTCAACCGCGGCCACCGCGCCCAGGTCATGTCCCGGTCATCGTAGGAGGCACCACGGCGTCTGCGTGATCATGGTCGTCGCGCCGATCAACGGCTGCGGCCGGGTGGTCGATGCCCGTCCGGGGCGGGCCTTGATCGACTTGTTGAGCGGCACGGGTCGCGTTCAACTGACTCCAGCCGTATGGGTTGCTCGCTGTGCAGCTAGGCCGACGTGGGCAAGGGTTGTTCCGGCCAGTTGAGAACCTTGGCGCCGAGCACCGCCGCTTGCAGGGTGAAGCGGTGAGCAGGGTCGGCCGGGTTGTAGCCGGTCAGTGTCTTGACCCGGTTCAGTCGGTAGGTGACGGTGCGCACCGACACGTGCAGCCGCTTGGCCGATTCGGTGGCCACTTCTCCGGTGTCGAAGTAGGCCTCCAGGGTGGTCAGTAGCGGCTGGGCACCACCGCGGGCCTGCAGCAGCGGGCTGAGCACGGCGTGTACCAGGTCGACGATGGCGGGTTGGTCGCGTAGCAGAACCCGGTAGATGAGCAGGTCGTGGGCGTTGACGACCGGGGTGTCGACATGCAACCGGCCGGCCATGGTGAGGGCTTCGCGGGCTTCTTCGTAGGAGCGGGCGATGCCGTACAGACCCGGATAGGCACGACCGACAGCGACCCGCCAAGGGCGCCCGCGCGGCAGGCGGCTGAGTTCGCGGTGCATGAGCCGCCCAAGGTCGTCTCCGGGATCGTCGGTGGGCGCCACCCGGCCGGCCAGGGCGGGGTCGGCGGGTGCCAGCACGACGAGGAGACCGTCCTTGGTAGCGACGAGCACGTCCCGGTCACCGAGCCGATCGAACACGACCGCCTCCAGGGCGCTGATCGCCGCGTCGGCATCGGGCAGCCGCCGGCTTGGCGCGGCGAGGGCGACCTGGTGGACGCGGGCGAGGTCGAGCCCGAACGGCTCAGCGCGTTCCACCAAGGCGCCCAGGTCGGAGTCGCCGCGCAGGAGGTCGTCGATCAGTTCGCGGCGCAGCGTCTCTTCCCGGCGGACCAGGTCGCGGCGCGCGTCCGCGTAGCCTTCGGCGAGCCTCGCGACCGCGACATCGACAACGTGCAGCACCGCGGTGGCGGCGGCGCGCACCGCCTCACGGTCGCGGGAGCGCACCGCCATCGGCAGGTCCTGCCACAGCCGCCGCGCCGCCGACAGGTACAGCTGAACCACCCGCCCGGCGGAGATGCCCTGTTCCGCGGCCCGCCGGCCGAGCAGACCCACCGCCTCCAGTTCGCCGCGCTTGGGCCGGCGTCCGTGGACGGCGGCGTCGGCCAGCAGCGGCAGGTACTCACCGAGCAGCTCCACCGGCACACCCCCAGCGTCCCTGCTGGCCCCCTCAGCGACCCCGATAAGCCACGCATCATCCGCCTCAGATTCCAACGGTGAGTCCTCGCTGCGCCCCCGAATGCTGTCGGCCATGCCCACCTCCGTACCCGCCTCGCCTACGGGGCGCCTGCTTCGCCAGCCGGTCCTTGCCGGGCGTCGGCAGTTTAGACCTGGCCGTGCCTATCCGCCTGGCACCTGCCCGGTACCGCGGGACGCAACCACCATGAATGCCGTGTCCGAGAAACCCACCACGGCCCATCTTTGAAAGCCTCACTCGTGCCGGCGGCCGGCGCCGCCGCTGCCCTGGCCGTCGCCCCTGTTCGTCATCCGCGGCGTCGTCGATGTCCATGTCCGGCACCGTCCCCACAGCCGCCGTCTTCCAACCTTGATCGGGCAGGCGGCATCAATCCCATGGTGAGTGGCCTGCCGGGCGAGCCCACGCCGCCACCGACCTGACGAAACGCCTGCGACAGCCCACCACGATAGACGGAGGCGACCAGCGTCGCCGCTGTCGACGTGACCAGACAGGGGCAGGTCGCGGTCGGCGTTGACCATATCGCCTACCGGGGCACGCAGCTGCCGGGCCGACCTGCTGGAACGATCGCTGATCACCGGTGTCTTCATCATGTCGACGGGCGCGGGCACGAGGCGTCCGGCGACGGCGTGCGGTCCTCGTTGGCCAGGTGAGCGCGGTGACGTTGTGATTGCCGACGGTCGGCAACCAGGCGCCTGGCATGTTGGCCGGTGGCAGCCCCTGCCTTCCACCTCATGACGACGTAGGTTGGCAGTAGAAGGTGATGCCGGATCCAGCGAGGAGGCAGGCCATGGCGGCCTGCCGGGATCCCGCCGCCGCGGCTGCCTGATCCCGTTGGCTCGCACCCGGCGCCAGCGCACCCATCGCGACCCGCGGCGTGGACATCTGCCGCGCCTGCCACCGCGAACCTTGAGAAAGGGGCCAGTTACGTGACCAGCACTGTGCACGATCCGACTGTGCACGATCCGATCGAGGAGCTGCGTACCACGTTGGAGGAGCAGTTCCAGCGGCACAGCGATCAGCTCGCACACCTTACCGTGTGCGGCCAACAGCCCGACCGCGGCGGCTTCGACGACGACATCCTCGAAGCGCTGATCGCCTCCTCCCGCCAGGTGGTGGCCGACACTGCGCAGGCGTTGCGGCGCATGGCCGAGGGCAGCTACGGGATCTGCGAACGCTGCGCCACCGCCATCCCGCCGCAACGGCTGGAAATCCTGCCGCACGCCCGGTTCTGCGTGCCGTGCCAGCGCAAGCGGACCGGCTGACCGGCCGGCATCTGGCCGGGATGCACCGGCGCGAACTCGGCAACAAGCTGCACTGAACGGAGGCCACCGATGCGTTTCTCATCGACCCGATACTCGGTCGGCGACCGGGTCGTCGTCACGCTGACCCCTGTCGGCGAGATCGATCTGCTCACCGCCGGTGCGCTACGAGCCGCCATCGAGGACACACTAAATGCACCAGGCCCGGTCAACGTCCTCGTCGACCTGGCCAGGGTGACGTTCCTCGATTGTGCGGGAATCGGCGCCCTGGTGGCCGGCCATAACATCGCCATCCGGCGTGGACGCGGCTACACGGTGGTCAATCCGCAGCGGCGCGTGCGCCGGGTCCTGGAGCTTGCCGGTGTTTTGGAGGAGCTCACGCACCTCCCGCAGTCGGCACCGTCGACCAGTCGGCCGGCACGATCACCGCAGCTCGGGCGGCGCCGACTCGACCAGTGGGCAGAGCTGGCATCACCTGCAGCCGCGGAGCTGAGTCATGTTCGAGTAGCCGGCGCTCGCCGATGGCCTGCTGCGGCCGTGCGACGATCGCCGCACGGCCGCAGCAGGCAAAACATCCACGGTGGACGCGGGCACCGCCTGTCGAACTCCGCACCTGCTGCGCGGTCAGACAAGGCTGGCCGGCGACGGCGCCACCTCATCCGGCTCAGCCGGAAAGCTGCTGATCGTGCTTGGCGCGTGGCACAAGCCGCAGGCCGGGAATAACGCGGCCCGCTCTCGACCATCGCCAAGCAATCGCCGCTCAGCGATCCGGGCACGTAACTCCTCACGCAGGTGCAGGCGCCGAGATCACCATCCACAGCCGGACCCGCAACGCTCGTACCTGAACCCGGCATCGACTGATCTGGCCGACGGCCAGATCACCCAGCTGCGGCAGCCGCCGTCGCTCACACTCGGAAGGGGACCGAGAGCATGACCATCAACCCGGCCGCTGTGATCGTCGTGGGAGTCGATGGCTCTCCACAGAGCCTGTCCGCGGTGGACTGGGCAGCCCGAGAAGCGGCCGCCCGGCAGTGTCGGCTGCGGATCGTGCACGCGTTCCTGTGGCCATTGATGGGCGTATCGCTGGAACCGCCGGTGATGGGCCCGCCCGATGCCGGGCTCCAGCAGGCAGCCGAACAACTCCTGCGCACCGCCGCCGACCGAGCCCGCCAGATCGCCTCCTCCCTGGACATCAGCACCGATCTTCCGGTGTGCGCCCCCGCCGCGGCGTTGATCGACGCCTCCCGCGACGCTGCCCTGGTGGTGGTCGGTCACCGCGGCCTGGGTGGGTTCACCGGGCTGCTCGTCGGGTCCGTCGGCGTCCAGACCGCCGCGCACGCCGCCTGCCCCGTCGTCGTCGTGCGTGACAGCCCATCCGGCGCCCCCGATGAGGCCGGCCCGGCTACCGGTCAGGTGGTGGTCGGCGTGGACGGCTCGGACCTGTCGAATCTGGCCGTCGACTTCGCCTTCGCGTACGCGGCGCTGCACCGCCTGGGCGTCGTCGCCGTGCACGCCTACCAGTGGCGGATCGGGAGCTACTACACGGATTACCTGTACCAATGGCCTACCCGGCTGCTCGCCGAAGCCGTTGCCGAATGCCGCGAGAAGTACCCCGATGTTCCGGTACAGCAGAAGGCCGTCCAGGGTGAGTCCGCCGATGTCCTGGTCGCCGAATCCGCGGGTGCCGCCCTGACCGTCGTAGGATCCCGTGGCCGCGGCGGCTTCACCGGCCTGCTGCTCGGCTCCACCAGCCAGCGCGTGCTGCACCACGCGACCGGCACAGTGGCCATCGTCCGTGCCCAAGCCACCTATGACGGCGACATGACACGACCTCGGCAGGGCGTGTCGGACGCCCCGGAACCTGCGCGCATAGCCGCCAGTCCCACCGCGCTGGCAGCACCTCAGCCAACCGTCGCCACGCAACCCGCAGCACGAGACCGGACCGGCGCCGACGCAGCGGACACGAGCGCACCGCCGGTGTCGTCATTCGCCAAGTCGCTGTTCACGGGCCGGCTGCCGGCCACGATGGTGATGCCCTATCCGCGGCTGACCCGTGACGAGCAGCGCCGCGTCGACAACCTGATCGGCGACGCCCGGGACTTCCTTGACGCGCACTACGACCCGATCAAGGTCGAGCAGGAACGGTGGGTGGGCGACGACATTGTGCGCGGGCTCGGCGAACGCGGCCTGCTCGGCCTGTACGTGGCGCCCGAGTACGGCGGGCAGGGCCTGTCGCAGACCGGCTACTGCCGGGTGATGGAGGAATTCGGCGGCTATGACGGCAGCCTGTCGGTGGTCATGGGGGTGCACCAGTCGATCGGGATGAAACCGATCCACCTGTTCGGATCCGACGAGCAAAAGGCCCGGTTCCTGCCCGATCTGGCCTCTGGCCGCAAGCTTGCCGGGTTCGCGTTGACCGAGCCCGGCGCCGGCTCCGACATGCGCGGCATCACCGCCTACGCCGAGCGGCAGGCAGACGGTTCCTACGTCCTCAACGGCGAGAAACGGTGGATCGGCAACGGCGGCAAAGACGTCGTGTGCGTCTTCGCCCGCGCTGAGACCGGGCACGTGGCTCTCATCGTGGAGAAGGGCATGCCGGGCTTCGACGCCCCGGACCGCTACGACACCCTGGGGCTGCGCGGCAACGACCTGCGCCGGCTCACTTTCCGCGATGTACGGGTGCCCAAGGAGAACGTCCTCGGCGAACCCGGCGACGGCCTGCGGGTCGCCATGCACACCCTCAACAACGGGCGCATGTCGCTGGGTACCGGCGTCGTCGGCGCCACCAAACGCCTCATCGACCTGGCCATCGACCACACCACCCGACGCGAGCAGTTCGGCCGGCCCTTGGCCGAGTTCGAACTGGTCGAAGACAAGATCAGCTGGATGGTGTCCTACCTGTACGGTTTCGAGTCGATGGCCTATTTGACCACCGGTCTCGTCGATGCCGGCGTGCCGGACTACTCTGTCGAGTCGGCCATGGCCAAGATCGCCGGTAGCGAGTTTCACTGGTACGCCGTCAACCGGGTCTTCCAACTCCTCGGCGGTCAGGCGTACATGGCCGACTCGTCGGCGGCCAAGGCGCTGCGCGACAGCCGCGTCTTTTCGATCTTCGAAGGCGCCAACGATGTGCTGCGCTCCTTCGTCGCGCTCGCCGGCCTCAAAACCGTCGCCGACGAGGTCGCCGACCTGCGCCACCTGAACCTCACCGACCCGATCGGCAGCATCGGCATCCTCGCCGACTACGCCGGTCAGCGTCTGCGGCGCCGGGTACGACCCGACCGGCTCGACACCGCCCACCCCACGCTTGGCCGCCACGCCGACCGGGTCGCCGGCCAGGTCGGTCAGCTTCGCGCCACTGCCGAGAAGCTGCTGCGCATCCATGGCCCCGACATCCAATTCCGGCAGCGCCAGCAGAAACGCCTTGCCCACGCCGCGATCGACATCTACGCGCAGATCGCCACCATCTCTCGTACCAGCGCCCTCTTTGATGAGCAGGGCGTCCAAGCGTCCGGGCAGGAACGCTACATCGCCACCACCTTCTGCGACCGCGCGGGCGGCCGGGTCGCCGAGCAGTTCGACCGCGTCGATGACAACGACGACGAACAGACCCACGCCATCGCCCGACTGGCCCACAATCGCGGCGGCTATACGCTCCGACTGCCGTGAAGGCCCACCCGAAGGCGACGTCAGACCCACCGCTCTGGCCGGTTTGCCTCCTGCGCAGTTCGGTCAGCCAGCAGGTCGCCACCCATGCGATCGGAACCGTCATCGTCGTCCGCGGCCTTCGCCGACGCCCTGGGCGCTCCGATCATGGTCGGCGTCGACCGCTGACCATCGGCGCAACGGGCGCTGGAGCTGGCATTCGAGCAGGCGCAGCGCGGCGACTGCCCACTCACTGCGGTTCCCAGGTGCACCGAGCTGATCCCAGCGCACGGTGTCGACGTACCGGCGCTGCTGTTTGGCCGCAACGCCGTGCGCGATGCCGTAGCCGAGGGACTCGATGCGGCGCCGGCGCCGTGGTGACCCGAATGCTGGGCGTTGTAGCGTGGAAGGGACCCGTAGTCCAGAGCAAGCCTTTCGCGATTGCGAGGGAAGATCGGGGGCGGCATGCGACCGGGTTCTGCGTCCGGCTCTGACCGTTGGGAATCCGCCGCGGACAGCAGCCCTGTCCAGCCGGGAGATGCTCAGCGGGCCTCCCTTCCAGAGGCCGTCCCCCGAGTGCAGTTGGCATCGGTGGTGATGTTCGTCCGCGATTTGGACGTAAGCGTGGATTTCTACCGTGAGCTCCTGGGGATGGAGGTCACGGTCCGCAGTACCACTGCGGCCCTGCTGGTCAGCGCGGACAACCTCCAGGTTTACCTTCGCGCAATGGGTAGCGATGCCTCCCGCGCGCTGGGCACCATCGGCATTCAGTACGTGATCTGGACCGCGGCTGACGAGCAGGATCTGCGGCGCTGTGAGCAGTTCCTCAAACACGCAAAAGCCCATGTCCACACGCGGACCGGTGACGGCTTCACGCTGGTTGAGGGCAGTGATCCGAGCGGTGTGCCGGTGATGGTGGCCTATCCTGGCCCCGACTTGGCGGTGCGGCGTGGGATCATGAACCGGATCTATGCCTGGTGAGGACATGCCTGTCTTTGCGTAGTCGCGCTGAGGGCCGGGCCGTCGTGCGATTCGGCCGCCCGCCCGCCGTGTTCGAACTGACGCTGGCCACGATCGCATCAGCCGCCACGGGACCCGCCGTGAAGCTGTTTCCGGCCAGTAGGCGGCTCAGGCGATCGCGGCGTTGTTCGACGCTCCGGCCGCTGCCCAGCCCCCCGGCGACAGACACCATGCGACAGTTTCCAGCGCGCACTATCGGTTAACAGGCTATCTGCTGGCGGCCCTGGCTGCCGCGATCACCGATGTATTCGTCGAGCGCCGCGCTGACGGACAGTCCGGGTGAAGGATCGGGGCCGTGCTGCCGAGGATGTGAATTGCTGGACGAATCATAGACCAGACAAGGTCGTACGGCCACTGAGCTGGGACATGTCGTACATGTAGCTGTTTACCTCAAGGACCTCATCGCTCGCCAGGCCACCATGTATGTCTGCAAACGGTAGGGCGGCCTAGAACAACCAACGGATTCTCATGATTGAAAAAGCACAGGCAATGCGCTGGCGGCGCCCACGCCACCCTTGCCCTGCACACGATGGGCAAAGCAGCGCCAGTTCAGTACTGATGAGCGCCGCAAGCCCTGCGGATGCGCGACCCGCGCGGATCAATGTTGTGAGGAGGCAGCACAGGTGAGCGACCATACCGAGCACGTGGGGGTGTCGTCGGATGTCACCGAGTTGCCGGTAACGGTCTCTGGGGCGTTTGCCGAGGAGTGGGAGGCCGTCTGCCCTAGGCAGATCGCTCCGGAGCAATGGCGGCGGTTCGAAGGCTACATGAAGGAGATTTTCACCGCGATGGGCCTGCCGGTCGGGTCATCGTCCACGGTAGACACGCCACGCCGTTTCCTGCGCGCGATCTTCGATGCGACCAGCGGGTTCGAGGGCGATGAGAAGCTGGTCACCGCGTTCCCGACCGAATGCCACGGCGGCCCGGATTGTCGTATCAGTCAGGTGGTGGAGGGCCCGATTCCGTTCTTCTCTCTGTGTGAGCACCACAGCCTGCCGTTCTTCGGCAGGGCCTACATCGGCTACATCGCGCATGAGCACATCCTGGGCCTTTCCAAGTTGACCAGGCTGGTGCGACTGTTCGCGCGCCGGTTCTCCGTGCAGGAGCGGATCGGCCAGCAGCTCGCGAACGCGCTGGAGCGCATCTTGGCCCCGCACGGCGTGGCGGTACACCTGGAGGCGGTGCACCTGTGCACGCAGATGCGCGGCGTGCGGGAGATCGAATCCAGCACCCGCACCACCTACTGGCGCGGTAACTACGACGCCGATGCGCAACTGCGCGCCGAGTTCATCGGGCTGTGCGGTCACCGAGGCTGACCGGGCATGGCAACGCACAGCGCCGGACATCCCGCCGGCCAGGCACCGGTGGAGTTGCCGAACCTGCTGTATGAGCAGGCCGCGCTGCCGCCTGCGGGCCTGCCCTCGACCCTCGCCACGGCCTACGGCGGGGACCTGGGATTCACCGAGCCGTGCGTGTACGCCAACTTCGTCGCCTCACTGGATGGAGTGGTCGCTCTCGGCCCGCAGTACCCGTCCTCCGGTTCGGCGATCAGCGGCGGCGAACCGGCGGACCGGTTCGTCATGGGGCTGCTGCGCGCCTTCGCCGACGTTGTGCTCATCGGTGCCGGAACCCTACGGGCCAGCGCGGGCCATCGGTGGACCCCTGAGCACGTCTACCCGGCGGCCGCCGCCGACTTCGCCGAGCTGCGAGGCAGCCGAGGGCGTACCGCCGGTCCTGAGCTGGCCGTGGTCACCGCCACCGGAGACGTGCCGACCGGGCATCCTGGGCTCGAAGCCGGTGCGCTCATCCTCACCACGAAGGTCGGGGCCCGGCTGCTTGACGAGCGTCTCCCGGCAACCTGCACCGTCGTCGTTCTGGGCGTAGGCCCGGTCCTGCGCATGGCGGATGTGCTGCGGTCCATCCGTGATCGCGGGCACACCATGGTGTTGAGTGAGGGCGGCCCGCGCCTTTTCGGGCACCTGGTCCGCGACCGCCTCGCCGATGAACTCTTCCTTACCCTTTCCCCGGTGATCGCCGGCCGCGCGGACACCTCGCGTCCCGGCCTGGTCACCGGGTTGGAGCTGCTCCCCAGCAGACGGGAGAGCGCCGAACTGGTCAGCCTCCGCCGGTGCGCGTCGTACCTGTTCCTCCGCTACCGGCTTCGCCGCGTCGGCCACCTGGGAGCAGACTATGACAGCGGATAACTCCGGCATATCCTGCTGCCGCACTGTTGGCGATGAAAGCTACGACATCGTCCGGCTCGAGCGGATCGACGGGCCGGCGAGGCTCCCCTACGGCGTTCGGCCGCCTAGAGCTCCAGGACACGCACCGTGACGGTCGGCCCGCTCACGGGCGGTGCGGACTTCACGGGCACGGCCGCCGAGCATGTCGTGACGGAGGTGCCAACCTTCAGGCCCGGGGTGAGCGTGGGAGATGCGCGCGCGCGGATGCTGGGTCGCCGCTTCGACTGCGCCTGCGACATCGTGGTGGTCGACGAGCAGGGCAGGCTCGACGGCCTGCTCAGCATCGAGCAGTTGCTCGCCGCCGACGACGCTGTCACCGTAGGCGAACTCGCCGATCACAATCCGCCCACCGTGACCCCGGGTGTGGATCAGGAGATCGCCGCCTGGCAGGCCGTCCAACATGCAGAAAGCAGCCTCGCGATGGTCGGCCCCGACGGGCACTTCCACGGGCTGATCCCCCCGCGCCGGCTGCTCCGTGTCCTGCTCGAGGAACACGATGAGGACATGGCCAGACTCGGCGGCTACCTCAAGGGCTCCGCCACCGCCCGCACCGCCGCAGAAGAGCCGGTGCGTCGGCGATTCGCCCATCGGATTCCCTGGCTGCTGCTCGGACTTCTCGGCGCGATGCTGTCAGCCGGCATCGTCGGCTCGTTCGAGGAACAACTGGCCGCCAACGTCACCCTCGCCTTCTCCTGCCCGGCGTCGTCTACATGGCCGACGCGGTGGGCACGCAAACCGAAGCGGTCGTAGTACGGGGACTCTCCGTCGGAGTCTCCATCCGCCGCCTTGTTCGCGGAGAGGCCATCACCGGCCTCCTCATCGGCGCCGCCATGGCCGTCGCCTTCCTTCCGTTCGCCCTCTTGTACGGCGACGCCCAGGTGGCCCTCACCGCCTCCATCTCCCTCTTCGCCGCCTGCTCAGTAGCTTCAGTGCTCGCCATGGCTCTGCCGTGGCTGCTCAACCGGCTCGGCCAGGATCCGGCGTTCGGCTCGGGACCGCTGGCCACGGTCGTACAGGACCTGGTGTCCATCGCGGTGTATCTGCTCACCTCTCTGATCATCGTCAGCTGACGTCTCCCACCTGGGCGGGGGAAGAATCATCCTGGCCTTGCCCCATCCGGCGGAACAGCCGATGGTGATTCGCCTTGGATTTACCCGGCAATGCGACGGCTTGCATCGGGCTGTGCCTCAGGGGCACCCTGGAGGGTACGGAGACGTTCCAGGCTCGGTGAGCCACGGGGGTGACGTCGGATGGGTCCAGGGACCGTTCGTGACCTGCCCAGCGCACTTCACGACGACGGGCGGCTGGCGACGCGGCTGGCAGGTCGTCGCCCTGCGGTGTTCCTCGACTACGACGGGGTGCTGACGCCCATCGTCGACCGGCCTGAAGACGCCGTGATCTCGGACGGCATGCGCGAGACCGTGCGGCATCTCGCCGCCAGGTGCCCGGTGTGCGTCGTCAGCGGCCGGGACCGGACGGTCGTGCAGCGGTTGATGGGCATCGACGACCTGGTGGTGGCGGGCAGCCATGGGTTCGACATCTGGAGCCCATGCGAGGGTGTGATCGCACACGATCCGGCGCCTGGATCGGCGGATCTGATAACCGCGGTCGCCGAACGGCTGCGGGCCCAGACGGGATCGCTGGACGGTGTGATCGTGGAGCCGAAGCGGGCGTCGGTCGCAGTGCACTACCGGCTCGCGGCCGTGGAGGACCGTGACCGGGTCGCCGCCGTGGTGCGGTCGCTGCAGGCCCGACAGCCCGACGAGATCAAGATCATGCCGGGCAAGATGGTGTATGAGATCCAGCCGAAGGTCGACTGGGACAAGGGCAGGGCTGTGCTCTACCTGCTGGAGGTGTTCAACCTCGAGAGCGAGGTGTTCGTGCCGCTGTACCTGGGCGACGACGTCACCGACGAGGACGCCTTCCGCGTGCTGCGTGGTCGCGGGATCGGCATCATCGTCGGCCATCCTGATGACGCCGAGGTGGCCGGCCGGCGGACGGAGGCGGAGTTCGCGCTGGCCTCGCCGGGGGAGGTGGAGCGCTTCCTGATCACTTTGGGGTATTGACCGCGCTTTGACCGTGCTGGACGCGTTCGGGGGGCGCCATGCAAGGTTTCGTACTCAGCTACGACGGCTTCGACCCGGCGTCCGAGACGCTGCGGGAGGCGCTGACGTCGACGGGCAATGGCTATTTCTGCACGCGCGGCACCGCCGAGTGGGAGGACATGGGCTCGGTCCACTATCCGGGCACCTACGCTCACGGCGGCTATAACCGGGAGACCACGATCTTCGACGGTTTCCCAGTGTTGAACGAGGACCTGGTCAACCTGCCCAACTGGCTGGTGCTGAAGCTCAGGATCGAGGGCGAGGCCGCCGTCAGGTTCGGCAGCGTGGAGTTGCTCGACTACCGGCACACCTACGACATCAGGTTCGCGCTGGTCCGGCGCGATCTGCGTTTCCGTGACCACGCGGGCCGCGTGACGACTCTGACCAGCCGCCGGTTCGTGAGCATGGCCTACAGTCACCAGGCAGGGATCGAGTGGACGCTGGTCCCGGAGAACTGGTCAGGGCGCGTCGAGGTCGTGACCGCGCTCGACGGCCGGATGACCAACCATATGGTCGCCCGCTACCGCGAGTTGGAGGGGCGCCATCTCGACCCCGTGTCGCCGCGCACGTTCGGGCCCGAGATCATCGCGCTCAAGGTACAGACGCGTCAGTCGAACATCTACGTCGCCGAAGCCGCGCGAACGCAGGTGTTCCTGGGCGAGCGGCTTCACCTTGACGGCCCCGTTGGCGTGGAGCGGAGCCTGCACCAGATGGAGGACTACATCCAGCAGGTGCTCGCCTTCGACGTGGAGCAGGGCAAGCCGGCCCGCGTGGAGAAGATGGTCGCGCTGTTCACCTCCCGCGACAACGCGATCACCGAGCCGCTGACCGCCGCTGGCCGGCACGTGCTGCGATACCCGCGCTTCGACGACGCATTGGACGAACATCAATCGGCGTGGACCGAACTGTGGGACAGCTGCGACATCCAGTTGCCCCGCGAGCCCCGCGCCCAGCTGCTGCTGCGCCTGCACATCGCCCACGTGCTGCAGGTGTGCTCCCGCCACACCGCCCGGCACGACGCCGGCGTGCCGGCCCGCGGCCTCAACGGGGAGGCCTACCGCGGGCATGTTTTCTGGGACGAGTTGTACGTCTACCCGTACCTCAACCTGCGTCTGCCGGAGATCACGCGGGCGCTGCTGCTGTATCGCTACCGGCGGCTGGCCGAGGCGCGGGCCGCCGCTTGCGAGGCGGGCTACCGGGGAGCCATGTTCCCCTGGCAGAGCGGCAGCGACGGTACCGAGGAGACCCAGCAGGTTCATCTCAACCCGCTGTCCGGCCAATGGGACCCCGATCTCAGCCACAACCAGCGCCACGTCAGCGCGGCGATCTTCTACAACGTATGGCGGTACTACCAGGCAACCGACGATCTGGAGTTTCTGCGCGACTACGGCGCCGAGCTGATGCTGGAGATCACGCGTTTTTGGGCGTCGATCGCTCACTACAACCCCGGCAGGCAGCGGTATGAGATCCACGGGGTGATGGGCCCCGACGAGTTCCACGAGCGCTACCCCGGCGCCGAGCAGGCGGGGCTGCGCAACAATGCCTACACCAACGCGATGGCGGCCTGGATCTCCGCGACCATGCCGCAGGTGCTCGACCTGCTCCCTGCCAGCCGGTCCGCCATGCTGCGCAGATACCTGCACGTGACCGATGAGGAGCTACGCGTCTGGGAGGACATGAGCCGCCGGATGTACCTCCCCTTCCACGATGGCGTCATCAGCCAGTTCGAGGGCTATGCCGATTTGGAGGAACTCGACTGGGACCATTACCGGGCCGCCTATCCCAACATCCAGCGCATGGACCGCATCCTCAAGGCCGAGGGCAAGGACCCCAATTGCTTCAAGGTGGCCAAGCAGGCCGACGCGGTGATGATGTTCTTCCTGTTCGATCACGACGAGCTGCGGGCGGTCTTCGAGCGGCTCGGATACGGCTACGACCGGGATCTGGCGCGGCGCACCATCGAGTACTACGACCGCCGCACCTCCCACGGCTCCACGCTCAGCTTCGTCACCTTCGCCGGCGTGCTGGCCGGCCTTGACCCGGCGAGCTCCTGGGACCGATTCCTGGTGGCGCTGGAAAGCGACGTCAGTGACGTGCAAGGCGGCACCACCAAGGAAGGCATCCACATGGGCGTCATGTCCGGCACGTTGGACCTGCTGCAGCGCAGTTTCATGGGCAGCAGCATCGGCGACGACGGCGTGCTGCGCCTGCAGCCGCGCCTGCTCGACCGGCTCGACGGCGTGGCGCTGTGCATGCGCTTTCGTGGCACCTCGCTGCGGGTGAGTGTCAAGGGCGGGGAGCTCATCGTGTTCGCCCAGGCCGAAGGGTTCCGCTGGCCCTTGCGCGTCGGTGTCGGCCCTGACATCCACGAACTGAGCCCAGGCGGCACGTGCGTGTTCAAGCTGCCTGCCGAGGCGTCCTCCCCGCTTCCACATGACGCGGACGACAGAAGGTGAGCCCGCCATGGCGACCGGCGGATTCGACGGAGCGATCTTCGATGTGGACGGCGTCCTCGTCGACTCACCGCACCAGCGCGCCTGGAAGGACGCGCTGCGCGAGCTCATGGAGGGGGACTGGGCCGACATTCGCGAGCACACCACCTGGTCGGAGGAGGCCTTCACCCCGCAGGTCTACCAGCGCGTCATCTCCGGCAAACCGCGCACGGCCGGGGCGCTCGCGGCCCTCGAACACTTTCAAATCCCCGACGCCCAAGCCCGGACGCAGACCTACGCCGCCCGCAAGCAGGCGTTCATCGTCCGGCTCATCGAGGCCAGGCAGTTCACGGCCTATCCCGACGCGCTGCGGTTCGTCATGGCCGTCCGCGACCTTGGCATCCCGGCGGCAGCGGCCTCGTCGTCGAAGAACGCCGACCGCTTCCTCAAGCACATCCACCTCGACACCTTCGCCCACCAGGAAGGCCTGATCTACGACTTCGTCCACCCCGGGCTGACCCTGCTCGACTTCTTCGACGCCGACCTGTCCGGGCGCGACCTAGCGCGGGGCAAACCGGACCCGGAGATCTTCCTGACCGCGGCGGCCGAGCTCAAAGCCGCACCCGAGCACTGCTTCGTCGTCGAGGACGCGGTCAGCGGGATCCGGGCCGCCAAAGCCGGCAAGATGGCCGCGCTGGGCGTCGCCCGCGCCGATGACCAGCAGTTGCTGACCGCCGCGCACGCCGACCTCGTGGTCACCACCCTGGACGAGGTCGACGTGCGCGGCCTCGCCTCCCACCAGCTGAGGACGACACGGTAGAAACAGGTCGTGTACGACCGTCCCGCTGGCCGCGTGACAGCCAGGGACGATGGCGATGCCGCTTGAAGGGTGTGCGGATCGTGCCGCCCGCGCCTTGATAGCCCTTGTCCGCGAAGGTCTTCACGCCGGCGCTGGTCAAGGCGTCGATCAGGCCGATTGTTCGAGCGGCGGTCACGTCGTGGGTGGCGCCGGGCAGCGCAGGTGAGGCCCACACCAGCCGGCCGGCCGGGTCGGCCGGCAACTGCACATTCACCCCGTGCTGCTTGTGTTTGCCGCTGTAGTACGGCCGTTCGTCGGCCAGGCGGTCGACCGGGACGAGGGTGCCATCCAGGATGGTGTAGGACCAGCAGCGCTTGCCGGGCCGGGTCTAGCTTCCGCCACCGCGAGCGGCGTTCGGCGCGCCGGATGCGGATGAGCTCGGCCAGTCGGATCAAGGTGTGGTTGGACAGTGGAATCGCGGCACGGTAAGACAGCACCGAGGCTCCCGGTTGGGGTATCGGATCTTGGTCGACTGCTGTCTTACCGGGAGCCCCCTCTCATGCCAACCCTCCCCAGGGTGCACCCCTATCGACGTGCACAATCAGGTTGGAAAAGCCTCCATGTCTACCTGGCGTCGTGCGAGGCGGGCGGCTGGGGTGATCGGCTGCTCTTTCGCTCGCGGAGCCAGGGAATCAGCCCACCGGCCAGCAGCATCGCGATCTGCCGGTCGGACAGCCGGTGCCGGGTGGAGTACAGCTGGTCTCGGCTGGTGTTGCGCACCGTGATCTCGGTGCCGTCGGAGCCGATCGCGTGCCTTAGCCCGTCCAGCACAAGAACGTCGCCCTGCTCGACGCGGTGGTAGTCGTCGGGGTCGGCGAACTCCAGCGCGAGCACGCCGAAGTTGGCCAGGTTCTGCCAGTGGATGCGCGCGAAGGACACCGCCAGCACCACGCGCAGGCCGAGATAGCGGGGGGCGATGACGGCGTGTTCGCGCGAGGAGCCCTGTCCGTAGTTGGCGCCGCCGACCACGATGTGCCCGCTGCCGCGGCAGGCGTGTGCCCGGCCGACGTAGTCCTCATCGATCTGTGCGAAGGTGAACTCGGCCAGCTTGGGGATGTTGCTGCGGTAGGGCAACACCCGGGCCCCGGCGGGCAGGATCTCATCGGTGGACACATCATCGCCGACCTTGAGCGCGACCGGCGCCTCCATGTGGTCGGGCAACGGCGGGAAGTCGGGCAGCGAGGAGATGTTCGCGCCCTTGACCAGTTCGGCCTGATCGGCGTGCGCCGAGGGCGGCGGTTCGAGCATGGCGGTGTTCACGCTGGACTCGGCGGGCAACTCCAGGTGCGGATAGTCGATGCCGAGCAGGTGCGGCAAGTCGCGAGGGTCGGTGATCTGGCCGGTGAGAGCGGCCGCGGCGGCGGTCTCGGGCGAGCAGAGAAAGACCGAGTCCTCACGGGTTCCGGACCGGCCAGGAAAGTTGCGCGGGACGGTGCGCAGGCTGTTGCGCCCGTTGGCCGGCGCCTGGCCCATGCCGATGCAGCCCATGCAGCCGGACTGATGCAGGCGCGCACCGGCCGAGATCAGCGTGAATGTAGCACCCATCTTCGTGAGGTCCTGCAGGATCTGCCGCGAGCTCGGGTTGATGTCCAACGACACCCTTGGATGCGCCTGCCGCCCGGAAACGATGGCGGCGACGACGGCGAAATCGCGTAGTCCTGGGTTGGCTGACGAGCCGACCACCACCTGGTCCACCTGCCGACCGGCTACCTCGCGCACCGTGACCACGTTCCCCGGTGAGCTGGGCACCGCGATCAGCGGCTCCAGACTCGACAGGTCGATCTCGTCGGTGACGTCGTAGGTGGCATCCGCATCGGCGAGCAGTTCGACGAAGTCGTGCTCGCGCCGCTCCGCTCGCAGGAAATCCCGGACCTGATCGTCGGCCGGGAACACCGTGGTGGTCGCGCCGAGTTCGGCCCCCATGTTCGCGATCACATGCCGGTCCATGGCCGTCAGATGCGCCAGCCCAGGACCGTGGTACTCGATGATCCGGTTCACGCCGCCTTTGACACCGTGCCGGCGCAGCATTTCGAGGATGACGTCCTTGGCGCTCACCCAGGCCGGCAGTTCGCCGGTCAGCCGTACCCCCCAGATCTCGGGCATCCGGAGGTACACCGGTTCACCGGCGATCGCCATCGCCACTTCGAGGCCGCCCAGGCCGATCGCGAGCATCCCCAGCGAGCCCGCCGCCGGCGTGTGGCTGTCGGAGCCGGCCAGCGTCTTGCCGGGGATGCCGAAGCGCTGCATGTGGGTCGGGTGGGAGACACCGTTGCCCGGCTTGGAGTACCACAGTCCGAATCGGTGGCAGGCCGAGCGTAGAAAGGTGTGGTCTTCGGCGTTCTTGCTGTCGGTCTGCAACAGGTTGTGGTCGACGTACTGTACCGACACCTCGGTGTGGGCCCGGTCCAGGTCGAGTGCTTCCAGTTCGAGCATCACCAGGGTGCCGGTCGCGTCCTGGGTAAGGGTCTGGTCGATCCGCAGGGCGATCTCCTGCCCGGCGGTCATGTCGCCGGACACGAGGTGGGTGGCGATCAGTTTCTGTGCGACGTTGTGCCCCATGCTGCGCCTCCCGGCTTACCTCAAGAGTTTGTCGCGGAGGTCCAGAGCCTGCGCCTGCGCGTAGCGGCCTCTTCGATTACGCGTTTCCTTGCCGATTGCCGTGGTCAGTGCTGGAGCAGTTCGGCGAGCACGGCTGCCTCGCTGATCTCGGGCTGTTTGGTCGCGGTGAGGAGCGTCAGCATGCCGTCTTGGGCGAGCTTGCGCAGGTGCGTCACCGCGTCCGCCCGTTCGGGGGCTTGGAGTTCGCTGCGGTAGCGGCGGCCGAACTCGGCGAAGAGTTCGGGGTCGTGGTGATACCAGGTGCGCAACTCTGTCGAGGGGGCGACCTGTTTGCACCATTCGTCGAGGCCGGCCTTGGCTTTGGTCAGCCCTCGCGGCCAGATCCGGTCGACCAGCACCCTGGTGCCGTCATCCGCCGCCGGTTCTTCATAGACCCGACGCACCTGAATCTTGCCCTTGCCTGCCATCGTTTTGCCTCCCCGCGTTCGTGCGAGTTCCTGGATGGTTCAACGTCTTGACCAGCCGTTGGTTCAGGGCGAAGCGCCGACCAGCGAGCCCAGCGGTGTCCTGGGATCACCCAGCGCGCGGGTGTCCACCTGTTCGCCCGCGCGCACGAGATCCTGGATGGCGTCGTTGACGTCCCAGATATTGACGTTCATACCGGCCAGCACCCGCCCGCCGCACAGCCAGAACGCGACGAACTGGCGCGCCTCGACGTCACCGCGGAAGATCACCTCGTCATATCCGTCAGGTTCGACGTAGCCGGAATACTCCATTCCGAGGTCGTATTGGTCGGTGAAGAAGTACGGCAGCCGGTCGTAGTGGACGTCCTGGCCGAGCATGGTCTTGGCCGCGACCTGCGGTTGGTGCAGCGCGTTGGCCCAGTGCTCGACGCGGATGTGCTTGCCCAGCAGAGGGTGGAAGGCGTTGGCCACGTCGCCGGCGGCGTAGATGTCCAGGTCGGAGGTGCGTAGTCGCGCGGTGACCCGGACGCCGTTGTCCACCTCCAGCCCCGCGGAGGACGCGAGCCCGGTGTTGGGGGTGATGCCGATTCCGACGATGACGGCGTCGGCGTCGATCTGGCTGCCGTCGGCCAGCCGTACGCCCACGGCCCGGCCGCCACGGCCGACGATCTCGGCGACCCGCACGCCGCAGCGCAGATCGACCCCGTGCTCGCGGTGCAGCCCGGCGAAGACCTCGGCGACCTCGCGGCCGAGCACCCGCAACAGCGGCAACTCCGCGCTCTCCAGGACGGTCACCTCGGCTCCGGCGGCGCGGGCGGCGGCCGCGGTCTCCAGCCCGATCCAGCCGGCGCCAATGATCGCGACCCGGGACGCGGTTGGGAAGACCGCCTTGAGCCGGTCGCTGTCTTCGACCCGGCCCAGGTAGAGCACACCATCCAGGTCGGCGCCCGGAATCGGTAGCCGCCGCGGGGAGGAGCCGGCGGCCAGCAGCAGCTTGGCGTAGCCGATCCGGCTGCCGTCGGACAGGCTCACCTCGTGCCCGGCGGGGTCGATGCCGGTGACCGCCGTACCGAGGAGCAGATCGACGTCGTGCTCGCCGTACCACGGTTGCGGGTGGACGTAGATCTCCTCCCGCTCGGTTCTGCCCAGCAGGTAGCCCTTCGACAGCGGCGGCCGCTCGTAGGGGCGTTCGCTCTCCTCACCGACGAGCACGATCCGTCCCTGGAAGCCCTCCTCGCGCAGGGCCTGGGCGGCCTTGGCCCCCGCCAGACCTGCTCCGGCGATCAGGTACGTCATGTCAACGGCCATGTCCAGCACCTCTGCCGGTTGCTCGTAGGGTGGTGGCCAGTTGCTCGCGCAGCCGGTCCCAGCTCGCCTCGAACGCGGCCACGCCATCGTCTTCGAGCCTTTGCACGACGTCGTCGTAGTCGATGCCCAGCCGTTGCAGCCGCTCGAGTACCTGCTGGGCGTGCTGGTAGTGCTCGTGTACCGAGTCGGGCGGCACCTGGCCGTGGTCGGCGACCGCGCGCAAGGTGGCCTCGGGCATGGTGTTGACCACACCGGGCGCGACCAGATCGACCACGTAGCGCGTGTCGAGGTAGGCCGGGTCCTTGGTCGAGGTCGACGCCCACAGCGGACGCTGCGGGCGCGCGCCCGCGGCCTCCAACGCCGTCCAGCGTGGCGAGGCGAGCACCTGCTCGTAGCGTTGATAGGCGAGCCGGGCGTTGGCCAGGGCGGCCTGGCCGCGCAGTCCGGCGGCCTCGGCGGTCCCGATCTTGTCCAATCGCGCGTCGACCTCGGTGTCCAGCCGGGAGACGAAGAATGAGGCCACCGAGGCGAGCGCTGACACATCCCGTCCGGCCTGCAGGGCGGCTTCCATCCCGTCGAGGAAGGCGTTCATCACCGCTTCGTAGCGGGACAGGGAGAAGATCAGCGTGACGTTGACGCTGATTCCGTCGGCCAGGCACGCGGCGATCGCCGGCAGCCCCTGACGCGCGGCCGGGATCTTGATGAACAGGTTGGGCCGGTCCACCAGCCACCACAGTGCCCGTGCCTCGGCGATCGTCGCCTCGGCGTTGTGGGCGAGTCGGGGGTCGACCTCGATCGACACCCGGCCGTCCACCCCGTCGCTGGCGTCATAGACCGGCCGCAGGACATCGCAGGCGGCACGGACGTCGAACGTGGTCAGCGCGCGCAGGGCCTCCGCGGCCTCGACGCCACGCGCCGCCAGGTCGCTCATCTGTGCGTTGTAGGCATCGCCGCCGGATATGGCTTTCGCGAAGATGGTGGGATTGGTGGTAACCCCCACCACGTGGTCTCGCGCGACCAGGTCCGCCAAACTGCCTGAAACCAGCCGTTCCCGGCTCAGGTCGTCCAGCCAGATCGACACCCCGCGGGCAGTAAGTTCAGCTAGTGGATCGGCCATAGCATGGCTTCCTTTCCTATTCGTGCGGTGATGTACATCCACGGACGTACATCCGCTTTCGTTTAGGACTCCACCAGGGCCGCCATCCCTCTCATGACACCGACGCTACGCCGGTGGACGTCAAGCCGAGTTCAGGTGGCTTCCATGACGGTGGAGGCCTTCGTCCACCTCCCGGGAGGCACGGAGGCCTACCGGTCAGCCAGCACCCCATTGGACGCGACAGGGTCAAGGTGTTGGCTGTCCTGCAGAGGTCGGTCGACCGGTAGGGATAGCTCCTCCGGTCGCGTGGCGATGAACGGCGGGGTCGAGGTGCCATTGGTGGCTGTCGCGGGGGCGGCCTCGGGCGGCGTCGCGCGTTCCAGGAAGCGGAGCAACTCGATGGGGAAGGGCAGGACGAGAGTGGAGTTCTTCTCGGCGGCGACTTCGACGACGGTCTGAAGCAGCCGCGACTGCAGCGCTGCGGGGTGCTCGGTCATCGTCTCGGCGGCCTGGGCCAGCTTCTCCGAGGCTTGGAGTTCGCCCTCGGCGGTGATGACGCGTGAGCGCCGTTCCTCGCCCGGATCGGCATCCGCTCGCTCATCGTCGGCCTGCTCGTCTTCGCTGCGGTCGAGACCGCGCGGCGGCTCCGCTGGGACGACGCCCAGGTAAAGACGCAGGCCGTCCGTCGCCAGGGCGCGCCGGTGGGCATTCGAGCACGGGTGGTGGCGCGGCCGTCCGGTGCTCGTCGCGGTCGTGGCCACGGCCCTCTGCAGTGTTTGGTCACGCTGGTGCCACCGCTTGGGACTCTGCTCACCCTGGTTCCCATCCCATCGCTGGGCTGGCTGATGGCGTTCGGCGCCGCTCTGCTCACCCCGGTGCTGTGCGATCTGCTCAGCCCGAGAGTGGTCGGGTCTTCAGCGGGGGGTGATGGCGGGGTCGGGGACCGTGTTGGCGTGGCTGGAGGCGGGCAGGACACCGGTTCGCTGAAGCCGGTCGCGGGCTGCGGCGATGGCTTGGGGGGTGGTGGCGAAGACGTGGCCGGCTTGGTCGAGATGGGCGATGACGCCGAGGGCGTGCAGGGGCTGGTGGTGGCCGTCGCGGATGCCGGAGATGTAGACGGTGATGCCACGCCGCTGTAGCCGTTGGATGGCGTCGCCGAGGACCAGGGCGCCGCTGGCGTCGAGGGTGGTGACGCGGGACATGCGCAAGATCACCACGGAGACGGTGGCGACTTCGGACAGCTCCAGCAGGAAGCGATGGGCCGCGGCGAAGAACAGCGGTCCGTCCAGGCGGTAGGCGACGATGTGCTCGGCAAGCAGGGCGTGTTCCTGTTCGGTGTGGTCGCCGGGCAGGTCAGGGTGAATCGGCATCGCGTCCAGGCGAACATCGCGGGCGATGGCGCGCAACGCCAGCGCGCCGGCCACGATCAAGCCGAGGATGACGGCCTGGACCAAGTCGAGGGCGAGGGTGGCGAGCGCGGTCAGGGCCAGCACGACGGCGTCGCCGCGGGTGGAGCGGATCATGGCCTTGACCGAGCCGACTTCCACCATCCGCACCGAGGTGGCCAGCAGCACGCCGGCCAGCGCGGCCAGCGGGATCCGGGCGACCAGGCCGGCAGCGCTGAACACGATCACCGCCAGGATGCCCGCGTGCGCCAGGGCGGCCAGCCGCGATTGGGCGCCCGAGCGGACGTTGACCGCGGTCCGGGCGATCGCCCCGGTGGCCGGGACGCCGCCGAACAGCGGCGTCAGGAGGTTGGCCAGACCCTGCCCGAACAGCTCCCGGTCGGGGTCGTGCTTGTGGTTGACGCTCATGCCGTCGGCGACCGCGGCTGAAAGCAGCGACTCCAGCGCGGCCAGGGCGGCGACCGCGACCGCCGGGGCCAGTAGTGAGCTCAGCGCGGCCGGGTCCAGGAAGGCCAGGGAGGGGGCGGGCAGGCCGGGGGGCAACTGCCCGATCCGGGCCACCGGCAGATCGGCCAGTTCAGTGGCGAGGGTGGCGGCGGCGACGGCCAGCAGGGAGAACGGCAGTGTGGGCCGCCAGCGTGCGCCCACCAGCATCAGCGCGGCCACGGTCAGAGCGATGCCCAGGGGCCACCAGCGCGGCTGGGCGAGGAAGTCCTGGACGGCGTGCCAGGCTACGGCGGTGACCTTGTCCCCCGCGGGAGTCGCCACCCCCAGGGCGGCAGGGATCTGCTGCAGGCCGATCACACAGGCGATGCCGATGGTGAAGCCCTCCACCACCGGGGCCGGGACCAGGGCCATGTATTTGCCGGCGCGGCCCAGCGCCAGGGCGATCAGCAGCAGCCCGGCCAGCACACCGACCATCAGCACGCCGGAGGCGCCATGAGCGTGCATGATCGGCACGAGTACCACCGTCATCGCCCCGGTCGGGCCGGACACCTGCAGGCCCGAGCCGCCGAACAACGCCGCCAGCGTCCCGGCGACCACCGCGGTGGCCAGCCCGGCTTCGGCGCCCATGCCGGAGGAGATGCCGAACCCCAGCGCCAGCGGCAGCGCCACGATCGCCACGGTGAGCCCGGCCAGCAGGTCACGGCGCGGGCGGCGGCCCATCGCGGCCAGCTCCCCGCGTTCGGGCAGCACACTGCGGATACGGGCCCAGCCCGAGGAGAACAAGAGGGTCACGAGGCGCCGGTCTCCGCCTTGAGCAACTCGCTCAGCAGCTCATGCTGACCGGTGAGCTTGTGCGTCAACAGCGTGCGCGCCGCGCGCAGCAGTTCGGCCACATCCCCGCCGGACAGGGCATAGGTCACGGTCGAGCCATCACGGTGCGCGGTGACCATGGCCGAGCGGCGCAGCACGGCCAAATGCTGCGACAGCCCCGTCGCCTCCACCTCGATGGCGGCCAACAGGTCCCGCACCGGCATCGGCCCGTCCTGCAAGAGCTCCAGCACCCGGATCCGGACCGGATGGCCCAGCAGTTTGAACAGCTCCGCCTTGGCCTCATACAGCGGCATCGACATCACTGGGCCGCCGCCTGGCCTGTTGTGGAGCCGCCCGAATCGGTAGTGCCCGCGTCGACATCCAGACGCACCCCGTGTGAGCGGGCCAGGTGCGTCACGTCCTCCCACTCCGCTTCGGCCAACATCAGCGCGTCGACGTCATCCTCGGCGCGGGCTGCCCGCAACGCCGCGTCCGCCAGACGTAGTCGTTGCCTGACTGCGGCGGCAAAAGACCCGCTCACATCACGTCCCTGATTCTCGATCACCGACAAAGCCAGCTCCATGCTGTACTAAATTGCGAAAATGCGCAATTCATGGATCTGCTGGTCGGATAGCAAGGACAACAGAAGCCTGCCTGATGACGCAGCGGCACCACGTGATCTCAATGCGGAGAGTTCGCGAAAGGTCAGAGGTTGTGTATGCGGCGGCCGATGACCCGGTGTGGGGTGATGCGGATGTAGAGGTGACGCACGGCCGCCCACGGGGTGACGCACGCGTCGGTGAGCTGCGGCAGTTCGTCGGCGGAGATGTGGTGGGCGGGGCCCTGGATGAGGACGCTCCATCCCTCGTGCTGGGCCTCGTCGATCCGGCCCACCTCGAAGCCGACCTGGATCTCCACGCCTTCCAGGCCGGTACGCAGGTCCTGGTCCCATGGGGCCGCCCAACGCTGTGCGGAAGACAATGGAGCCGTGGTGCGGCTTCCCCGGGGTGGCGAGCTCGTTGCTCCGAGGCCCCTCTCAGGGCCGCACGTCCTTCATCTGAGGGACCTTCGGCGCCAGGCCGCCGCGACAGTCGGTGGAGTCCTGGAAGGAAGGAGCCGTCATGATCGTGGTCGGAGTCGACGGCTTGCGTGCCGGGTTTGAGGCCGTCGGGTGGGCAGCCATGGAGGCGGCATTGCGCGAGTCGCCGCTGACCGTGGCACACGTGCTGCCGAGGTGGGTGTGCGAGACAGAACGCGGGGCGTCCGGCCGCTGCAAGTGCTGGCGGCCGAACGCCTCTATGCGGGCGCCCCCTCCGAACGCAGCGCCACATCACTCCTCCATATCAGTAGCTAACCGATCGCGCTACGTGAAATCGGAATCAGGCACTCCGCCAGACAGCGGAGAGCCAGGGGAAGATCTCGTGGAGAGAACCCTGGCCTGGCTCACGGCGCACCGCCGGCCGGCCCGCGACTACGAACGACACCCCGAGACCTCGGAAGCCGTCATCCGCTGGGCCGCCATCAACGGCATCCTCTGTCGGATCACCCGCGGACAACCTGCCCGCCGGCAGCCCCGCCGCACCTTCACCTGGACCTTCACCTGGACCTGGACCTGGACCTGGACCTGATCAACATCTCACACTCGCCAAGGACGAGCTGGTCGCGGCGGTGTTCCGATACGCGTTTTGGACCCGCTGTCGTTTCCGTCCAAGACAGCTACCGCGGCCTTGATCTAGCGTGGACCCGGCAGCTCGCCCGAGCATGAGGAGACGGCACAGTGCGTAACTTGGTCTACACCGGTTTCATGTCGCTCGACGGCATCGTGGACTCGCCTGGCGGCGGGCTGGGAGAAGAACACCGCAGCGGCGGGTGGGTGGTCAAGGACCTCGAGTTCGTCCCCGAAGCCTGGTCGCTAAAGGGTGAGGAGCTCACCGACACGACGGCGCTGATGTTCGGCCGTCGCAGTTACGAGGCGTTCGCGGCGGTCTGGCCCGGCTCGGAGGACCACGCCGACTACAAGGAACTGCCCAAGTATGTGGTGTCGACCACGCTGTCCGACGACGCCATCGTCGACGGATGGGGGCCGACCACGATCCTGCGCTCGACCGAGGACGTCGCGGCGCTCAAGGAGGGTGAGGGCGGTGCGATCTTCATCCACGGGAGCGCGGAGCTGGCCCGGCGGCTGTCGGACGCGGGGCTGATCGACCAGTACAACCTGCTTGTCTTTCCTGTGCTGCTCGGTGCCGGGAAGAGCCTGTTCGGCCGGGCCGACCGGGACAAGCACATGCTGACCCTGCGGGAATCCGAGAGCTACTCGAACGGGATCCTGAAGCTGGTCTACGACGTCAGGCGCTGATCCAGGTCGAGGCCGATCGCGCCGCCGGCGCCCTCGCGCAGCTGCCTGACGGTGCGTCCGACGTAGGAGCGCAAGGCGCGGGCCAGGTGCGGCTCGTCGCAGTAGCCGAGCTTGGCGACGACGTCGGTGGCCGGGTCGCCGGCCGCCAGCAGCTGCGCCGCCGTGCGGGCGCGCTCGATCTGCCGGACGGTGCCCTGCGTCAGTCCGGTCGCGGCGCGGAACCGGCGTTCGACCGTGCGCCCCGAGACGGATGGGCGGTGACCCCGCAGTACCTCGACGCAGAGCAGGTCACGGACCACGATCCCGGCCCGGACGAGACGTTCGACCAGAGCCTCGGCGTCGTCGGGGCCGGGCGTCTCCCAGCGCGTGCCGTCCAGCCGGAACGTCCGGCGCGTGGTGTCGGGCAGCCCGATGCCGCCGTCGACCAGCGCCGGCGTGGGCACGGCCCGCAACGAGGTGCCCACAGCGAACTCGATGCCGGTAAAGGTCGCGCCCTCCGGCACCGGCGCCGTGCCGGTCCGGGTCTCGGGACCGGTGATGCCCGTGTACGCCCGGCCAGCGTGTTCCCAGAACACCAGGCCCCAACGCACCCCTGCGACGGACGTCATTGCAGTGACCTGCTCGCTCGTGCATGTCCACACGGTGTCGACCCACGCCGAGTCCGACTCGCGCGTCTTGAACCGCAGTCCCACGGGCGAAGAATACGTCACTTCGCGTTCTCGGTGGCTTGCCCGGCTATGCGGCTTTGCGCTACGGCAAGCTGCGCGGGCTGCGCTGAACCGAGCTTCGACCTCGACCGCGCGATCTAACCAAGCGAACGCGATCTCGGGCCGATCCGGCCGTAGTTCGCCCAGGTCGAACACCATCACGTCAGACGGTCAGTGCTGTTCCTGGCGGGGCAGGATGACCTCGCTGACGATCAGTTGGATGGCGGCGGCGACGGGGATGGCCAGCAGGGCGCCCACGATGCCGAGGAGGGCTCCGCCGATCAGGGCGGCGACGATCGTGGTGACGGCGGGCACGTCGACGGAGGTTTTCATCACCTTCGGGGCGATCAGGTAGTTCTCGATCTGCTGGTAGATGATGAAGAACGCCAGCGTGGCGATAGCCACGGGAAGCGAGACGAACAGGGCGACGAGGGTGGCGATGGCGGCGCCGATGCCCGCGCCGATGAGCGGGATCAGGTCGGTGACGGCGACGATGATCGCCAAGGCGAGAGCGTAGGGCACGCCCACGATCGACAGGAAGATGAACGTGGTCACGCCCGCGATGAGGGAGATGATCAGGTTGCCGGCGACATAGCCGCCCACCCGATTGAAGATCTCATCGCCGAGTAGTTGCACACGGGTGCGGCGGCTCTTGGGGATCAGCCGGTATCCGGTGCGGGTGATGGTGCGCAGCGCGGCCAGGAAGTACAGGGTGAGGATGAGCACGGTCAGTGTGGAGAAGACGGCGCTGACCACGATGCCGGCCGCGCCGAGCAGCCCGCCGAACACCTGCTGGCCGAGGTCTCCGTTGGTCAGGTAGGACTGCAGTCGTTCTAACAGGCCGAACCGCTGGTCCAGCTCGCGTACTTGAGGGTTGTTCTGGAGTTGCTGGATGTAGGTGGGCAGCTGCTTGGCGAACTGGCCGGCCTGTTGCGACAGTGCGGGGATGGCTGCGAGGCCGAACCCGGCGAAGAAGGCGATCACGGCGGCGAACACTGCCGCGATGGCGGCCCAGCGCGGTAAGCCGCGCTGTTGCAGCCAGCGTACGGCGGGATCCAGGCCGACCGCCAAGAACAGCGACACGGTGATCAGGATGAGGATCGAGGCGGTGACGGTCAGCGCCTGGACCAGCAGCCAGGCGGTCAGCACGCCGAGCGCGGCGGTGAATCCGAAGGTAAAGGGTGTGCTGCCGAACGGTCGCCCGGGTTTGCCGAAGGGCAGTTCCCCTGACGCGCCGACTCGAGGGCCGGGGCCGTCCGGGTGGGCGTTCCGGTCAGTGGCAGGTGCTGCGGCTGACTCGCTGGCGCCATGTTCACCGGGATCTGGGTGGGGGCCGTCCGGGACGGCGGAAGAGGGGTTGTCACGAGACATTGGCGTGCTCCTGAACCGTTGGGAACCCCTGCTCCTGCCCATGCGGGTCGGCGCTTATCTGGCCACCGTCGACTGGTGGCGTACCGTGCGTCGGAGTCGGCCTCGGTCGGTGGCCTGTCGGGCTCGTTGGCCTGGCCGGGTGTTGAGCGGGTGCGGTTGAGTGCCGGTTGCAAGGCACCAGCGTCTCTTTATGGCCTTGGCGAAACAGCACGCGGTGCTGGTTGCCGCTTCGCCGGTTGTGCCCCGCATCCCGGGCGCGGCTGGGCCTTAGACGTGGAAGATGCTCACCCCGCCGGGGCCGACCAGCAGCCCGATCACGATGAGCACAATGCCCCACAGAATGTCGCGGCGGGCAAGCAGCACATAGATGCCGGAGATGACGAGGATGACGGCGATGATCCACAGAAGGGTAGCCATGACTCCCCGACTGCCCTGGCCCTCAAGCGGCAAACGAGCGACTGCCGCCACCAGGGCCGATCCCCTGTCGATGCCCGCGCGAATCTCCCTCTACGTCCCCTCCCTGGCCTGGGGCTTCTCGGGTTTGCCGGATGGATCACGGTCACCTGGAGTAGCTCGCTCTCCGTGAAGCACCTGTCACTGGAGTGACGGAGTGAAATCGGGAGGCGCGGGTTGACGCTGGCCGTCGTACGGGGCCGTTCAGGTCTTGGGCGGCACGCAGGCCAACTCGGCCAGCCTGTGCATGCCCTCGTCCGCCCGGCCAGGGAGCAGAAGCAGGGTGCAGGCGCGTTCGAAGCGAGCGTCGATCCGTTCCCAGATCGCCAGGGCGATGCGGAATTGGCCGTGGTCCTCGTACAGGCGGCCCCTGGCGCGGGCGAGGCAGGCGGCGGCCCAGTCGTTCTCGTCCGCGCTCGTGGCAGCCAATCGGTCGGCCGCTGCCGGCAGATCGGCGACTACCGCCAACTCCGCCACGATCGCCGCCCGGTACGGTGCCGTCGCCGCTGTCGGGTTGCCGACCAGGGCGGAGTCGATGAGCTCGGCCACCTTTTCGAAGCGTCCGTGGTGCAGTGCCAGCCTGGCGTCGGCGAAGGCCGTGAAGCGGGCGTACTGTTGCCGGTCAGGTGGGTTGAGCGCGCGCGAGCGCCAGAGTTGCGCGGCGTCGCTGTCGCCGCGCAGGCCGTGGGCGAGAGCGAGGGCGCCGACCGCAGGACCGAGCTGTGGGCCGAACGGCCGGCCCACCCGTTGCCAGCCTTCCCACACCATTGTCTCCAGGCTCAGGGCCTCGTCGAACCGGCCGGTGAGGACCAGCGGCGTGATCAGATGAGCGGCTGCCAGGTAGGAGCCGCCCACCAGGTCGTCGTCCATGGCCTGACGAGCGACGGTCAAGGCGGCGGGCAGATCGCCCACGCCGAGAAAGCCGTAAAACGCCATCCTGAAGGTGTCCACGATTTCGGGGCAGGCGGCGGGGGCGTGCCGTGGCAGGCTCTCCAGCAGAGACAGACGCCGGCCGGTGATGCGACAGGCGTGGCGCCGCCTTTCGCTCTGGAGGGCGGCGAGGGTCGCGATGTCCAGTGCCGCGCTGACGAGCACGGGGTCCCCGGTTGCTCGCGCCGCCTCCACCGCTGCCGCGACCGGCGCCGGATCCGCCCACTCGCCGTCGCCGCCCGCAGCCGTCGCTGCCGTTCTGGGCGCCTGGGCATGAGTGGAGGGCGGGGCCTCGGTCGCCATCCAGGCTGCCGCGGCCGCCAGGTGCGCCGCCACCGTCGGGTTCGCCGTACCGCCGACGGCCCGTGCCTGTGCCAGGAGCCCGGTCTTGCTCTCGTGCGGCACCTCCTCCTCGAACTCGACCTGCTGGCGGCAGGCGGCGCTGACTGCGCAGGCCAACGTAATGGCCGTCAGGTCGCCGTCACCCGTCTCGCGCGCCCGGTCGACGGCCTTGAGCAGCAGGTCGAACGGCTGCCGTCCGATATCACCGACCGCGAACGTGCAGTCGGCCGCCGCGCGCAGGTCGGCCACCGCCTCCCGTGGAGTCGGTGCCTGCCGCGCCGCCGTCTCGTAGTGGCCGAGCGCCTCCTCGAGGAACCGTCGTGCGTACGTCAGGTGACCGAGCGCCCGGGCCAGCCGGTGCGGCAGGTGTCCGGGCCCATCTGGTGCCCAGGCCAGGGCGCTGCGCAGGTTGTCGGCGACGGCGTCGAAGTCGTCCCGCCACGAGTCGGCGGTCCGGCCATCCGCTGCCGTCTCCAAGCTCTCTTCCAGGGCCGTCGCCACCCCCGCGGCCCACTCGAGGTGCAGCTGCCTGACCGTTTCCGTCTCGCCCGCCTTTTCGAGCCGCTCTGCGGCGTAGGCCCGTACGGTCTCCAGCAGTCCCCATCTGGCCGCGCCGGAGTGGCGGCGCACGATGAGCAGGTTCTTGTCCGCCAGGCGACCGAGCATGTGGGCAGCCGCGCTCTGCGTCATGCCGGGGGTGACGGCCACGACGGATTCCAGGTTGAACGGGCCGGCGAAGACGGCAAGCCGCCGAAACAGCGCACGCTCCTGGTCATCCAGCAGCTCGTGGCTCCATCCGATGACCGCGCGCAGCGACTGGTGCCGCTCGTCGGCGCCCCGGCCGCCGACCAGCAAGCGCAGGTGGTCGTCCAGACCGACCAGGAGGGCATCGACCCCCAGGGTGGCCACCCTGGCCGCGGCCAGTTCGATGGCCAGCGGCATCCCGTCGAGCCTCGTGCACAGCAGCGCGAGCGTGGCGGGGTCGGTGGTGAAGCCCGGATCCGCCGCGGTGGCCCGGTCGAGGAAGAGCAGCTCGGCGTGGGAAGTGAGCGGCACCGGAGCCACCGTGGCCGACGTCAGGGGGAAGGGCAACAGGGAGAGGCAGCGTTCGCCGGGCACGCCGAGGCGTTCCCTGCTGGTGGCCAGAATCCGGACGCGGGGGCAGCGGCTGAGCGTCTGCTTGGCGAACCGGGCGACGGCGTCGATCACATGCTCGCAGTTGTCGAGGATCAACAGCGCCTCGCCCTCACCGAGCCGTTCGGCGATGGCCTCGTGCAGGTGCAGGTCCGGACGTTCAGTGACGCCCAGTGCGGCGGCCACCGCCTGGGCGACGTACGCCTCGCTCACGGGCACCAGGTCGACGAACACCCCTCCCGAAGAGAAGGAGCCCTGCGCGGCACCGGCCACCTCGATCGCCAGCCGCGTCTTGCCGACGCCGCCCGGACCCACCAGCGTCACCAACCGGGCGACCCTCAGCGCCTCCAGCAGCCGCTCGCGCTCGGCGCCGCGGCCGATGAACGTGGTCAGCGGCACCGGCAGGCCGGCGATGCCGCGAGACTCGCCCGATCCCCGCCTGGCCAGCCTGCCGAGCTCCCGTCGGTTGGTGACATCGCATTTGCGCAGCAGCGACGACACGTGGTTCTCAACCGTGCGGACCGACAGGTGCAGGTGATCGGCGATCTCCGCGTTGGACAGCTGCGCGCCGACCAAAGCCAGCACCTCTGCCTCACGCTTGGACACAACCCCTGAAGACGCGACGAACACGGGCCCATCATGCCCTGGCCCCGAGGCATAGGCGGTCCTTTGCGTGGTCCTTTGAGTGGTGAACCAGGTACCCGCCCCGGATGTCCGGACGATCCCGCATCCCCATGATGAGCAGACCAGCAAGAACACCGAAAAACAATGGAGCCGCATCATGGGACGAGTCGTTCTCTCCGTCTTCACCACCCTCGACGGCGTCATCGAGAACCCACACGAGTGGACCTTCCAGTTCGTCAGCCCGGACGCCATGAAGACCGGCCTCGACCAGATCCGCGCCGCGGACGCGCTGCTGCTCGGCCGGGTCACCTACGACGGCTTCGCCGCGGCCTGGCCGAGCATGACCGACGAGGCCGGCTACGCCGACAGGATGAACTCCCTGCCCAAGTACGTCGTCACGACGACCCTCGACCAGGGCGAATGGAACAACACCACCATCATCCGCGAAAACCCCGCCGAACGGATCGCGCGGCTCAAGAAGGAGATCGAGGGCGACATCCTGATCTTCGGCAGCGCCGCCCTCGTCCGGTGGCTGCTGCGCGAGCAACTCGTCGACGAGCTGCGCCTGGTCACCTACCCGGTGGTGGTCGGCAAGGGCGCGCGGCTGTTCGACGAGTCGATGGACACCACGGTTCTCCGCCTGACTGGATCACAAGCCTTCTCCTCGGGAGTCGTGGCCCTGACCTACGAGCCGACCGGCGAAGGGCTGATCGATGGGAGAACAGCATGAACGACGAAGTCACCCAGTACATCAGTAACACCGCACCATGGCAGAAGGAGATCTGCGAGAAGTTGCGCGGGATGACCCACGAAACCGTTCCCGTCGTCGAAGAGCGGCTTCAGTACGGCAAGCCGCACTTCCTCAAGGACGGGCATCACGTGGCCGTCATAGCGGTTGCCCGGGACAAGGTCTCCTTCATGGTGTTCAACGCCACGGACATCCCCGCGGTCAAAGGTTTCATCCGAGCGATGGGCAAGGGGGACCGCAAGTGCGCTGACTTCGAAGAAGGGCAAGAGGTCGACTACAAGGCACTCGCCGAGATTCTGGAGAAGACGACGATCGCCTTGTAGGGGCCCGAACTGGGCCTGCGGCCTCCTACCGCTCTTGAGTTCGCTCTTGAAGGCCGCTCCGGGAGTCCGGTAGTTGATCAGCGTTGCGCGGACGCTCGTTCGCCGCGGTCGGCCGCGTCTCGTGCGGCGCGTTCGGTCGCGAGGACGTCGAGGTGGACCTCGCTCGACAACCGGCCCGCAAGGCGTCGTATCCCTCGTCGCGTAGGGCCCGAAGCGCCGGGTCGACCATGGCGCGGGAGGCCGACTCGGGTGGGCTACGCCCGCTGCAGCACTGCCCAGCAGGAGTTGCAGAGCCAGCTAGACGCCCTGCGCGCGGCGGGGTGCGACCCGGTCTTATCGGAGAAGATCAGCAGCCGAATCAAGGTACGGCCGGAGTTCGTCAAGGCGATGGACTACGTTCTCACCATCAAAACGGCGGTCCCGCACCAGCGGGTGATCTTTGTCGTCCATGAGATGAAGCGCCTGGGCCGCGGTGCCGCCGAATTGCTCACCATCGCCGAGGACCTTCGCCGGGCCGATATTGAGCTCGAATTGCTCACGAGTCCGCTACGGGGCATTTACCACCCCAGCGGGCACGGCACGGCGTTGTTCGCGTTCTTCGCCGGGATGGCCGGGTCCGAACGCGAGTACGTGCGCGAGAAGTTCCTGGAGGGTCAGGCCTCGGCTCGCCAAGATCACTCCCGGACAGCACACTGTCCCCGGACTACGGCGCAGCGAGGTCGCCGCACTGGCCGGGATGAGCGTGGAGTACTACGGCGGCTGGGCACTGAGTGGCAGTCTGCTCACCGACGCCGACCGAATCCTGGCCCTCCTCGCCCACGGGCAGGACGCCCCTCCGGCGAAGGCCACGTGAGACACCAGCCGGCATGGTCGTTTTCGAGGTGCCGGAGTCGGCGAAGCTGGTCAAACTCCAGTTCGCGCTGAACAGCGGTTTCGCTGATCAAAAGGGCGAATGGACACTCAATTGATGCAGCAGCCGCAGTTCCCACCGCGATACGGCGGTTAGACACCCGGCATCAAGATCTCCCGCACCCAGTGGGCGGCCAACGGAGCGATCGGCCTGCTCGCGCTCAAGATTGCTCATGTAGAGGGCGCACCGCTGCCTGATGAGCTGGGCGGCAGCCTCTTGCCCCGGAACCTCTCACAAACACATTTCTCACTACCAACCGAAACAAAACATATTCTTTAGGCCCTCAATGAACCTCTGCACGTACTTTGGGCCGCATGGGCTGGATCGAACGCTTGTCAGACTTCTGGTTCGGCAACCGGGGACGCTGTGGCAGGACCGCAGGGTAGCCGCTCGATCCCGGGCGCGGCGGTGGAGTCGTCTCGCCTGGACGATCTGCTGATTGAAGCCGTGTACAGCGCCGGGGCCCATTTCGGCATCGTGTATGTCCTGGACGCAAGCTGTCAGCTCCTGCAGATGGAGACGACGATCGGGCTTCCTGCCGCTATCGCCCGAACCTGGTCCAGGATCAGGACCAACGATTGCGTGCCCGTTGCGGTCTCGGTGCGTGAGCGGCGGCTGACCTGGCTCAGCGACCGGGTGGCCCTGGCCCGCGAGTTCCCGGCGGCGGCGCTGTCGCTGCCGTACCACTTCGCGATGGCCGCCTCTCCGGTGTGCTCCGGTGGTGCCATCTGGGGTGGGTTCGTCCTGGGGTGGCCTACGGGAGGCGAGTCCGGGCTCACCCAGTGTCAGCTCGATGTCATCGACGACACCTGCGCCAGAATGGGCGACCTGCTTCGCCGGGCGAGTGAGCGGGGCCGGCCGATCGTCCCCAAGCCCTTGCCCCGGATCTTGGACCCGATCCAGGCTCACCGGCCGGGGCCGTACGCCGGGCTGACAGCACTGGCGTGTCTCAACTGCTTGCCCGAGGGCTACTGTCACCTGGACACGCACGCGCGCGTGACCCTCATCACGGCGCCGGCCGCGGAGTTGCTGGCTGCGAAGGCGTCCGAGATGGTCGGCCAACGCCTGGGCACGGCGCTGCCGTGGCTGGACGATCCCCTCTATGAAGACCGCTGCCGGACCGCGATCGTCAGCCACCGGGCCACCCAGTTCGCCGCCCGCCGCCCCGACGGGCGGCGGCTGTTGTTCCAGTGCTATCCGAGCCTGCCCGGTATCACCATGCGGATCACGCCCATCACCACGTCCGAGGCTCCCGTCGAGGATGCCGACCGGCGTCCGCGGGTGATCGGGCTACACGGCATGTTGCATCTGGCGGTCTCCCTGGCACGGGCGATGACCGCGCAGGATGTGGTGGACCTGGTGGCCGACCACGTCATGCCGGTGTGCGGCGCCCAGGCGATGGCCATCCTCACCTGGGACAGCGGCCGCATGCGCGTGGTCGCCTCACGCGGCTACAGCCGCCAGGGCCTGGAGGGGTTCAACGGCCGTCCGGTGGTTCATCCGGTCCGCTGGGCGCGCGGTTATGACGAGGGCAGAGCGGCGTTCTACGCCACCTGGGAGGAGTTCCGCCAGACCTACCCCGACGCCATCCGCATCGACGACATGGGCGCTTGGGCGCTGCTGCCACTGGTCGCTCACGGGCGGTCCATCGGCACCTGCGTTATCGCCTACGACCGTCCCCATCAGTTCAGCGACAGCGAGCAGGCCACGTTGACCGCGCTCGGCGGGCTGATCACCCAGGCGTTCGAACGTGCCTGGCTCTACGACAACAAGCACCAGTTCGCCCAGTGCCTGCAGGCGAGCCTGCTGCCGCACGCGTTGCCCCGGATCCCCGGCCTGGACGTGGCCGCCCGGTATGTGGCCGCCACCCCGGGCATGGACATCGGTGGCGACTTCTACGACCTGATCCGCCTCAGCGACAGTATGGCCGCGGCCGTCATCGGCGACGTACAAGGCCACGACATGACCGCCGCCGCACTCATGGGCCAGGTCCGCACCGCCATCCGCGCCCACGCCACCGCCGGCGCCGCCCCGGGCGAGGTGCTCGCGCACACCAACCGGCTGCTCACTGAGCTGGCCACCGACCGCTTCACCAGCTGCCTGTACGTCAGCTTCGACCCGCGCCGGCGCACCGTCGGCCTGGCCAGCGCGGGGCACCCGCCGCCGGTGCTCGGCCTGCTCGGCGCCCCGGCCGAGGTCATCGACACCTCCCCCGGCCTGCTCCTCGGCATCGACCCCGACGCCGAATACGTCACCACGGACGTGAACATGCCACCCGGCGCGGTCATGGCCCTCTACACCGACGGCCTCATCGAACAGCCCGGCCGCGACATCGGCGAGTCCATCGCCCAACTAGCTGCCCGTTTCACCCCCGCGCCCGGCCAGGCCCTGGATGACCTGGCGGAGTTGCTCATCGGTCCGATCACGAACGAGCAGCGTATCGACGACACCGCCCTTCTCCTCCTGCGGAACACCCCGGCCCCCCGATGACCGCCGGCGGGGGTATCTCTCTAGGGTGTGAAAACGATCATCGCGACTCCACCGAAGCCCCCGAGGGATCCTCACAGAAACCGACTGGTCCCAAAAGCCGCCCACAGCCGCCATGCTGAGCTGTAAGTTCCGGTGCTTTGCGGCCGAGAAAGTCCGACGCTATCCGGCTGGGCCGCCGGTGCCCATGAGCTTTGCCGCGGCGCCTCAGTCGTCGACTGGAGCTGAGGATTCTGATCACCGGTGGAGACGTGGGGCGCGGGCCCCACGCGTTCGCCTGGTCATCGAGAGAACGAAACCTGGCGCCGCGGACAGCCCGTCGGTCTCGGCGATGGTGATCGGCCCGGCTCGCGTCATGTACGCGAACGGGTGATCCGGACTCCCTGGGCGGGGATGCCGCGCAAACATATCTCTGGCCGAGGAGCATGCCGCCGACATGGGGTCAGGACCGGCATCGTGGAGTGATTTCTCCGGCGTTACCGCCTCGGACGTCTCGGCCTCGTCCGGCGCGGCCGTCCCTCGTTGGGTGTGGAACTGAATGGAACGCCCTTGGAGTGAGCACGACGACCCGCTCGTGCCGATGACCGGCCCGGGACCGAGGGCCGACTCCACAGAATCGAGGAAGATCCATGATGACCCGGATTTCGCGTCGTCGCAAAATGGTCGCCGCGGTGGCCGCCTGCGGTGTGACCGCGGCAATCACAGCGTTCGCGCTGGCCCAGCCGGCCTCCGCCCTTCCCTTCAGCCAGGCGATGTGCGATCCCCGCGGTTTTCCGCTCACCGCGAGTTCGGCCGTGTACGTGGGGCTCCTCGATAATCCGGTCTTCGTCGACGTTCCGGCGGCGACGACGGTGAAGGTGGAGGTCACTGCGGACGTTTCCGTCCAGGCGGGCTCCGAGCTGCGGCTCACCTACAGCCTGAACGACTCCCTCAAGCAGGAAGGGACTTTCGGACCCGCCAACTTCGCCAATCACCAGGAGTTCGCCGAGACTCGGTCGACCTTCGCCCTGATCCCCGTGGGTCCTGGAAGGACCAACATCAGGCCGGTGATCAGGCTCAACGGTCCCGCTGGCAAGACGGGCGTGGTGCTGCACCGCTGTGTTTCGGTGGAGGCCTCGACCAGCTGAGCGCCGGTCCCCGCCCGATTACGGCGAACCCGCCGAGGGTGAGGCCGGGGGCTGTCCTATGCCTTGGTCTGCGAGTTAGGAGATCGGGCCGCTGGCTGGCTGTCGTCGCGCTCCGATTGTCCCGGCTTCGTACGGTGGCGGAGGTGAAGATCTGCCGAATCGCGTGGCTGACCACCCTTGCCACCTCGATCCGCGAGGGGGGTGGGTGCGGCCGACGCGCTGCCCTGGGCGATGTTCAGGGCAGGTAGTTCTTCGCGGCTCAGGGGTTCACCCCCGCGTTGAGCGCGCTCCCGGACCGAATCCACGTCCGCGTCGAATTGCACCACCAAGCCGCGGCCTCGGTCCGAGGGTCGGCCAACCGGCTCGCCGCAGCCGACGATCTGGACGTTACCGTGGTCGAGTGAGCATCCACGACCGCAACCACGATTACGGATATCTTCCACCACGGTCAAAGAAAAGGGCTGCGGGCGCTGATTCCACTTTCTTTTCACCAATTATGAAGTACGCACTCATACGCTGCGGACGTGAGTGATGAGGCGCGTCGACGCGCTCGGCGGCATCATCACCGAACCCGCCTGGCGCGCCAAGCCCAGCTGGTACCTGGTCGCGACCGAGGACCGGATGATCCCGCCATCAGCTCAGCGGGCCATGTCCGAGTGCGGGCGCCACCGTGGTGGAAGCCGTCGGCAGCCATGCCATCTACATCTCCCATCCGGAGGCCGTCGCCGCACCGATCAGGAAGACTGCTGCCGGCGGCTGAGCGAACGGCCCGCAGATCCGGTGGACACCCCCGCCCGTGTCCACCAGCACGTCGGGACGGCCAGGCCCAGAAGGAACCGCCTTGGCTCAGGAGATCCGCGATGAGTTTTGCGGCGTCCGGCGGTCGTACTGTCGAACCCGGCACCGAGAAGGACTTCTGATGCGCAGCGTGACCTATTCGATGGGCGTCTCACTTGACGGCTACATCGTCGGGCCGGACGGCGGCTTCAACTGGACGGCGCCCGACGAGGAGGTCTTTCGCTCCTGGATCGACGAGATACGAGAGGTCGGCGTCCACCTGTTGGGACGACGGCTGTACGAGACGATGCTGTACTGGGAGACCGCCGACCAGGATCCATCGCTCGACGACTCGATGCTCGAGTGGACCGCGCTCTGGAAGCCGCTCCCCAAGGTGGTGTTCTCCACCACGCTGTCGGCGGTGCAGGGCAACGCCCGCCTGGCCTCCGGCGGCCTGGCGGAGGAGATCGAGCGGTTGCGCGCCGAGCCGGGAAAGGGTGACATCGCGATCGGCGGCGCGACTCTCGCCGCCGAGGCGGCCGCGTCGGGTCTGATCGACGAGTACCGGGCCAGGGTCTACCCGGTGCTGGTCGGCGGTGGCATTCCGTTCTTTCCCCAGCGCGAGCGCCGGGTGGATCTCGAACTCGTCGAGACCCGCACCTTCAGCTCGAAAGTCATCTACCTCCGCCACCGCGTGGCGCGCCAGGGGCGTGGCTGAGCGAACGATCCCGGCTCGATCTCCGCGAGGATGCCCTGGTTGACCAGGCGTTTGAGCATGGCGCGGATGTTCTCGGTGTTCTTGCGCACGATGGCAGGTCCAGCGCTCGCAGCGGGCGGCCGAGATCGGCGAGGGAAGCAGGGGCTTACGGGTGATCCGCAGATCCTCGCGTCGATGCCGGCACCCGGTCAGAGCGCGCACGGCAGGACGGGGCGGCCGCGTACGCCGGGGTCGGCCGCGAAGAGTGCGCCCGCGTCCGGTTGTTCCGTCCGGTCGACGTCGAGGGCCGAGGTGGTGATGAACAGCCGATCGAGGTTCTCGCCGCCGAAGGTGACCGCGGTGACCTTGCGCACCGGAAGCCGGATGACGGCGTCGAGACCGCCCTCCGGGCTGTAGCGGTGCACCGCGGCGCCTCTCCACAGAGCCACCCACACGCCGCCCTCGGCATCGACCGTGAGCCCGTCGGGAGCGCCGTCGGCCGGGTCCACGGACACGAACGGCCGCCGCCCGGTCAGCCCATGCTCGCGGTCGTAGTCCAGGACGTCGATCCGGCGGGTGGTCGTGTCGGCGTAGTAGGCGAGGTCACCGCCGGGGCTGAAGTCCAGGCCGTTGGAGATCGTGACCTCCGGCAGCACCACGCGCAGCCCGCCGCCGGGCTCGGCCACGTACAGCGAGCCGCGGCCGGGGGTTTCGTCGTAGGCCATGCTGCCGATGTAGAAGCGGCCGTCGGGGTCGCAGCCGCCGTCGTTCATCCGTACCGACGGATCGCTCCACGCCTCGCCCAGCGAGCGCAGCGGGGCGTCCAGCTCGTCGGAGTCGGACAGCAGCAGCTCCCGCTCGGCCGCGACCACGTAGCCTTCGCACACGTAATCCCCGGACACGGAGCCCGCGGCGCGCGGGCGGATGGCCGCCGCGACCGCGCCGACGTGGCGGCGGCGGACCGTGCCGTCCGGGTCGAGCGCCAGCACGTCACCGGCCAGCATGTCGACGAACCGGAGCCCGCCCCAGCTTCCGCACCATACGGGGCCCTCCCCGTGCTCGGCGACGGGTGCGGTCACGGTGTACGCGGCGATGGTCATGCCGTTCTCCTCACTGGGCTCGGACCTCCCCATTGTCGATCACGAGCGGCTGACCCCCGGGTAGGTCCACCGGTGTCCCGTCGGCAGGTTCACCACCTCGGGCCCCTCCTCGCGGGCGTCCGCCAGGGACTTGGCCTCGATTCCGGTGCCGTTGCGGCGGATGACGCGGGCGAGCAGGTCGTCGTCGCCGTGGGCGTCGTGCACGGGGACGAGCACGCGGGCGCCCAGGGCGCTGCTCCCGGCGACGGCCTGCTCGGGACCCATGACGATCGGCGGCCCGGCGAACACCCGCAGCCCGTTGACCGGCAGCAGCGCCAGGTCAACCGGCGGGTGTTCGGCGCGGTACCGCTCCAGGAGCGACACGTCGCGGATTTCGCCGCCGAAGAAGACCCGGATCCCGCCGGCGCTGAGCACGTACGCGTTGTGGCGCCACAGGAGGGTGCGCCCCGCGGGGGTCGCCTCGATCGAGAGCTCCTGGGTGGGGTGGCCGGTCTGTCCCCATTCGAGGTGTTCCACCCGACGGAAGCCGAGGTCCCGCGCCTGGCGGGCCATCCGGGGGCTGCTCACGAAGACGGGGGTGGCGTCCTTGCGGGGGAACGTCCGCAGCGCGCGCAGGTCCCAGTGGTTGGGGTAGGAGTGGCTGGCGACGATGGCGTCCAGCCGGGGCAGCTCGCCGACGGTCATGCCGAGCGGTTCGCCCCGGTGCAGATGCCAGCGTTCGGTGAAGAACGGGTCGGTGAGTACGGCATGGCCGTTGATCTCCAGGAGTACGCACGAGTTGGCCACGCGTGTCACGGCCAGAGTGGCTTGGTTGCTCATGCGGCCACGATGAAGGTTAATGTGCGCATGAAGTCAAGCATGACCATCGGCGAGCTGGCCGCCCGGTTCGAGCTGCCCACGCACGTCCTGCGGCACTGGGAGAGCGCCGGGCTGCTGGCTCCGGCCAGGCATGAGAACGGCCACCGCCGCTATGGCCCGGCCGACCTGCGGCGGGTGGCCATGATCTTGATGGGCAAGGAGGCCGGACTGGGGCTCCGCGCGTTGCGCGAGGTGCTCGCCGGGCCCGATCCGATGAACCATGCCGACCTCCTCAGGGAACATGTGGCCCTGCTCGAGCAGCGCATCGCGCGGGCGCGGGCGGCGAAGGAGCTGGTCGAGCACGCGCTGGAGTGCCCGCTGAGCTTCGACGACTGCCCGCACGCCCGCGAGCAGATCGAGTCCCGCATCCCGTAACCCGCTACGAGACGGCTGCCGGCTCCAGGCAGAAACATCGCCCGACGCCATCAGAACCGCATGGTCAATCCCGGCAGGTGTCGAGCATCTCGATCAGCGCGGCCTTCTCCTCCTTCGTGATGCGCAGGGCGTAGTGGTGCTTGACGGTGATCCACGAGCGGGCGTACGTGCACCAGTAGCCGGTGACCGGCGGCCGCCAGGTGACCGGGGTCCGGCCGCCCTTGGCGATGTTGGTGGTGGCGCTGACGGTGATCAGTTCGGGGCGGATCAGGTCGTTGGCGAAGGCCTGGCGGCGGGCGTCGCTCCAGGTGTTCGCCCCCGAACGCCAGGCGTTGGCCAGGGGGACGAGGTGGTCGACGTCGATCTGGGCCTCGCTGGTGAGCATCTTGCCGTCGTACTGGCTGTACCAGGTGCCGGCGACGACCCGGCAGGACGCGTCCCGCTCGACGGCCTCGCCATCACGCTTCAGGACGATCTCTCGGGTGTCGCACATGCCCCACTTCGGGGCCCATTCGGGCATGAAGCGGTCGTGGCTGTAGCCGTCGAGCGTGCCCCGCTCGGCGACGGTCAGCCAGTCGAGTGCCGTACGGGCGCCGTCTTCCGACATCGGGTGGGGCAGCGCGCTCGCGGAGGCGCTGAACGACGGGACAAGCAGGAGAAGCGTGAGAAGTGGGACCACGAACCGCCCTGAGAAGATGGTCATGGATCAGCAGTAACAGCCATCGCCGATCATGTCACGAGAAGTAATTGAGATGGCACCGAAAGTGACTCCATCAAGTGATTGACGGAGCGGCTCAGCCGAACTAGGTTCGCTCACATGACAGAGAACGGCCAGGTCGCCGTGATCTTGAAGGTCGCGACGCAGCTCTTCGCGGCGCTCGGTTACGACGGCACCTCCACCAGGCAGATCGCCGACGCGGCAGGCCTGAACATCGCCACGGTCAACTACCACGTGGGCGGCAAGCGGGAGCTCTACCTCGCCGTGATGGAGCGCGCCCACCAGGCCGAACGCGCGGCCCTGGAAGGGGCGCTGGCCCGCCTGCCGGGCGACGACCCGGTCACCGGGATCCACCGGCTGATCGACGACTACGTCGACTTCTGCGTGTGTCATCCCGAGGTGCCGGCGCTGTGGATGCACCGCTGGCTCTCCGACGCCAGCGACCTCACCGAGCTGGAACGCCAGTACGTCCAGCCACTGGTGGCCATGGTGACCGATGCTCTGCGTCCCGCGGTCGCGGCCGGGGTGATCGACGACGCGATCGACCTGGAGTACACCATGTGGTCGGTCATCTGGTGCGTGCACGGGTTCGCCAAGGGCGGCGTGCTGGACGAGGAGGGCCACCGCAGGGGCGGCAGCGACCAGGTGGCGCTGCGGCGCTTCCGCGCCCACCTGCACCTGACCCTGCACCGCGCGCTCGCGTTCCCCGGCGACGTCCCGTGACCACCGCGCCGGCGGGTGAGCGGCTCGCCCGGAGCCGGTTACTCGGCTACGGCGCGGGCTCCGTGGGCACCGGGGTGTTCTCGGCCGTTCCCGGGCTGCTGCTGCTCTACTACCTGACCGACACGCTGGGCGTGCCGGCCGCCGCCGCGGGTGCCGTGCTGGTCGCGCCGAAGATCTGGGACGTGCTGCTCAATCCGCTCGTCGGCGCCGCCAGTGACCGCGAGGCCGTGCGGACCGGCCGGCGGACGCGGCTGCTGCTGACGGGGGCGGCCGCGCTGCCCGTGGCGTTCGCGTCGATGTTCGCCGTACCGGACGCCGCGCCCGGCGCGCTCTGGGCGGGGGCGGCGTTCCTGGTGGCCGCGACCGCGTTCGCCTGCTTCCAGGTGCCGTACGTGGCGCTGCCCGCCGAGATGTCGGCGAGCCGGGCCGAGCGGACCAGGGTCATGTCGTGGCGGGTCGTCTGCCTGACCGTCGGCATCCTGGTCGCGGGCGGGCTGGCCCCCGCCGTGGTGGACCTGGCCGGTGGCGGCCGGCCCGGCTACGCGGTCATGGGCGTCACGATCGGCGCGGTCATGGCCGCCGCGCTGGTCACCGCGGCGCTGGCCACCCGCTGGGTGACCTCGCGGCCGGGTCCACGGCAGCTCGGCCCGGTGGCCGCGTTCCGCATGGCGCGGGGCAACACGCCGTTCTTCGCGCTGCTGGCGGCGTTCGTCACGCAGGCGCTGGGGGTCGCGGTGATGCTGGCGGGCGCGCCATACGTGGCCTCCTACCGGCTCGGCGACTACGGCCTGACCTCGGTGATGTTCGTCTGCCTTGTCGCCCCGAGCATGCCTGCCGTACCCCTGTGGGCGCGGCTGGCCCGTACCCACGGGCCCGTGCGCTGCTACCTGGCCGCGACGCTGGGCTTCGGGCTCGCGGCGCTGGCGCTCGTCCCGGCGATCGCCGGGCGGTCTTTGGTGGCGACGCTGGCGCTGACCGCGCTGGCCGGGGCCTGTTACGCGGGGCTGCAACTGCTGCCGCTGTCGCTGCTGCCCGACACCGTGCACGCCGACACGGCCCGGACCGGGCACGCGCAGGCGGGCGCGTTCACCGGGCTGTGGACGGCGGGCGAGACGGCCGGGCTGGCGCTCGGTCCCGGCCTGTTCGCGCTGGTGCTGGCGGTGTCGGGGTTCGTGTCCGCGCCGGTCGAGGCGCCGGTCGCGCAGCCGCCCGCCGCCCTGACCGGACTGCTGTTGGGCTTCACCGCGCTGCCCGCCGCGCTCATGCTGATCAGTCTGCCGTTCGTCGTCCGGTACGGCAGGGCCGCAATGAATCACGAGGAGCACGCGTGAACCTGCCCGACACCGGGAGGAGCACCGAGGATCTGCTGGCCGAGCTGGCCAGGCTCAAGGAGCACGACCTGCCGGTCAGGGGCGGCCAGGTGACCGCCTACGTCTACGACACCGGGCGCGACGAGGTGCACGAGGCGGCGGCCCGCGCCTACGCGGAGATGCTGGAGGTCAACAGCCTCGACCCGACGGCGTTCCCCAGCGTGGTGGAGATGGAGAAGCAGGTCGTCGGCGCCGTCGCCGACCTGCTGGGCGGTGGCCACGGCATCTTCACCAGCGGCGGCACCGAGTCGATCATGCTGGCGGTGAAGGCCGCCCGTGACGCGGCCGGGCGGGCCCGGCCCAATCTGGTGCTTCCCGTCACCGCCCATCCGGCCTTCCACAAGGCGGCGCACTACCTCGGTCTGGAGGTCCGGCCGGTGCCGGTCGATCCGGCCACGTTCAAGGCCGATGCGCGGACCGTGGCGGCGGCCATGGACGATGACACCGTCCTGGTCGTCGCCTCGGCGCCGTCGTACCCGCAGGGCGTGATCGACCCGATCGGGGAGATCGCCGCCGTCGCCGCCGCGGCGGGCGTCTGCTGCCATGTGGACGCGTGCGTGGGCGGGTGGCTGCTGCCGTGGCTGCGGGCGGCGGGCGCGGCGATCCCGGCGTTCGACCTGTCGGTGCCGGGGGTCACGTCGCTCTCGTGTGACCTGCACAAGTTCGGCTACGCGCCGAAGGGCGCCTCGGTCGTGCTGTTCGCCGACCCGGCGATGCGCCGCGGGGCGTACTTCGCCTCGGCCGCCTGGCCCGGCTACACGATCATCAACGCCACCGTGCAGAGCTCCAGGTCGGCGGGGTCGCTCGGCGGCGCGTGGGCCACGCTCCAGGCCCTGGGCCGGGACGGCTACCTGGCGCTGGGCCGGGCCACGCTGGAGGCGACGGCCAGATTACGCGCGGGCATCGCGGCGGTCCCGGGCCTGCGGGTGCTGGGCGACCCGGAGAGCGCGCTGGTGGCGTTCACGTCGTCGGAACTCGACGTGTTCGTCCTGGCCGACGAGGCCCGGCGGCGCGGCTGGTTCCTCCAGCCGCAACTGTCGTACGCGGGCATCCCGGCCAACCTGCACATCACGGTCACCGGGGTGACGCTCTCGGGGATCGAGGCGCTGCTGAAGGTCATCGGAGAGTCGGCGGCGGCCGCGCGGGTGCGCGGCCCCACCGTACTCCCCGACGGGCTGGTCGACCTGGTCGTGAACCTGGATCTGACGGAACTGGACGACGCGGCCTTCGCCGAGCTGGCCGCGGCGGTCGGGGTGGACCTGCGGCCCGGCGCGGGCCAGCCGGAGATGGCGCTGGTCAACGCGGTCCTCGACGCGTTGCCCGCGGCCACGCGGGAGGCGGTGCTGGTGCGCTTCCTGTCAGTGATCTACAGCTGAAGCGCGGCGAGCGTGCCGTTCCGTGTCGAGCAGCAGGTCCGCCTCCCGTTGCAACGCGTCGCGGTCCCAGGTGACGACCGCTCCGGGGACGGCGTCCGGCAGGACGTCCTCCATGTAGCGCAGCTTGCGCCACCGCAGGCCGTACACCGCCAGTGCGATCTGGGCGACGCCCAGGACGACGATCATGAGCGCCATGCCCCGGCCGGGCCCGGTGCCCAGTACGGTGCCCGCGGTCCCGCTCAGCCAGCCGCCCTCGCGCATCGCCGGTTCGAAGAACGCGTCGGCGAGCCGGCCGGCGCAGAGGTAGCCGAGCGGTTCCGTGAGGTTCGCGATCATGCGGTTGCTGGCCAGGATCCGGCCCTGGAGCTCCATTCCGACCTTCGTCTGGATCATGGTCTGCCAGTGGCCGTTGAGCAGCGCGAGGGAGGCGGCGACGGCGGCCAGTCCCACGGCCAGGAACAGCGCCGAGGGCAGCAGCCCCACCAGGATCATGCCGGCACCCGTCAGCAGGGTGAACCCGACCATCCCCGTCGCCCGCCGCTCGAACCCGCCCCAGAACGCCATGGCCACTCCCCCGGCGATCCCGCCCACGGCACCGACCACGGAGGCGACGGTCAGCGTGGCGGGTGACGCGAACGACAGCACCAGCGGCGGGGTGAGGGCGATGGCGAAACCGAGCATGAGGTTGAACGCCAGGAAGAAGGCGATCATCGCCACGAAGCCGGGGCGCCGGGCGATGTAGCGGACGCCGTTGGAGATCTCCTTCCAGATCGTCTCCTCCCGCCTGCGGAACAGCGTGTCGGGGAACCGGACGACGAACAGCGTGAGCAGCGAGACGAACACCGTCGCCAGATCCACCACGAGCACGCCGCCGAGCCCGATCAGCACGATCAGCGCGCCGCCGAGCAGCGGTCCCCCGGCCTGGCTCAGCGCGACCAGGGCCTGGGTGACGCCGTTGGTCCGGCCGAGGTACTGCTTGGGGACCAGTTGCGTGGTCGCCGCCAGGTAGGCCGGCTGCTGGAAGGACCCCGCGATCGAGCTGAGACCCGTGGCGATGTAGAGATGCCATACCTCCAGCGACCCCGTGGCGTACATGACCAGGCAGAACCCGGTCCCGCAGACGGCCACCAGATCACCGGCGATCATCACCAGGCGGCGGTTCCATCGGTCCGCCGCCGCGCCCGCGAACGGCAGCACCAGCAGCGCGGGCAGCAGCCCGCAGACCAGGATGACGGAGAACTGCGTCGCGCTGCCCGTCTCCAGATACACCCACACCCCGAGGCCGAACGCCAGGGCCCTGGTGCCGAGCATGGACACGAGCTGGCCGAGCGTGACGAGCAGGAATCCCCACAGGCCCGAGGCGGCCGGCGGGACAATCGGTTTCTCCTGTGCGGGCTCCCGATGTCGCCGCTCGAACCAGCGGGTGAGGATGGCGGCGAGCTCGGCGGCCTGGTGCTTGAGGAAGAAGTGACCGGCGTCCGGGATCACCTCCAGCTCGGTGTCGGCGCAGAGCAGGTCCCACTCGCGGTGCCGTTCCTCGTGGAACTCGGTGAGCCGGTCCCGCTCGCCGACCACGCTCAGCGCGTGCAGCGTGCGGGGACGGTCCTTCGCGTGGCAGTGCTCGGTGTAGAACTGTTCGGCCTGCCGGGAGTCGTGCCGCAGGGCGCGCAGGATGAACGCCTGCTCCTCCGGGTCCAGGCTGTCGGTGAGCCCGCCGATGCCGCGCAGCGTGTCGCGATACAGGCGGTCGGATCGCCAGCGGTCGCTGGGCAGGAGCCTGGCCCACAGGTCGAAGAGCCGTCCCGGCAGGCGCGGCGCCGGGAACGCGCCCCCGAACACCACGCCGACGACGTCCCCGCCCCCGGCCTCCAGACGCTGGGCGATGTCGAAGGCCAGCGCGGCGCCGAGGCAGTGGCCGTACACGATGACGGGGCCCTGGACGGTCGCGCGGATCTCGGCCACGCACCGGGCCGCCAGCGTGTCGAGCGGCTCCATCGGGGCCGACGGGTCGCCGAAGTCGTGTCCCGGCAGGTCGACGGCGAGCAGCGGGAACTCGGGCGGCAGGGCGCGGGCGAGTTCGCCGTAGGCGGCCGCGTTCCCGCCGCCGAAGGGCACCGCGACCACGGTGGCCGCCGTTGCCCTCGCCTGGGTCGCCGGCGCGCCTGGCAGCCGTACGAGGAGTCCGCCTCCGGGGTCGCTGCCTTTGAGCAGGTCGGCCAGCTCGCGGATGGTCGGGTGCTGGAAGATCGCCGCGACCCGCAGCCCGTCCCCGATCTGCCGGGCCAGCCGCATGGCCGAGAAGGAGTCGCCGCCGAGCGCGAAGAAGTCGTCGTCGATCCCCACCTCCGCCAGCCCGAGCACCTCGCGCCAGATCCCGGCGAGGCGCTCGTCGGCCCCGTCGCGCGGAGGCGCCGACGGCCGGTCGCCCGCGATGCCGGGTCCCGGCTCGGGGAGCGCGCGCCAGTCGAGCTTGCCGTTCGGGGTGATCGGCAGCCGGTCCATCTCCACGAAGGCCGCGGGCACCATGTACGGCGGCAGCTTCGCGCGGGCGTACTCGTGCGGCGCCGGGCCTTCCCCGCGGGCGTACTCGTGTGGCCGCGCGCCGTCCCCGCGCATGACGTAGTACGCCACCAGCCGGGCCCGCCCCTCCTCGTCGTGCCGGACCACGACGGCGGCGTCACCGATGCCCGGATGCCCTCGCAGCACGGCCTCGACGTAACCCGGCTCGACCCGGTACCCGCGGATCTTCACCTGCCGGTCCAGCCGCCCGAGGAACTCGAACACCCCGCCGGGCAGCAGCCGCCCCCGATCACCCGACCGGTACGCCAGGGCACCCGCGTCGAACGGATCCCGGATGAACCCGTCCCCCTCGGACAGGTACCCGCGGGCGACACCCGCGCCGCTGATCAGCAGCTCCCCCGCCGCCCCCACGGGCACCGGGCGCAGCCGCGCGTCCACCACGCGCACCCGCACGTTGTCGAGCGGACTCCCCAGAGGGACGACCGGCCCGCCACGATGGCCGCGCCCGGCATCCGGAACGCGGTGGGCGAGCACCGCGACCGTGGTCTCCGATGGCCCGTAGTTGTTCCAGATCGAACAGTCCGGCCGGACCTCGCGGACGGCGTCCACGAGCTCCCACGGGCACGCCTCCCCCGCGAGGACGAGGTAGCGCGCCGGGACGACCGCCGCCAGCAGCCCCGCGTCGCGGACGGCCTGGAGGTGGCTCGGCACGAGCTTCATGAAGTCGATCGGGTGCCGCCGGAAATAGCCGGCCAGCTGCTCGGGATCGACCGCCCACTCGTACGGCACCACGTGCACGGTCCCGCCGGTGGCCAGCGCCCCGTACAGGTTCGTCAGCCCGAGGTCGGCGGCGAGCGTGGACACGAGCGCGAAGTGCAGCTTCTCCGGCACGTCGAGGCGGGTGAGGATCGCGGTGAGGTAGTTGGTGAAGCTGCCGTGCTCGACCACGACCCCCTTCGGCCGCCCGGTGGATCCCGAGGTGAACACCACGTACATGGCCTCATCCCGGGCGATCGGCCGCCCCAGGTCCACCCCGGGATAACCGGCCAGGATCGCGCCGATCTCCTCCAGCACCATGACCCGGACCGGTCTCGTCTGGATAGGCGCGTGGTCGACTTCGGCGTGAGTCAGCAGCACCTTCGCGCGTGACTCGGTGAGGACCGCCGTGAGATGGCTCGCGGGCGCCGCCGGGTCGAGCGGCACGTACGCCGCCCCCGCCTTCTGCGCGGCCAGCATCGCGACGACATGGTCCACGGAGCGCTCGAACAGCAGGGCCACCAGGTCACCGGGCTGTACGCCCTCGGCCACCAGGTGCCTGGCCAGCCGGTTCGCCCGTTCGTTCAGCTCGCCGTAACCGGCCACGTCGTCACGGCACCGGACCGCGTCCCGTCCGGGCTCGAGCGCCGCGTACGCCTCGAACCGGGCCAGCAGGGTCGCGGCCTCGTCGAAGTGCGGCAGTACGGCCGGCGCCGGCCGTACCGTATCCAAGTCGTCGGCTGGGACGGCGGGCGGCGCGCCCGGCCGTACCAGCTCCAGATCGACGGCCGGGACGGCGGGCAGTGCGGCCATCGGCGCGTCCAGCCCGGTCAGGGGCGGACCGGTGAGCAGGGCGTCGACGACCTCGGCGAAGTGGCCGCCGAGACGCTCCACCAGCTCGTGCGACAGCAGCTCCGCCGCGTACGTCAGCGTGACCCGCAGCTCCCCCTCCGTCTCGACCACGGCGCAGGACAGGTCGAACCGGGCCCGCGCGTTCCCCGCCCGCAACGGGGTCACCTTGAGGCCGGGCAGGTTCTCACCGAGGTCGGTCGCGGTGTGGTAGTTGAACATCACCTGGACGAGCTGACCCGCGCCGAGGTCCCGCTCGGGCGCCAGCTCCGCCACCAGCCGCTCGAACGGCAGCTCCTGATGGTCGTAGGCGTCCAGCGCCCGCTCACCGACCCGCCGCACGAGATCGCGGCAGGTCGGCGCCGGGCCCAGGTCGAGCCGGAGCGGCAGGGTGTTGATGAAGCAGCCCACCAGGTCCTCGGCCTCGGGGCGGTCCCGGCCGGAGACGGGCACGCCGACCACGACGTCCTCAGTGGCGCAGTGCCGGTGCAGGACGTACCCGAAGGCGGTCAGCAGGAGCACGAACGGCGTCACGGACGCTTCCCGCGCCACCTCGCGCAGGCGGCGGCAGGTCCGGCGGTCGAGCGTGAGGTCGAGCTCGGCGCCCCGGTCGGAGCGGATCGCGGGGCGTGGCCGGTCCAGCGGGAGTTCCAGGATGGGCGGCATGTCGGCCAACCGCTCGCGCCAGTGGTGGAGGTGGTCGCGTACGACGTCGTCGGTCAGGCGTTCGCGCTGCCAGGCGGCCACGTCGGCGTACTGGACCGGAAGCGGGGCGAGCTCGTGGCCGGCGTAGGCGTCGAAGAGATCGCGGACGAGTCGCCGCGACGACCACGCGTCGGTCGCGATGTGGTGCGTGACGAGCAGCAACGCGTGATCGTCGGCGGCCAGCCGGACGAGCGTGGCCCGCAGCGGGAACTCGCTGTCAAGACGAAAGGGGCACTCCGCCTGCGCGGCGAACACCTCCCGCACGGCGCCGGGCAACTCGGCCCGTCCCCCGTCGGACGGCTCCACCCGTCCCCCGTCAGCCGGCTCCACCCGAGCCGCGTAGGACGGCCCCGCCTGGGCCGCGTCAGGCCGGTCGGCGGCTGTCAGGTCGATGACGTCGAGGGACGGGCCGTGGCCGGGTGGGGCCAGGACCAGTTCGGGTTCCGCGCCGTCGGATGAGCAGGTGGTGCGCAGGACCTCGTGACGGTCCATCACGGTCGCCAGGGCTTCGCGCAGGGCCCCGGCATCCAGCGGACCGGTCAGCCGCATGGCCTGGACGACGTTGTAGGCGGGGCTGGCCGGGTCAAGGTTCTGTAGGAAGTGTAGGCGCCGCTGCGCGAACGACATGGGCAACCGGCCGGTGGTCCGGTCCAGGTGCGGGATGGGGGCGGGCACGGCGGCGGTACGAGAGGCCGCCAGACGGCTCAGCCTGGCCCGCTGTTCGGGTGAGAGGCGTGAGAGCCGTTCGGCCAGCGCGGCGGGCGTCATGCCGCACCCCTCTCGCATCCGTCGGTCAGGCTTCCCTGCCTATCCGGCATACCGGATACTTCCTGCTCACTCACGTCGGAGACGTCCTGAACGACCGCACCGCAACGACCCTGCCGGGCCGCGCCGGAGACGTTCTGCCCGACCACGCCAGAGAAGTCCCGCCCGGCCACGCCGGAGGGGGCGTCCATGACGGCGTCCGAGGCGTCCTGCTCGACGGTCTCCAGCATGGCCAGCAGCTCGTCGGCGTCCATCGCCAGCAGCCGTCGGTCGGCTATCTCCCGGGCGATGGCGGTGACGGTGACCGCCGCGAAGATGTCGCGCACCGACAGCGTGACGCCGAGGTCGCGCCGGATGCGGGAGACGAGCTGCATCGCCGAGATGGAGTCGCCGCCGAGCGCGAAGAAGTCGTCCCCTGCGGAGACCCCGCTGGTCTCGAACAGCTCGGCCCACCGATCGGCCAGCCACCGCTCCACGTCACCATCCGGCACGACGTGCGCTCCGACCTCCACAGACCTCCCCCGGATCGCAGCGGGTTCCGAGTCCGCTGAACTCCCCCGCGCAGTGACAGATCGCGGGTCCGGGAGGCTCTCCGCCTCTACGGGCCGCTGGTCCCATGGGCCCTCCGTCTCAACAGACCGCCGGTCCTGCGGGCCCTCCGTCTCAACAGACCGCCGGTCCTGCGGGCTCTCCGTCCTGACAGACCGCCAGGCCCGCGGGCCCTCCGCCCCAACAGACCGCCGGTCCTGCGCCCCAGCAGACCGCTGGTGCTGCGGGCTCTCCGCTGTGACGGGTCGCCGGTCGGGCTCCGGCGCCGTGATGGGTCGCGTGGCCGGCTCCGTCGTGGGGGTTCCCGGGGACGCGCCCGGCTGGGCGAGCAGGCGCAGGGCCGTACGGTCGATCTTGCCGTTGGGGAGGGACGGGAGCTCGGCCAGTTCGACCAGCGCGGTGGGGATCATGGCCACGGGAAGTGTCGTGGTCAGGTCGCGCCGCAACGCGAGCAGGTCGAGGGCCCGGCCCTTCGCGGGGACGATGTACGCCGTCAGGCGGGCCCGCCCGGCCGACCGCTCCGCCGTCACGTGGACGTCGTTGACCGGGCCGCAGGCGCGGATCGCGGCGGCCACCTCGGCGGGGTGGATCCGTACACCGTTGACCTTCAGCTCGTCGTCGGCCCGGCCGAGGACGACGAGTTCCCCGCCGTCGGACACGCGGCCGAGATCACCGGTGCGATAGGCGGTGACGCCGCCGAGGTCGGCGAAGCGGGCCGCCGTCTCCTCAGGCATCCCCACGTAGCCGTGACCGGTGTGCGGGCTCACCAGGACGATCTCGCCCTCGGCCGCCGGGTTCCGCAGCGCCGCACGGACGAGAGCGGCGTCGAACGGCCCGGCCGGGTCGATGAGGCAGAAGCGCGTCTGGGGGACGGGCCCGCCCGCCGGGAGAGCGCCTGTGAACCGCTCGGAGACGGGCAGCCGCTTCCAGATCTTGGGCAGCGTGGTCTCGGTGGTGCCGTACAGGTTGACGCGGGTCCGGGTGCCGGGGAACACGAGCTGCCACTCCTCCAGCAGGGACGCCGCCAGCGGCTCCCCGGCGAAGAACACCGTCCGCATGGACTCGCACCGGGTACGGCAGTGCCGCAGCCAGCCGCGGGCCACCGACGGCACCACGTTGACGACGCTGACGCGGGAGTGCCGCAGCCAGGCCACGGTCGCCTCCGGCGAGTCGGCCTCGCGCAGGGCCGGGATGACCAGCGTCGCGCCGGCCCACAGCGGCAGGAAGACGTCGCGGACCGCCACGTCGAAGCTCAGCGCGGTCAGGAACGCGACCCGGTCCCCCGGCTCGACGCCGAACTCGGCGCACTGCCAGGCGAGGAACGAGGTCAGCGCGGCGGCTGAGCCCAGCACCGGCTTCGGCCGCCCGGTGGAGCCGGAGGTGAAGAACACGTACGCCCCATCGGCGACCGCGGTCGTGCCGGGCTCGCCGAGGCCGGACGGCCCCGCCGCACCACGAGACACCAGCCCGGAGATCGCCGCCCCGTCAGGCAGCACGACACCGGACGGCTCCGCCGCGTCACGAGACACCAACCCAGGCATCGCCGCTCCGTCACGTGACATCACACCGAGGATCGCCGCTCCGTCACGCAGTACGACGCCGGGTCTGATCAGGCCGAGCAGGGTCTCCTTGCGGCGGGCGGGCAGGTCTGGGTCGAGGGGGACGGGGACGCCGTCGAGCGCCAGGACCGCCAGGAAGTCCACCACGAACTCGATGGACCTGCGCCGTTCGATCACCGTGAACCTGCCCGGCCCCACCGAACCGGACAGCGTTCCGACTCGTTCGTCCATTTTCCCGGCGAGGGCCGCGTAGGTGAGTGATCGCGTGCCGCATTCCAGTGCGACCTGCGTGGGCCTGGTTATCGCGTGCAGGTATATCCGATCGACAAGCCGGCGCTTCTCGATCGAGGGCGTGTATGCCCTGGTGTGCTCCTTCACCGCTCTCCTCAGGTGTCACGAGATATCTGGCCGCGCCATCGCGACCTCACCTGACAAGGCGTTCCAGGGTGTTCCAAGGCGGAGAGGGTCTGTCATACCAGGGGAGGACGAAGAACATACCGGGGGTGGATGTCCGCCGGCGGCATTCGCGAGACGGTAAGGCCATGATTCGACTAGCCCGGACTGCCGCCGCGTTCGCCGTGGTCGCCCTGCTCGCCTCGTGTGGGACGGCCACGACGGCCACCCCGGCGACCCACACGAGTCACGCCGGTGGCCACGCGGCCAAGGCCACACCGGTGGCCGCCCCGTTACGGGCCGGCGAGCGGTTCGAATCCCTGACCATGGCCGAGGCCTACACGCCGAGCGGCCCCAACGGCGGCACCGACGACTACCGATGCTTCGTGATCGACCCCAAGCTGACCAGTCAGGCGTTCCTGACCGGGGCCCAGTTCCAGCCGCAGAATGCCGACATCGTGCACCACGCGATCTTCTTCAGGCTCGGGCCCAAGCAGGTCGCGCAGGCGAAGGCGCTCGATGACAGCACTCCCGGCCAGGGCTGGACGTGCTTCGGCGACTCGGGCGTGGACGAAGCCTCCTGGGTGGCGCACTGGGCGCCGGGCACCAACGAGACGCTGCTGAATCCGCGCTACGGCTACGCGCTGCAGCCCGGCAGCAAGCTCGTCATGCAGATCCACTACAACACCCTCAACGCCAACGGCCACCCCGGCTCCGACCAGTCGAGCATCCGGCTGCGGCTCACCGACAAGACCCTGGAACCGCTGGAGACCGCGCTGTTCCCGGCACCGATCGAGCTGCCGTGCACGCCGCAGGAGACCGGCCCCCTGTGTGACCGGGCCGCCGCCGTCAAGGACGTGGTGCGCAGGTTCGGTCCCGGGGCCGACGGGGAGGCGAATGGGCTGGCCAAGCAGTGCGGGCCGCTCAAGCCGGGGCCGACGCAGCACTGCGACATCCCCATCCCGGGCAGCGTGACGCTGCACGCGCTGGCCGGGCACATGCACCTGCTCGGACGCTCCATCAAGGTCGAGCTCAATCCCGGCACACCCAAGGCGCAGACGCTCCTGGACGTCCCGAAGTACGACTTCGACGACCAGGCGCTGCGGCTGCTCGCCAAGCCCGTCACGGTCAAGAAGGGCGATGTGGTGCGGGTGACCTGCACGCATGACGCCGCATTGCGCTCGCAACTACCGCAGTTGCAGAAGCTGCAGCCGCGCTACGTGGTCTGGGGAGCGGGGACCAGCGACGAGATGTGCCTGGGCATCGCCATCTGGTCAAAGGCCGCATAAGGCGTCAAGGACCGCGCAGAGCGGGCCGCAAGAGAGGGCCTCGTAAGGCTCGAGGACCGCATACGGAGTGCAGGGCGCACGCATACCGCCAGGTCGGTGTACGTGCGCCCTTGATCGGGGTCGGAGCCGGGATCGGGGTCCAGATCCGAGGTCCGGGTCCGAGGTCCGGGCACGGATCCGAAGTCCGGGACCGGATCCGGGGACCGAGGTTCAGGACCGGAGTCCGGAGTCCGGGTCCGGGGTCCGGGCACGGGGTCCGAGGTCCAGGTCCAAGGTCCGGACTCGGGTTGGGGTTGGGTTAGCCGAGTGTGATGCGGTCCACGTTGGGGCCGCCGCCTGCGGTGGTGGCGGTGAGGCGGATCGTGTTGGCGCCGGCCTGGAGGTTCACCGCGACCGTGCCGTTCACCCAGGTGTCCCAGTTTGCCGTGGCTGGGAACGACTGGGTGGTCACCGCCGTGCTGTTCACCGCGACCTCCATCGGCCGGTCCACCGCTGTTCCGTTGGCGTAGCGGATGGTCAGGGTCGCGGCGCCCGCGGTGGCGGCGTTGACGGCGAACTCGACGTACGAGCCCACGAGGTTGTCGTAGTTGACGAAGCCGGTCCCGGTGAAGCCGGTGTGGTTGGACTCGGCCACGCCCTGCGAGATCGTCGCGTCCTCGGCTTGATACTCGGTGCCGACCGGGGTGGGGGCCGACACGTCGACGTAGTCCGCGTTCGGGCCGCCGTTGGCGGTGGTGGCCGTCATGCGGATGGTGTTGGCCCCGGCGACCAGCGGCAGGGTGAACGTGGCCGTCGCCCAGGTGTCCCAGTTGCCGGTGCCGGGGAAGTCACGGGTCAGCGTGGTGCCGTTCGCGGTGATGGTCATCGGGCGGTTCACCGTGGTGCCGTTGGCGTACCTCAGGGTGATGTTGGCGTTGCCCGCGGCGGTGGCGTTGACGCCGAACTCGACGTACGAGCCGACGACGTTGTCGTAGTTGACGAAGCCGGAGCCCGAGTAGCCCGCGTGGTTGGACTCGACCACGCCCTGCGAGATCGTCGCGTCCTCCGCCTCGTAGTGGGGGCTCGCCGTGGTGGGCCGGGCGCGGATGAGGCGGGTCTCGCCGGGGCGCAGGGTGGCGCTGTAGGAGGAGGCGACGGTGCCTTCGGAGCCGCCGGACCACAGGTTCGTGACCTCGGCCGGGCCGGTGAAGCCCACTTGCGACCAGGTGACGCTGACCGTGGAGTTGCCGGACGTACCGGTGTTGTAGAGGGCGACGATGTAGTCGCCGTTCGACTCCCGTTTACGCCATACCTGGTTGACACCACTGTTCACAATGCGCTGGGCGGCGACGCCGTCCTGGTCGACGGCGATGAGCCGGTCGTTGGTCAGCATGGCCAGGTCGGTCGAGGTGAGCGCGGTCAGGTCGGTGCCGAGCAGCAGCGGGCTGGAGATCATCGCCCAGTGCGTCATGTGCGTGCGCCGCTGGTCGGCGGTCAGGCCGACCTGGTCGCCGTTGCCGACCTCCAGCGAGTCGTAGTCGTTCCAGCCGCCGGGCCCGGCGTACTGCTGCCAGGAGGCCGCCGAGGCGAACCGGCTGGACACGTGCGACCAGTCGGTGAGCGGGAACCCGCTCCCGTTCGCCCCGGGACCGCAGTAGCACTCGACGTCGCCCTGGGTGCGCCAGCTGTTGGCCAGCCGCTTCCAGGTGGTGGCCTGGGCGATGGGCAGGTTGTTGGACAGCGCGAAGTTGATCGGCCGGCCGGTCTGGCGCAGCGCCTTGTCCCAGGCTTCGACGTCGGCGACGGTCGTCGCGTCCACGCCGTCGATCTTCAGGTAGTCGACGCCCCAGGAGGCCATCTGGTTCGCCCACGAATTGATGAACAGCTGCGCGCCGGGGTGGGAGTAGTCGAGCCGGTACATGTTCTTGCAGTTGTAGTTCTTGTGCGTCTGCGAGGTGTCGGCGATGTCCTGCGCGTGGTACGAGGTGCCCTCGATGGGTTTGTTGGCGGTGACGGCGTTCTTGGCGATACCGGGCGTGACGTAGAAGCCGAACTTCAGGCCCTTGGCGTGCACGTAGTCGGCCAGCGCCTTGATCCCGCTGGGGAACTTGGCGGTGTCGACGGCCCACCGCCCGAAGCCGTCGACCTGGAAGCCGTTGGAGTCGCACTTCTGGAAGAAGTCGTCGAGGTTGATGTAGACGTAGCCGTGCGCGGCGAGGCCGCTGCTGACCAGCGCGTCGGCCTGGGCCTTCATCTTCGTCTCGTCGGGCCAGCGCCGCACGAAGCTCCAGCTGCTCCATCCCATGGCGGGCCTGATCGACAGGCCGTTGTCGGACGCGACCGCGGGCTGGACGCTCACGAACAAGCCCGCTAAGAGCACGGCCACCGCCGCGACTATCCCTCTCCGTCTCACGGGATTTCCTCCTTATGTTTTACGGCCGGCCCGGTGGGCGCCAAGCGCCGTGCGGGGCCGGGGTCTGTCCAGGGGAACGCTCTTCCGGTGGAGCCGGCGCGCCACCGTTACGTGCGTCTTCTTGACCGTGGCTTCCGTTGGTGCGGCCACCGTGCGGTTGGTGCGGCCACTGTGCCGTTGGTGCCGGCCGCCGTGCGGGCGGTGCGCGTCCGCACGGCGGCCGGGGTTCAGCCGATCGTGATCCGATCGAGGTTCGGGCCGCCGCCGGCCGTCGTGGCGGTGGCGCGGATGGTGTTGGCGCCCGCGTTCAGCGGCACCGTGATCGACTTGGTGACCCAGGTGTCCCAGTTGGTCGTCGCGTCGAAGGCGAGTTCGTCCGAGACGAGCGCGCCGTTGACCGTGATGTCCATCGGGCGGTTGGCCGTGGTGCCGTTGGCGAACCTCAGCGTCAGCGCGGCATCCCCCGCCGACTCGGCGTTCACCGCGAACTCGACGTAGGAGCCGACCAGGTTGTCGTAGTTCACGAAGCCGGTGCCGGTGAAGCCGGTGTGGTTGGACTCGGCCACACCCTGCGAGATCGTGGCGTCCTCGGCCTGGTAGTCGGTGGTGCCGCCACCGCCACCAGGTGTCACGTCCACGCCGATGTAGTCGAGGTTCGGGTTGCCGTTGGCGGTGGTGGCGGTGGCCCGCAGCGTGTTGGCGCCCGCGGTGACCGGCACGGTGAAGGTGTCGACGGCCCAGGTGTCCCAGGTGCCGGTGCTGCCGTAGTCACGGCTCGCGAACACCGTCGTGCCGTTGACCGCGATCGCCGACGGGCGGTTCGTCGTCGTCCCGTTGGCGTACCCCAGCTTGATCGTCGCCGTGCCCGCGGCGGCGGCGGTGAACGACCACTGCAGATAGGAGCCCGCGGCGTTGTCGCCGTTGACATAGCCGGTGCCGCTGTAGCCCGGGTGCGAGTTCTCGAAGATGCCCTGCGAGATCGTCGCGTCCTCCGCCTCGTAGCGGCCGGGTGGCGGCGTCGTGCCGCCGCCGCCCGCGTACTCGCCGCCGACCCAGGCCTCGTCCACCCGCCACCGCGAGATGCCGTGGTGGCCGGTCTTGGTGAGCCGTACGTACCGATGGGTCGAGGCGGTCAGGTCGATGACCTGCACGCCGCGCGCGTTCGGCACCGTGCCGGTCTTGACCGCGCTGCCCCAGCTCGTCCCGTTGTCGCTGACGTACACCTGATAACCGGAGATCCGCGCGGACCCGGACGACGGGTAGACCGTCGAGTCCTCCCGCTGGTTGAACGCCAGGTACTGGATCCGCTTGGCCGAGCCGAGGTCGAAGGTCAGCGACGCGGGTTCGGCGGCGTTGCTGTCCCAGTAGGTGAGGTAGTCGCCGTCACCGGCGGCCGAGGCGGCGTGCCCGCTGGTGGACGAGGTGGCCGACAGGGTGACGCCGCTGTAGATCCCCTCCCGGCCGCTGGAGATGACCTTGAAGACCGTGTCGTACTGGTCCCACGAGGAGATGCCGCTCAGCGTCAGCGTGCCGCCCGCCTGTGTGAAGGTGACGGGGGCACCGGTGCGCAGGTTCGTCACCGAGCTGATCCGGTAGCCGTTGTCGCGCAGCGACAGCGTGCTGCCGGACGGCGGCGTGACGACGTGGATGTAGTGCCGGTTGGGATCGTTCTTGGCGATCGTGGTCACGCCGTGGGCGCCGTTGTTCCAGAAGCCCGGTTTGAGCCCGCCGAACATGTAGCCGCCGCCCTCGGTGCCGCCGAGCGACTCCCAGATCTCCCCCAGGTAGGTGTCGGCGAAGTTGTTGAAGCTCACCTGCTGGGCGGGGAACTTGCCGTTGACCATCGCGGTCTCGGCCATCAGCGCCTTCACCGACGATCCGGCGTTGGTGATGAGCCGGCCCAGCGTGAGCTTGCGGTCCACCGCCTGGTCCGACCCGCCGTACCACCAGGGGCCGCCGGTCGGCAGCTTGAAGTCCGCCTCGATCAGCCTCGGCAGCGCCGTGTAGACCGCCTGCGGGTAGTCGTACGACGGCGTCATGCCGGTCTTCTGCTCGTTGCTGATCATGTCCATGATCGCGGTGTCTTCGTTGTTGTTCGAGATCGTCATGTCGGGACGCTGCTGGTAGATCTTGGCGTAGAGGTTGTTGCTCTCCCAGTAGGCGTTGTCGTTGTCGATCCAGAACCCGGCCAGCTTCGGATAACGCTGCATCTGCTCGAAGAACTGCAGGTAGCTGAACTCGCCGAACCCGTCACGCGTGGTCAGGTCCACGTTGTGGCCGACGTAGCTGGAGAAGGCCGAGGAGTTGAGCCAGTCGCCGGAGCTGAGCCCCTCGTTGTGCCACTGCGGGTCGTCGGTCATGTAGTTGATGACCTTCAGCCCCTGCGCGTCGGCCGCGTCGATCAGCTCGCCGAGGAAGTCGCGCGTCGTGCGGCACGAACCGGGGATCGACGACGGGTACGGCCTGGCGTAGCCGAGCCGGCTGTGGAAGGTGGCCAGGACGATGTACTGGGCGTGCAGCTTCTTGGCCTCGTTCACCCAGTAGGAGGCGCTCCAGCCGCCGTTGGTGACGTCGGCCTCCCAGCCGCTGCAGCTGGTGTGCTGCGGCGAGGTGCGCTCGCCCCAGTGCAGGAAGACTCCGGAGATCGAGTTGCGCAGGAACGCCTGCCGCGGGTGCTGCAGGTCGGCCTGGGCGGGCAGAGCGGTGGGCAAGGCCGTGAGCAGGCCGAGCAGGAGGGCGAGTACGGCGAGCACCGCCGTACGCGACAGCTTCATACCAGGACCTCCAGGTAGTCGAGGTTGGGGCAGCCGTTCGCGGTGGCGCCGGTGACCCTGACGGTGTTCGCGCCCGCGACCAGCGTGGCGTTGACGCTCTTGCTCGCCCACGTGGTCCAGGCGCCGGTGCCGCCGAAGCTCAGCCCCGAGGCGACGACCACGCCGTTGACCGTGACGTTCATGGGGCGGTCGACGGTGGTGCCGTTGGCGTACCGGATCGTGAGGGTCGCGGGGCCGGCGGCGGACGCGTTGTGCGTCCACTGGACGTAACACCCGGCGGCGTTGTCGGTGTTGACGAAGCCGGTGCCGGAGAAGCCCGCGTGGTTGGACTCGACCACGCCCTGCGAGATCGTCGCGTTCTCCGCCTCCAGGCGGGTGGCGACGGCCGCCACCTGCTTGTACGCCCGCATGTTGGTGAGCAGCAGGTAGCAGTTCTGCAGCGAGCCCGAGGTGTCGCCGAGCGAGCGGTAGATGCCCCACTTGGGACGGACCCGGTCGCCGAGGAACGTGTCGCCGGTCTTGGTCGCGTCCACCAGCGTGGTGGCCCCGTCACGCAGCACCCAGCGGACCGAGCCCGCGCTGCCGTCGTCGATCCTGATCTCGTACTCGGCGTCGATCCACTTGTTCTGCAGCGGCTCCAGGTTGGTCCGTCCGACCAGGGTGTCCGACTGGAAGATCTTGTGCTCGATGGTCTGCACCCCGTCCACCCGGCGCAGCGACGTGACGGTGATCGGGTTGGTGCCGGTGCCCGGCATCTTGGTCTGGCTGATGTGGGTGAAGGTCGTGGTGGCCTTCAGCGAGCTCGGGATGAACATCGAGTACGTGACCCGCCACGTCTCGCCCTTCAGCCACTGCAGGTAGCCGCTCGGGTTACGGGTGCCGGTCACCTCCTGCCGCTGCCGGTCGGTCATCGAGTCGCGGTCTACCGTGTGCATGTTGAAGCGGAAGTTGTTGCCTTCGGCGAAGATGTGCGGCTGACCGGCGGGGTGCGAGTCGGCGCGGTCGTCCTCGATCGTCTCGAACGCGCCGAGCCCGACGGACGACGCTTCCGGGGCCCACATGAGCTGCCAGGCGGTCGCCGCCGAGGCCGGGCGGGCAGGCAGGTACGGGGTGAGAAGCGCGGCGCCCACGAGGGTTCCCAGCTGGCGTCGGGTGATTTCCATGACTCCCTATCCAATGGTGATCTTGTCGAGGTTGGGTCCCCCGTTGGCCGTCGTGGCGGTCGTCCTGATCGTGTTGGCCCCCGCGGTGAGCTGGACGGTGAGCGTGGCGGTCTGCCAGGTGTCCCAGTCGCCGGTGCCGGTGAAGTCGCGGGTCACGCCGGCGCCGTTGACCGCGATGGTCATCGGCCGGTTGACCGTGGTGCCGTTGGCGTAGCGGAGCGTCAGCGTGGCGCTGCCCGCCTGCGCGGCGGTCACGGCGAACTCCACGTACGAACCGGCGACGTTGTCGAAGTTGACGAAGCCGGTGCCGGTGAAGCCGGTGTGGTTCGACTCCACGACGCCCTGCGAGATCGTGGCGTCCTCGGCCTGGTAGTCGGTGCCGCCCCCCGAGGCGGTCGCCACGTCGATGTAGTCGATGTTCGGGTTGCCGTTCGCGGTCGTGGAGGTGGCCCGGAGCGTGTTGGTCCCGGCGTTGACCGGGACCGTGAAGGTGTCGGTGGCCCAGGTGTCCCATGTGCCGGTGCTCGCGTAGTCACGGCCGGCGAACACCGTGGTGCCGTTGACCGCGATCGCCGACGGCCGGTTGACCGTGGTGCCGTTGGCGTACCGCAGCTTGATCGTCGCCGTCCCCGCCGTCGTGATCGGGAAGGCCCACTCCACGTACGAACCGGACACGTTGTCGCCGTTGACGTAGCCCGTACCGCTGTAGCCGGTGTGGGAGTTCTCGAAGATGCCCTGCGAGATCGTCGCGTCCTCCGCCTCGTAGCGGCCCGGCGGCGGTGGCGTGTCCGCGCCCGGCAGGCCCCAGGCGGCGCCCGGTTTGGCGATCGGCACCGGCGCGATGACCAGGTCGGGGACGGCGCCCGCGTAGACGAGCACCTCGCGGTCCTTGGGCAGGGCGATGCCCAGCACGCCGCCGCCCAGGTCCTGGACCGTGGCGGGAGTGCCGTCGTCGAGCACGGCGGTGACCGTACCGGTCAGTCCGTGGTCGAGCTTGAGCGGCTCACCGGCCAGGCTCCTGACCCGGATGAAGCGGGTCGTGCCCGCCTGCCGTACCGCGGAGACGAGGAACGCGCCCTGCGTGCGGAAGTCGTGCAGCGTGACGTCCGGCCACGACCCCGGGACGGCGGGGAAGACGCGGACGACGCCGCCCCAGCTCTGGCAGAGCAGGTCGTGGATCGACTGCGAGGCCGACAGCGGCGTCTCGATGACCGGCCCGGCCTCGGTGTAGTGGGTGTTGGCCCGGCACGGGTAGGAGGTCGAAGGGTCGAAGAACTTCAGCAGATAGGACAGCGCCGTGTCGCCACGCCGCATCATGGCGTACATGGAGGCGGCGCCGGTGTAGCTGTAACCGCGGTGGGCGCCGGTCAGGGCGTGCCAGCGCACGATCGACTTCTCGATCAGCGCGCGGTTCCCCGTCTGATCCCAGTTGACCAGGTAGAGGGGATAAATCATCAAAAGGTGGGAGTAGTGGCGGTGGGACTGCGCGTACGGCGTGCTGCCGCCGATCATGTAGCCGTTCGTGTCCGTCGGGTACGCCACCAGCGTGCTGAGCACCTGCTGCCACCTGGTCTTCAGCGGGTCGTCGATGCCCAGGCGGCTCGCCGAGTCGAGCAGCGTCTGGCAGCCCCACCTGATGAGGGCCAGGTCGTAGTTGGTGTCCTGCGGCGGGACCACGGGGTACTCGGGCGACAGCGTGCTCGGCAGGTGCAGCTTGCCGTCACTGCCACTGGCCAGGAAGCGCAGGTAGTAGTTGATCGCCCGGCGCAGCAGCGGGAACAGCGTGTCCCGCAGCAGCGCGTCGTCCATCGTGTGCCGGTAGGACAGCCACACGTTGTGCAGCGCCCACGTCAGGTCGCCGACCTCGGCACCGCTGCCCGGCGTGCCGACACTCCGGTTGGCGAACATGTCGGAGCTGCGCCCCACGCCCGAGGAGTCGCTCCGGTACGCGCTGGGCACGTTGGCGGTGAGCTGGGCCCGGTTCTGGTCGAGCGTGCTGGTGACCGAGTCGAGCTCCAGGTGGTTGGAGCCGTGGATGAGCCAGTACTCCAGCTGCACGTTGAGGTTCCACCACACGCCGGGCCACGGGGTGGGCTCCAGCCACGGCCCGGTCGTCGCCATCACCGGTGCGCCCGCGCGGGTGGCGGAGGCCACCTTGTAGAGCTGGATCCAGTGGAAGCTCTGCAGCCGCTGGTCCGGGATGGACACGAAGCTCTTGCGGTAGAAGGCGTGCCACCAGGTCCGGTGCGCCGCCCGCAGCGTGTCGTACGTGCCCGCGTTCTGGACCTTGCCGAGCGAGGCCGGCTCCGCCGCCGTGTTGGACGGGAAGCTGTGGGCGACCGACAGCAGCAGCAGGTTGCCGCTCTGCCGGTAGGCGGTGGCGGTCTGCCCTCCCCCGGCCAGCGCCTGGAGCACCTGCTTGACGTCGCCGGTGGTCTTGGTCGTCGAGGCCGGGTTGTGCGTGTAGCCGGACGGCGGGTCCTCCGACGCCTGCCTGGGGCTGTCGGCCACCTCCGGGTGGAACGTCCATCGCACCTGCTCGCTGCCCGTGACCGAGGCGCTGGCCACGAACAGCTCGTCGTGGATGAACGCGGTGAACGTGATCTTCCCGGAGGAGGTGGTGACGGTGCCGGTCAGCTCGGCGTCCCACAGGCTCAGCCGCCAGTCGACGGCGGTGATCGTACCGACGGGGTCGAGCGTGAGATGGCCGACCGGCAGCCTGCACGTGCCGAACCCGCTGCCGAACTCCGGCCGGTGATCCTGGACGCGGCCGTGCTGGGTGGTGAAGCGGATCTTGTTGGCGTCCGGCTCCTTGTAGATCATGCTGCCGAGCAGGCCGTCGCCCAGGAACGGGCCCTCGTGCCAGAGCGTGGGCAGCTTGGCCCACCGCAGGTCCTGCTCCCGCAGGAACGCGGCCCACTGGGCGTCCGTGGACATCCGGACGTCGAGCGTCCAGGGCGCCTCGGCATGAGCGGGGGCGGCCAGTGGGCCGGTCAGCGCCGCCGCGGCCAGGGTGCCGAACGCGCCGCCCAGCACCGCCCGGCGCGTCGGCCCGCTCTCACCGCCGTCAGGTTCCATCACGCGAAATCTCCAGTTGACTCGGGGGGTGACAGGCGGCCGCGCCGAAGCGCGGCCGCCTGGTGAGGGGGCGTGCGTCACTGGATGTTGGAGCGCCTGATCACGTCGGCACTACCGTCGCCGTTGTTGTCGGAGTTGGTGGAGCCGAACCAGATGGCGCTGGCGTTCGGCACCTTCTCCACCGCGCGGAGCCGGCCGTACGTCCCGTTGAAGTAGGAGTTGACCGTCGAGACGTTCTCGCCGTTGAGCACGATCCGCCACAGCCGCTGGCCGCGCAGCGCCGCCATGAACACGGTGTTGTTCACGATGGCGATGCCGCTCGGCGACGCCTCCGAGACGCTCCACGTGTACTTGGGGTTGGTCATGCCGGAGGTGCTGCAGGTGCCCTCGCAGGTGGGCCAGCCGTAGTTCTTGCCCGGCTGGATCAGGTTGAGCTCGTCCCTGGAGGAGTTGCCCAGCTCCGACTCCCACAGCCGCCCGGCCGAGTCCCACGCCAGGCCCTGCGGGTTGCGGTGGCCGTAGCTGTAGACGCGGGTGTTGAACGGGTTGCCCGGCGCGGCCGCGCCCGTCTTGGTGATGCGCAGGATCTTGCCGTTGAGCGAGCTGAGGTCCTGCGCGTTGCTGCTGGCCTGCGCGTCGCCCGCGGTGACGTACAGGTAGCCGTCGGGGCCGAACCTGATGCGGCCGCCGTTGTGGTAGCGGTTCTTGTCGATCATGCCCTGCAGGATCGCGCTGTAGCCGCTGAGCGTGGTGCCGTTGAAGTTCATCTTCGCGACACGGTTGCCCTCGGAGGCGGTGTGCATGAAGAACACCTCCTGGTCGGTCGTGCCGTTCCAGGTGGGCGAGAAGTCGAGGCCCATCAGGCCGCCCTCGCCGTCGGTGGTCACGGCGTTGGGCACGGTGCCGACCTGCGTCTTGGTGCCCGACGGGGTGATCTTGAACACCTTGAACGAGTCCCGCTCGGTGACCAGCGCGTACGAGCCGTCGGGCGCCCAGGAGATGTCCCAGGGGATGTCCCAGCCGCCGGCGATCGTGGTCGGCGTCTGCGGCACGGTGCCACAGCTACCGGTCGTGAACGACGCCGACGCCGTGCTCGGGGTGGAGAGCTGGTTGGCCGTGTCCCGCGCGACGACGTCGAGCTGGTAGGTGTGCGCGCACTCCAGCGGCACGCTGGTGCTGGTCGCGGGCGGCGTGCCGGTGACCGTCTGCAGCACGGTGCCGGTGGCGTGGTCGCGGACCAGGTAGGCGCGTACGCCGTTGTCGTCGGTCGAGGCGGTCCAGGTCGCGGTCGCCGAGGTGGGCTGCACGGCGGTCACCGTGGGCTGGCCGGGCTGCGACGGCGGGTCGTCCGCGGGCGCGGGCAGCGTGCGGCAGTTGGCCTCAGGGCTGCTCAGCGACACGTTCCCGGAGGCGTCACGGGCGAACACCGAGATCTGGTACGGGAAGTCGGAGTTCAGCCCCGTCACCGTGTACGGCGGAGCGGGCGCGGTGGCGATCTGCGTGCCCTGGTGGAAGATGTCGTACGCCACGACGCCGACGTTGTCGGTCGAGGTCGGCCAGTCCAGCCGGATGCTGTTGTAGGTGATGTCACTGCAGACCGGCTGCCCCGGGGCGGTCGGCTTCTCGGTGTCGCCAGGGCCGCTGACGCGCAGCCGGTCGAGGTTCGGCCCGCCGTTCGCGGTGGTCCCGGTGGCTCTGATCGTGTTGCCGCCGGCGGTCAGCGTGGCGTTGACGCTGATCTCCTGCCAGGTGGTCCACGCCCCGGTGCCGGGGAAGGACTGACTGGCCACGACGGCCGTGCCGTTGACCGAGATGCTCATCGGCCGGTCGGTGGTCGTGCCGTTGGCGAAGCGGAACGTCAGGGTCTGCGGCCCGGCACTGGCGGCGCTCACCGCGAACTCGACGTAGGAGCCGGCCACGTTGTCGTAGTTCACGAAGCCGGAGCCGGTGTACCCGGCGTGGTTGGACTCCACGACGCCCTGGGAGATCGTCGCGCTCTCCGCCTGGTAGTCGGTGAAGTTCGTGGAGGCGACCTCGGCCTCCAGGTAGTCCCAGTTCGGGTTCCCGCCCGCGCCGGCGGCGGTGGCCTTGATCGTGTTGTTGCCCGCGACGACCGGCGCGGTCAGCGTGACCGTCGCCCAGGTGTCCCAGTTCGTGGTGGCGTTGAACGCCCGGGCCGCGGCGACGACGGTGCCGTTGACCGAGATGTCGCTCGGCCGGTTGGCGCTGGTGCCGTTGGCATAGCGGAAGGCCAGCGTGGCGGTGCCCGCGCTGGGCGCGTTGATCGTCCATTCGACCGAGGATCCGGCGACGTTGTCGCCGTTGACGAAACCGGTGCCGGAGTAGCCGGTGTGGTTGGACTCCACGACACCTTGCGTGATCGTGGCGTTCTCCGCCTCGTATCGAGTGGGCGCCGCGGCGGCCGGAGGGGCCACAACCGTCAGCGCCCCGGCGAAGAGCGCGAGGACACCGGCGAGGACGCGGTACCTGCGTAAGTTCATCGATTCACTCCTGCGGGGGGTGGTATCTCGGGCGAGAGATTGGAGCTTTTCATCGTGTTCCCACAAATAGTCACAACCGTCAACAGATTCTTGATCTTGGAACGATCCAATCTTTAGGAAACTTTCCTAACGCCACTCTTCTTTTGATCGAGCAAAGATCGGATGTCATACAGCCTGGACAGCCGGATATTCCGGATGTTTGGCTATGGATCAGGCGAAAGGTTGGATCTGTCGCTCGACCTATTCGGCGGTATTCCCCGCCTTGGGAGTGGTCAGGCGATATCACAGGTCAGAAGCACACAGGTGAGACATAGGATGTCTTACCTGTGCGCTCACCAGCGTCAGGAGAGTCGCGTGCCCCTCAGAAACCGACATCGAGTCATCGCCATAGTGGCCCTCGGTGCCCTGCTGGTCCAGCCCGTGCCCGCGGCCGTCGCCGCGGCCACCCTCCACGAAGCCGAGAACGCCACCATCTCGCAGGGCGTCGTGGAGTCCAACCATGCCGGGTTCACCGGCACCGGTTTCGTCAACTATGACAACGTGGCCGGCTCGGCGGTCGAATGGACGACCGACTCGCCCCAGGCCCGCCAGGTGCGACTGGTCCTCCGGTACGCCAACGGCACCACCGCCGACCGGCCCATGAGCATCACGCTCAACGGCACGACCATCGCGGCGAACCTGTCCTTCCCGGGCACCGGCGCGTGGACCACCTGGCGGACGGTGACGCTGCAGGCCTCACTGGCCGCCGGCCCGAACACCGTCAAGGCCACCGCCACGACCGCCAACGGCGGCCCGAACGTCGACTCGCTCACCGTCGACGACGGCACCTCGACCGGAACCGACTGGTCCAAGGCCGTCATCGACTCCACGATGGCCCGCTTCACCCCCAGCTCACTGGGTGGCTGGGGCTACACGCAGGGGTTGTACCTGTGGGGGCAGTATCTGGTCTGGCAGCGCACCGGCGACGCCCGCTACCTCCAGTACATCAAGGACTGGGCCGACCGGTTCGTCGACAGCTCCGGCAACATCTCCAACAGCTTCGGCAACCTCGACAGCATGCAGTCGGGCAACGTCCTGCTCGCCCTGTACAAAGAGACGGGCCAGGCCCGTTACCGTACGGCCGCCACCAAGATCAGGACCCGGCTGAACACCTACCCGCGCACCTCAGACGGCGGCTGGTGGCACTCCACCTCCGACTCCCGGCAGGGCCAGCTCTGGGGCGACGGCGTCTACATGGTGGATCCGTTCCTGGCCCGCTACGGCGCCTGGGTCGCGGCCGACACCTTCACCCGCACCGAGCCCGCCAAGCAGATCGAGGTCTACCACAGCCACCTGCGCCGCTCCTCGGGCACGGCCGCCGGGCTGCTGTACCACGCCTACGACGAGCCCGGCGGCCTGACCGCCTCCTGGGTGAAGCCGGCGCTGGGCAACACGAACGGGATCTCCTGGTGCCGGGCGATGGGCTGGTTCGGCATGGCCACCATCGACATCCTGGACCTCCTCCCGGCCGACCACCCGCAGCGGGCCGCGCTGATCGACATCCTGCGCGATCTGGTGCCCGCCTACGCCCGCTGGCAGGACCCGGCCACCGGCCGATGGTTCCAGGTGGTCACCGAGACGTCGAACTCCGCCAACTGGACCGAGACGTCATGCTCGGCCATGTACACGTACACGATCTCGCGCGCCGTCGAACTCGGCTACGTCGACGCCTCGTACCGCGCCAACGCCGACCGGGGCTACCAGGGAGTGCTGAACAAGGTGTCCCTCGGCCAGGACGGACGGACGAACATCGTGGACATCAGCGAGGGCACCAACGCGAGCGACTCGCTGAGCTACTACTTCAACCGGGGACGCCCGGTGAACGACTTCCACGGCCTGGGCGCCTTCTTGATCATGAACGAGCAGATGATGCGAGTCGGCCCCGGCAACTGACCCGCGCGGCTCCCCCTGGGACCGGCGCAGCGCATGCGTCGGCCCCAGGGACCGGTCAGGCCTTGCCGCTCCGCTGAAGCGCCTTGGTGAGCTCTTCCTTGGTCATGGATGAGCGGCCCGGGACCTTGGCTTCCTGGGCTCGGTGGTACAGCTCCTCCTTGCTCAGCCCTCTGCGTCTGTTGCCGCGCCCCGCCGGAAGGCCGTGCTGGATCTCTTGCGCCTTGCGCTCGCTGAAGGCCCGGCCGAGCTCCTCCAGGCGCTCGCGGGGAACCGCCTTCTTGAGCGCTGGAAGGATCTCGCCCTCCTCCTCCTGAACGTGGTGAGTGACCGCCTGAACGAGCTCGGCCAGCTGGGTGTCGAACCGCTCCGTGTCGGGCTGGACGTCCAGAAGTTCGAGCAGCATCCGCTCGGCCGCGTGGTGTTCCTCCTCTCCCTCTCTGACCTGGTTCTTCTCGCTGGGGACGGTCTTGGCGATCTCCGGGTAGATGAGTTCCTCCTCCCCCCTGGAGTGGGCGACGAATTTGGCGGCGAGTTCGGCCAGGAGTGCGGGACGATCCTCGGTGTCCTTCTTGAGGCGGTCGAAAAGCCGCTCCACGTCGCGATGATCTGCCTTGATCATGCTGATGGCATCCAATGTCATGGCTGCCCCCCTCTCTGGCGCCCCCGGTACCCGGCGAGGACGGCCGTACGCGGAGTTGAAGGACAACGGAACAGCTGTTTGCGTTTCTTGGGTACTAGCGACGGGGTGTCTGATAGATCCCGTCTTGTCGGGGTAGCGGGATGACTGCCGAGCAGTAGACGGGAGTCGCACATGAGCACAATGGTGGGAAACTGGAAGATGGCGATCGCCGACGGGTGCCTGCCCGGCGACCAGCTCTACCTGTTCAACATCAGTCCCGGCAACGCCCACGTCGAGCTCACGTTCTGCGCGGAGGGCGGGCAGCCGCTGGGTCCGTTCCGCCTGCGCGTCCCCGCACACCGTACGCAGGCTCTGGCCCTGGAGGACCTGGTCGATCCGCACGACCTGCCACCGGGCCAGTCGTACTCCGTCGTGGTGGTCTCGGACATGCCGGTACTCGTACAGCCTGAGCCGGCGCGTCCGGACGTGCCGAAGCCTCGGCGAACAGCGGCCTGACAGATCGTCAAAGGCACGGCGGCGGGTACTGTTCGAACTCCAGGGGGACCACATTCAGCGCGCCCCCCGATTCGCGGCAGATCTGGCCGACCGGATCAGCGGCGATCCCCGTACGCCACACAAGCGCATGGTTCCCGGGATGGATGCTACCGACCAGCAGCGCACCGTCGGCGCTGAATGACAGCTCCGACGCACGGGACGCGGTCATCGACTCGCCGATCTGGCGCCCGGTGCGGGTGTTCCAGAACCGGACAGTCTCGTCGCCTCCGGAGCTGGCGATGGTCCGGCCGTCGGGGGCGAAGGCCAGCGCGATGATGTCGGCCCGGTGCCCGACCATCGGCGTTCCTTTCGGTGTTGCCGTGCGCACGTCCCACAGCCGGATCGTCCCGTCGGAACCTCCGCTGGCCAGGGTGGCGCCGTCCGGGCTGAAAGCGAGGGTAGCCACCAGGCCGGTGTGGCCGTGCAAGAGATCGGGCAGAGGCGCGCGGGCTCCGGCGGGCCAGAGCCGGATGCCCAAGGGCGTCGCCATGGCGATGGTCGTGGCGTCCGCATTGACCGCCATGGCCGTCACGTTCTGTCCCAGAGGGTAGCCGGTCGAGCGGCCGGAGCGCAGGTCCAGCACCCGCACACCTTGCGAGTCCGTGGTGACATAGGCGAAGAAGCTTCCATCGGAGGTGAAAGCGGCCGGTACGGTCGGCAGGGTGTAGTCCACATGATGCTCGGCGAGCACCTGGTGAGTGGCGGCATCCCAGAGGCGGACCTTCGCGTCCGCCGACGCCGTGGCCAAGCGCCGACCGTCGGCGGACAGCCACACGCGAGCGGCGTACTTCCCCCTGATGTGCGAGCCGATTCGCTTGCCGCTGCGCATGTCCCACAGCTGCGCTCCCAGGGAGGAAGTCGCCGCGGTGAGCAGGCGGCTCCCGTCACCGCTCAGGGCGGCCAGATCAACGCCGAAGCCGTCGATCACGGGTGGGATCACCGTCTGCCGTACGGTGAGATCCCAGCGGCGCAGGGTGCCATCGAGGCTGGAACTGAGCAGCGTCCGTCCGTCCGGGCTGAAGGTCATGGCGCTGACGCCGGCGGTGTGGCCGGTGAGTGGCTGCCCGAGTTGCTCGGCCGACACGGGATCCCACAGCCGGATGACACCTTGCAGGTCCCCGGCGGCGAGGATCGTCCCGTCGCGGCTGAAGGCCAGGCTCGACGCCTGCGCGTCCTCGCGGGTGTAGGAGAGCTGGAATCGCCTGGTGGCGACGTCCCAGCTACGGACCTGGCCACTGGTCGTCGTGGTGAACAGGTACCGGCCGTCCGGGGTGAAGGTCAAGGCGTCGACCGTGGCCAGCGCCCCTTCGGTCTTGATCGGGGAGCCGCGCGGGCGCCCGGTCCGGGCGTCGAGGAATCGGATGTCGCCGTTTCGCCCGCCTGCCGCGATCGTCTCGCCGTCCGGGCTGACGCCGATCGCCGTGACCTCGATCATCCCGGCCTTGATGGCCGAACCGATCTTCTGGCCGGTACGGGCGTCCCAGCGCTGGATCCGATCGTCGGAGCTCCCGGTCACCAAGAGGTCGCCGTCGCGGCTGAGGTCGGCGGCAGTGAAGCCGAAATAGGGGATGGTGACATCGGGCGCGGTGCCGCGCCAGAGCTGGACCCGGTAGCGTCCCATTCCCGCGACCAGCCGGCCGTCGCCGCTGATGGCGATCTTGTCGACGCTGTCCTGGCTGCGCAGCGTCTTGATCCGGGCGAGCGTGCCCGCGTCGCGGATCTCCACTCCGTCGCTCACCCCGGCGAGCACCGTACGGCCGTCGGGCGCGTAGAGCATGGAGGATAGGGACGACTCGACGTGCACGCTCGCCCGGCCGGGTCTGGAGACCGCGGCCCGCAGGGCGTGCTCGGCCTCGGCCGTGTTCGCGATCCGCCTCGCCATCACCGCCAGGCGTCGCGATCGCTCCGGATCGGCGTCCGCGATCCGTTCGCTGTCGGCCGCCCACTGCTTCGACAGCGCCAGATTCCGCTCGCTGGTCGCCCGGCCGGCCGCCACGAACGCGACGCCGGCCGCCACCACGGAGATCACCGCCAGCATGGCGAGCGCGACCACGACCCGGCGCCGTACCCGAGCCCGTCTGGACTCCCCCCGCAGCGACGCCTCGAGGAACTCCCGGGCGATGCCGGAGGCGGGCGGGTGGCGGCCCGGGTCGGCCGACCAGCCCTGGCTGGCCGCTCGCACGGTCGCCAGCTTGGTTCCCTGGTACAGCAGCGAGCTGTCCCGCTCGTACCGCTCCCACTCCTCGGCGCTCCTGGTGAGCTCGCCGAGCAGGATCCGGCTCGCGATGTCGTCCTCCAGCCACGACCGCAGGCGCGGCCAGGCGTGCAACAGGACATCGTGCGAGAGCTCTAGGCCGTCCTCGGTGAGCACGAGCAGGCGTTTGCCGGTGAAGGCGGCCAGCACCGGCGCCAGGTCCGTGCCCACCTCCGAGCGGCGCACCCTGCGCCGCGACAGCCTGCCGTCCGGCTGGACGGCGACCGCGCGCCTGACCAGAGCGCGGGCGAGGACCTGCTGGTCGGGCGACAGCGCCCCGTAGACGGCCTCCGCACTCGACTCGACCGCCGCCAGCACGCCGCCGCTCGTACCGTAGCCGCGAATGGTCAGCCGCTCGCCCTCGCGCGCCTCCCAGGCCAGCAGCATCGCCTGTGACAACAAGGGCAGCGTGCCCACCTCGTAGGCGCCCGTCGCCGACGGGGTGCCGAGATCCTGCAACAGCAGATCGACCAGACCCGGCTCGATGTCCAGCCCCGCCGCGACCGCGGGCGCCGTGACGGCCCGGCGGAGCTCGGACTCGCGCATCGGACCGACGATGAACTGGGCGTCCGCCAGGATCTCCGCCAGCTCGGGATAGGCGGCGCAGTGCCCCCAGTAGTCGCCGCGCACACCGAGGACGACCAGCACCTGCGGATCGGGATCTGTGACCGCGGCCAGGAGCGCCGTGACGAACGCCCGCCCCTGCTCGACGTCGCCGGTGAAGATCTCCTCGAACTGGTCGACCACCAGCACCAGCCGCGAGCCCGGCAGTCCGTACTCGCGCCGGTGAGCCAGCACCACCTGCCGGAAGGTCAGGCGGGGCGAGCTCCGCAGACCTTCGCGGACGACCGAGGAGTCACCACGGCCCAGCGCCGCCAGGTGGACGGCCAGCTCGTCCAGGGGCGTCGGCGTCGGCGTCAACATGAGCTGCGGCCACTCGTGTGAGCCCCGCACCGGCAGCAGCCCCCGGTCGATCGCCGGCAGCAGCCCGGCGCGCAGCAGCGATGACTTGCCCGCCCCCGAAGCCCCCGTCACCGCCAGCAGCGCCACTCCGGACAGCCGCTCGGCCAGCTTGGCCACCAGCGCCATGGTCATCCGCTCGCGGCCATAGAAGATGTCGGCGTGCTCCTGCTGGAAGGGCCACAGCCCCCGGTAGGGGCAGCCACCGCTCCACCTCCCCGGCCTGCGAGGGGCGGGATCGGCGTCGGCCAACCGGGCCAGGTCCTCCCGGATCCGCAGCAGCTGGACCGCCTGGCGGCGCAGCCGCTCGCGATCGTCGCGCTGCTCGATGCCCAGCTCGTGCAGCGTCCGATGGATCTGCGAGGCGCGATCGCTCACCCTCTCCAGCAGCGACCGGAATCCGGCGAAGTCCGCCCCCAACTCGGCGAACGCGTGCGCCAGATGCCGTTGCAACCGCTCGTCGCCGGCGTCCACGGCCGCTTCGAGTGCCGTACCGGCCGTGTCGAGGCGCTCCAGCACGCGGGCCAGCTCCGCCTTGAGCTCCGCCGCGCCGGGCCCGGAGGCCAGCGCGTCGGAGAGGCGTTCGGCGAGCTCGGCCTCTATCTCGTCCTCACTCGGCGACCGGCCGCCATTGCGGCGGCGCAGCGCCTCCACGGCTCTGGTGATGACCTCGCTGAGAACGTTCGTACCGACACCGGCGACGACTCCCACCGCGGCGCCGCTCAGCGGGACCAGCGGGGCCAGCGCGCACGCCGACAGCGCGGCCAGCAGCGCGTACGGCGACAGCCTGACCAGCGTGCTGCCCGCACCGGCGACCCGCGCCCGCACCCGCCCACCACCCGCCACATCCGGATATCGCCAAAAGAAGGACCTTCGTTCCCACAGCCCTCAGCCGCACCTGGGTGTGGTGGGCCGCGTGTGGGAGTTCTTCTTACGGGTGATCCTGGCGATACGGTTGAGCATCATGAGATCGGTCAACGTCATGATCGCGGCCTCCCTCGTAGCCGTCCTCTCGGGATGTGCCGGTGAGGCGGACGGCTCGGCGACACCGGAGCGCCCCGTCCAGACCACCACCCCGACTGCCACCCAGACCCCCTCCCCGCAGGCGGCGGCCATGGGGGTGCCCGCGCCTGATGTGCGCATCCCCACCGACCCCGTCAAGCTGGCCGACGCTCTGAAGGAGACGTCCACCGCGCTGAACGAGGCGATCGACGGCTGGACCAAGGGCTCGCAGGAGCAGCCGCCGCAGGACGTCGTACTGCTCTCCCTCCATCAGCAGCGCATCTACCGCGCGATGGCCCGGAACACGACGCTGACCCAGGGCGTCGTGAAGCGGCTGCCCAAGGGGCTGGCCGCTGAGGCACGCGACAACACCACGGCCATCGCGAAGCTGCTGTCCATGGCCCACCCGATCAGCGCGGCGCAGCGCAAGCGGATGCGCCTGGCGGAGCCGCCGCCCGCCGAGCCCCTGCGCGGCTACATGACGCGGGCCGAGAAGCGGTTCGGGGTCGAGTGGGAGGTTCTCGCGGCGATCATGCTCGTCGAGACGAAGTTCGGCCGGGTCAGATCAGCGAGCTCCACCGGGGCACAAGGGCCGATGCAGTTCATGCCGGGCACGTGGCGGCAGTACGGCCTGGGTGGGGATGTCCACAACGCGCGTGACGCGGTGTTCGCCGCGGCCAACTATCTCAAGGCGTCGGGGGCGCCGCGAGACTACCGGCGTGCGGTGTTCGCCTACAACCATGACGCCCGGTACGTGGATGCCGTCCTCGCGCACGCCCGCCAGATCAAGCGCGACTCGCGCAGCTTCTACGCGTACTACAACTGGCAGGTCTTCGTCCTGTCCACGCAGGGCGACGTCCGCCTCACCGGCCCCCGGTGACGAGTCCGCGTCGCCGCTGGACCTGGCCGGGTTGGTGGATGCCACCCAGCTGCGGCAGTAATCGGCGCCACTGCCTGCCGACAGCTTGTAGCGCTTATTTCACCTATGTACGATAGGAACGTGGCAGCCCAGAAGGGGGACATGGCTTGGGGGGCCTCGAAAGGATCACGCAACCTACGCTGGACGTACTCGAAGCTCTCGTCCGCGCTCACGACGCCGACGAGCAGATCCACGGGTGGGCGATCATGAAGGCGACCCACCGCGCGGGCCCCACCGTGTACAAGGTGCTCGACCGCCTCGAAGACGCCGGATGGATCACCGGCGCATGGGAGGAGCTCGAACCGGACGCGAGCCGCCCCAGGCGCCGGTTCTACCGGCTCACCGGCGAAGGAGTGCCTGCCGCTTGGGCGCTGTTGGCGGAGCGACGTCCCGCCGCCGTCAAGACGCGCCCTGCGTTTGGTTTCACGGCGCTTCGCGTCCTGCGGACGGGTGACCGATGACCACCGAGATCGTGATGCTCATCGTCGGTGTACTCATCGCCGAATGCACCGAGATAGCGCCATGGCTGGCCAAGCGGCTCGTACGCTGGTCCACCCACCTACGCTACGCCGATCAGATCCGGGCCGAAGTTCGCGCCGAGGAACTCGAAGCGGTCATCGATGCCCGGCCCGGCAAACTCTTCAAACTGATCACCGCATCCGTCTTCGTATTCCAGGCAGCCATGGCATGGGCATTCCGCCGTACCCAACACACCTGGTCTCGTGCGCTGCACGCCCGCAACCAGCGTCTGGCGACGAAGATACGGATCGAGCGCCAGCTGGAGATGACAGGCGACATCATCACGCTCGCCAAGCGGTTCGGAGGCTCAGCGAACGGCCTGCCAGGACTCGACGATGGGCTGGCAGTGACTATCCACGAGACCGAGGCACTGAACTGCGGCTTATCGTTAAAGGCCGCAGATCCGGCCGTCACGAGAGTGTTGGTCAGGAGGGCGAAGCGGAACAAAGACCAATATGTCGTGCAATGGGTTCGGGACTCGCCAATCACATCTACCGATTGACCCACACTGGCCCAACCGCGTGCCGCCGCTCACCCGAGTCGTGGCCGCAGCACCATTCATTGGTCCGCGACCGACTTTCACCAGCGGATCCAGCGGCTTACGCTCGTCCATTTCGGCAGGTCAGCTGCGGTTATTCGGATGGCGGGCCGCTGATCGGCCGCGCCGACACCGTCATATGGGGCGCGTGGGGTGTCGTTGACGAGCGTCCGGTGCCGGCCACTGGTGATTATGACGGCACGGTGTGGTTGGAGGATCCGGTCGCACGTAAGTCTTTCAACGCCCCGCTGACCACCACGTCGGAGGTTAGGATCCAAGTGACAAGGCCCTTGATGGGTGGGCGCGCGCAGTCGCCCGCGAACGGAGGCCACAATGGGATGGGACCTCGCCATCAACCTGGCCGCGTCATTCATCGCGTTCCTGGCCGGATGGTTCTTCCGCACGAGCGTGAAGCGGCGCAGGGAACTCCGACCGGCCTCACGTGTCTGGAAGCTCAATCCATCGCTGCCGACCAGCATCGTCACGGGGGACGGCCCGGTCATTGATGTCACCGATTACATGACCCAGACGGTCTGGCCGGCCGAATATGCCGCGGCAACCGAAGTTTCGCTTTATCTGGCGCGGGTCTTCGGCTGCCGAATGGACCGGATCTGCACGGCCGAGCGTTTTCCGAAGGATAAGGCGCTCGAGGGGAATCTGATCGTCATCGGCGGACCTGTCAGGAATGAGGTGTTCCGTGCGCTGGCCGAGAGGATTCGGCTGCCATACTCATTCTCCGGGTTCGACCTCATCCGCGCCGATGACAAGCACACGTTCTCCGCCAGGATCTCCAACGGCAAAGTGGACCGGGACATAGGTCTGGTCGTCTTGGCCCAGAATCCCTTCAATCAGAAGGCACGCCTGGTGATGCTGGCAGGATGCCGGGTCTTTGGTTCACTCGCCGCCGCCCGCAGTGTGGTCGACCCGCTTATTGAAGAGACGTGCGCTCGGCTCACCGGAGGAGACTCCGCGTGTTTGGTGGTGGAAGTGGATGTCATCGATCAATATATCGCCCGCCCAAGGGTGGTCGACTGCATCCCTCTATCCCGTTCACTTCATATGGAGCGCCTCGATCCACCCGGCTCCGGGGATGCTCTACCATTGTAGTTCGGTGTCTCGAGATGGTGGTGAAACCGGTGGATCTTCATCAGTTGCCGACGGTGGAAGCTGCGGTCATTCTGGGAGGAGGTCTGGACAAAAACGGGAAATTGACGAAGCTCGGCACGGACCGGCTCGATAAAGGTGCCGAGCTGTGGAGATCTCGGCCCACCACCCGACTGATCGTGATGGGCGGCCATTACTGGTGGTGGAGTCCACGGGCGGAGCGTTCGGAGCAGCTCACCTCACAGCTACGCGCCGAATATCTCCTGAGTGCGGGGGTGCCGGAAGACGCGATAGTCCAGGCCGATGGCGAGGCCAGGGACACCATCAGCGAAGCCTTCGTCGCGTCGGTCGCGATCGCCGAGCTGAGCGTCGGGGGCGTGGCGCTGGTGACTTCGGACAAACACATGTATCGAGCTTTCTATGTGTTCACCCGAGTGTTGGGGCCAGAAATCCCCTTGATTCCCGTTGAGGTGCCCTGCGGAGACCTGCTGAATGACGAAGAAGAAGCGGCTTACCTGAGTGCGACGAGGCGGGAGATCGAACCCTTGGGCAGTCCGGTTGCGGTTCCGCCGAGTTGGGAGGAATGGTACCGGAAACACGAGGAGATGTACGAGGAGTTCGCGCGCATCAGAGAGCACTTCGCCGCACAGGAGGGGGCGGCCAGCCAGGCCTACGGCTCGAACGGCAGCACCTGAGGATCCACGCTAGTGAAACACCAGCATATCCATGCTATCGACTATCGGAGCGGTTCCCGCGTCCGACTTCGCATCGTGAATCAACGCCCGCAACCCTTTGGCGAACTGGTCGTCGTCGAGGGGAGCAAGGCTGGAGTCCGCCCGGACTCGCACCCGCTTCAGGAACACCCGCATATCGGGGGCGGTAATCTGACGGACGGATTGCAGGGAGTGCAACTCGAAACCGGCCTTGGTGAATGCCGAACAGGCGGCTTCGAGAGAGGGTGACGACGACTCCACGACCTGGCGGGCGCCGGGAAAATAGTGGAACAACGTGATCCCACCGGTTCTCCCAGGGAGAATGTTGCGAATCACGACCGGTTGTCCCTCTCGCACCACTCTGCGCAGCTCCATGGCACAGCGTGCGAGGTCCGTCAGATGGTGCAGAACATGGGAAAGCCATGCTGCGGCGCACGATGCGTCCTCGAGGGGTATCTGCTCGCCACGACCACCCACATAAACGATTCCACCGCGCTTACGAGTCTTGGCGGCGACTTCCCGCATTTTCGATGACGGCTCCACTCCGACGACTCGGGTTTCGAACCATTCCGCGATGGCAGCCGAGAAGAGCCCGGTCCCCGACCCCAGGTCAAGCAGGCATTGACCGCTGAGACCGCCGAAGTGCTCAACTAAGCGCAGCCTCCACTCTGAGAATCCGTCCACCTGCGGCAGCGCCCTGCCAAGATCGTAGACCTCGGCCACATCGTTGAAGTCTAATTTCTTCACTCTGCTCGTTTTGCACCCCTTGTGGAGCATGCGGGAAATCCTTCGACGTCGCGATCGTAGCCCAAGAGAAGCAGCGCGGCTCGTACTGCCGCACATACATCGCCTCACGGCCGACTCCTCGCGAACCTTTCCCCCTTAGCCTCGCCGTTTCGGTCGAGATGCGGCCGGAAGCGGGGAGGAAATACGAAAGTGCCTTCTGAGCTGGGGCGATGAACCTTGTCGAGGGATCTTGCCGATGCCACCGGTCTGACCACCGAGAAGACATAGTCAGTCCGCACCACGTCTTCCCTATCTCCTCTGGGCTCATCGAGGCCTAGCTAGCCCGCCCACGCCCTCAGTCACCGGAATCAGGCCCGGCGACCGGCCTCTATAGAGCGCGCCGCGCCTCTATAGAAGGTGCTGGAGCACGATTCGAGAGTACTTGGAGCGCCCCGGCCGAGCCTTTCTCACAGAGGTCAGCACCTCTGGAGAAAGGACCCGACATGAGCGAGCAGAACCACCCGGCACCGACGTCCAAGAACGTCACCGGACTCCTTTTACGGCTGGGCGCGGGAGCCACGGCCACGGCGTTCCTGGCTTCGGCGCTGGTCGCCGCGACGACCGCGCCCGCCGCGGCCGTGACGCGCGGCAACATAGTCGCCGTCGCGCAGAGCCAGTTCGCCAACGCCTCCCGCAACCACGAAGAGCCGATGGGCAGTGGTTGCAACTACTACACCGGGTACTTCCGGTCCTGGAAGCCGGCGGGCGGCTGCCCGGCCACGGACGGCGTGCAGTGGCGGGACAGCGACTGGTGCGCGGACTTCTCGAAGTACGTGTGGAAGAACGCGGGAGTGCCCGAAGCCGACGTCGCCGAGACCAATGGCGGCGTGCTCACCGGCTGGGCCAGCTCCTTCAAGGACTACGGCACCAAGCACGGGACCTGGCACGCGCGTTCCACCGGTTACGCCCCCCAGCCCGGCGACGCGGTCGTCTTCGACTGGGACCAGAGCGGCGACATCGACCATGTCGGGATCGTCAAGTCCTCGAACGCCACCACCGTCTACACCATCGAGGGCAACAGCGGCGACCGCATCAAGGAGAACAGCTACTCGCGCACGAACGTCGACATCGTCGGCTATTCCGCGCCGGTGGGCGCCGAGGACGGTCCGCCCGCCACTCCCGCCACCGACGCGAGCGGCACCAGTGACGTTCGGGCCGACTTCAACGGCGACGGGCTGGACGACGTGGCCGCGTTCTACGACTACCCAGGGGCCCGGACGGTCCTGTTCATCTGGTCGGCCAAGGCCGGAGGCGGCTTCAACCCGCCCGTCAGCATGTGGGACTCGGGAGCGGGCAACTTCGAACAACCCCGCGCCAAAGCCATCGCGGGTGACTTCAACGGCGACGGACTCGCAGACATCGGCACCTTCTACGACTACCCCGGCGCCCGCACGGGCCTGTGGATCTGGACCGCCAAGACCGGCGGCGGCTTCAACTCCCCCGTCATGTCCTGGGACTCGGGCGCGGGCAACTTCGAACAACCCCGCGCCAAGGCCGTCACCGGCGACTTCAACGGCGACGGCCTCGCAGACATCGGTACGTTCTATGACTACCCCGGCGCCCGCACCGGCCTGTGGATCTGGACCGCCAAGGCAGGCGGCTTCAACTCCCCCGTCATGTCCTGGGATTCGGGCGCGGGCAACTTCGAACAACCCCGCGCCAAGGCCATCGCCGGCGACTTCAACGGCGACGGACTCGCAGACGTCGGCACCTTCTACGACTACCCCGGCGCCCGCACCGGCCTATGGACCTGGACCGCCAAAACCGGCGGCGGCTTCAACCCGCCCACCATGTCCTGGGACTCCGGCGCAGGGAACTTCGAACAACCCCGCGCCAAGCCCATCGTCGGCGACTTCAACGGCGACAACATGACCGACATCAGCACCTTCTACGACTACCCCGGCGCCCGCACCGGCCTATGGACCTGGACCGCCAAAACCGGCGGCGGCTTCAACCCGCCCACGATGACCTGGGACTCCGGCGCAGGAAACTTCGAACAACCCCGCGCCAAAGCCGTCACCGGCGACTTCAACGGCGACGGACTCGCAGACATCAGCACCTTCTACGACTACCCCGGCGGCCGAACCGGCCTGTGGACCTGGACCGCCAAAACCGGCGGCTTCAACGCCCCCACCATGACCTGGGACTCCGGAGCGGGCAACTGGGACCAGTTCCGTACCAAGCCTGTCTGATCGTGCGAGCTGGCTGCGGCGCGCAAGCCGCAGCCAGCGGACTTCTCACCTTTTTGGAGAAAATCATGAAGATCACCCCTCTCATCGCAACCCCGCGTTTACCCTTCACCCGCCGCCTGACCGTGTCGGCCGCCTTGGCCGCAGGACTCCTCGCCGGAGGTGCTCTCCCTGCGGCAGCGCAGGAGCCGACCCCCGCCCCCACCACCAGCCGCGTCCCCGGCCCGGCCGGCGAGCCGGTGCCCGAGTCGCTCGCGGCGTCACTGTCCTACACCGCCTGCGTTCCGGGCGGCGAGACCAGCGCGGACACCGCGATCGCCAACCAGGTCCGGCCGCAGATGAACGGCCCCCGCATGGGGAAGAGTGTGAACTCCTACAACGTCTCCTGCGCCCGGATCATCACGGACACGTCCAAGGGCCGAGGGCTGGACAAGCGAGCGGCGGTGATCGCCGTGACCACGGCCATCACCGAGAGCACCCTGCACAACTACACGGAGGCCGGCGACCACGACAGCCTGGGGCTGTTCCAGCAGCGTCCGTCCCAGGGCTGGGGCACGCCCGCGCAGTTGATCGACCCCGTGTACGCGACCAACGCGTTCCTCAACGCCATGCTGCGCAAATATCCGAACAACTCCTGGATGAGCGGGGACATAGGCGCCATCTGCCAGAAGGTGCAGGTGTCGGCGGTCCCGGACGCCTACGCCAAGGAGGTCCACGACGCCCAGCTTCTCGTCGACGCTCTGTGGAACGCGGGGACGACACCGTCGACGGACCCTCCGTCCGGCACCTCGGAGGTGAAGGCGGACTTCAACGGTGACGGGCTGGACGACGTGGCCGCGTTCTACGACTACCCAGGGGCCCGGACGGTTCTGTTCGTCTGGTCGGCCAAGGCCGGAGGCGGCTTCAACCCGCCCGTCAGCATGTGGGACTCGGGAGCGGGCAACTTCGAACAACCCCGCGCCAAAGCCATCGCGGGTGACTTCAACGGCGACGGACTCGCAGACATCGGCACCTTCTACGACTACCCCGGCGCCCGCACGGGCCTGTGGATCTGGACCGCCAAGACCGGCGGCGGCTTCAACTCCCCCGTCATGTCCTGGGACTCGGGCGCGGGCAACTTCGAACAACCCCGCGCCAAGGCCGTCACCGGCGACTTCAACGGCGACGGCCTCGCAGACATCGGTACGTTCTATGACTACCCCGGCGCCCGCACCGGCCTGTGGATCTGGACCGCCAAGGCAGGCGGCTTCAACTCCCCCGTCATGTCCTGGGATTCGGGCGCGGGCAACTTCGAACAACCCCGCGCCAAGGCCATCGCCGGCGACTTCAACGGCGACGGACTCGCAGACGTCGGCACCTTCTACGACTACCCCGGCGCCCGCACCGGCCTATGGACCTGGACCGCCAAAACCGGCGGCGGCTTCAACCCGCCCACCATGTCCTGGGACTCCGGCGCAGGGAACTTCGAACAACCCCGCGCCAAGCCCATCGTCGGCGACTTCAACGGCGACAACATGACCGACATCAGCACCTTCTACGACTACCCCGGCGCCCGCACCGGCCTATGGACCTGGACCGCCAAAACCGGCGGCGGCTTCAACCCGCCCACGATGACCTGGGACTCCGGCGCAGGAAACTTCGAACAACCCCGCGCCAAAGCCGTCACCGGCGACTTCAACGGCGACGGACTCGCAGACATCAGCACCTTCTACGACTACCCCGGCGGCCGAACCGGCCTGTGGACCTGGACCGCCAAAACCGGCGGCTTCAACGCCCCCACCATGACCTGGGACTCCGGAGCGGGCAACTGGGACCAGTTCCGTACCAAGCCGATCTAAGGTCCTCACCACACGCGACCGCCGCGGTGATCATCGATCACCGCGGCGGTCGAACTCATGTACGCGGCGACCACTCGATCAGGGAGTGCAGGGCCGCGGGAGCGCCGGTGGTCAGGGCCCAGTAACGATCGCCGTACGACCAGTGCCACCACTCCGTCGGGTAGTTGACGAACCCGGCCGCGGACATGACGCCGATGAGGATCTCCCGGTTGGCGCGGGCGTGCTTGGAGATGTTCGGCGCGGCCGTGTAGCAGGCGTCGTCGCTCTCCTCCGGGCTGGCGTTCACCTCGGTGCCCATGTCCAGCTCGGCGCCGTCGCCGGTGCACAGGGTGAGGTCCACCGCCGCGCCGCATACGTGCGGGCCGATGTGGGGCGGCGCCAGGGAACGGCTGGCCTGCACGTACACGTGCTCAGGCGACCAGTCGGGGTTGTCCGCGCCGAGCTGCGAGGCGTACCGCTGGAAGTACAGTTCCTGCAGCGCGGGCGGCCGGTACGCCTCGACCACGAGCAGCCGCAACCCGTCGGGCAGGCCGTTCTGGGCGCGCAGGAGGCGCTCGACGTGACCTTGGCGGACGTGCGCGTACGCTCCGCCGGGGTCGGCCATCCGCTGGTCCAGCCGCAGGCCGGGGACGGTGCGCAAGTCTGCCAGCGGCTCCGCGCGATCCTCGACGGGGATCTCGCTGATTCTGGGGTCTGACATGAGGATGATGTCCGGCACGACGCTCTCCTTGCACAGAAAAGGGGCTGTTTAGGAGGACGTTGAGCGAGGGCACTCCAAATTCACTCCAGAAAAGCACCAGACGAGCGCAGTTCGCCGTACTCGCGGGTGCCGTACTCGGCGAAGACGGCGAGCGCCGCGGCTCGCATGGAGGCGGCGGCGGGGGCGTCCCCGGCCGCCTCGCGGGCGGCGGCCAGGTCGCGCAGGGTGCGGGCGCGGAACAGCGGCAGCCCCAGCCGGTCCCACAGCGCGACGGCCCGGCCGAGATGCTCCTCGGTCTGCGCGTGCCTGCCGTGGGCCAGGTGCAGCTCGCCGACGGTCCGCTCGACGAGCGCCATCCCGAACCGGTCGTCGTTCCGTTCGCACACCTCCATCGCCTCCCGCAGCTCGGGCAGGATGCCGGCGTCGCCGCCGAGCCGGATGCGGGTCTTGGCCAGGGCCTGCACGCAGTACGCGAGCATCAGCGGGTCGCCCGCCTCACGCAGCAGGGCCACCGCCCGCGCGCACAGCTCCTCGGCCCGGCCGAACTCGCCGACGGCCCGGTGGACCAGGCCGATGGTACGCAGCGTGATCCCCTCGCCGCGCTTGCTGCCCAGCCTGCGGAAGGCGGCCAGGGCGTCGTCGAGCAGTTCGCGGGCGGCGGCGATCTCACCCTGTTCGAGCAGCACCGATCCGGCCAGCCGTTTGACGTATCCGACCGCGGCGTCGTCGCCGAGCGAGCGGAACACCTCCGCCGCGTCCCGCAGGTGGGCCAGCGCCGCGGCCAGGTCGCCCAGCTCGCGGCAGGCGTTGCCGATGCCGGCGACGGCCACCGCCTGCCCGTGCGCGTCGCCGCCCGCGCGCAGCAGCGGCAGCGCCTGGCGGAAGAACGCCTGCGCCTCCGGATAGCGGTCCTGCCGGTAGCGGAGCTGGCCGAGCCCCACCAGCAGCGTCGCCTCGGCCAGCGGATCGCCCGCCCGCCGTGCCGCGCCCAGCGCCGACTCGTGCGTACGCCGCCACTCCTCGAAACGGGTGTCCACGGAGAACGAGGAGGAGCACAGGGCGGCGGCCACCTCGCAGGCCACCTCGTGCAGGTTCATGGCGGCCGCCCGCTCCACCGCGACGACCAGGGCGGGGCTCTCGGCGCTGAACCACGTGACCAGGTCGGCCACGTCCGCGTCGACGGGCCTGGCCATGGCGTACTCGCGCCGCAGCGTCAGCGCGCCCGGCGGCCGGGCGGCGGCGGCCCGGGTGATCAGCCACAGCCAGCCGCCCAGGGCGCGGTTCACGGCCGCCGCGCGCTCCTCGGGCGGCTCTTCGGCCTCGGCGCGTTCGGCCGCGTACACGCGCAGGAGGTCGTGCAGGCGGTAGCGGGCCTGCCCGGCCGCGTCCACGGCGACATCGTCGAGGAGCTGGGCGTCCATCAGGCGTTCGACGACCTCCTCGGCCTCGGTCTCGGGCACGTCCAGGAGCGCCGCGGGCACCCAGGACGCGAAGTCGGGCACGCCCAGCAGCCCGAGCAGGCGAAACGCCCGTTTCGCCCCCTCGTCGAGCCCCCGGTAGCTGAGCGCGACGCTGGCCCGTACCTCCAGGTCGCCGGCGGTGAGCTCGTCCAGGCGGCGGTGTTCGTCGGCCAGCCGTCCGGCCAGCGTCGCGAGGGGCCAGTTCGGGCGGGCCGCCAGCCGCGCGCCCGCCGTGCGCAGCGCGAGCGGCAGATGACCGCAGAGGCGGACGATGTGCCCGGCCGCCTCCGTCTGCGCCCGTACGCGCTCAGGACCGGCGATGCGGGCGAGCAGGTCCACTGCCGCAGGGGTGTCGAAGACGTCGAGGTCGCTCACCCGCACCCCGTCCAGGCCGGCGAGCCTGCGCCTGGCCGTGATCAGCACGGCGCAGGTGGGGCTGCCCGGGAGCAGGGGGCGTACCTGCTGCTCGGAGCCCGCGTCGTCGAGCACCACGAGCACCCGCCGGCCGTGCAGGGCGCTGCGGTAGGCGTCCACGCATTCGGGCACCGTCGACGGAATCGCGGACGGCGGCAGGCCGAGCGCCCGCAGGAAACGGCCGAGCACCTCCAAAGCCGGGGCAGGAGAGCCGGTGACGCCGCGCAGGTCGGCGTAGAGCTGCCCGTCGGGGTAGGCCGGGGACGCCTGGTGGGCGGCCTTCACCGCGAGCGTCGACTTGCCGACTCCGCCCTTGCCGGAGATGACGCACACCGTGACCGTGTCGCTGGGGGCGCCGAGCAGGGCGGTCAGCTCCGCGAGCTGGCGCTGCCTGCCGGTGAAGTCGGCGACCCCGCGGGGCAGGTGCGCCGGGACCGGCTGTGATTTGGGCAGCGCCGGAGCGGGGTCCAGGGCCGGGTCCGCGCGCAGCACCGCCTCGTACAGTTCCTGCAGCTCGGGGCCGGGATCTACGCCCAGCTCGTCGGCCAGCGCCTTGCGGCCCTCGTGGTAGACCGCCATCGCGTCGGCCTGGCGGCCCAGCCGGTACAGGGCCCTCATGAGCAGGGCGCGGGGGCGCTCTCTGGTGGGATGCAGGCGGACCAGCTCGGTGAGCTCGCCAGCCGCCTCCGCGTGCCTGCCCAGCGTCAGCTCCGCGTGAAGCAGCTCCTCCTGGACGAGCAGCCGCGTCTCGTCGAGGCGGGCGGCCTCGCCGCGCAGCACGTGCCCGATGCCGCCGAGCGCCGATCCGCGCCACAGCGCCAGCGCCGCGCGCAGGCTCTCGGCCGCGCGGTCGTGCCCACCGTCCGCCGCGTGCCGCCGGCCTTCGGCGACCATCCGCTCGAACGACTCCACGTCGAGCCGGCCGGGCTGGAACCGGGCCGCGTACCCGGGCGGCCTGGTCTCGATCACCTCCGCCTCGCCGCCGTCCGCGAGCGTGCGGCGCAGGCCGTACACGTACGTCTGGACGAGCGCGGAGGCGCTGCGCGGCGGGTCGTCGCCCCACAGCACGTCCACGAGCCGCTCGCTGGAGACGACCTTCCCGTCGGCCAGCAGCAGCGCGGCCAGGAGGGCGCGGGGTTTCGGGCCGCCCAGCGCCAGGCGCTTGCCGCCGTCCCAGGCTTCGACGGGGCCGAGCAGACGGAACTCCACTGATCCCCCTCGGGGCGGTGACCTTGTCCCCGCAGTGATAACACCGCGGGACCCCGTACGCCACCGCCCCGAGGAGGAAATCGGTCAGTCAGATCAAGCAGCGCATCGCCGACGGATACGGCGCGAAGGTGACGGTGGACGGCCAGGAGTTCGCGGCCTTCCCGCCGCCGGTGAGCCTGCTGGAGGCGGGCGGGCTCGGGCTGCCCGCGCAGAAGCAGGAGTGGCTGCGCGGCCTGGCCAGGGCGGTGCTCGACGGCGTGCTCACCACCGAGCACCTGCGCTCGCTCGGCCCCGAGGGTGCCCTGGCCGAGCTGCGCGCCATGCCGGGGGCGGGGCCGTTCTCGGCCGGGTTGATCCTGATCAGGGGGGCGGGCGCGCCGGACGCGTTCCCTGGCGACGAGCCGCGGCTGTTCGGGATCCTGCGCGAAGCGTACGGGCTGCCGGAGGACGCGTACCGGAGGCTGGCCGACGCATGGCGGCCGTACCGCTCCTAGGCCTCGTTCCTCTTCCGGTCCTCCGCGTACGGCGTGATGGACGATCGGGGTGACCGGGGAAGCTTCGGCGAGCGGCCCGTGTTCGCACCTGCATGGAGAACCGTTTCGCGGACGTGGCTGTCATCCGGCGACTGCTCAGCCAGGCGCAGACGTGGGCTTTCGTGGGTCTCAGGGACAACCCGGACCGCACGGCCTACGACCAGGCCCGCCTGCTCCAGTCGAGGGGCAAGCGGATCATCCCGGTTCACCCGAACGCCGAGACGGTTCTGGGTGAGCGCGGATACCGGTCGCTGGCCCAGGTTCCGGACAGCGTGGACGTCGTGGCCGTGTACCGGCGTTCGCGCGACGCCGGGGAGTCGGTGGACGACGCGATCGCGGCCGGCGTCAAGGCGGTCTGGCTCCCGCTCGGCGTCATCGACGAGGCCGCCGCCCAGCGTGCGCTGGACGCGGGCCTCGACGTCGTGATGGACCGCTGCCTGGGAGTCGAATGGGCGCTGCGCCGCGCTAGCTAGGCGGTCGCGGATCTCTGGTGAGGCCTGGATCGTAGGCCCAGTCGGAGATGAGCACCTTCAGCGCCTCAGGTGGCCGCTCCGGGGTATGGGTGGACAACCCCGCATCCGGAAATACGACGCTCAATAGCGAACGTTTCCGCGCGTGGGCGGAAAGCGGTTTTGCGGACGAGGCGCTCGGCGGCTCGACCAGCGCCATCGGAATTAAGCGCCGAAACCAAATACTGGAGTGGCCGAAGCCCGGTAACGCAGCCGACGAATATGGGGAGTGCAATCGCGTAGGCTGGGACAAGTGCGATTAAGAGTAGCGTTCACGGAGCAGGCGGCCCGCATCGGCCGGATCGCCACCACCGCCCTCGGTGCGGTCTTCATGGCTTCGGGGTGCGTGTCACCACCGGCCTCAGTGACAATGCGGGTCGATCCCGCCGCTCTCAACGACGTTCGCGGAATAGGCGAGGTGCGGGCGGAGGCCAGTGACGAAAGCGAGAGAGACGGCAGGACACAGGTCGCGCGAGACCTCGTCATCGACGTCGGGGCCACAAGCGGCCGAGCGGCGCTCGACAAGGCGGCCGATCTACTGGCAGCCCGTAAGTGGCTGATCAAAGCGCAGAACCGGCCGACAATCGTGTTGATGGAATCCGCCCGATGGGGCGAAGCGTACGCGACTCTGCGTCCGTTTAATCCTGCGTACTTCGAAGACAAGCCAGAAGTTCTGGAGCAACTTAGGAAGGCTTCCGCCAAGGAGGAATCGCTCGTATACCTTAGTGTATATGAAGGGACAATATGATAGAGAACTTTAAGGCTGAGTTTGCGGCTTGGTGTTGAGACCCCAATCGAATGATCATGGTCCCGCCGTTCACGGTAGCTGCTCCTGCAAGGGCCGTCGGTGCGCGACGCTCGGGCCCAGGAGGCGTCGGGTGACTCAGGGGGAAGAGGCAGTTGTCCGGCTACAAGTACAAGATTGAGCACTCGGCCGACACCACCGATCCGAGCGGCTGGACCAGCCTGGAGGACCACACGACCGCCCTGACCACGTACTTCCCTGCCCCCGAGCGCGGTGAGCGCCCGAGCAACGGCTCGAGCTCCTCGGGTGGCGGCATCTACGAACTCGGCGTCTACGGCGCTCCGGCCGCCGGGTGAAGCGGGTCGGCTGAGCTGGGCCATCCGCGCCACCGCCTGGTGGCGCGGACAGCGAGGGTTACCGCACGGCTGCGAACGCCACAGCAGTGGTAGAGGCGATGGCCGTCGTCAAGACCACCATCAAGAGCACCGTGCCCAGCGGGTTCTTCCGCGGTCGCGGCGGCACGGCGCGCTTGGCGCGGACGTAGGTCACCGTGGGCTTGGGGGTCGGCTTGATCGTCGGTTCGTGCTTCGGTTTCGGAGTCGGCTTGGCCCGGACGGGCGCGGGTACGACAGCGGGCACCCGCACCCGGTTGGGGGTCGGACGAGAGGTCGGTCGCTGGGTCGGCTTGGGTTTCGCGGGGCGGGGAGTGATCACGACCCGGACCCTGGGCGTCGCCTTCGGAGTGGCGACGGGTCGCGGGTTCAGGGTGACGCCGGGCTGTGGGTTGGGGACGGCTTGGGGCGGCGGGTTCGCGGCCGGCGACCCGCATCGTCCGATGTGCACACTCACCAGTGGCACGTCCACGCAGACGGCCACGTCGGCGCTGACGCTCACGGTCGAGTCGCCGGGGTCCGGGTCGGCCGCGGCGGGAGCGCCCGCGGACAGCGCCAACAGCGTGCCCGCGAGGAGCAGTGGCATGCGCCAGGCGCCCACGGTCAGACGCCTCCGGAAATCCGTGCGAACTCCTGCAGCGCGCTCTTGTACGCCTCAGGCTCCACGGCCAGCGGGCCGTTGAAGGCGTGGGAGATGTCCCAGGTGAGGTAGATGCCGAAGCCGAGCATCGCGGCCATCGCCACCACCGGCAGGAGCGCCAGGCCGCGCGGCCTGGCCCCGGCCAGGAACGGGAACAGGACGACCAGCAGGCCGGTGATGATCGTCAGGGCCAGCAGTCCGTCGGGTGGGGTCGCGGCGGCGTCGGCGGTGCGCTGGGCGCGGGCGGCGGCGATCGCCGCGAGGTGGTCGAGCACCGCGGTCCTGGCCTCCTTCTGGTCCGTGGTCACCTGCAGCGCGTCGACGCGGGCCCGGAGCGCGTCGAGCCGCTCCGTGCCGACGGGGTCCATCGAGCCACGCTCCATGACGGGCCACTCGTCCTTGACGATGAACGTGATGTAGTCGCGCAGGCCGGCGCGTACCAGGGCGGGGGCGGTGCCGGGCAGGCCGGAGGCCGACCAGTAGGCCTCCACCGCGGCCTGGCTCTCGGTCTGCGTGTTCTGGGCGGCGGTGTCGGCGGTGGTCCACGGCACGATGATCGCGATGGCGAAGACCAGCAGGAACATGGCGGACAGCATCGCGCCCGCGTGCCCGGCCGACGGTCCGCCGGCGTCGTTGTCGTCGCTGCCCTTCTTCGCGAGCCGGAACAGCGTGGCGGCGACAGCTACCACGCCTACCGCGGCCGCGGCCGCGATGATGTATTGCAGCATAAGGATCTCCCCAATCCCCACCGGACACTGAGCGTGACATTACTATCACAGATAGCACGGCTACTCAGGGGATACATTGCGGTACAGGACGTCACCGAATGGTCTCGGCCGGGCGCGAAGGTGAGGTCACCGGTCAGCCCGGCACTGAAGAGCCGGATTCGTGACAAGTCCCGATTCGTGGCCCTTGCGGCTGGACGGATCGCCGACGAGATCATGGCGCGGGGAGAGAAATGTCCAGGCTGACTCTCCGTGTCATGAAATATCGGGACCATGGGCGGCGTGAACCTTCTCAACGGCCGCAGATTCGTGATGGTGAGTTCGACGGCGAGCGTGGTGGACCTGGAGCGGCCCACCGAGTTCGACTACTGGGAGGCCGACGGGGTGGTGTGGGGCAGCTACACCGGCGACACCGTCGCGCACGGCCGTTTCGTCGGCACCAGGGACGGCGACGTCGTCTCCATCGCCTACGCGCACGCGCTCAAGGCCGGCGGCAAGGCGGGCGGCCAGAGCAACAGCCGTATCGAGACCGACGCCGACGGCCGGCTGCGCCTGATCGAGGAGTTCCAGTTCGAGGGCGACGACACCCGGCACGTCAGCGTGTGCACGGAGGTCGTCACCCCCTGACCGCCCAAAGCACGGTGAAGGCCCGGCCGATGCCAGATCAGCCGTCCTTGCGCAGGGCGGCCCTGCCCTCCGCGGCGCCGACGAAGCGCATCTTGCCGAGCGGCACGTCGCCGGGGGCCTCCTGGGCCGCCCGCCGTACCGGACGGGCCTTGTCACGGTCGCTGGGCAGCACGTACGGCCGCCTGAGCACCTCGTCCAGGATGAAGACAGTCTCGGTCGCCTTCACGGCCGGGATGTTGGCCAGCCGGTCGGTCACCATGGCGTGCACCTCGGCCACGTCAGACATTCGCACCTGGATCATCGCGTCGTGCTGGCCGGTGGTGATCGCGCAGTACTCCACCTCGGGCATCCTGGCCAGCTCCGCCCTGAACTGCTTCCACATCTGCTGCCGCACGGTCACGAAGATCAGCGCGGTGATGCCGAGCCCCGTCCTGACGTGGTCGATCTCGGCGGTGAACCGCTTGATCGCGCCGTCGGCACGCAGCGCCTCGAAACGGGTGTACGCGTTGGCCCGGGAGATGCCCACCCGCTCGGCCAGTGCCGAGACCGAGATCCTGCCGTTCTCCCGCAGGACCTCGAGGATCTTCATATGGACCGCGTCGAGCTCGAGGCCGATGCCGATCCGTCCAGGCTGACCACCAGCACCGGCACCATTTCTGGAAATTTCACTCATAGTTACCCCCGGCCTATTTATATACGTCTCAGCGACCGCACAGCGCCTGGACGTTCTGCCGGACAATCCTCGGCATCTTTCGGCCAATCGTCCAACTGGAGGACTCAATGGCGACCCGCTCGCAGACGGCGGCTGTGCTGCTCGCCGGTGCACTCGCCCTCGCCGCCTGCGGAAGCGGCGGTTCCCAGACCCCCGCCGCCCAAGGTGGCGGCGGCAAGACCCTGGTGATCGACACCTCCTTCGACCTCAAGACGGCCGACCCCGGGCGTACGTACGAGCCGACGGGCCTGTTCGTGGAGAAGGCGATCTACGAGACGCTGCTCACCTTCGAGGGCGCCGACGTGACCAAGCCGGTCCCGGCGCTGGCCGAGTCGTACGAGCTGTCCAAGGACGGCAAGGTGCTCACGCTCAAGCTCAAGCAGGGCGCGACGTTCGCCGACGGCTCCCCCGTCACTGCGGACGACGTGGTGTTCTCGCTGACCCGGGTGCGGGACATGAAGGGCACCCCGTCGTTCCTGCTCGACGGCGTCGAGGTGGCCAAGAAGGACGACTCGACGGTCACGCTGACCTCCAAGGCGGCCAACCCCGCGCTGCCGTTCATCCTGCCCAACCCGGCGCTCGGCATCATCAACAGCAAGCTCGCCAAGCAGCATGGCGCGACCGCGGACGCGCAGGACAAGGCCGAGCAGTACCTGAACTCGGCCGCCGCCGGGTCGGGCCCGTACACGATCGAGTCGTTCAACGTGAGCAGCCAGGTCGTGCTGAAGGCGAACGCCAAGTACTACGGCACCAAGCCCGCCTACGACAAGGTCGTCATCCGCAACGTCGAGGCCGCCACCCAGAAACTGAACGTCCAGCGCGGCGACAGCCAGGTGGCGCTCAACCTGTCGGGCGACCAGGTGACCGGCATGCCGGCGAACCTCCAGGTCAAGAAGACCGCCTCGGCCAACGTGATCTTCCTGCTGGCCAACCAGGACGACAAGGTCAGCAAGACCACGCCGAACGCCAAGTTCGTCGAGGCCGTGCGCAAGGGCGTCGACTACACGGGTCTGCTGGAGCTGGCCGGTGAGGGCTCCACGCAGGCGCCCGGCGTGATCCCGTCGCAGCTGCTCGGCGCGCTGCCCGCCGACCAGGCGGCCAAGCGCGACGTCGAGGGCGCCAAGGCGGCCCTGGCCGCGAGCGGCGTGGCCAACCCCACGGTGAAGCTGGAGTACCCGAGCGAGCTGACCGTGAACGGCCTGTCGTTCCAGCCGCTGGCCGAGCGGATCCAGGCCAACCTCAAGGAGGTCGGCATCACGGTGGACCTGCAGCCCGCACCGGTCACCACCGCGCTGGACAACTACCGCAACGGCAAGGAGGAGATGGGGCTCTGGTACTGGGGCCCGGACTACCCGGACCCCAGCGACTACCTGGCCTTCCTGCCGGGCAAGACGGTGGGCCTGCGCGCCGGGTGGAAGACCGGCGCGGCCAAGGAGATCGAGGCCGCGGGTGAGAAGGCCGCGACCGCGATCGGCGACGACGCGCGCAAGCAGGCGTACGCCGACGTGCAGACGAAGCTGAACGCCTCGGGCCCGTTCATCCCGCTGATCCAGCCGAGCCAGAACATCGTGACGGCCGCCTCGGTGACCGGCCTTGAATACCACCCGGTCTGGACGGTCGACGTCGCCCGCCTGGGCGCGAAGTAAGCATGTCCGCCACGGACGACACGCCCCGCGCGCCCCGGCGGCGCGGGGCGCACCCCCTCGCCCGGTTCCTGATCCGGCGCATCCTCCTGGCGCTCCTGCTGGCCTGGGGCATCACGCTGGTGACGTTCGTGCTGACGAACCTGGTGCCCGGTGACCCGGTGGCCGCGAACCTGGGCCAGCGGGCCCTGGGCGACCCGGCCATCGTCGCGCAGTGGCGCTCCGAGCACGGCCTGGACAAGCCGCTGTGGGAGCAGTACCTGCTGCACCTCCAAGGCGTCGTCCACGGCGACCTCGGCACCAGCCAGCAGAGCCATCGGCCGGTGAGCCAGGACCTGGCCGAGTTCGTGCCGGCGACGCTGGAGCTGGCCGGGGCGGCGATCCTGGTCTCGCTCGTGCTCGGTGTGGCGTTCGGCGTGATCGCCGCGCTGCGCAGGGACCGGCTGGCGGACCACGCGCTGCGGGTGCTGAGCCTGATCGGCATCTCGGTGCCGACGTTCTGGCTGGCGCTGGTGGCGTTCTACGTGTTCTTCTACCGGCTGCAGATCACCCCGGGCAGCGGCAGGGTCGACGCGGCGCTGGGCTCGGCCCCGGCCGTCACCGGCCTGCAGACCGTGGACGCGCTGCTCGCGGGCCGATGGGACATCTTCGGCTCGGCCGTCGGCCACCTGATCACGCCCGCCCTCGTGCTGGCCCTGTACACGATCGGGCTGCTCACCCGCTTCACCCGCTCCGCCGTGCTGGAGGTCCTCGGCCAGGACTACGTGCGGGCCGCCAGGGCCAAGGGCCTGCCCGGCCGGACGATCCTGTTCCGGTACGTGCTGCGCTCGGCGCTGGTGCCGATCATCACGGTCGCGGGCCTGGCGTTCGGCAGTCTGCTGTCCGGCACGGTCCTGGTCGAGGCGATCTTCGCCTGGCCGGGCGTCGGCCAGTACGCCTACAAGAGCGCCACCACCCTCGACCTGCCCGCCGTCATGGGCGTCGGGCTCGTGGTCGGCGTCGTGTACCTCGTCATCAACCTGATCGTGGACGTGCTGTACGGCGTCATCGATCCCCGAGTGAGGCTTCAGTGAAACGGGATCCCCTGGCCCGCAAGGGCCTGACCGGGCGGCTCCCCCACGCGTGGCGTCAACCGCTGGCCGTCATCGGCGCCGTGATCGCGATCCTCTGGCTGGTGGTCGCGCTGGCCGCGCCGGTGCTCGCGCCGCACGACCCGCTGGCCCAGGACCTGCCGCGGCTGGCGGCCCCCGGGCCCGGGCACTGGTTCGGCACGGACCAGCTCGGCCGCGACATCCTCAGCCGGGTCATGCACGGCGCGCGGGTGTCGATCCCGCTGACGCTGATGCTGGTGGCGCTGTCGGTGCTGGTCGGCGGCCTGCTCGGCGCCTGCGCCGGATATTTCGGTCGATGGGTGGATGAGACGATCATGCGGGTGGCGGACCTGGTGTTCGCCTTCCCGACGGTCATCCTGGCCATGGTGGTGGCCGCGGCGCTCGGGGCGAGCCTGACCAACGCGGTGCTGGCCGTACTCGTCGTGGCCTGGCCCGCCTACGCCCGCGTGACCCGCGGGCTGGTGCTGGGTGTGCGGGAGCGGGAGTTCGTGCTGAGCGGGCGGCTGCTGGGCTTCTCGGCCTGGCGCTCGCTGCGCGTGGACGTGCTGCCGAACGTGACGGGCCCGGTGCTCGTCCTGGCCACGCTCGACATCGGCACCGCGCTGCTGCTGCTGTCGGGGCTGTCCTTCCTCGGTCTCGGGGCCAAGCCGCCGTCTCCGGAGTGGGGCGCGATGGTGGCCTCCGGCGTGGAGGTCTTCGACAGCTGGTGGGTGGCGACCTTCCCCGGCCTGGCGATCCTGACCGTGGTGCTGGCCTTCAACTTCCTCGGCGACACGCTGCGGGACGCCCTCGATCCCCGTACGGCCCGCGCCATCAAGGAGCGTGCGCTTTGACATCCTCCACCCGCCTGAAGACGGGGGATTTCAACAGCGACTACCTCGCGAGGAGGAGGTCGCGTTGAGGTTCGCGGTTCACGGGCCCGCCCAATGGCGAGCTTCCCCGCGCAGCAACGGCATGCCCTGCCGCCGTGTCGCGTACGTTCTTGGCCGCGTTGACGTCGGCGTTGTCCTGGTGCCCGCACGCGACGCACAGGAAGAGGGCTTGGCTCTCGCGGCTCTCCCTGGCGATGTGCTTGCAGGCGTTGCAGGTCTGCGACGTGTAACGCGGGTTAACCGTCTGGACACGACCCGGAGCCTTGTGCTCCAGCCGGACCGCGAGTCGGCCCCAACCGGCGGCGAGGATTGCCCTGTTGAGCCCTGCCTTCTGGCGGACGTTCCTGCCAGGCTCGGCCAGGGTGCCCTTCGCGGAGCGGGTCATGTTGCGAATCTGAAGGTCTTCGATGGCGATCATGTCGAACCGGCGGGCCAGATCGGTCGAGGTCTTCTCGATCCGGTCCTTGCGCCGGTCGCTCTCGCGGGCCTTAAGCCTGGCGATGGCCTGCTTGACCTTGACGCGGCGCTTCGACCCGCGCTGTGCGCGGGCCAGCTTCCGCAGCACCCGCAGCAGACGCACCTTCTCCGTGCCGTGGTATGTCGGCACGGACAGCAGTTCGCCCGTGGACAGAGCCGCCGACACGCAGACACCCCGATCTACTCCGACGACCTCGCCCGTACCCGGCGCGGGGATAGGCTTTGGGATCGCGGCGAAGGCGACATGCCAGCGGCCCGCCCGGTCACAGGTGATGCGATACGACTTCATTCCCTCGGGCATGTTGCGGGACCAGCGGAACCGAACCCAGCCCACCTTGGGCACCTTGACTTCGCCCACGTTGCGGGACAGGCGGCGCACATCTCCCGCCTTGACCGCCACGATCCGGAAACCTTCTCCCCGTCCGCGCTTACGCCAACTCGGGCGCCTGTGGGTCTTGCCGAAGAAGTTCGCCATCGCCTGCGCAAAGTCTTTGAGCGCCTGCTGCTGCACGATGATCGACCCGGCACGCAGCCACGCGAACTCTGCTCGCGCCTCCGTCAGTTGGCGGCACTGCTCGGCGAAACCGGGCGCGCTCGCGCCCCCCGCCTTCCAGTGCTGATGCTGCTCGACCGCGAGATTCCACACGAACCGGGCATGCCCGCAATGCTCGAGCAACGCCGCCTCTTGGGCAGGCGTGGGCTGGAGCCGGTAGCGGGACATGCCGATCAAGCTACAGATCAACACCGACAAAACCGGGAGCCAGAGTGTCTGTCCGCTTCGCGTTTCCTCCCTGTCCTAAAGGACGGGGCATCCACGCTGAAGGTGCTTGGTGACCCTGGACATCACCGATCTGAAGGTGACCATCGGCGACAAGAAAATCCTTCGCGGCGTGGACCTGTCGCTCCAGGAGGGCAGGGTGCACGGGCTGGCGGGCGAGAGCGGGTCCGGCAAGACGATGACCGGGCTGGCCGTCCTGGGCCTGCTGCCGCACGGCTCGCGGACCACCGGCAGCATCGCGCTCGGCGACCGTGAGCTGCTCACGCTGCCGCCGAAGGAGCTGAACCGGGTCCGCGGCGGCGAGGTGGCCATGGTCTTCCAGGACCCGGCCACGAGCCTGCACCCGATGCTCACGATCGGCAAACAGCTCACCGAGCACATGCGCCACCACCTCGGCGTCGACAAGCGGGAGGCCCGGCGGCGGGCCGTCGAGCTGCTCGGCAAGGTGCGCATCCCCGGCGCCGAGGAGGCGTACGGGCGCTTCCCGCACCAGTTCTCGGGCGGCATGCGGCAGCGCGTCGCGATCGCCATCGCGCTGGCCTGCTCCCCCAAGGTGCTGATCGCCGACGAGCCGACGACGGCGCTGGACGTGACCGTGCAGGCGGGGGTGCTGCGGCTGCTGCGCGGGCTCTGCGACGAGCTGGGGCTGGCCGTGCTGCTCGTCACCCACGACCTGGGCGTCATGTCGGCGGTGGCGGACGAGGTGAGCGTGATGAAGGACGGCCTGGTCGTGGAGACGGGGCCGCGCGGCCAGGTGCTGCGCGAACCCGCCCATCCGTACACCCGCTCCCTGCTCGACTCGCTGCCCGAGACCTCACTGCCCGAGACCTCACTGCCCGACGCCGAGCCCTCTCCCGCTCCCCGTTCGGAGGATTCATGACCCTGCTGGCGATCGACGACCTGGTCGTCGAGCACCGCTCGCCCGGGCGCCCGATCGTCAGGGCGGTCGCCGGGGCGAGCCTGTCCGTCGGCCCCGGCGAGGTCGTCGGCCTGGTCGGCGAGTCCGGCTGCGGCAAGTCGACGCTGGCCCGCGCGGTCTGCGGGCTCAACCCGGTCACCGAGGGGTCGATCACGTTCGACGGGCAACCGGTCACGCCGCTCGGGCTGCGCCGGCGGAAGCTGACGGGCATCCAGATGGTGTTCCAGGACCCGTACGCGTCGCTGAACCCGCGCCGCCGCGTGGGCGACCAGATCGCCGACGGGCTCCGTACCTCAGGCGACACCGCCACCGCGCCCGCCGACCTGCTGGAACGCGTCGGGCTGCCCCGTGACTTCGCGGGCCGGCACCCGCACGAGTTCTCGGGCGGGCAGCGGCAGCGCATCGCGATCGCCAGGGCGCTGGCGGCCAGGCCCCGGCTGCTGATCGGCGACGAGCCCATCTCGGCGCTGGACGCGTCGGCCCAGTCGCAGGTCGCCACCCTGATGCGCGACCTGGCCGTGGACTCGGGGGCGGGGCTGCTGTTCATCAGCCATGACCTGTCGGTGGTGCGGCTGATCGCCGACCGGATCGCGGTCATGTACCTCGGTAAGATCGTTGAGGTGGGCAACACGGCCGAGGTGTGGGCGAACCCCCGGCACCCGTACACACAGGCGCTGCTGCGCGCCATCCCCAAGCCCGACGGGATGGGCGTGCTGCCCGCCGAGCTGCCCGGCGACGTGCCGGATCCGGCGCACCCGCCGCGGGGCTGCCGGTTCAACCCGCGCTGCCCGCAGGTCATGGACGTCTGCCGGGACAAGGAACCCGACTTCGGACCGGTCGCCTGCTGGCTGCACGAGCCTGCGACGTGACCGAGCCCATCCTGGACGCCGTGCGGGCGGCCATGGTCGAGGCCGAGGTCGACGCCCTGGTTCTGCGGCCCTCACCCGACTTCAGGTTCCTGGGTGGGAAGGGCGAGGGGTTCCTCGTCGTCACCCTGGACACGGCCGCCGAGACCGCCGATCCCGGCCCGCTCGTGCCCCGCGCGGCGCGGCGGGTCGGCGTGGACCCCGAGATGCGGGTCCGCGAGCTGTTCGGGCTCACGATCGAGGCCGAGCTGGTGCCGGCCACGGCCGTGCTGGCGCCGCTGCGGCTGCGCAAACGGCCGGAGGAGATCGAGGCGGTCCAGCGCGCCGTCGTGGCCGCCGAATCGGTGCTCGGCCAGGCCCGTGAGCTGGCCTGGTTCGGCGCCACCGAGGGCGCGATGGCCGCGCGGCTGCGGCGGCTGCTGCTGGAGAGCGGCTGCGAGGAGGTCCTGTCGCTGCGGGTCGCGGCGGGTGAGCACACCGCGCGTCCCGCGCACCAGCCCGGCGGCCGGGTGATCAACCCCGGTGACGCGCTGCTGGTCTCGCTCTGCGGCCGATGGAACGGCTACTGCGCGGAGGTGGCGCGTGTGTTCGCCGTCGCCGAGCCGCCGGAGGACTTCGAGGCCATGTACTCGGTGGTACTCGCCGCGCGGGCCGCCGCCCTCCGCTCGGCACGGCCGTCGGCCGCCGCCGAGAGCGTGGCCAGGGCGGTCAGGGACGTGATCGACGGCAGCGGGTACGGCCGTTTCGCCGCCGCGCACTTCGGCCGGGGCGTGGGGCTGGGCCATGATGAGGGCCCGCGGGTCGTCCCTGGTGACGACACGCCGCTGGAACCGGGGATGACCCTGTGCCTGGAGCCCGCGATCTACGTACCGGACCTGTTCGGCGCCCGGGTGGCCGACGTGGTCGCCATGACGGCGGAGGGCCCCGTCGCCCTCGGCTCCGGCCACCACACCCTGCACGTCCTCGACCGCTGACGCCGCCTCCCCCACGGCTGACGCTTCACCGAGGCCGTCCGTGAGCTCGGCCGACCACCCGTCTAGGCTGATTCGGGGGATCATCGGAGGGCGTCTTGGACCAGTTCGTGCTGCTCATGCTCATCCTGCTGGGCGCACTGATCACGGTGCCGCTCGGCGACCGGCTCGGGTTGCCGTCGCCGGTGCTGATGACGCTGCTCGGCATCGTCCTGGCCCTGCTGCCGTTCGTGCCGGACGTGGACGTACCGCCCGACATCGTGCTGCCGCTGCTGCTGCCTCCGCTGCTGTACGCGGCCGTGCGGCGGACGTCGTGGCGGCAGTTCGCGGCGAACTGGCGGCCGATCTTCCTGCTCGCCGTGGCGCTGGTGTTCGTGACGACGGCGGTCGTGGCGGTGACGGCGCACGCGCTCATCCCAGGCCTGCCGATCGCGGCCGCGGCGGCGCTCGGCGCGCTGGTGGCGCCGCCCGACCCGGTGGCGGCCACGGCGGTGGCGGGCCGGCTGGGGCTGCCCAGACGGCTGGTGTCGCTGCTGGAGGGCGAGGGTCTGTTCAACGACGTCACGGCGATCGTGCTGTACAAGGTGGCGATCACGGCGGCGGTCACCGGCGTTTTCTGGTGGCCGGGCGCGCTGGGCGAGTTCGTGCTGTCGGCGGTGGTGGCGGTCGCGGTGGGTCTGGCGCTCGGCTGGCTGGCCGGTCGGCTGATGGCCGTGCTCGGCGACGCCACGCTGCAGGTGGGGCTGTCGCTGCTGGTGCCGTTCGTCAGCTACGCGCTGGCCGACAGGTGGCACGGCTCGGGGGTGCTGGCCGTCCTGACCACGGCGTTCTACCTGAGCGAGCACATGTCGGACGCCGACGACGTGAAAGGCAGGTTCGCCTCGGCGACGTTCTGGCAGATCGTCGACACGCTCGTCACGGGGGTGGCGTTCGGGCTGATCGGCCTGGAGCTGCACACCGTGTTCGGCACGCTCGGCGGGCGGCTGGGCGAGGCGCTCGGCTGGAGCGCCGCCGTGGTGGGCGTCGTGGTGGTGGTACGGCTGGTCTGGCTGCTGCCGGCCGCCTGGGTGGCCAGGAAGACTCGCCGGGCCGGGGACGACGAGTCGGAGGTGCCGCTGAGCTGGCGCGAGACGGTCGTCATGTGGTGGGCGGGCATGCGTGGCGTCGCCTCTGTGGCGCTCGTCCTGGCGATCCCGCTGCGGACGGATGACGGGGCGCCGTTCCCGCAGCGGGCCATGCTGGTGTTCATCGCGTTCGCGGTCATCCTGGCCACGCTGGTCGTACAGGGGCTGACGCTGCCCTGGCTGGTGTCCAAGCTGGGCGTCAAGAGCGACACCGCGGCCGAGCGGGACCTGGAGCGGCGGCTGGCCATCAGCGCGGCGACCGCGGCCAGACGGCGGCTCAAGGAGATCGACGAGGCCGAGGACCTGCCCGAGGAGGTGGTGGAGCTGCTCGCCAAGCGGATGACGGACATCGGCATGCGGATCAGCGCCGAGGCCGCCGACGCCGAGCGGCGCGCGGCCTACGAGAAACGCGCCGAGCGGGTACGCACGGTCAGGCGGGTCGAGTCGGAGATGATGTCCGCCGCCCGCCAGGCGGTGCTCGACGCGCGACGCGACCCGAACGCCGACCCGGAAGTGGTCATCCGGGTGCTGCGCCTGCTCGACGCGCGGAGTCTGCACTGACCGTCATGCCGGCGCCGCCTGCCCGGTGAGGATCGACTGATGCAGCGCGGCCAGCCGCTCCCCCGGATCGAGCCCGAACTCGGCCCGCAGGTGCCGGGCATGGGAGCGGTAGGCATCGAGCGCTTCGGCCTGCCGCCCGGCCAGGTAGAGGGCGCGCATCAACTGGCTGTTGAGCCGCTCGCGCAGCGGGTGCCGTCTGGTGACCGCGATGAGCTCGGCGATGAGTTCATGATGGTTGCCGTGCGCCAGTTCGAGCTCGAAACGCTGCTCGCTCGCCTGAAGGCAGCGCTCCGTCAAGGCGGGGACCACCTGGTCGTGCAACGTCATCGACGGCACATTCGGCAGCAGCGGGTCGCGCCACAATGCCACCGCCCGCCGAAGAGGGCTCAGCATCCGAGCCGGATCTCCGGCAACCTTTCTGGCCAGCTCGCACAGCGTTTCGAACTCGGCGAGGTCCACCTCACCATTCAGCAGATAGCCGTCCCCCGAATTGTGGATCCCGTGGCCGTGGCCGAGAATCTTCCGCAGCCGCGAGATGTACACCTGAATCGCGCACCGCGCGCCGGCCGGTGGCTCGTCGTCCCATACGCGTTCGATCAATGTCCGCACCGTTACCGGATGGCCGGCGGCCAATGCCAGGCTGGCCAGAATCGTGCGCTGCTTGGCGGCGGGCACCGCGACGATCCGCCCGTCCCGTACGACCTTGAGCGGTCCGAGCACTTCGAACCGGAGAACGCTCCCCATGGGAACGACTGTGACCGATTCCAGCGTCGTGGGGCTGTCCGCCCGCTGACGCCGACCTGACGCCGCCTCAGTCGATCAGCAGGAGCCGCGACCAGGCGAGCGGCTCTCCGGCGGCGGCGGACAGCAGGGCGAGCGCCACGCCGGCCGCCCCTCTGAGCAGGCCGGGATGGTCGACCGCCACTCCGTTGTCCTCCACGTCGAGGTAGCCGAGGAGCGAGTCGGACCGGTAACGATTGAACAGTTCGCCGACCAGCCGCTGCACGGCGTGCCGGAAAGCGGGCTGGTCGGTGTCATGGGCGAAGGCCAAAGTGATGAGGAGCTGTCCGGCCGTACCGTGGCAGAGGTTGGGAGAGGGCAGCCACGGCGGTAGCGCGCAGTGGGTCAGGAAGGCGTCCACCGCGAACTCCTGATAGCGCGGCGCTCCGACGGCGGCGCCGGCCAGGTAGAGCGCGCGGGCGATGCCCGAGCCGCCGTGGCACCAGGATCCGGCGTTGACCCGCGGCCGGTCGGAGCTGCCGCTCGGATCCAGTTCGACGGCATCCGGCCAGAGGACCACCCCGCCCTCGGCCCCGGCCTGAGCCATCAGCCACCGGGCGCCCCAGTGGATGGCGGTCTCGACGTCGGGCCGCTGGAAGCGGTGGTGCCGTTCGAGCAGGGACAGCGCCGCGAGCGGTCCTGCCACACCGTGCGCCAGCCCGCAGTCGACCAGCCTGGCTCCCTCCCCCTGCCGGAACCGGTAGCTCAGCCGAGGGAGCCCGTCCTCGCTCAGGACCGCGACCAGCGCGTCGGCCACCGAGGCCGTGACCCGGTCGGCCTGTTTCGAGCCGGCGCGGCCACGCAGGTAGCCGCACCAGCCGGAGATTCCCGTGACCGTGTCGTATCCGCGAGGCGCGGGCCGCTCGTCGGCGGCCAGCCCCTGCGCGAAGCCGCCCATCCTGGCCAGCAGCCGGTCCTCGAAGGGCAGGAACGACGCGCGGTGGGCACCGAGACCGGGCTGCCAGGCCGCGGTGGCGTAGCCGACGGTGCCGGAGAACAGCGACAGCGTCGCGTCCGGCGCCCTCGCCTGATCGAGGCCGGCCGCCAGGAACTCCTGTCCGAGCGCCTCCCACCCCGTGTCCGGGAACCGATCGGCGAACGCCGCGGACATGAGCCCCAGCCCGGCGTCCCCCATGGACAACCCGGCCGCGGACCAGGTGTTCGCCTGCCGTTTCGCGGTGACGCGCGCCAGTGTGGCCAGAGCCCGCCGGCGCAGCCGCGCATCCGCCACCTGCCCGGCGACCTGCCGCGCGCACACCGCGATGAGCGTGTTCATGGTCAGCAGAGCTTCGATCCTGCTTCGCAGCAGGTGTCGTAACACGTCGCCCAGACCGTGCCGCACCCTTCCACGCCGTCCAGGCACAGGGTCTGATGCACCGTGTCCGCCATCGGGACGGTCGCCGCGACGGCCGGATCAGGCAGGCTGCGTAGCTGCAGATCAAATGAATTATCCATGTATCGAGTCCTCGAGTCTCAGCAGACGGTGGGCGGCGACTGGCAGGTGTCCTTGCAGGTCTGGTAACAGGTGGCGCCGCTGACGGTGGGGCAGTTGCGCGTGTTGCACATTTCGATGGTCATCGACATGTCATGGATCCCGTATTCCGCGGATTTCGTCGGCAGGCTGCGCAATTGCAGGTCGAAAAGCTTTTCCATGTTCCACTCCTCCGGCTGGCATTCGCATGCTGAACCCAGAACGTATCTCACGCTTCCTTCGTATCGTTTACGCGCCGCCTACGCGGCTCGCGAAATCGGCGCGTAAGCGGCAGGTATGCGCGGCCGATTAATCTGGGGGCGCGGTAATACCAAATGAAGGGGTTTCTGTGCCGGAGGAAATTGAATTCGCCGTGGCCGACTTCGCCCTGCTGCGTACGCCGGCCCTTTCCGCCGGCCATGCCGCGGTGACCCTCGAGGACCTCGACCCCGACGATCCGGGGCAGTGCGATCGGATGATCGACTATCTGCGTCGAGTGTCGGCGCCGCCGCTGGTCCGCGAGGCGCTGGAGGTGTCCAGCCGGTCCTTGGCCAGGATTCTCGGCAAGGTGGAGCGCGGCGAGGACGTCTCTCACGCCAGGCTGCGCCGGGCGATCTACGCGGTGACCAAGTACGTGCTGCGCATGTCCACCAGGCCGACGCCCTTCGGGCTGCTGGCGGGCGTGGAGATCGCCGGGTTCGGCGACCGGACGCGGGTGTCGCTCGGCGGCGCGCACCGTAAGGCCGTGCGGCCGGACATGGACTGGCTGCTCGCCGTCGTTCGCAGGTGGGAACGGGATCCGGAGATCCTCCGGGGGCTCCGGGTGGTCGTCAACGATCTCGCGCAGGTTCGCGGGGATCGGCTGGTGCTGCCGTACATCCGCGCCGACGACCAGGGCGGGCACGCGCACGAGACCTCCGTGCGGCACTCCGCCGCGGTGCGCAGGGTCTGCGAGCTCGCCGGCACGGCAACGCCGTACGCGGAGCTGGTGGCGCTGCTGACAGCGGAGTTTCCCGAGGCGTCCGAGCAGGTCGTCGAGTCGATGCTGGCGGAGCTCGTCCGGCACGAGTTCCTGCTGACCGACCTGCGGCCGCCTTCGTACGGCCGCGATCCGGTCCGGCATGTGCTGGACCGGGTCGGCGCGAGGGAGCCGGAGGCCGTCGCGCTCGCCGAGATCGACCGCGCGCTGCAGACCTACGCGCGGCGGCCGCCTGGGGAGGGGATCGCGCAGCTCAGGGCCGTCATGACGGCCATGGACCGGCTGCGGGCCGCCGACCAGCCCGTACAGGTGGACCTGCGGGTGGACGCGCGGGTCACGCTCCCGGCCGCGGTGGTGAACGAGCTGGAGCACGCGGTCACCACGCTGCGGCGCGTCACGGCCGACACCGGGCTCACGCACCTGTCGCAGTACCACGAGGAGTTCGTGGAGAAGTACGGCATCGACAACCCGGTGCCGCTCAAGGAGCTCCTCGACCCGGCCAGGGGACTCGGTCCACCGGCGGGCTATCTGCGGCCGTCCGGCTCCCGGCGTCCGGCTCCGCATGCCGACGTGCCGTCCGGCAGGGCCCGGCTGCTGGCCGAGCTCGCGCAGCAGGCCGGCCGGGACGGGCGCCAAGAGGTCCTCCTGGAGGCCGACCACGTGCGACGGCTCAGCGTCAACGGCGCCGACGCGCCGCCGTCGGCCATGGAGCTGCCCGTGACGGTGCTGGCGGACTCGGCCCGCGCTCTCGACGAGGGTGATTTCCGGCTGGTGATCCCGGCAGCCTCAGGCTCGTCGCAGTTGGGGGCGTTCTTCGGCCGTTTCCTGCACCTGTTCGCGGACTCGCCACGGCCGATCGCCGGCCTGCGTGATCTCCACACCACTACAGCCGGCGCGGTCGCGGCGCAGCTCACCTTCCAGCCGCACCGGACCCGCCTGGGCAACGTCTCCCAGGTGCCACGCGTTCTCGACCAGTTGGTCAGCGTCGGCGTCTACGTGGCCGATCCCGGTGTGCTGGGTGTGGACGACCTCGCCGTCTATGCCGACCTCGCGCGGCTCCGCGTGCTGTCCCTGTCGCTCGGGCGTGAGATCAGGCCGATGCCGTTCCACCTGATGAACCTGTACACGGGCGCGCCGAACGCCGCGCGGCTGCTCGCGGAGATCTCCCAGGCGGGCACGGGTGTCTGGCGCGGCTGGCAATGGGGTTCGCTGAACCATCTGCCGTTCCTTCCGCGCGTGCGGTACGGCCGGACGGTCGTGGCATCGGCGCGCTGGCTGCCGCCCGCGTCCCTGCGCGACCCCGCCCGGCAGGGCGGCCAGTGGCCCGGCCTGCTCGACGAGTGGCGAGCCCGATGGGCGGTCCCCGACCAGGTCGAGGCCACCCTCGGCGATCAGCGGATCACCCTCGACCTCACCTCCCCGCTGCATCGCGGGCTGCTCAGGCGCGAGCTGGCCCGGCAGCCGGACCTGGTGCTCCACGAAAGACCGTGCGGGGGCGAGCCGGGCACCGGCTGGCTGCACGGCCTGGCCAACGAGGTCGTCGTCCCGTTCGTGCCCCGGCACCGGCCGCCGAGCGCACCCCGCGCTCCCGTCCGCCTCACCTCGTCCCGGCCCCGTCACCTGCCGGGCGGGCAGTGGCTCTACGCCAAGCTGTACGTCCCGGCCGAGCAGCAGGACGACCTCCTGGCCACGGCCGTTCCGCCGCTCATCAACGCGGTGCGATCCCGGATCGGCCGCTGGTACTTCCTCAGGTACGCCGACCCCGATCCGCATCTGCGGCTCCGCTTCCACGCCGGCCGGCGCGTGCTGCCGCTGCTGCACGACTGGGCGCGGGACCTGTGTGATTCGGGAAGGGCGCAGCGGCTCGTGCTCGACACCTACGAGCCCGAGGTGGCCCGCTACGGCGGGGAGAAGGCCATGGAGCTGGCCGAGCAGGTGTTCCATGCCGACTCCGAGGCCGTGCTGGCCCAGTTGCGGCTCCGGCTGGACGGGATGGATGGCCTCCCGTCCGAGGTGCTCGCGGCGGCCAACTATGTCGACATCCTGCGCGGGCTCGGCGACGAGTCGTGGCAGCAGTGGCTGCTGGCGAACTATCCCAAGGGCGCCCACCATCACGCCTTCCGCCGCCACCGCGAACCGGCCATGCGCCTCATCGATCCGGCGGGTGACTGGCACGCGCTGCGGGCGTACGAGAAGAACCTTCCGGCGCTCTGGGCACCCCGGTCGAGAGCGGTCTCCGAGTACGGCGAGGTGCTGCGCCCCGGAGAGCCGAGCTGGACGACGGCCGTCAACAGCCTGCTCCACATGCACCACAACCGGCTCGTCGGCGTCGACCGCGAGACGGAGAGCGCGTCCTACGCCATCGCCCGCGGCGTGGTGCGGGCGGCGCACGACCGGCGGGCGTTCGGGACATGAACCTGCTCCAGGTGACGGCGGAGCACGTTCTGGGCCACGTCGCCGACGGACTGAGTGACCCGGGGCGAATGGCGAGCGCGGCGACCGTCATGTCGAGCCTGCCCCCCGATCTCAGGGTCATCGACACCGGCGCGCTGTCCATGAGCGGCGGCCACACCGGCGTCGCGCTGCTGTTCGGTGTCCTGGGCGACCGTGAGCGCGCCTACGCGCACCTCGCCAGGGCGGCTTCGCTGCCCGATCCGCCCGGCAGCGGCGGGCTGTGGACCGGGCTGCCCGCCCTGGCGATGGCGACCTGCCTCACCGCCGCCGCTCCCGGTGACTACGCGACACTGCTCGGGCAACTCGACACGTTCGTGGCCGGCGTCGTCCGGCGACGGCTGCGTGCCTTCCGCCAGGAGCTCACCCGGCGGCGGCCCCGAGGATTTCATCACTACGACATCCCCTACGGGCTGACCGGCCTGGGCAGGTATCTCCTCCTGCGCGGGGAACACGACCTCGTCGCCGACGTACTCGCCTCATTGGTCGAGCTCACCCGGCCCATCGCGGTTGGCGGCGACGAGCTCCCCGGCTGGTGGGTCGAGGGCGGTCCCACGCTGAGGGACGTCGACGGATACGAGCTCGGCCACGGCAACCTGGGCGTCGCGCACGGGATCACCGGGCCGCTGTCGTTGCTGGCCATCGCCATGGAACAAGGGGTCCGTGTCCCCGGCCAGGACGCGGCCATGGAGCGGATCGTGGAGTGGCTGCTGGACCGGCGCCTTGAGGACGGTCATGGCCCGTTCTGGCCGGCGACCGTGACGCTGCCCGAGCAACTGGGGATCCGGCCGCGGTCCGACACGGCGTTCCGGGCGAGCTGGTGCTACGGCACGCCCGGCATCGCCCGCGCCCTCCAATTGGCCGGGCGGGCCCTGGGGCGTTCCTCGTGGGAAGAGGCCGCCGTGGGCGCCATGCGGGCGATGCGCGATCGGCCGGTGGCGGACTGGGGAGTCTCCGGTGCGTCGCTGTGCCACGGGTGGGCCGGGATACTCCGGACAAGCTGGCGGATCGCCGAGGATTCTGGAGATAGCGCGGTCCGCTCCATCGTCGGCACCGCGGCCACCCGGTTGCTCGCCCTGTACGACGCCGGGTCGCCCTTCGGCTTTCGATACCCGCTCGGACACGGAGTCGAGATCGACGTGGCCGGCGCCATCGAGGGTGCGGCCGGGATCGGCCTCGCGCTGCGGAGCTGCCTCCTCGCGGAGGCACGCTCCGACTGGGACACGCTCCTTCTGCTGAGCTGACCGAACGGGCCTCGCCGGGGAATCGCCCCGGCGAGGCCCGCATTCGGCCCGATCAGCAGCACCTGGTCACGGTCACTGGATCTTGTGAGTCTCGGTGACCATCGGCGTGTCGGACCCGCCGTCGGCGGCCTGGGCCACGGACGCGGCCCCGTACACCGTCACGGCCGCGAACAACACGGCCCCGATCATCGCCGCCACTCTCGATCTGCCGCGCATAGCGACTCTCCTTCGCCTTCGATGGGATGTCTCCATCTTGGAGATCTCGCATGTCGTGCTCCTGGCGGCGCGATGTCGTCACGCCGACCGGTGCGCCGTCACCGCGGGCTCAGGCGCCGTACCACCACACCGACCAGCCGATCCGCGGCCACGTACCCGAAATGCCGCGAATCCAGTGACTGATCGGGGTTGTCGCCTACCAGCACCAGCCGACCCACCGGCACGGTGTCCCCCGCCACGTCACGCAGCGCGGGGACGCGGTCCCTGGGCACCGGGTCGCCGGGGATCGCCACCGCCCGCTTCAGCAGCCACGCCCCGTCCTCGGAGGCGCCGGTGACCACCACGACCTGCCCGCGCCGTACCTTGCCCGCGGTCGTACGGCGCAGCAGCACCCGCTCACCCTGCCGGTAGGTCGGCCGCATGCTCGGTCCCCGCACCACGACCACCACATAGCCGGTGCGCCCCCACCACAACGCCCCTGCCACGGCGATGGCCAGGACGGCCCACCCGATCATCCCGACCGCGCCATCGCGTAGCCCTGGGCCTGCAACGTGAACAGCCGCGCGTACGTCCCGCCCGCCGCCAGCAGGTCTGCGTGGCTCCCCCGCTCCGCGATCACCCCGTCCACCAGTACCGCGATCAGATCCGCCGCACGCACCGCACCCAGCCGATGCGAGATCAGCACTCCCGTACGGCCCGCGCGGATCTGCCGTAACCGCGTGTGCAGGTCGTACTCGGCCTCGGCGTCCAGCCCCGCGCTCGGCTCGTCCAGGATCATCAGATCCCGGTCCTCACGCAGGAACGCCCTGGCCAGTGCGAGGCGCTGCCACTGCCCGCCCGACAGTGTCACCCCGCCACCCGGGTCGTCGGGATCCTGGTGGAACATCCGTGTCAGCAACGTGTCATAGCCGTGCGGCAGGGCCTCGACCATCTCGTGCACCCCGGCGTGCCCGGCCGCCGTCTCGATCCGCCCCTGATCACCGAGGGCCGCCAGATCGCCCACCGCGATGTTGTCCGCGGCGCTGAAGTCGTAGGCCATGAAGTCCTGGAACACCGCCCCGATCCGCTCGCGTAGCCGCCCCACCTCCACGTCGCGGAGGTCCACCCCGTCCCACAAGATCGCACCGCGGGTCGGGTCGTAGAACCGGCACAGCAGCTTGACCAGCGTGCTCTTGCCGCAGCCGTTGCGCCCGACCAGAGCCACCGCTTCGCCGTACGGGATGAACAGGTTGAGCCCCCGCAGCACCCACGGATGCGCCGGGCTGTAACGGAACCACACGTCACGCAGCTCGATGCCCCGCCGTAACACGGGCAGCGCGCCGGCGGGCGAGGCGGCCGCCGGCAGATCCGGATCGGCCTCGACCACGTCGACATAATGGCCGAACATCAGCAGTTGCTGATGCGCGCCGGCCGCCGTGCTCACCAGCCCCGCGACCGCCGACTGCACACCGGCCGCCGCCGCCGCGAACATCGACACATCACCCACGCTCAGCCTGCCCTGACCCGCGCTGACGAGCACCCAGATCAGCCCGCCACCGGAGATCGCCGCCGACAGCAGCGACAATCCCGCCTGTGCCGACAGCTCCCGCCGCTCCAGCCGCCGCTTGGCCGCCGTGGACGTACGCAACTCATCGATCATCCGGCCGCGCAGGAACGGGCCGATGCCCAGCAGCCGGATCTCCTTGGCGGCGTTCACCGTCGACAGCAGTTGCCCGTAGAAGAACTCTCGCCGCTCCACCGGGCCGATCTTCCACATCACGTCGGCCCGCCGCCGCGACAGCCGCAACTCCACCATCAGCGCCGGAACGGCCGCCACGACCACCACGCCGGTGAACACCGGCGTGAGCACCGCCAACGACACCATGAACCCCACCAAGGTGACCACACCGCGCGCCAGCCCGAAACACGAGTCGACCATCAGCTGCAGAGCCCGCGCGCTCTCCTGGGCGAACCTCAGCCGATCCAGGAAGGCCGGGTCCTCGAACCGCGCCAGACCGTCCAGCCGCTCCACCGACGCGAACAGCTCGTCCTTGGCCACCAGCGTCGTCCTGCGGCTCACCTCTCCGCGCAGGTACTGGCTGCCCTGCAGGCTGACCGAGGTGAACAGGCCCGCCACCGCCAGCCCCACCGCCAGCCCCAGCAGCACCCCCGGCGGCCCCGGAGCGGCCACCCGGTCCAATGCCAGCTTGGTCAGCCACGCCACCACGATCGGCACCAGACCGGCGACCAACGTCACCGCCAGATAGCCCAGCACCGGCACCGGAGCCGCCCGCCACACCAGCCGGGCCGCGACCAGCGCCTGCCTCACGACCGGCTCGGCGCGGGCAGGACCGCCACGTTCACCGACGAGGCCGTGACCACCCCGTCCGCCACCTGGCAGAACGACGGATAGCCCCGCACCCCGAACGCGTCGTTGACCGCCTTGCCCTGCGGCTCCAGCACGATGTCGGCGACCCCCGCCAACGGCTCGACGAGCTGCGCCGCCTCGGCCTCCGGCCCGGACACGACCGCCACGATCCGCTCCCCGCGATGTTCACGCGCCCGCTCCAGCAGCCGCGGAATCTGCGGGCCGCACCCCCCGCAACCGGCGCTCAGGAACGCCACCAGCGCCCCCTCGCCCAGCGACTCCCGCGACAGGATCCGCCCGTCCCGCGCCGCCACCTCGAACTCACCCACCACCGCCCCCGGAACCGGCAGGCCGACCGGCGACGACGTCCCCTGTCCTTCCTTCAGCCGCCGGATGACGCCGAACGTCAGCAGCAGATTCACCACGCACAGCACCCCTGTCAGGGCCACCGCGACCGCGAGCATGCTCATCACCATCCTCCTTATGCGACTGTGGAATCCTGGCGGGCCGCGCTGTCGTGACCCTGTCGGCCCGCTGACGCGGCCATTAGAGAGAAAACCCAGGCCGGTGCGAAGACTCCCGGCCTGGGTTTCCTGTGAATGGGCGTCCGTGATTACGGCACCTTCCACCAGAAGTAATAGTAGTGCGCCACATTCGAATAAAGGCAGGGTCCGGTCAGCGGGTCGGTCTCGTACCGCGATCGGGTGACCGCCAGATCGATATTGCAGAGAAATTGGACGTCGTAGGTGGCGAAACGCCACTCCTCGGCCGTCACCGCCGCCGAGGCTGACGGCGGGGAGTCGGCGTTGGCGGCCGCGGGCATCATGGCCCCGAGCCCCAGCGCGGCGACGAGAATCGCCGATCGGGCTGACTTGCGCATTGCGCCCTCCACTTGTTCTCGCGACGACGATAAAGTCAGGCGCAGTTACGCACCTCCCAGTCGTTGGTCACCAGGGGGTCGGCGAAGTAGCCGAAGCTGTACCCCGGTATGTAGTGGCACCCGGCCCAGCTGTACCGCCCAGCGGTCGGGAAATATATCTGGACGTTGATTCCGCCCGAGCACTTGTTCCGGACGATGTAGGTGAGCTGTAGCCCGGGGCCGGCGGTGGTTCCGTTGCGGACGCCGCAGAAGCCCGGGTCCGCGAGGGCTGAATTCGGCGAGACCGGAATGAACAATGCGGCCGCCGCGGCTGTGGCGGCGAGCTTCCCCGCCCAGCGTTTTGTCGGTGATGACATGATCGCGATGCTCCTCCGACCAGATCTAGCAGGCCCTGATGGTCCAGTTCGAGTCGTCAGCGGGGTAGGTGTAGGTCTGGTAGCCGCCCGGCAGAACATAGTTGCAGGACGTGTCCCGCCCGTTGCCGGGGAGATGGACCAGCAGGTTCAGCCCGTAGCCGCATTTGTTCCTGACGGTATAAGCCCAGTAATAAAAGGTGCCCCCACCCGTTATGGGCGTCGGACCTTGTACGCGTACGCCGCAGAACCCTGGGTCGGCCACCTTTGCCGCCTGGGCCGATTGCGCGGGGAGCGCCATGGTGGCGGCGCATACCAGCAGAGCCGTTGTTGCGATGATTTTCATCTTTTCTCCGTCGACTCGTTCAGCAGCAGTTGGTGCACACGCCGTACCAGTTGTTACAGTGAACGCCGTCCCTGGTCAGGCAGCAGGTCCGGTGATAATAGACCGACCCTTGCGAGTCCCGGTCGCACCAGTAGTCCTCCCAGCAGTCGATGGCGTGCGCTTGAGTCTTGGGCAGGAAAGCGCCCAGCATTCCGTCGATCAGTTTCTTGACCACTGTTTCTCCCCTCGTCGGCTGATGTACGCACACTGCCGTATTCGGCTGTCGCGTCCCTGACCTCGTGCTGACTCGGCGGCCGGAACACGGCTGTCGCGTCGCTGTCGTCACGCCCATGGCTCCTGCCTGGCCGTCTTCAGCCGCGAGGATCCCGGCGGACCAACGGCGTGAGGGGGCTGAAAGAGAAATGTGAGTGGAACGTGAGGGCTGATCGTTACGATCGAAAACCACCGCTGTGACGTCAGGATCATTGTGGATACAGAATCAGAACCGTTCTTCCATTTCGGGGTGCTGGGCACACTGGAGATCTCGCGTGCCGGCCGACCGGTTTCCCTTCCAGCCGCCAAGCAACGGGGCGTTCTGGCCACCCTTCTCCTGCAGGCCAACCAGAAGGTGTCGCACGACCAGCTGATCGAGCGGATCTGGGACGGCACACCGCCGAACGACGCCCGCGGCGCGCTGCACACGCATGTCGCGCGGCTACGGCGCGCGCTGGGCGACGGCCACCATGACGCCCGCCGCCTGATCCATACCTTCAACGACAGTTACGTCATCAACCTCACGCCGGGCAGCCTCGATCTGTCGACGTTCCGGGATCTGACCGTGCGGGCCGCCGCCACCCAGGACGCCACCGGTAAGGCCGATCTTCTCCGGCAGGCGCTGGCGCTGTGGCGGGGACCCGTGCTGGCCGATGTCCCGTCGGAGTCGTTGCACCGCGACGAGGTGCCCTGGGTCATGGAGGAACGGCTCCGGGCCATAGAACGGTGGTTTCAGCTCGGCCTTCAGCTCGCCCGTCACGACGAGACGATCATCACGCTGAAGGAGGCGACGGCGGACCATCCCTACCATGAGCGACTGTGGGCCCAGTTGATGATCGCGCTCCACAAGGCCGGTCGCCGGGCGGAAGCGCTGGAAGCCTATCGGACCATCGACACCCTGCTGCGGAAAGAGTTCGGCATCGACCCGACCCAGGAACTGGTCCGGGTCCATTCCGCCATTCTGAACGACGATCCCGAACCTGCCCGGATCCTTGACGAGACTCAACCGGGGCAACTGGCGTCTCCTCGGCAGGTGCTCCCACCCGACAGCGGCGAGGTGCCGGATTCAGAAGTCAGCGATGGCGTCCCTCAGCAGCTTCCGTCCGGCATCGCCTATTTCACCGGGCGCGACAAGGAGCTGAAAGCTCTCGACGGTCTCCTCGCGGGCGACGACCACGAGACGTCGCCGCCCATCGTGATCGCCACGATCAGCGGCATGGGCGGCGTGGGCAAGACGACGCTGGCGGTGCACTGGGCCCATCGGGTGATGGACCGGTTTCCGGATGGGCTCCTCTACCTCGACCTGCGCGGCTTCGGGCCGGGCGGGCACGTCGACCCCGGCACCGCGCTCGAACTGCTCCTCCACACGCTCGACGTGCCGGCCGAGCGGATCCCCGCGCGAACGGACGCCCGCTCGGCGATGCTGCGCAGCGTGCTGGCCGGACGCCGGGTGCTGATGCTGCTCGACAACGCCCGCGACTCGGCGCAGGTGCGGCCGTTGCTGCCGGGTTCGCATGCCGTCGTGCTGGTCACCAGCCGCAGTCAGCTGCGTGGACTGGCCGTCCGCGAAGGGGCGCACCGCGTCCTGCTCGACCAGTTCTCCCCCGCCGAATCCACTGCCCTGCTGACCAGGATCCTCGGCCCTGAGCGGATCAGCGCCCAGGCGCGGGCCGCCGAGGAGCTGGCCCGGTCGTGTGTTCACCTGCCGCTGGCTCTGACGATCGCCGCCGAGCACGCCACCTGCCGTCCTGGCAGCTCTCTGAAGGACCTGGCCGACGAGGTACGGGACCAGCGGACCGCCTTGGACACGCTCGACACCGCCGACGACCATGAGGCCAGTCTCCGGGCGGTGTTCTCCTGGTCGTACCGGGCGCTGGAACCGTCGGCCGCGCGCATGTTCCGCATGCTGAGCCTGCACCCGGGCGCCGACTTCAGCCCGCCCGAAGCGGCGGCGCTGGCCGGCGTCACCACCCCCGAGGCGCGGCGGCTGCTCGAACTCCTCACCGATCGGTCTCTGCTGGAGCGGACCACCCGTGATCGGCACCGGTTCCACGACCTGCTCCACGCGTACGCCATCGAGCAGTCCCACCAGGAGGACAGCGAAACCGAGCGGACGACCGCGATCCGCCGCGCGCTGGACTGGTACCTCCACACCGCCGATCGCGCCGCCGACCTCCTCGAACCCACCAGGAGACGCTTCCCCCTGGCGATCACCCATGAGCCCGCCGACCCGCCCGTCCTGGCCGGCCCTGCGGACGCGATGGCGTGGCTGGACGAGCAGCGGGCCAACCTCATCGCGGCCATCACACTGTCGGCCGAGTACGGATGGCATGCCCTCACCTGGCGGCTCCCCCATGTCCTGTGGCGGTTCTTCTTCGTCCGCGGGCATGTCAGCGACTGGATCGACACGCATCTCCTGGCCCTCGACGCCGCGCGGAACGCCGGCGATCCGCGCGCGCTGGCCGAGACGACGAAGAATCTCGGCTTCGCGTACTGGCGATCCGGGCACCTGTCCGAAGCGCTCAAGCATCACCACCGGGCGCTCGTCCTGGACCAGGAGAGCGGCGACTGCTGGGGCGAGGCCAAGACGCGGAACCATCTGGGTTTCATCTATGACCGCTCGGGCCGATTCGCCGAGGCGCTCGACCAGCAGCACCGGTCTCTCGCCCTCTATGAGAAGGCGGGCGACCGGTGCGGCCAGGGTCGCGCCCTCATCGGCATCGGCAACGCCTACCGCCAGCTCGACCAGCACGCCGCGAGTGTGCCCCCGCTGCAAAGGGCCCTCGCCATCACCCGGGAGATCGGCGACCGCTGGGGCGAAAGCCTCGCACTCATCGCCATCGGCTTCACCTACCTCGCCACCGGCCGCCACCCCGAAACCACCGACCACCTCCACCAAGCCCTCGCCATCACCCGCGAGATCGGCGACCGCTGGGGCGAAAGCCTCGCACTCATCGCCATCGGCTTCGCCCACCTCGCCACCGGCCGCCACCCCGAAACCACCGACCACCTCCACCAAGCCCTCGCCATCACCCGCGAGACCGGTGACCGGTGGGGCGAAAGCCTCGCACTCATCGCCATCAGCTTCACCCACCCCGAAACCACCGACCACCTCCGCCAAGCCCTCGCCATCACCCGCGAGATCAACGGCATGGGCGACGACGGCCTGCTCGAAGAGCCGCACTTCGCCCCCGTCCATGGCCGCGAAGCCGTCATCTCCGCCTTGCACCTGCACACCCGGCTCCAGCTCGCGTCGGCTCGGGGAGACTCCCTTCCCTCTTCCGCGTAGGGCTTCCGCGTAGGGCTCGGCGACGAAGAACCCTCGCCTCTTGGTGGGCCGGCACGAATCCGGCCGCCCTCACTCTGGCGTACGGTCGCGGGTGACATCGACGACTCGGAGGGCCGGCAGGTTGATCGCGGTCAGGGAACTACAGGAGATCGCGGAGTTCGAGGGACTGTTCGCGCTGTTCGACGGCATCTGGCGGTTCGACCAAGGCGGGCAGCCGATCACGGTCGAGCTGATGCGGGCGCTGTCGCACGCCGGTGGCTACGTCGCGGGCGCCTTCGACGGCGACCGGCTGGCCGGCGGGTCCGTCGGGTTCCTGGCGGCGGGCAACGCGCTGCACTCCCACATCACCGGCGCGTCCGCCGGACGCGGGGCCGGGTTCGAGCTCAAGCTGCACCAGCGCCGGTGGGCGCTGGAGCGCGGGCTGGAACGCGTCACCTGGACATACGATCCACTGGTGCGCCGCAACGCCCATTTCAACCTGGCGAAGCTGGGCGCCCGGCCGCACGAGTACCTGCCCAGCTTCTACGGCACCATGGGGGACGAGATCAACCAGGGCGACGAGTCCGACCGGATGCTGGCCATCTGGGAGCTGTCCGCGCCGCATGTCGAGGCGCTGGCCAGGCGGCAGCCGCGTCCCGTCCACGTGCCGCGGGACGCGGTGGTCGGCCTGGCCGACGACGGGGGCCGGCCGGTGCCGGGCCGTACGGACGCCGAGGTCGTGCTGGTCGCCGTGCCCGCGGACATCGAGGGGTTGCGCCGGGCCGACCCGGGAACGGCCAAGGCATGGCGTTATGCCGTACGGGACGTGCTGGGCGGTCTGATGGCCGAAGGCCGCATCGTCACCGGGTTTCACCAGAAGTCCTCTTATGTAGTGGAGTCAGGATGAAGATCACAGGAGTTGAGCTGCGGCGGATCGCGATGCCGCTGGTGGCGCCGTTCCGCACCTCGTTCGGCACCGAGACGGCCCGTGACGTGCTGCTGGTCCGGGTGGTGACGCCCGACGCCGAGGGCTGGGGTGAGTGCGTGGCCATGTCGGAGCCGTTCTACTCCAGCGAGTACGTCGACGGCGCGGCCGACGTGATCCGGCGCTTCCTGCTGCCCGCCCTGCCCCGCACCCTCGACGCGAACGCCGTCGGCCGGGCCCTGGAGCCGATCAAGGGGCACCGGATGGCCAAGGCCGCCCTGGAGACGGCCGTGCTCGACGCCCAGCTCAGGGCGGCGGGCGAGTCGTTCGGCCGGTTCCTCGGCGCGGCCCGCGACCGGGTGCCGTGCGGCGTCTCCGTCGGCATCATGGACTCCATCCCGCAGCTGCTCGACGCCGTCGAGGGCTACCTCGACGAGGGGTACATGCGGATCAAACTGAAGATCGAGCCCGGCTGGGACGTGGCGCCGGTCAGGGCGGTGCGCGAGCGGTTCGGCGACGACGTGCTGCTCCAGGTGGACGCGAACGCCGCCTACACGCTCGTGGACGCCCGCCAGCTGGCCAAGCTCGACGACTTCGGCCTGCTGCTCATCGAGCAACCCCTGGCCAACGACGACTTCGTCCAGCACGCCAAGCTGGCCACCCAGCTCAGGACGCCGATCTGCCTGGACGAGTCGATCGAGTCGGTCGAGCACGCCGCGGCCGCGATCGCGCTGGGCTCGTGCTCGATCGTCAACATCAAGCCCGGCCGGATCGGCGGCTACCTGGAAGCCCGCCGCATCCATGACCTGTGCCGGGCGAACGGGATCGCGGTGTGGTGCGGCGGCATGCTGGAGACCGGGCTCGGCCGGGCCGCGAACGTGGCGCTGGCCGCGCTGCCCGGGTTCACGCTGCCGGGCGACACCTCGGGGTCGCGCCGCTACTTCGCGACCGACATCACCGAGCCGTTCGAGCTGAGCGACGGCCACCTGGCGGTGCCGACCGGGCCGGGCCTGGGCGTCGCGCCCATCCCGGCCGTGCTGGACGAGGTCACCACCGCCACCGAGTGGATCACCCTGTAAGCCTGGGTACCGCCTCCAGCAGGGCACGCGTGTAGTCGTGGGCGGGCTCGCCGACGACCTGCTCGGTGGGTCCCGTCTCGACGACGCGGCCCTGGTGCATGACCGCGACGACGTCGGAGACGTACCGGACGACGGCCAGGTTGTGCGAGATGAACAGCATCGACAGGCCCAGCTCGTCGCGGAGTGAGCGGACCAGGTTGAGCACCGCGCCCTGGACGGACACGTCGAGCGCGCTGGTGATCTCGTCGGCGACGAGCAGATCGGGGGCGGCGCCGAGCGCCCTGGCGACGGCGACCCGCTGCCGCTGGCCGCCGGACAGCTCGCGCGGGTAGCGTCCGGCCAGGTCCGCGGGGAGCGAGACGAGCCCCAGCAGCCGCTCCACCTCGGCCCGCCGCCCCGCGCGGTCGCGTCCGCCCGGCCATCCCGCGCGGTCACGTCTGCCCGGCCGTCCCGCGCGGTCACGCCTGCCCGTCCGTCCCGCGTGGTCCGGACGCACCCCCTCCCCCACCGAGTCGCCGACCGTCATGCGCGGGTCCAGCGAGGCGTACGGGTCCTGGAAGACCATCTGGACGTTGCGCGCCCCGTCGATCCGGCCCGTGTACGGCACCAGCCCGCTGACCGCCCTGGCCAGGGACGACTTGCCCGACCCCGACTCGCCGACCAGCCCGACGATCCGGCCTGGGGGGATCTCCAGGGTGACCCGGTCGACCGCGGTGAAGGCGCCGAAGCGCACGGTCAGGTCTTCGATGATCACGTGACCTCCCAGCAGGCCACGCGGCCCGCCTCGCCGTACGGGATGAGCGGGGGACGTTCGGCGGCGCAGCGGGTGCGCACCAGGGCGCACCTGTCCGCGAAGGCGCAGCCGGGGCCCACGTCCGAGGGTGCGGGCTGGCGGCCGGGGATGCTCGCGAGGGGCCGGTCCCGGTCGGTGTCCATGTCGGGCAGGGAGGCGAGGAGCGCCCGCGTGTACGGGTGCGCGGCCTCGGCGGCGAGCCGGGCGACGGGCAGTTCCTCCACCACCCGGCCCGCGTACATGACCATGACCCGGTCGCACAGCTCCCCCACCACGGCGATGTCGTGCGAGATGAACAGCGCGGCCGCGCCGGTCTCCTCGGTGACCTCGCGCAGCAGCCGCAGGATCTGCCGTTGTACGGTCACGTCGAGCGCCGTGGTCGGCTCGTCGGCGATGATCAGCCGCGGCGTGGCCATGAGGCCCATCGCGATCACCGCGCGCTGCCGCATGCCCCCGGACAGCTCGTGCGGGTGCTGCCGGGCGCGCGCGGCCGGGTCGGGCAGGTGGACGTGGCCGAGCCGGTCCACGGCCCGCCGGTTCGCCTCGGCACGGCCGGCGCCTTGGTGCACGATGGCCACCTCGGCGAGCTGCCCGCCCACCCGGAGCGCCGGGTTGAGCGAGGCCATGGGGTCCTGGAACACCATGGCCAGCGCGGTGCCGAGCTCCTTGCCCGACAGCGTGGCGACGTCCCGGCCGCCGAGCAGCAGCCGTCCGTAGGTGACCGTGCCCGGGTAGGGGACGAGCCCGCCGATGGCCGCGGCGGTCAGGCTCTTGCCGCTGCCCGATTCCCCCACCAGGCCGACGATCTCACCGGGGGCGATGCTCAGCGACAGCTCGCGTACGGGCGTCGCGCCGCCGGGGAACGCGACGGTCAGGCCCCTGACCTCCAGCACCGCGCCGGGATCCGGCTCGCCGGGCTCGGGCGGCACCGCCGCGATCCGCTTCTTCCCGGCCGGGGCGGTACGGGCGGCGGCCTTGGCCATGGCGTCGCCCAGCAGGTTGAACCCGATGCCCGCGAGCGCCACGGCCGCCGCCGGGCCGAGCGCGACCTCGGGCGTGACGTAGATGCGGGCGAACCCGTCGAACAGCAGCCTGCCCCAGTCGAAGGACGGCGGCTGCACGCCCAGGCCGAGGAACGACATCCCGGCCAGGCCGAGCAGGGCGCCGCCGAGCGACTGGGTGAGCTGCAGGATGAGCGGCTCGGCGATGTTGGGCAGCACGTGCCCGGTCAGGACCCGGCGGCGGGACACGCCGAGCATGCGGGCGGCCGAGACGTAGTCCGATCCGGCGACGGTGGCGGCCAGCGTCTGGGTGAGCCGGGCGAAGCCGGGCGCGATGGCGACCCCGATGCCCAGGACCGCGCCGCGGGCGCCCAGCCCGCTGACGACCGCGGTGAACATGGCCAGCAGCAGCCCGGGGAAGGCGACCAGCGCGTTGACCGCTCCGGTGATCAGCCGTGCCGCCCGGCCGGGCAGCACCGACGGCAGGGCGCCTAGCACGATCCCGGTCAGGCCACCGATGAGCGTGGCGGCCAACGCCAGGGCCAGGGAGAACCGCCCGGCCACGAGCACCCTGGCGAGCAGGTCGCGGCCCAGGCTGTCGGTGCCGAGCGGGTGGGCGGCGGACGTGCCCTGGAGGATGGCCGCCGCGTCGATGCGCTCGGCGGTGGCGCCCCAGATGGGCGGCCCGGCGATGGCCAGCACGACCATGGCCGCGACCAGCGCGGCTCCGGCGACGGCGGCGGGCGTGCGGGGTGCGCGGGGCAGGCGAGGCGGGCGGGGCAGGCGAGGCTTCACTTACGCCTCTCTGATCTTGGAGGTGGGGTCGAGCGCGGCCAGGGCCAGGTCGACGGCGAGGTTCACGACGAGCACGATCGCGCCGTAGACGAGGATGACGCCCTGGGCGACCGGATAGTCCTTCTGCGTGATCGACTCGACGATCTTCAGGCCGAGCCCCGGCCAGGCGAAGACGTACTCGACCAGCACGCTGCCCGCGATCAGCGCCGACAGCAGCAGGCCGCCCAGCGTGAGGGTGGCGGTGAGCGTGTTGGGCAGCACGTGCCGGAGGTAGAGGCGGGCGGCGGGCAGGCGTTTGGCGCGCGCCAGCCGTACGTAGTCGGAGCCCAGCTCGCGCAGCGTCTCCGCGCGGGAGATGCGGGCGATCATCGCGACCGGGCCGATCGCCAGGGCGAGGACGGGCAGCACGTACGAGGCGGCGCCCGCCTTGCCCGCGGGCGGGAACGCGCCGAGGCCGATGGCGAAGACGGTCACCAGCGCGATCGAGTAGAGGAACTCGGGCACCGCGACGGCGGTGCCGGTCACGGTGGTGAAGGCGTACTCGGTGCCGCGGTTCCTGCCGTTCTCGGTGCGGACCGCCGCCCACATGCCGAGCGGCACCGCCACCAGCAGCGCCACCGCGGTCGCCAGCAGGGCCAGGGCCAGCGTGTTGGGCAGCCGTCCGGCGATGACCTCGCCGACCGGCTCCCCCGATAGGAACGAGGTCCCGAAATTTCCGGACAGCACGTTGCCCGTGTAGGTGAGGAACTGCTCGAGGATCGGACGGTCGAGCCCCAGCGCCGCCGTACGCGCCTGGACGACCTCGATCGGCGCGGCCGGCCCGAGCGAGGCCCGGACCGGATCGCCGGGAATGAGGTGGATCATCGCGAAGGACGCGACGAGCAGCGCGGCGAGCGAGACGGCGAACCGCACGGCCTGCCGCACCGCCCAGCGCGACCCGCGTGCCCGTACCCTCTGGAGGCCGCGCACTCAGCCTCCCTGCGTGAGGCGGATCGAGGTCGGCACGACATCCCCGGCCGTCATGGTGAACGTGGCGTTCTTACCGGCGGCCAGGACGGTGTTCTCCACGACCGGCACCAGATCACTGTTCTCGAACAGCGCCGACTCGGCCTCCAGCCACAGCTCGCAGCCTTCGGCCGCCGGCAGTTTCGCGGCCCGCGCGATGAGCGACTCGTAACGGGTGTTGGCCAGGTGGGCGAAGTTGGCGCCCTTGGGCGCGGCCGGTCCCGACAGGAAGCCGACGAGCTGGGTCGGCAGGGTGACGGAGATCGGCAGCCAGATGGCGTCCCAGTCCTGGGTGACGTTGAGCGACTCCGCCAGCTTGGCGTCGATGATGCCGTTCAGCTTCACCTCGACGCCGGCCTTCTTCCAGGCGGCGGCCAGGTACTCGGCTGCGGCCTGGACCCCGGATCCCCTGGTGGTGGGGTAGACGAAGCGCAGCGTCAGCCGCTTGCCGTCCTTGACCCGGACGCCGTCGGCGCCCGCTCTCCACCCCGCCGCGTCCAGCGCCGCCCCGGCCGCGGCCTGGTCGTAGGCGGGCAGGTGCCCGGTGACCGTGTCGCCCTGGCAGGGCCGCGGGTCGAGGATGAGCCCGGTGACGGGCCGGCCGGTGCCGCTCGCGGCGATCCCGGCCAGTTCCTTGAGGTTGACGGCCTGGGTGAGCGCCTTGCGTACGGCCGGGTCGTGGGCGGGCCGGTCGTCGCCCTGATGGTAGAAGAACTGACCGTTCCCGAAGGGCAGGACGTTCTTGACGACTCCCGGGGTGGCCGCCACGCGGGCGCGGTCGGGGCCGTAGAAGGTGGCGCCGTTGAGCGTGCCGGAGACGAGCAGGTTGGCGGCGGTCTGCTCGTTGGGCACGACCTTCAGCGTGACCGTCTCGGGCAGGTCCTTGGCCGTGGTGCCGCCGGGACCCCAGACGTACTCCCTGCGGGCCTTGAACGTGTAGTGGTCGCCCGAGACCGCCTCGGTGAGCCGGTACGGGCCGGAGCCCGAGGTGCCGTGGGCGAGCACCGAGCGGTCCTTGACGCCCTTGCCGCACACGATGTACATCGCCCGGGTGCTCTCCAGGATGAAGCTGAAGGGCTCGGGCGTGGACAGGGTCACGGTGCCCGCCGCGTCGTCCGCCTTGGCCTTCATCCCGATGGGCACGAGCACGCCGTAGATGGGCGACTTGGTGGCGGGGTCGGCGATGTGGTTGACGGTGTCGGCCACATCGGAGGGGGTGAGCTTGGCGCCGTCCGCGCAGGTGGCGTCCCCGCGCAGGGTGAAGGTCACCGAATCGGGCTTGACCTGCCACTTCTCGGCGAGCCCCGGGACGGTCCTGCCGTCGGCGCCGACGTCGACGAGCGTGTCGTAGGCGAACCTGAGGACCTGGTTGGTGACCGACAGGATGCCCATGGCGGGGTCGAGCACGCCGGGATCGGCGCTGATGGCGAAGGTGAACGTACCGCCGGTGACGGGCGCGCCCGTCTGTGTGCCCGTCTTCGTGCCCGCCGTGCCGCCGCACGCCGCGGCCAGCAGGGCCAGCGCGACGAGCGCCGCTGGTGTTCTCATGTGAGGCGCTCCAGGGGAGTGTGGTCCGGGGCACCACCCTCGCCGCTGGCCGTTGATCGTTCTTCGTGCCCGGCCACGAAAAGCGCGGCGGGCATGGTGCTAGCGCCCGAAAATGCGCATCTGGAGCATGACGGTGAGCCGGGCGTCGGCGTCGGACAGGTCCAGTCCGCTGATCTCGGTGAGCCGCTTGAGCCGGTACCTGAACGTGTTGGCGTGCACGTGGACCCGCGCCGAGGCGGCGTTGACGTCGCCGAACGCGTCGAGGTAGGCCCGCAGCGTGGCGACCAGCTCGCTGCCGTGCTCGGCGTCGTGCTCCAGCAGCCGCTGGTAGGGGCCGGTCGGCGCCTGGTCCTCGGCGGCCGCCACGTCGGCGACCTGGAGCAGCAGCGACTCGAAGTGCACGGTCGTGTAGCCGGCGACCTGGCCTACCGCGCCCCGGGCCAGCAGCACGCGGAGCGCCCGGTCGGCATCCGCGCGGGACCTGGCGACCTGGGCCAGGCTGGCGGCCAGGCGGCCCACGCCGATGCTGGCGGAGTGCCGCGGCCCGACCCTGGCCAGGAAGCTCTCGGCGACGCGTACGGCCCGCGTCTCCTCCTCGCCGCCCGCCTGCAACGGCAGCACGGCGTAGGCCACCGAGCCGACGAGCGCGGCGGCCGCCTTGGGGTGGATGGCGCCGACGTGCAGCGCGAGCGCGTCGGCGAAGCGCTGCCGGTCGCTCTCGCCGCGCGCCGGGTCGTCGTCGGCGCCGCGCGCGAGCTGGGCGGCGAGCACGCACAGCCGGGCGGTGGCGATGCCGAGCCGCGCGGCGGCCTCGGGCGCGTCGCCGCCGCCCGCGAGCACGGTGGACAGCAGGTCGGCACGGAGCCGCCGCTGGGTGTCGGCCCCGGCCCGCTCACGCAGCAGCTGCAGGGCGACGATCTTGGCGGCGTCGGCGAGGGCGTGCTGCCGCTGGGCGGTGAGCGGCTCGCGGACCGCGACCCAGATCGAGCCGAGGATCTCGTCACCCGTCCGCACGGCGATGGCCACCCGGTTGATGCTGCCGTCGTGGAGCTCGACGTAGACGGGCTCGCGGCTCTGGTAGAGCTGCTTGAAGAAGCCGAGCTCGTCGAGCATCCGCTGGTAGCGCTCGGGCACCTGGCGGCCGAGCACGGTCTCGATCCGGCCCGGGTCGGCCTCGTGCTGCCGTTCGGAGTAGGCCAGCACCCGCGAGGACCTGTCCTCGATCGTGACGGGCGCGTCGAGCAGCGCGCAGACGGCATTGGCCAGCGAGAACAGATCGCCCTGCGGCCCCTCCCCCGGCCCGGCCAGGTCGCCCTCCGCCAGCAGGGAGCGCACCAGGGCGGCGACCTGGGCCCAGGAGGCCGCCCTGGTGAGCCCGAGGACGGCCACGCCGGTCTCCAGCACGGTCGCGCGTACCTGCTCGTCCACGTCCACGGGCAGCTTGACCACCACGCCGGCCGCCCCCGGAACCCGCGTGAGCAGCTCGCGGATCTCCGCCGTGCCGTGCACGCCGACCGCCAGCAGGATGCCGCCCGGCGGGACGATCAGCTCGTCGAGCGGGTCGAAGATGTGCACCCCGGTCACCTCGACGTCGAGGTCGCCCGGCGAGGCGGCCACGTCGATCACCGTGCTGCCCAGATCGTGCAGGATCCGTCCGAGGCTGGCGCGTGGGCGGTCGTTCATCCACTCACCGTAGTCGGGTCCTGGATCGGCGTGCGGGCGGCCGGTCGCCCGCACGATCAGCTGATCTTCGGAGTGGCGCGCGCTCCCACATGGATGTACGGCGAGCCGTCCGCGAGCCGGTAGAACACGGCGGACATCCACTCCGGGTCCCCCGCCCGGCGGCCGACGAAGGTCACCTCGTCCACGGGGACGAACTTCATCTCCATGGGCTCCTGGAGCGCGGCGAGAGCGCCGGTGGCCTCGCCGTACATCCACAGGTCACCGTCGCGGACGGTCAGCGTGGTGCGGAACCCGGCCCGCTCGTACACGCCCGCGTACCCCTCGACCTCGACCTGGACGGGCGTCTCCGGCGGGCCGAGCCTGGCCGGCACGGTCAGGCCGTCGAGCTCGGCGAACAGTTCGGTGGCGACGGCGTGCGTGAACGCGCCGCTGTGGCCACCGTTGGCGGTGACGCACACGATCGTGCCGGTGTCCGGTACGGCCCAGAGCATGGCGTGCTGGCCGATGGTGTTGCCGCCGTGGGAGATGACCTGGTGACCGTCCCACTCGTCCAGGATCCAGCCGATGCCCCACTGCTTGCCCAGCGCGTACGGGTTGGGGATGTCGACCTGCGGCTCCCACATGGCGCGCGGGTCGTCCAGGAGGCCGCCTTCGAGGTGGGCGCGGGCGAACGCGACCACGTCGGCGGGCCGCGAGCAGATGAGCCCGGCGGGCCCGGCCGAGCGCATGAGACCCCAGACGGGGGCGGTCCTGCCGTCGACGTGGCCCATGGCGGCGCGGAAGCGCAGCACGTCCTCCGGCAGGGTCCAGGTGTGGGTGAGGCCGAGCGGTTCGACGATCTGCTCGCGCAGCACGTCGTCCCAGCGCTTGCCTTCGAGCTTCTCCAGGATCCGGCCGGCGATGGTGAAGCCGGAGTTGCAGTAGGACTGGGTGGCGCCGAGCGGGTGGTTCTGGGCCAGGTCGGCGCAGGCCTCGACGTACTTCTCCACGCAGTCGTCGCCGCGGCCGGTGTCGAGGAACAGGTCGCCGTCGATGCCGCTGGTGTGGGAGAGCAGGTGCCTGACCGTGACGGCCTTGGTGACCTCCGGGTCGGCCACCCTGAACTCGGGCAGCACCTCGGCCACCGGCGTGTCGAGCGTCAGCCTGCCGCGTTCGACCTGGCGCATGAGCAGGGTCGCGGTCCACACCTTGGTGACGGACCCGATCTGGAACAGCGAGTCGGGAGTCGCCTCGACACCGGTGTCCTTGTTGAGCGTCCCCGCGGCGAACTCGTGCACCTCGCCCTGGTGCAGGTAGGCCAGCGCGGCCCCCGGCACCTCGTGCTCGGCGATCAGCTCGGCGAGCCGGTGACCCATTGCTCCAGCCACGTGATGATCCTTTCGTTGAGGTCGTACCGGTGTGAGGGGCGTCCGTTGAGGAGGAACAGATGTGCGGCGTTCGGATAACGCACCAGCCGCACGGGTACGCCCTGCTCGCGCAGCGCGGCGAACCACTGCTCGGCCTGGCCCACGGGACAGCGGTCGTCGGCGTCGCCGTGCAGGAGCAGGGTGGGGGTGGTGACGCGGGCCACCTGGGCGATCGGCGACTGGGCCTGGAGGTCGCCCCGGCACTCGTACGCCTTGATCAGCGACCCGAGGTCGGACGTGCCCGCCATGCTGGCGAGGTCGCTCACGCAGCCGCCGGGGATCGCCGCCTTGAACCTGTCCGTCCTGGTCGACAGCCAGCACGCCATGTAGCCACCGTAGCTGTAGCCGGCGACGGCCAGCCGATCAGGATCGGCGACGCCGTCCGCGACCAGGTCGTCGACGGCCGCGAGGAAGTCCTGCTCGTCGGCCAGCCCCCACGCTCCGACCGTGGCGGTGTAGAAGTCCTCGCCGTACCCGTCGCTGGCGCGCGGGTTGACCAGCAGGACGGTCCAGCCGTCGGCGGCGAGCCGCTGGTGGTAGAGGTGGGCGCCGTCGAAGGCGGGCGACCACGCGTTGTGCGGGCCGCCGTGCACGTCGAGCAGCAGCGGGCCGGGGCCGGTACGCGTCTCGTCGCGCAGCACGAAGCCCTCGATGGTGGTGCCGTCGGGGGCGGTGAAGGTGCGGGGGCGCGGGGTGAACAGGTCGACGTCCGGGAGGGTGTGCTGGGTGAGGGGCTCGCCGTCGAGGTAGACGTCGCCCGCGCTCGTCGGGGAGGAGGCGATCCAGGCGACGCGGCCCGCGGCCGCGGACATGCCGGACACCGTGAAGTCGCCGTCGACGATCTTCTCAACAGGTCCTTCGCCGGCCGGCAGGCGATACAGGTGGGTGCGGCCTTGGTCGCGGGCGCAGAACAGCAGGTCGTCGCCCAGCAGCGCGGGGACGGCGCCGGGGTAGCCGGGAGCGCCGATCATGACGTTGCGGTCGAGCCCGGTCACCACCTCGTCGAGTCCGCCGGGGCGCAGCGCGTACAGGCGGGTGTGGCCGATGACCTCGCGCAACCCGGCCACCATCAGCCGGTCACGGCCACCGCCGCCGTTCCGGCCGCCGTCGCTCTCCAGGCTGCGGTCGCCGTCGCCGTGCCACCACGCGCCGACGCAGATGACGCCTGGTTCGGTGAGCCGCTCCGGCTTGCCCGGTGCCGGGCCGGTGGCGTCGACCGCGTACACCGCGCTCTCCACCACCAGGTCCCGGTCGGGCGCCATACTCGCCACGAACGCCAGCCGCCGGCCATCCGGCGACCACGACGGCTCCCCGGCATGGAACCCGCCCTCGGTCACCTGAACGGTTTCGCCCGTCGCCACGTCCGCCACGAACAGGTGTGTGGTCAGTCCGCGCAACAGCCCGGTGCCGTCGGCCTTGTACTCCAGGGTGTCCGCGACGACCGGCGCGTTCGGGTCGAGCTCGCCGTGCGGGCCGCCGTACGCGATGCGAGCGCCGTCGGGCGACCACACGGGCACACCGGCACCCAGCGGCGCCGAGGTGAGCAGGCGCGGCTCACCGCCCTCCATCGGCAGCAGATGGATCTGAGCGCACCCGCCGACAGGGCGCAGGAAGGCGAGCAACCGACCGTCGGGCGACCAGCGCGGCGTGCTGCCGGCGGCGAGGCGGCGAGGCTCGGCACCGGGGACGGCGAGCCAGATCTCGGCCCGGTTCTCGTCGGAGTCGCGGTCGGCGGTGGTGAGCGTGTAGGCGACGGCGCCGCCATCGGGGCGCAGCCTCGGGTCGGATGGGACCGCGATGCGGTAGAGGTCGTCGAGGACGAGGCGTGGCATGACCGAACCGTAGGCCGGACCAGCCCACGGCATCTTCGGCACATCCGACGAACGCCACCCCTCCCGTTGTGCGGAAGACCAAAGCCCACGGGGGCGAGCGACTCCATGTACGTCGTCTATGACATCGGCTGGCCGTTCTAATCCTTTGATGATCTGGCAGCGGCCGGCCCGCGACTTCCGCGCGGGCCGGCCGCCTGAACGGGCGCGTCGCGCAGCCGGGCTCACCCGCCCTTCGCGACGGCGTTCCTGAGGTCCGCCGGGTGTGAGATCGCCTTGTAGGCGCGGGCCAGATCGGCGACCCGCTGGAGCTCTGCCAGGTCCAGCTTGGCGGGATAGGAGCCCAACGCAACGTTCGCCGTCGTTGCCCTGGAGATCTTCGTGTACGAGGGCAGCACGTCGCGCACCTGCTCGGGGTCGCTCGCGATCAGGCGCTGGGCCTTGGCCAGCGCGCGCTGGAAGGCCGCCAGTGTACGAGGGTGCCGGCTGATCCACTTGTCGGTGGCCGCCATGCCCGCGGTGTACAGGTTCGCGAACTCCTGGGTCATCGCGTCCTCCACAATCCGCGTACGCCCTTTCTCGCGGCCTGAAGTGAGGAACGGTTCGGCCAGCAGGGCAGCGTCGATCTGCCCCTTGTCCATCGCGGCGAGCATCTCGTGGTAGGGCTTCTCGACCTGCACGACGTCGTTCAATGTCAGTCCGGCCCGCTTCAGCACGGCTGCCAGCGCCAACGAGTCGAGCACCGCGAGGTTCGGGACCGCGACCTTCTTGCGTTTGAGGTCGGCCGCCGTCCTGATCTTCGACTTGGCGTTCACGACGATCGCGAAGCTTCCTGGCGCGGCCTGGTACAGGCTAGAGACGATCTTGAACTCTCCCACGCCAAGCTCGTTCGTCCTGAAGAGTGTGGCGTAGTCGGTCTGCGCCAGATCCAGTCTCCCGCTTGCGATCTGGGGCACCGCGGCCGCCGCGCCGGTGATGCCCCTCGGCTCCACCGTCAGCCCTTCCTCCTTGAAATAGCCCTTGGCCAGGGCCACGTACACGGGCGCCGACTCCACGGACGGCACCACGCCGACAGTGATGGTGGACAGCTCGGGCGGGCTGGACGGGCGGGCGGCGGCGCGCGGCTCCGTGGGCAGCGCCCGTACCCCGATGGTGGCGGCGAGCACGGTGATGACGACCACCGCGGCGGCGGTGAGCGCCACGAAGTTACGCCGCCTGCGCTGATGGGCCTCGATCGCCCTGGCGGCCAGGTCGCGCTCCGGCATGTCGTCCGCGATGCGGCCGAGTTGCTCTCCGAGCCAGGTCATCGGCGTGCCTCCTCACTGTGGGCGTCCAGAACGGGCAGCTTCGGCGCCAGCTCGGGAGCCAGAGCGCGCAGGCGGGCCATGGCGTGGTGCGCCTGGCTCTTCACCGTGCCGACGGAGCATCCCAGCAGGTCGGCGACTTCACGTTCGGTCCGATCCTCGTAGAAGCGCAGGACGAGCACGGCGCGCTGCTTGGGTGTCAGCCGCATGAGCGCCTGACGCAGGACGATCCGCAGGATGGCGGAGTCCTCGGACGAGTAGGCGCGGTCGGGCGGCTCGGCGCTCGGCACCTCGCCGGAACCACGGCGCCGCCGCCATGAGATGAACTGGTTCACCATGGTCTTGCGCGCGTACGCGTCGAGGTTGTCTATGTGGTCCAACTTCGCCCAGCGCCCGATCATGCGGACCAGCACACTCTGTACGAGGTCCTCTGCGAGGTGGACCTCTCCGGTGAGTAGGTAGGCCAGGCGCATCAACGGGCGTTGGTGAGCATCCACGAACGCCTGGAAACTGGCATCGCGATCCAACGTCTCTCCTCATGTCGATACCCCCCAGACGCTGTGGGCGCGGCGAAAGGTTGGCACTCCTGAGGTCAGATGGCTTCACGTCGCCAGGCGGTAAACGGACACGTGGGAACGCGACTCGGCGGTGAAGTCGGCTCCGGCCCAGTCGGCATGCCGGGTCTCCAGCTCGAACCCCGCCAACTGCGCCATGAGGTCCAACTCGGCCGGCCAGATGTAGCGGTGCGGGCTACGGAACAGCTCGGCCTGTCTGCCCTCGTCGAACCTGAAGTGGTGCGAGACGACGTGCTGGCGCAGCACGTCGTAGGTGTCCAGGCCGATGTAGCCGGGCTCGCAGTGGTAGACCGTGGCCTGCTGACCCGGTGGCAGCTTGCGCAGTTCGGGCACCCAGAGCTCGATCACGAACCGGCCGCCCGATGAGAGGTGGCGGGCGGCATTGCGGAAGCAGGCGACCTGCTCGGCCTGGGTGAGCAGGTTGGAGATCGTGTTGAAGACGAGGTAGACGAGCGTGTACGTCCCCGGAGCGACGGCGGTCGCCATGTCGCCGACGACCACCGGGATCGTCGCTTCGTCCGCCTTCACCCGCAATTGGTCGATCATCGGAGGCGACAGCTCGATGCCGGTTACGGGCACCCCTCGCTCGACGAGCGGCACGGCCACGCGGCCGGTCCCGATCGCGAACTCGAGCGCCCGTCCGTCGCCCGCGAGCTCGGCGAGACGGCCGACGGTCGGCTCCAAGACCTCGGGCGCGAACATCCCGGTGCCCGGCGTGTCGTAGCGCTGGGCGGTCTCGGCATCCCAGATCTCCTCCTGCTGCATGCCGCCCACGATGCTCAGGGGCGTACGCGTTGTCCAACGATTTTGCGGCGTGGCGCAGGTCACATCACCGCGCTGTCACAAGGAGCGGGTCACCGGCATCTTCATGTTCGCCGGAACGCCGCGCGAACGATCCGCGCGGCATAAAGCTCCACGAGTGAGGACGAAGTCATGGAAACACGCATGAACCTGAATGCCAGCGAGCTCGGCGCCAAGATCGGCAAGCGGTTCTACAACGTCAGCCTGGCGATCGAGCAGTCGACGCTGCCCAAAGCCACCCAGGACCTGGTGATGCTGCGGGTCAGCCAGATCAACGGCTGTGGCTTCTGCGTCGACTACCACTCCAAGGATGCCGCGGCCGCCGGGGAGACCGCGGTCCGGCTCAGCCTGGTCGCCGCCTGGCGCGAGTCCACCGTGTTCACCGAGGCCGAGCGGGCCGCGCTGGCGCTCGGCGAGGAGGGCACCCGGCTCGCCGACGCCCACCTCGGCGTGTCCGACGAGACCTGGGCCCAGGTGCGCAAGCACTACGACGAGGACCAGATCGCCGCGCTGGTCTACCTGGTCGCCATGATCAACGCGGCCAACCGGCTCGGCGTGATCGCGCGCACCAAGGGGGGCTCCTACGAGCCGGGCATGTTCGCCGGCATGTCGAGCTGATCGGCGGCTGCGGTAGAAGCCCGGGGGTGCGATTCCCCCGGGCGACCCGACCAGATGGTGTGAGCAGCTCCTATTGCCCTACCCGGCCGTCGATGCATTCGCGCAGCAGATCGGCGTGCCCGCAGTGGCGGGCGTACTCCTCGATCATGTGCACCCACAGCTCCCGGACGGCGATGCCGTCCTGACCCACCCGCGCGCCCAGATCCGGATACGCGGCCAGCACCGCGTCGAATGCCGCCTGTTCGCGAGCAAGATCGGCGAATGCGCCGTCGACCACCGCCTGCTCCCCAACGGCTCCCTCGAAGTCACCACCCGGTCCGTACAGCTTGGGTGCCGGGTCTCCTGGCGCGACCCAATTGCGCCAGTCTCGCTCCACCTCGGCAAGATGGCGGACCAGACCCAGCAAGGACATGGTCGACGGCGGCACCGACCGTCGTGCCAGTTCCTCCGGATTCAACCCCTGGCACTTCAGCCGCAGGGTCAGCCGATAGTTCGTCAGATAGTCCTGCAGCGTCGCCAACTCGCCGTCCGGGCTGACTCCGTCGTTGTTGCGGGGATCCTCGTCGGGATCCGCCCACATGTCGGGATAGACGCTGGCCTTGCTCCACCGCTCGGGCATATCGCTCACCGTGATCACTATGCTGAGCGGCGGCCCGCCAGGCAAGCGAGTATTTCAGCCCGTCGTCAAAGAGCGAGCGCGCGGACCACCTGCTCGTCCACGCCGATCCCCAGGCCGGGGCCGGTGGGCACGTGGGCGACGCCGTCGGCGATGGTGATGACCGGATCAGTGGCGTAAGGGCTGGTGATGAACTGCCGGCCGTTGAGGTCCACGGGCGTGTCCACGCCGAACGCGGCGAACAGGTGGAGCGAGGCGGCCAGCCCGATGTCGGACTCGGTGAGGCCGGAGCCCATGATCGCCAGGCCGCTGTCCTCGGCGAGCTGGCACTGGCGCAGAGCCAGGGTCAGCCCGCCGCAGCGCTGCACCTTGGCGACGGCGACGTCGATGGCGTCGAGCCGGACGAACGTCGCCAAATCGCTCGGGTGGCGCAGGCTCTCGTCCACGGCCACCGTGATGGGACTGTCGTCACGCAGGCGGCGCAGGCCGGCGATGTCGTTGGACGGCACCGGCTGCTCGAAGACGGCGATGTTCAGGCCGGCCAGGCGCCTGGCCACCCGGAGCGCGGCGGCGGCCGTGTAGCCCTGGTTGGCGTCCACCCAGAGCACGGCGTCGGGGGCGGCGGCGCGTACGGCCTCCACGATGGCCACGTCCTCGTCCTCGTCGTGCAGGCCGACCTTGACCTTGAGGTGGCGGTAGCCGTGCGCGCGGCCCTCGGCCACCGAGTCGGCCGCCTCGGCCGCCGACTCGGTGGCCACGATCCAGGCCAGCTCGATGGTGTCGCGCCGGCGCCGGCCCCACAGCTCACCGAGGGACACGCCCAGGCTGCGGGCGAAGGCGTCGTGGCAGGCCACGTCGACCGCCGCGCGCGCCAGCGGCATGCCGATCGAGAAGCCCTTGCTGATGGTGCGGTCGAAGGTACGGCAGAGCCCGTCGAGGTCCCACAGCGGGCGGCCGACGGCCGCCGGGGCCAGGTAGCCCTCGATGGTGGAGACGATGGACTCGGTGGTCTCGTACGTCCAGGAGGGGATCGGAGTGGCCTCGCCCCAGCCGAAGGCGCCGTCATCGGCCGTGATCTTCACCAGGACCCTGACGGCCGGGCGGCCGCTCTGGACGACGGACCCGCCCGCGACGGCGAAGTCGCGCAGCGAGGGCAGGCCCACGGTGAAGGTCTCGACCTGTGCTATCCGGTTCACGTGACACGAACCCCTTCAGTACCATTCGGACTTGTCAACCAGATTGATCAGTTCTCGCCCGCTCACGAAGCGCCGGGCGTTCTCCAGCAGCACGGCGAAGCGCCGCTCGTCGGCGTGCGGCCCCACGCCGCCCACGTGCGGGGTGATGAGCACGTCGGGACGCCGCCAGAGCGGGTGGTCTGCGGGTAGCGGCTCGGTCTCGGCGACGTCCAGGGCCGCGCCGGCCAGGTGCCCCGTGGACAGGGCGGCGGCGAGGTCGTCGAGCCGGACGGTGGGGCCACGGCCGATGTTGACGAAGTACGCCCCGGGCTTGGCCAGCGCCAGCCGCCGCGCGTCCATCAGGCCCTCGGTGGCGGGGGTGTGCGGAACCGTCAGGATGACCAGGTCCGCCTGCGGAAGCAGCCGGTCGAGGGCGTCGGCCGGCAGCACCTCTGCGTAGCCGGGCACGGGGCCGCCGCGCCGGGCGTCCACGCCCACGACCCTGGTGCCGAACGCCGCCAGCAGCCTGCCGACCTCGGCCCCGATCGCGCCCACCCCCACCACCAGGGCGGTCGCCTCGCTCAGGGCGAGCACGGCGCCGGGGTCCCAGTCGGGCGCCCAGTTCGCGCGCGCCTGTTCGCGGGCGTACCTGGGCAGGCCCCTGGCCAGCGCGAGCACCAGCGCCAGTGTGTGCGCGGCCACGTGGTCGGTGTAGGTGTCCCGCATGTTGGTGACCCGCACGGGGTGCGCGACCAGGGCCGGATGGTAGAACCCCGGAGGCGGGCCGGCCTGCGGGGCCTGCAGCCAGCGCAGCCGCCCGGCGTGCGCCAGCAGGTCCGGGGGCAGGGTGCCGTAGGCGGCGTCGGCCTCCGCCAGCGCGCCCACCGCCTCCTCTCGGGTCCGCGGCCGGCGCACGACGAGCTCCGGCACCGCCTGCCCCAGCCGGTCCGGCCAGCTCTCGGTGGCCGGATCGTGCGGTGGGAGCAGCACCAGGGTGGTGGTGCTCACGCCCTTCTCGCCAGGCCGGACTCGGTGATCTCGTACAGCAGCGGCTCCTCCGCGACGTAGCGGGCGAGCTCCTCGGCCATGGTCTCCCCGTGGCGGCGCCGCTCGTGACCCAGGCTGCCCGCCACGTGCGGGGTGACGACGATGTTGGGCATCGTGAACAGCGGCGACCCGGCGACGGGCGGTTCCGGGTCAGTGACGTCGAGGACGGCGAACAGGTCGGTCCGCCGGCTCAGTACGTCCACGAGCGCGGCCTCGTCGACCAGGCCGCCGCGCGCCGAGTTGATCAGTGTGGCGTCGTGCTTCATCGACTCCAGCAGTTCGGTGCCGACCAGGCGCTCGGTCTCAGGGGTGAGCGGCGAGTGCAGGCTGACCACGTCGGACGTGGCGAACAGCTCCGCCAGGCCGACGAGGCGCACCCCGAGTGCCTCGGCCTGCGCCGGGTCGGCGTACGGGTCGTAGGCCTGCACGTCGAGCTTGTGGTGGGCGAGCAGCCGCGCCGTGGCCCGGCCCGTGGCGCCGAGCGAGACCAGGCCGACCGTCGCGCCGTAGGCCCCGAGCTCGGGTCCGCGCGGGGCGGAGGCGGCGGCGGCGCGCGCGGCCAGCACGTAGCGCCAGCCGTGTTTGAGCGCGTACAGGATCTGCGAGAGCGCGAACTCGGCCACAGGCTCCGCGTTGGCGGTGGCCGCCGAGGTGACGCGCACTCCCCTGGCCCACATCTCCGGGGTGACCATCGGCTTGATGGAGCCCGCCCCGTACAGCACCAACGAGAGCTTGGGCGCGGCGGCGAGGAACTCGGCGTCCAGCTTGGGCGCCCCCCAACCGGTCACGAGCACCTCCAGGCCGGCCAGCACATCAGGGGTGAGCTGGTCACGGGTGAGCAGCGGCGAGTCGATGGCCAGGTGCCGCTCGATCGCGGCCCGGGCCTCCGGGCCGTAGACGTCGTCAAAACGGTTCGGGTCCATCACGTACAAGCCGTTCATCATGGTTTCTCCTTCAAGCGAGCCGCCGCTCGCACACTGGCCAGGCGGGCGGGCGAGCCGAGCCCGGCGTGGTAGTAACGTAGCTGCCGCGCGCCCGCGGCGATGAGGTCGGCGGCCAGGACCGGGGTCCGGGCGTGGCCGTCTTCCAGCACGGTGAGGTTGGCGACGAGGGGGGTTTCTGTGCGGCTCGCCGCGGCCTTCATCTGGGCCAGGGCCGCCTCCTCCTGGCCCCAGCACTTGAGCACGTAGGCGTCGACCGGCGCGTCGAAATCGGCCAGGTCGATGCCCACGTCGGGACCGGTGACCTGCGGGTCGTCGGTGGCCATGAGCAGCAGTTCGCGGCCACCGGCCAGGGCCGCCACGCCGCGGACCAGCTCGGCGATGACCTGGCCGCGGTGCGCGTACAGGGCCTGGGCGCGCTCACGGCCGAGCGCTTCGTCCAGGCTCGTCCCGGCCGGGACGCCCTGCTGGAGCTCTCCGTCCACGGCGGCGCGCACGTCGCGCGCCAGCTCCTCGACGTCCAGGCCGCGCCCGGCCAGCCCGGCCCGGCAGGCCGGGCAGAGGCAGAGGGACAGCAACGCCCTGCCGCAGGCGGACAGGGAGGCGCCGGAGGTCTTCTCGTGGTGGCCGGCGTGCTCCATGCCCAGCCAGCCGCACGCCTCCAGCATCAGCGCGGGCACGTCGTACTGCTCGCAGACCTCGCGTACGAGAGTGAGCGCGTAGTCGTGCACGGCGGGCTGGGCGGGGCAGAGCGCGTGGGGGAAGGTCTCGCCGTAGGCGTTCATGACCGTCTGGTCGGGCGCTTCGCCGCCCAGCACCGAGGAGTGCGTGAGCACCATCCAGGCCTCGGTCCGCAGCCCGGCCCCGGCCAGCGCGGCCAGCGCCGTGCCGAACCTGTCCTCGTCGGGCACCCCCCAGCTCGGCGGGTACGGCCGGAGCCGCCCGCGCCAGCGCTCGGGGCGCAGCCGGAAGTAGGCCGCCGCGTGGTCGGCCCGCACGATGCGGTGGCGCGGATGCCACGGGGTGGTGGCCCGGACCGAGTGGTAGGCGGCCTGCAGGGTCACCGTGCTCACGCCGAGGCCGGCGATGCGCTCGGCCCCCGCGGGGTCGCCGACGATGTCCCAGGTGTAGGCGAACGCGCCGTGCCTCAACGGGAAGGTCACCCTTTCGTGGCGCCGGCCAGGCCGCGCGTGAAGTAGTTCTGGAAGAACAGGAAGATCATCAGCATCGGCAGGAACGAGATCGTCATCCCGGCGGCGAACCCGGTCCAGTCGGTGGCGTGCTCGCCCTGGAAGGAGAGCATCCCGACGGCGAGGTTCTGCAGGTCGGGCTGGCCGAGGGTGAACACCAGCGGGATGTTGAACTCGTTCCAGCTACTGATGAACTGGAAGATGACCACCACCGCGATGACCGGTTTGGCCAGCGGGATGATGAGACGGAACGTCTTGAGGAAGCCCGCCCCATCGAGCTTGGCCGCCTCGAACAGATCGGTCGGGACGCTGGAGAAGAACCCGACGAACAGCAGCACGTAGAGGGCGCCGGCGCCGCCGGACATGGCCAGGATGACCCCGGCCCGGGTGTTCAGCAGGCCGAGCTGCTCGATCAGCACGAACTGCGGGACGATGATCGAGGCGACCGGGATGAACAGCGTCCCCACGATCATCCGGTAGAGCAGGGTGCGGCCGGGGAACTCGTACCTGGCCAGCACATAGCCGCACAGAGCGGCCTTGACCAGCTCGACGAGGGTCGAGGCGACCGAGTAGAGCACCGTGTTGACGAAGTATCCGGAGAACCCGGCGTTGACCCAGGCCCGGACGAAGTTGTCGAAGTTCAGCTGGTCGGGCACGAGGCTCGCGCCGCTGGTGAACATCCCGGCCTGGGTCTTGAACGCGGCCGAGATCGTCCACAGGAACGGATAGACCCACACGAGCCCGACGACCAGCAGGATCGGCAGGGCGATGAGGTTGGCCCGCACGGCCTGGCTGCGCCCGGTGGGCTTGGTGTGCTTGGTGATCGTCGCCATCAGACGCCGTACTCCTTCCTGAGCCGCTGGGCCCGGCGGACCGCGACACCCTGGGCGGAGACCAGGACGAAGGCGATGACGGAGAACAGCAGCGCCGCGGCCGAGGCGTAGCCGTAGGCGAACGGCACCGCGCCGAAGGCGTTCTGGTAGATGAAGTAGGACACCATGTAGGTACTGGTGCCGGGCCCGCCCGCGGTGAGGGTGACGACCAGGCCGAAGACGTGCATGGCGTTCACGAGGCCGAGCAGGGTGATGATCACCGCGACCGGCCTGATCATCGGCAGCGTGATGCGGGTGAGCTTCTTCCACTCGCTCGCGCCGTCGATGGCGGCCGCCTCGTAGACCTCCTCCGGCACGTTCTGCAGCGCCGCGATCCAGTAGATCATGTACTGGCCGAAGATCTGCCAGACGGAGACGAGCACGAGCACGAGCAGCGCGCTCCACCGGTTGGCGAACACGTCGAACCCCTCGTCGACCAGACCGAGGTCGCGCAGGATCGCGTTCAGCGCGCCGTTGGACGGGTTGAGCAGGTACGTGAAGACCAGGCCCGCCATGGCGACGGGGATGATGAGCGGCGCGAAGAACATGGTCCGGAAGAACCGCTTGCCGCGCAGCCACTTGCGGGTGAGCAGGATCGCCGCCAGCAGCGAGATCGGCAGCTTGATGGCGGTCGTCAGCAGGGCGAAGACCAGGGTGTTGACCACCGAGAGCCAGAACAGCGGATCGACCAGGATCGAGCCGTAGTTGCCGGCCCCGACGAACTGGTCGATCGGGCCGATGCCCGACCAGTCGAAGAAGGAGTAATAGATCGTCGCGACCAGCGGCCAGATGGTGAAGCCGAGGTAGAGCAGGAGGAAGGGGGCCAGGAAGACGATCAGCCAGACCCTGTCGAGGCCGCGGACGCGCTCGCGGGAGTGATCGGCGCGTTCGGGCGCACGCTTGGCGGGCGACCGGTCCCTGTCCGTCACCTTCTCCCTGCCGGGGGCGGGAGCGGTGGTTGTCATGGATGTCCTCACGAGCAAGAAGGGGCGCCGCCGGCGCGCGCGGCCGGCGGCGCCGTCCGGTCAGTTGCGGTACTTGTCGGAGGTGTAGTCCTTCATGTAGTCCCAGTCGGAGAAGGTGTAGCAGTCCATCGACACCTTCAGGCCGCTGGCCGCCTCCTGTTTGAGCCCTTCCTCCAGGGCGGTCTGCCGCTGCTTGACGATGGCGGCGCCCACGGTCGCCAGCGACTGGCCGCTGTTCAGCGCCTCACCCATGGCCGCCCACTCCCCGTCGGGGTTCTTGGCCAGCGCGTTGACGTACGCCTTGGACTTGGCGATGTCCGGGCACTTGAGCAGGGGCACGGGAAGCTGGACCCGGTAGCCCGGCTGCGCGGCGATCTGCATGATCTGCTTGAGCGCCGGGTCGGTGACCATCTTCTGGTTGTCGACATAGGCCAGCGTGCCGAAGGCGCTCTTGTAGTACTGCTTGACGAAGTAGCCGTTGGGGTCGGTCATCCACTGGATGAACGTCCACATTTCATCGGGATGCTTGGTCTGCGAGCTGACCCAGTACTTGTTGCCGTCGTACTTACGACCGGCCGCGCCGGTCTGCCCCTCGTCCGGGTGGACCCGCGGCGCCACCACGTACTTGTCGCTGCTGAAGCCCTGGCTGGCCCACACGCTCGGCACCCAGGTGCCGTCGAAGAAGATGCCGGACTGCCCGGCGGCGAACTGCTGGCGGGAGAAGTTCTTGTCGTTGGTGCCCGGCGCCAGGTACCCGAGCTTCTTGAGTTCCTGGAGGAAGGCGAAGGTCTTGACCTGCCCGGGCTCGGTCAGGTCGAACTTGCCCGTCTTGTAGTCGAAGAACTCGTCCGTCGAGACGCTGCCGATCAGCCCGAACCAGGGCCGCTGCATGTCCACGCCCTTGGTGGGGGCGCCGATGCACTGCGCCTTGGTCTTGGCCTTGATCTGCGCGCAGGTGTTCTTGAGGTCGGTCCAGGTCTTGGGCGGGTTGTTGATGTCCAGCCCGGCCTCCTGGAAGACCTGCTTGTTGAGGAACATGTAGCCGGGGCCCCAGTACAGGTTCTCCGAGAACGGGAAACCGTAGGTCTTCCCGTCCTGCACGTTGATGCCTTCCAGGAAGGACCCGTCCGGCCAGCGCTTGGTGAAGTCGGCGGGGATGGTCCCGCTGGGGTTGAGCGGGCGGATCCACTTCTGGTCCAGCAACTGCGACAGCCCGGTCGCGTTCCAGTAGAACATGTCCGGCGCCTGGTTGCTCTGGAAGGCCAGCGGCAGGGTCTGCATGTAGTCGGCCTGGGTGATCGAGCGCCACTCGATCGTGATGTTGGGATGTTCCTTGGTGAACTGCTTGGCGATGTCCTTGTGGAAGTTCACCTGTTCGGCGGAGAAGTCCCAGATCTGCAGCTTGGTCTGCGAGCCACCTCCGCTCCCGTTGCTTGAGGTGCCGCACGCCGTCACGAGCAGTGACGCCATGGATACGGCGATCATCGCGGCGGTCCAACGCCGATGAGAATTCATGGACCCTCCAAAGGAGGCGGAGGTCAGGGGGGTTTCAGGCGGCGGGTAAGCGCTTACCCGAGGGTGGGTCCGAGGGTAACCCGCCTCATAACCTGATACAAGGCTTGTGAGAAAGCGATTTCAGGTCGATGCTCACTTGTGAAGGTCTGCCGATCGATGCCTTCCCTGGCCCACCGATGCCCGTTATACAGGGATTTCTCAGCAGAATCGCGCCGGGAAGGCCTCGGAAGGGTTGCCACGATCGGCGCCTTGGAAGAAGTTCAACAAGCGCTTTCTCACTTCAGGAGTACGTGTTGCGGCTGCTCGCCTTCACCAAGCCCTTCGGCCCCATCGACGCGGCCCCGCTGGCCGAGGCCGTGGCCTCGGTCGGCGCCGAGGGGGCGGACCTCCTCGTACGCGAGGGGCAGACGGTCGGCCCCGCCGACCCCGGCGGCATCGCCGTCGTCGCCAAGGAGCTCGAACGCCGCGGGCTCACCCTCGACATCGTCACCACCGACCTGCTCGACGCCGGCCCCGACGCCGAACCGATCATCGCGGCCTGCGGCGAGAGCGGCGTCCCCCTCATGCGGACGGGCTTCTACCGCTACGACCCCGCCGTCGGGTACCGCCGCGGGCTGGAGGAGTCCAAGGCCGCGCTGGCCCGCCTGGCCGACCTCGCCGCCCGGCACGGCGTACGGCTGGCACTCCAACTGCATCAGGGTACGATCCATCCATCCGCCGCGCTCGCCCTCGCACTCGCGGGCGACCTCAACGACGTGCGCGTCTACGCCGACCCCGGCAACCAGGCCAAGGAGGGCAGCGAGGCATGGGCGCTCAACTTCGATCTGCTGGGCGATCGGATGGCCTGCATGGGAGTGAAGAACGCCGTCTGGCGCTCCACCGCGGACGGCTGGGTGTGCGAGTGGCAACCGTTCGCGGACGGGGGCGTGGTCCGCTGGCCGGAGATCATCTCCGGGTTGCGCGCACGCGACTACACCGGGCTGCTGTCGCTGCACGTCCACTACCCGGCGGCCGACCCGGTGGCGGCCGTACGGAGAGATCTGGATCATCTGCGCGGGCTGCTCGGCTGACCGGCGCCGCACGGGGCTAGGAGGAGCAGGTGCGCAATCCGCGGCAGGGCCGCCCGACCCGGGTGACGATCAGCGACGTCGGGGCGGCCGCGGGGGTGTCGGCCTCGACGGTCTCCCGCGTGCTCAACGGCACGACCAAGGTCGACCCCTCCCTGGCGGCGCGCGTCCACGACGCGGTCAGGCAGTTGGGCTACCGGCCCAACGCCGCGGCGCAGGGGCTGGCCCGCGGGGAGTGGGGCACCATCGGCGTGCTGGTCCCCGACCTGGCCAACCCCTACTTCCCCGAAGTGCTCAAGGCCGTCTCGGCCGTCGCCCGCTCCCACGGGCGCCGCGTCATGGTCATGGAGTCGGACGAGGACCCCTCGATCGAGCACGACCTGGTCGAGGACCTGATGCGCAGTTGCGACGGGGTGCTGCTCTGCTCCCCCCGCATGGAGCGCGCCGACCTGGTCGTCCTGACCGCCCGGGACCATCCGCTCGTCCTGCTCGACCGGATAGTCCCCGGCCTCGCCGCGCCCGCGGTCTCCGCCGACTTCTTCGGCGGGATGATGCTGATCTGCGGCCATCTGGCGCAACTGGGCCACCGCCAGGTCGCCTACCTGAGTGGGCCCGAGGTGTCCTGGGCCAACTCCGAGCGGATCAGGGCGCTGGAGGCGGCCAAGGCGTTCGGCCTGTCCGTCACGATCCTGCCGTGCGGGTCCACCAGCCGCTGCGGGTACACGGCCGCCGCCGAGGTGCCCGCCACCGGCGCCACCGCGCTCACCACCTACAACGACCTGGTGGCCCTGGGGGCGGTGACCCGGATGCGCGAGCTCGGGGTGCGGGTGCCCGAGGAGCTGTCGGTGGTCGGGTTCGACGACATCGCGCTGGACCACGTGGCGCACACGGGCCTGACCACGGTGTCGGCACCGCGGGGACAGCTCGGCAGGCAGGCGGCCGAGATGCTGGAGACCCTCATGACCGAGCGGCACGACGGGGAGCCGGTGTACCTGCCGATGGAACTGCACGTCCGCGACAGCACCGCCCCGCCCCGCGCGACGCGCGAACTCGCCGGCTGACCGCACGGTCCTGCGCGAACTGGCCAGGCGACCGTACGGTCATGCGGGATTCGGCCGGTCAGGCGGGATCTGGCCGGGTGATCGTACGGCCGCGCCTTCCACGGCCGGACGGCCGGGCTGTTGACAATCGAGGGCGGCGGCGGGAACCCTGTCTGTGAAAGCGCTTTCCCAGCAGAGGAGCTAGCCTGTGGACACCGACCACCGCGCAGGACGGCCTGGCAGCGACCGAGACGACCTGCGGCACCAGGTCCTTGACCTGGTAGCACCGCTGATCTCCCGGTTCAGCCCGGGCAAGGGGCGGCTGCGGCTGGGGGTCAGCACGGCGCACTACGACCGGGAGTCCGCCGAGCTGGAAGCGTTTGCACGCCCGCTGTGGGGGCTGGCGCCGCTGGCGGCCGGCGGCGGGACGTTCGATCACTGGGACCTCTGGCGCGATGGCCTCGCCGCCGGAACCGACCCTGAGCACCCCGACTACTGGGGCGCGGCCTTCGACCGGAACCAGCGGCTGGTCGAAACCGCCGCACTCGGCCTGACCCTCGCCCTGGCTCCCGAGCAGATCTGGGACCCGCTGACCGGTCGGCAACGCGACACGGTGGCCGCCTGGCTGCGGCACTCGGTCACCGTGGAGCCGAACGACAACAACTGGCTGTTCTTCCCGGTCATGGTGGGGCTCGGGCTCGACCGCGTCGGGGTCTCCCACGACCACGACGCCAACAGGGCCAGGCTCGACCGGCTGGAGGAGTTCGACCTCGGACGCGGGTGGTACTCCGACGGGCCCAAGTGGCAGCGCGACTACTACATCCCGTTCGCCATGCACTACTACGGCCTCATCTACGCGGCGCTCGGCGACGACCCTGCCCGGGCCGAGCGCTTCCGCGAGCGGGCCGCGGCGTTCGCCCAGGACTTCCAGCACTGGTTCACCGGCGAGGGGGTCGCCGTCCCGTTCGGCCGGAGCCTGACCTACCGCTTCGCGCAGTCGGCTTTCTGGGGGGCGCTGGCCTTCGCCGGGGTGGAGGCGCTGCCTTGGGAGGTGACCAAGGGGCATCTGCTGCGGAACCTGCGCTGGTGGTCCCACCGGCCCATCCGTGATTCCTCCGGGCTGCTCACCATCGGTTACGGCTATCCCCAGCCGCACATGGCCGAGCAGTACAACGCGCCTGGCTCGCCGTACTGGGCCATGAAGGCGTTCCTGCCGCTCGCCCTGCCCGCGGAGCACCCGTTCTGGGCCGCCAAGGAGGCCGACGCGCCCCCGCTGCCCGAGGTCAGCACCCAGCCGGAGGCGGGCGTGGCGCTGCTGCGCTGCGAGGAGGGGCGGCACGTGGTGATGCTGAGCGCGGGGCAGCACGCCCCGTGGGCGCGGCACGGTGCGGCCAAGTACGCCAAGTTCGCCTACTCCACGCGTTTCGGCTTCAGCGTGCCCGCCGGGACGCTGAAGCTGGAGCAGGGCGCCTTCGACAGCACGCTGGCGCTCAGCGAGGACGGCGAGCACTGGAGGCCGTGCGAACTGCCGTACGACGTCTCCGCCTCCGACGGTGTGCTGCACGCGCACTGGACTCCCTGGGACGACGTGGAGATCGAGACCTGGCTGGTGGCGCTGCCCCCGTGGCACGTACGGGTGCACCGGATCAGGACCGGACGGGCGCTGCGCACGGCCGAGGGCGCCTTCGCGATCGACCGTGATTCGCCGCCCACCCGGGTCGACACCGGTCCCGGCCGGGTCAGGCTCGACTCGCCGCACGGCCTGTGCGTGATCGAGGACGTGTCCGGTGGACGGGAGGGGGCTCTGGTCGCCGCCCTGTCCGGCACCAACGTGCGGCGGGAGGGCGTCCTGGTCACGCCCCTGCCCGGCACCAACGTGTTCGCCCCGCGTACCACGATCCCCACGCTGACGGGCGACCTGCCGCCCGGCGAGCACCTGCTGGCCTGCGTGGTCATCGGCCTGGAGGGCCGGGACGCGGGCTCAGCATCGGCATCGGCGGGACCGGACGCCGCGGGTGACGACGGGTGGCCGGAGCCTCCCACGTGGGATTCCATCGAGCCCATGCTCAACCCGGCGCCCACACCATGAGGCCGCAGGGCCTTCATCCTTAGGTCAGGCGGCCGGTGGGAACGCAACCGCCCTCTCACACCTGCGGGCCTCAGCCGAGGCTTTCAAGCGCGGCGGCGGCACGGCCGCGCTCGTCCTCGTCGCCGGTCTCGGCGGCGATCTCCAGCGCCAGCCGGTGCCGCTGCGCCGCCTCGCCGTCACGGCCCATGGTGCGCAACGTCTCACCGATCGCGTTGAGGACACTCGCCTCACCGTACCGGTGCTTGGTCGACTGGAAGATCTCGAGCGCCTGCTCCAGGTGCCACAGGGACTCGTCGAATTTCGCCTGACGGCACAGGGCGGTGCCGAGGTTGCTCAGCGCGGTCGCTTCCCCGTCACGGTGCTCGATCTCGCGGAACAGGCTCAGCGCCTCGCGCAGTTTCGCGACGGCAAGAGTGTCCTCGCCCAGCGAGCTGTAGATCTGGCCGAGGTTGGACAGGGCGATGGCCTGTCCGGCACGCTCGCCGAGCGCGGCGAAGATGTCGTGCGCGGCCAGGAAGTGCTGCGCCGCCTCGGTGTCCTCGCCGATCGACTCCTCGAGGTTGCCCAGGTTGGTCAGCGCCGCCGCCTGGCCGAAGGGGTCGTCGATCTCGCGGTAGAGCGAGATGGCCTCGCTGTGCCGGGCGGCCGACGAGGCGAACTCGCCGAGGCGTTCCTCGATGATGCCCAGATTGGACAGCGCGCGGGCCTGGCCGTGGCGGTTGCCGGTGCGCCGGCACAGTTCCAGCGCCTCGCTCAGTTCCTCAACGGCCGAAGCGTACCGGCCGAGCAGCCGCAGGATGACGCCGGCGTTGGTCCGCAGATGCGCCTCGGCCTCCGTGTCTCCCATCTCCCGCGCGGCGTCGACGGCGCACTCGTAGATCGACAGGGCCTCGGTGCCGTGCCCCGCCTCCAGGTAACGGTGTAACGCGGCGGCAAGGGTGACCGCCCGCTCCGGCCGTCCCTGCCTGACCGCGAACTGGCAGATCGTGCCGAACGACGCCAGCTCGCTGTCCAACCACGACAGTGCCGCGCCCGGCGAGAGGGCGACGCCGCTGGGCTTGAGGGCGAGCCCGGCGTGCCGCCAGCTCCCGCTCCACCCTGGGTAGAGGGCGCCGCTCGCCTCGACGGCGGTCCCGCAGTAGTGCTCCAGCAGCCTGTCCATGGCCGCCTGCCGCTCGGCCTCACCGTCCGTGGCAAGGCTCATCTCGGCGGCGTACGCACGCAGAAGGTCGTGAAACCCGAAGCGCCCCAAGGCATCGCATCGCAGCAGGTGGGCCGAGGCGAGCCGGTGCAGGAGCCGGGCCGCGCCGATCTCGTCGACGTCCGACAGCGCCGCCACGCAGGCCAGCGTGGAGTGCGGCGCCGGGTTCAGGCTCAGCAACCGGAACAGGCGCTGCGCCTCGGCGTCGAGCAGCCGGTACGAGCAGCCGAAGACGTGCCGGATCGCCGCCCCGCCACCCGGGTCGAGCAGATCCAGCGGTCCGGCCCGGTGCAGCCGCGTCACCACGCCGGCCAGCGGCAGGTGCTCCACCGCCCCGGCGTACTCGGCGGCCAGGCGCAGCGCCAGCGGCAGGCAGGCGCAGATGGTGGCAAGCGAGTCGACGCTGTCGGGATCGGTGCCCGCCCGCTCGCCCAGCAGCCGGCGCAGCAGGTGGACGGCGTCGGTGCGGGGCAGCAGATCCAGTTCGATGCGGTGCGCACCGTGCAGGGCGACCAGGGTGGCCAGCCTGTCCCGGCTGGTGATCAGCATGAGAGTGTCGTGCGTGCCGGGCAGCAGCGGCCGTACCTGCTCGGCCGAGGCCGCGTTGTCAAGCAGCACAAGCAGCCTGCGGCCGTCGGTCTCGGTGCGCCAGCGCGCGGCCCGTGACTGGGTGTCGGCAGGAATGTCCTGATCGGACACGCCGACGGCGGTCAGCAGGCGGCCCAGCGCCTCGTGCGGGGGCAGCGCGTGTTCGGCGTGGTCGCCGCGCAGGTCGAGGTAGATGCGCCCGTCGGGGAACAGCTCGCGGTTGTGGTGACCCCAGTGGACGGCGAGCGCCGTCTTGCCCACGCCCGCGGTGCCGCAGACGACCGCGATCCCCGGTGGGCGGCGAACGTTCGTGGCGTCAAGCAGGGCCAGCTCGTCGGCGCGTCCGGTGAAGTCCGGCACCGGCGCCGGGAGCTGCTGCGGAATCCTTGGCACACCACGGCTTTCCTGCTCCTCGAGCAGCTGCCGGTGCGCCCGTTCGAGCTCCCCGCTCGGCTCCACGCCCAACTCCTCGGCCAGCACGAGGCGGGTGGCCTCGTACCGCTCGAAGGCGATCGTCCGCTGGCCCGTCGCCTGGTACGCGCGGATCAGCGTGGCCTGCACCGCCTCGTCGAGCGGGTTCGCCGCGCCCTGCACCGCCAGCGCGGCGATGACCTCCGCGGCGTTGCCCGCCCGCAGCATCAGGTCCCAGTAGGACAGCTGCGCGCGGCGGCGCTCAGCCTTGAGGCCCCACACCTTGGGGTGGCCCTCGAGCGCCGGCACGTCGCACAGGGGATCGTCGCCCTCCCACAGCCGCAGCGCCTCGCGGAAGAGCGCGGCCGCTCGCGCCGGGGCGCCGTCGCTTCCGGCCTGCTGCGCGGCTGCCACCATACGCCGGAAGCGCAGCAGGTCGAGGGCGTCCTCCGGCAGGCGGAGCAGGTAGCCGTCGCCGACGGTGGAGAGCACACCACCCTGGTCGCGTGGGCTGTGCCTCGGGTCGAGCAGGCGGCGCAGGTGTTTGGTGTAGGTGTGCACCATGCTGACCGCGCTTGACGGCGGCCGTTCGCCCCACAGTGACTCGATCAGCTCCCGGCGGGTGGTCAGCCGCCCGGCGTTGAGCGCCAAGACCCCCAGCATCAGGCGGCGGGCGGGCGGCCCGGCATCGACCTCGCGATCATCGTGCCACACGCGCAGGCGGCCAAGCACCTGGATGACAAGCACCGCCACAGTGTAGTGGCGATGTTCAGTAAAGATCCAGAGCCTGTCCAGCGGCTGACGATCTCCTTCGCCCAACGCTCTTCCACGAAGGGAGTACCCATGGCCAGATGGAAAGCGGGGATCGCGAGCGTCGCTTTAGGACTGTTAGCCCTGCTCGTCCCCGCCACTCCGGTGACGGCGGAACCGGACAAGCCCGCACCGGAACCCGCCGTCTCAGAGGAGTCTTGCTCAGCACCCGCAGCGGCTTGCCCCCACCGCAGCCGACCATCGAGCTGACGGAATGCCGAGATCACTCTCGTTTGCGCCGGTGGACAGCGGGACCGAACAAGGTGAAGCCAGGGCGCACAATCCGACCGTAGGACCACGCCCCCACGACAAGAGCGCTCCCGAGCCCTCCGAAGGCCAGCCCCCCAAACAAGATCATCCATGTCACGTCCCCACTGGTGGTGAAGGGCGCCGGTGGCGCAAACCGCGAAATCACCCCGACAAGGCTGAGCGGCACCATGACCAGCAGCACAGCCCCGTACACCCCCAGGCACAGCCCCACCCCCCAGGCCGGAATCAGGGGCAAGAGGGCAGGCACCCGACGCCCAGCGAGAAGCAGGGTCCATCGCGGAAAGACCATCCCCCACCGATGCACCAGCCCAAGAGCGAGAAACACCCCAAGCAGCGCCATCAGCACCGTCAGATCAACGCCAACAGCCGCCAACGCCCGATAGACGGCATCCCCATCGCTCTCGACCCCCCGCAGCCAGACCGCGCCTCTCACTCCAAGGGCATCACCACCAAAAGTCCACACCGTCTTCACCGCAGCCCACGGCACCAGCCCACACAGCAGCAGATAAACCGCCACCCGCACCCGCAGCGAAGCAGCCACATGCCCTCCAGACGTCGAACATCTATGACGCCGCAAGCCTCCCGTCAAGGGGCAATGGCGCGCCTCCCTCGTACGGGGGAATCCCCTTCACGCCACCGGGTGAGAACTCGACATCCACGCTCGGGGCGTTCGAACACGGTGTGATCACCGAGGACCATCTGATCGAGCCGGGAACCGCCCTGACGGACGGCGCGCCCAGCAGCACAGGACGCACGGTCTTCAAGACCGCCAGCGTTGCCATGCAGGACTGGGCGATCGCCCATCTGCTGGCTCAGCGCTACCTATGACTACGTTGGTGAGCGTCTTGGTCGGCCTTGCCCGGAATGCACGCCTCACTCCCCCGCCGACGTCGGGGCTATCGCCCTGCTGCCCGGCGGTCACCACCGCGGCCGACAGCTTGCGGCCCTGCTCACAGACCAGGTGGGTCTTCGTGCGTTCCAGCCTGACCACACCCATCAGCATAAGCGATCAAAACGATCGAAAATCATCACTTTTCACGATGAAGCTGCCAGGCATAGCGTGCCGGACATGAACACTAATCAATCCAACGGCGAGCAGCTCCTCGAGATCAACGGCGTCGAGTTGTGTGTCGAGACCTTCGGAGACCGCGCCACCCCGGCGATCACACTGGTGGCCGGGGCGTCTGCCTCAATGCTGTGGTGGGACGCCGAACTGTGCGAACGCATCGCCGCCCGTGGCCGGTTCGTGATCCGGTACGACCATCGCGACACCGGCCGGTCGACCTACTACCCGCCGGGACAGCCGGCGTACTCCTTCACCGACCTGACCCTGGACGTACTCGGCGTCCACGACGCCTTGGGCATCGAGCGCGCCCACGTGGTCTGTCAGTCGATGTTCGGCGGGAGCGGGCTCATCCTCGGTGTGGACCATCCCGATCGGGTCGCGTCGCTGACGTTCGTCTCGGCCTCGACCGGGGCCGACGACCTCCCGCCGCCCTCGAGCGGGCTGGCCATGCCGGCCGAGCCTGATTCCCGCGACGCGGCCGCGGTCGTCGAGTACGTGGTCGCCGGTGCGAGGGCGTTCGCCGGTGGCTCTCCGTACTTCGACGAGACCGCGATTCGAGCGTTGGCCGAACGTGACGTGGCGCGCACCAGGAGCTACGCCTCGACTCTGGTCAACCACTACGCCATCGGGCTCGATGGGCCTGCGCGAGGCGGCTTCGGCGACATCGCGGCGCCGACGCTCGTGGTCCACGGCGACCACGACCCCTTCCTGCCCCTGCCGCACGGACAGGCGCTACGCGACGCGATCCCCGATGCCGAGCTACTGGTCCTGGAGGGGGCCGGACATGACCTGCCGGGGCCGGTGTGGAATGACTTCGTGTCGGGTCTGGTGCGGCACACGGAAGGGGGCCGCTCATGAACCGGCTACGGTCGGCACTCTGGCTGCCGCTCTTCGACGACCTCGCCGACCCACGGGCAGTGGCGCGCCTGGCCGCCGACGCTGAGGAAGCCGGGTGGGACGGTTTCTTCGTGTGGGATCACCTGTCCTGGCGGGCGCCGGTCCATCAGGTCGCCGACCCGTGGATCGCGCTGGCGGCGGTCGCGACCGCGACCGAGCGGCTGCGGCTCGGCCCGATGGTGTCGACGCTTGCCCGCCGGCGACCGGTCAAGGTCGCACGCGAGACCGCGACACTGGATCGGCTCAGCGCCGGCCGCCTCACCCTCGGCGTCGGCCTGGGCAGCGACCGGTTCGGCGGCGAGCTGTCCAAGACCGGCGAGCAGCTCGACGACCGGCAGCGCGGGCGGATGCTCGACGAGTCCTTGACGATCCTGGCCACCGCATGGTCCGGCGAGCCGGTGCGCCATCGCGGCGAGCACTACACCGTCGACGACATCACGTTCCTGCCGCGGCCGGTTCAGCGGCCCGGCGTGCCGGTGTGGGCCGCCGGATTCCCCGGCAACGCCAAGCCGATCCGCCGGGCCGCCCGGCTCGACGGCTTCTTCCCGATCAATCTGGAGCACCCGGACCAGCTCGCTGAGGTCGTCGGCACCCTCACCGAACTGCGACATGGCGAAATGGCCGCCTACGACATCGCCATCAGCCTGCCGCCCGGCGTCGATCCCGAGCCGTACGCGAAGGCCGGCGCAACCTGGTGGCTGCCGGAGCTCGACCCGGGTGTACGGCTCGACACCGTGCGTGGCGTACTCCGCGATGGCCCAGCGGTGTGAGAAGGCGCCGCGGACCGCGGCGGGAAGGTGTTCTGGCACTTCACGATGTCACTGGACGGCTTCATGGCGGGGCCGAACCCACGAGACGCACGGGATGGCCACCGGGATGTGGGCCTGATCGACTCACGTAATGAGTCGCCGCCAGGCGGGATGGTGGGCTGCTGAGCGCCGCCGCGTCCGGAATGGATGTGCTGTAGACCGTCATGTCGATGACCTTAGAGTCACCCAGAACATCAAGAAAAGCGATTGTTTTCGATCAAATTAATCGCTATTCGCTATGCTGTGGCGTTATGGCGGACGTCGAGCTGCGCTATCTGAGGACCATGGCCGCTATCGCCGAGGAAGGAACGTTCGGACGAGCCGCGGGTCGGCTCGGCTACACCCAATCGTCGGTGAGCCAGCAGATCGCCGCGTTGGAGAAGGCCGTCGGTGGTGCCGTCTTCGACCGGCCCGGAGGTCCCAGGCCGGTACGGATCACTCCACTTGGCGAGGTGGTCTTGACCCACGGGCGCGAGCTGCTCACGAAGGCGGAGGCGCTGGCCGACGCCGTCGATCGTTTCAGGGCGGGTAACGGCCGGATCGACATCGGCACCTTCCAGGGCTCGACCAAGCTGATCCTGCCGGCCGTCGTGCGCCGGCTGCTGGAGGAGCACCCCGGCTGCGACATCAGGCTGTCCGAGGCGGGGCCGGAGGATCCGCAGATCGGAGATCTCGACCTGTTGTTCCACTACGGCCGGATCGAAGGCGACGTCGAGCACGTCGAGCTGCTCGAAGAGCCGTACCTCCTGGTGGCCCGCGCCGGCGCGTTCCCCGATGGTCCAGTACGGGTGGAGTTGCTCGACGATGCTCCGATGGTCGCCTGGCCTCCCACCGATCACCAGAAATGGTTGGAGCGGACGCTCGCCGGCGATGGCGCGCGGCCGCGGATCGTGTTCCGAACCGCGGGCCACGAAACCATCGTGTCAATGGTACGGGCGGGCATAGGCTCGGCGGTGCTGCCATGGCTCGGCCTCCACGGGTCCGATGTCTGGTCCGACGACCGGCTCAGCATCCATCGACTGCGACCATCGCCCGCCTGCACGTGGTACCTGTACTGGCCGGCCGGACGCACCCAATCGCCACTCGCGACCCGCGCCATCGACATCGCCGTTGAAGCCGCCAACGGGCTGGCCGACCAGATGTGACAGCGAACGACTGGGCCTACCGGCACGCCCTGGCAGGAAACTCAACGTCCGTGCCGCGTGTTTGATCAACTGTGGTCGAGCATTGGGTCGCCGGGGTCGCGTGGCGGCCCGGCCTCTCCGATCTTGTTGAGGGCGCCAGACGGGTGACGGCGAACCGGCGGACGGCACTCATCGCACCCGAGGTGTCCCAGCGCGGTTCAACAGCCGCCGAGTGGCATCCGGGCTGCGGTCGCCCACCCACTCGGCGACCGTCCAGCCGTTGCGTTTCAAGGGACACACTGCCCGGTGCCTGACGATCGGGGCGGTGCCGGAAGACCGGCGGGAATATTGCGTTGCGTGGCGGCGCTGAGGGTCCCACTATGGTCCTCATGTTCAGGCACGATCACCTCGCGACGCCCGCCAACGCGGGCGCGTTCGAGCGTGCCTGCGACGGCCTGGAGCGCTGACCTCTTCCCGTAAGTCTTTTTCCCGGATGTCTCTGTGGTGACCCGGCGGGGGGAGGTAGTCGGCCCGTGCGGGTCACAGCACATCCAGGACTCCAAGAGGAAGAACATCATGGCCAAGCAGGCCTATGTCCGTAACAAGCCGCATCTCAACATCGGCACGATGGGCCACGTCGACCACGGCAAGACCACGCTGACCGCCGCGATCACCAAGGTGCTCGCGCAGCGGGGGCAGGCGACGTACACGCCGTTCGAGCGGATCGACCGCACGCCCGAGGAGGCCGTGCGCGGCATCACGATCAACATCTCGCACGTCGAGTACGAGACCGACACCAGGCACTACGCCCACGTGGACATGCCGGGCCACGCCGACTACGTGAAGAACATGATCACGGGGGCGGCGCAGCTCGACGGCGCGATCCTCGTCGTGTCCGCCCAGGACGGCATCATGCCGCAGACCAGGGAGCACGTGCTGCTCGCCCGGCGCGTCGGCGTCGAGCACCTGGTCGTCGCGGTCAACAAGGCCGACGGCGCCGACCCGGAGCTGACCGACCTGGTCGAACTGGAGCTGCACGACCTGCTCGCCGAGCACGGCTACCGGGACGTCCCGATGGTCCGGGTCTCCGGGCTGCGGGCGCTGGAAGGCGACCCCGAGTGGACGGCGTCGATCGGCACGCTGCTCCAGGCGGTCGACGACCACATCCCGGTGCCGGTGCGGTACGTGGACGCGCCGTTCCTGATGCCGGTGGAGAACGTGCTCACGGTCACCGGCCGGGGCACGGTCGTCACGGGCGCCATCGAGCGCGGCACGGTCCGCGTGGGCGACACGGTGGGCGTCGTCGGGTTCGACGACGGCGCCGGGCCGGGTGCCGGGGCCGGCGGTGGCTTCACCGCGGTGGTGACCGGGGTGGAGACGTTCGGCAAGACGATGGAGCGGGGCGAGGCGGGCGACAACGCCGCCGTACTGCTGCGCGGTGTCCGCCGCGACCAGGTGCGGCGGGGCATGGTGCTGGCCGCGCCCGGCAGCCAGCGGGCCCGCCGGTCGTTCACCGCCCGGATCTACCTCCTCACGCCCGAGGAGGGCGGTCGACGCCGGCCGATCGCGTCCGGCTACCGGCCGCAGTTCTACCTGCGCACCACCGACGTACCCGGCGAGCTGCTCCTGGACGACCCCGCCCAGCCGGGCGACACGGTCGAGGTGCGGGTCGAGCTGGGCAAGGCGGTCGCGCTGGAGCCGGGTCTCGGCTTCGCGATCCGCGAGGGCGGCCTGACGGTCGGCGCGGGCACGGTACTCGACGTACCTGCTTGACGGCGGTCGCGAGTACGGTCCACGCGGTCGGGGGGGGGGGGGGGGGGGGGGGGGGGGCCCCCGCCCCCCCCCCCGCGCCCCCCCCCCCCCGCGGGGGGCGCCCCCCCCCCCCCGGCCGCCCGCCGGACGCGACGGGGGTGGGGGTGGGGCCCCCGCCCGGGGTGGGGGGGGGGGGGGGGGGCGGCCCCGGGGGGGGGGGGGGGCCCGGGCCCGGGCCCCCCCCCCCACGACTGTCGCAAGCACGATTCGTGACGCGGCGCAGGCACAGCACTCGACGCGGGCAACGTAGTACGTCGGGCTTCGGGTGCTGCTGCTGGTCCAGCGCAATGCGGTAGACGGACGGACATGTGGGAACGCGACTCGGCGGTGAAGTCGATTTGGTGCGAAGATGCCTCAGCCTCGGCAGATCTACTATGAAAGATAGTGAACCGGTTCGGCGAATCGCTGGACGAGCTGCAGCCCGGGGACCTGCTCTTCAGCAAGGGGCTGGGACACATGGGCATGTACGCGGGCAATGGGAAGATGGTCCACGCGCCACAGACCGGAGACGTCATCAAGGTGTCCGACCTCGACGACTACTGGCGCGCCCGCCTGCTCGGCGCGGTTCGCCCTTGACCTCCTTGCTCGGAGATCAAGTGTCCGCCGAACCAGTGAGACCGCCCACACTGCGCCAGCTTTGGTCCTCCACGCTCTGATCCCGATCATGGATGGTGGAACGACCATGTGAAAAGCTTGACGTTGTTCGAGATTCGACCCGCGTCACCCTCGACGCCTCAGCGGCCCAGCAGCGCAAGGCCAAAGCCGACGCACTAGACACATCCCACACCGGTGCCGTCAAGGCGTCCACGCTGCCTGCGCGATGCACATGACCAGGCTGACGACCACAAGGAGGCCGGTCAGGGAGAAGATCACTCCGGCTCTGGACGGCCTGCGGATCGGCAAACTGTCGCCTAGCAGTTGAGCGACCCTGGCCTCGGCGGCGCCGTCGAAAGCCGCGGCTGTTGCCGGTGCGAGGCCGGCGCCGTCCATGCGGGTCAGTGCCCGTGCCACCGCCTTGGCGCCCAGCCGGTCGATCGCGGCTCGGTCGGCTGACAGCTCGGCCCGTTCGCTCTGCCGCCGGAACCACCATCGTGCCAGAGGAAGGTAGAACAGCACGTCAGCGGTGGCGCGGAGGATGAGACGGCGCAACGGGTCGCGGCGCCGGGCGTGTGCGGCCTCGTGGATGAGGATCGCGTCGAGCTCCTCGGCCGGGAGCATCTCGGCGGCCCCGGCGGTGAGGTAGAGCCGTGGCCGCAGCGCTCCCGCGCAGAAGGCCGCCGGGTCCGCACCGGCCAGGCAGACGACACCTGGAGCGCCGGTTCGCCGTATCGCGCCCTTGAGACCGGCCGGTTCGGCCGCCCGCGGGAGTACGGCCAGGCTGCGGGCGGCGGCGACGCCGAGCCAGGTGGCGCGGGCGGCGACAGCCAGCAGGCTTGCCCCGGACACGACGGCGATGGAGACGAGCCAGCACTGGGCCATCGTCATCCCGGCGGAAACGTTGGGGTGCCACACCAGGCGGACGCCGACCAGTCCGGTCAGCACGGCCAGGCCGATGCGGTTGTGCCGCCAGAGGTAGACGATCACTCGGTCAGCTCCTGCAGGCGGCGCCGCTGTTCGGGCGACAGGCCGTCGAGGTGGGCGGCGAAAGCGGCCAGTGCGGCGTCGCCGTACTTGTCCACGAAGCTCGCGGCGGCCTGACGGCTCGACTGGGAGAGGAACTGAGCGGGCGTGACCGCGGCCCGGTACGCGTGAGCGCGGCGGCCCGGCTCGGCATGAGCGGCCAGCAATCCCTTGTCGGCCAGCCTTCGCAACGTGGTCATCACGGTGGTGTAGGCCAGCTCCGGCACCAGTTCCTGCACGTCCCGGACCACGAACGGCTCCGCGACCGCTCCGGTCCAGACGGCCCGCATGAGCCGCCCCTCCAGCGGGCCGAGAACGGCGACCGCCCGATCCAGTTCATCCTGCACGGCGTCATACTACTATCCGACATGAGTACTATCGATTGATAGTAGATCGTCCGATAGGGTCTTCTCGTACATGAACGTACGAGTTAAGGGAGTTTTCTATGTCGCACAACGAACTTACGTCCGTCGCCAACCCCGAACAGGCCAAGGCGTGGAACGAGGGCGACGGCCGACACTGGGTCGCCCACCGGGATCGCTACGACCAGATGATGCAAAGGATCAGTCCCCACCTGTTCGAGGCGGCCGCCATCGCTCCCGGGGACCACGTGCTCGACATCGGGTGCGGAAGCGGCCAGACCACCTGCATGGCCGCTCGGAGCACACAAAACGGCCAGGCACTCGGCATCGACCTGTCCGCTCCCTTGCTGGAGCAGGCCCGCCACCGAGCCGAGAGCGAGAACCTCGGCAACACGCGCTTCGAACAGGCCGACGCCCAGGTTCACCCCTTCGCCGCGGCGAGCGTCGATGCGGTGATCAGCCGTTTCGGGGTGATGTTCTTCAACGATCCCGTGGCGGCCTTCACCAACATTGGGCGGGCGACTCGCCCCGGTGGGCGTCTGGCGTTCCTGTGCTGGCGGAAACCGCTCGAAAACGAATGGATCGCCGAGCTGGGCGCGGTCCTGGCCTCGTTCGTCCCGTTGCCCGGTTCCCTTGCCGGCGACGGCCCGGGGCCCTTCTCCCTGGCGGCATCCAGTCGGATCACCGATCTCCTGCATACAGCCGGCTACACCCAGATCAGCGTGGACCCCGTAGACGAGCCCATGAGGCTCGGGGACAACGTGAACGACGTGCTCGGCTTCGTCGCCCAGATGGGCCCGGTGAGCAGCCTGCTCGACAAGGCTGACGAAACGACGAGAGCCAAGATGCTCGACGCGCTCCGCGAGCGCCTCGCCTCGCACGAGACGGCGGCCGGAGTCTTTCTCAGGAGCGCGGCCTGGCTGGTCACCGCTCGATGGTGAACGTGCTCGCCGCGGACGACCCCTCCCGGCCAGGGCGTCACGAAGGTTCTCGATCCAGACTGCCGGCGATGACGTCGAATCCGGGCGGCCTGGCCACTGTCGTTTCTTCCGTCAGGCCGTAGGAGGTCCATCCGCGGTCGGCAAAGCCCGCCCCCGTCGCCACGGCGGCCGAGGCATGGTTGTCGAGGGCATGCATGTACGTGGGTATCGCCCCTTCGTCGAGAACCCGCCGCGCGGCCTGCGCGATGAGCCCGCGCGCCAAGCCTCGCCCCCGCACCTCGGGGACGGTCACGACGGCCAGCTCATGCCCGTACACGTCATGGCGCTTGACCCCCACACCCGCCAGGTGGGCACCCGTCTCCACATCCCGGGCGACCAGCACGTCCCCGCCGAAGACGCGCAACCACTCCGGAACCTCCGGATCGGCAGCCGAAACCCACGCTCCCGGCTCAGGAAGGACTGCGGGGTCGGCCGTCCACCGGTACACGGCGGTGAACCAGCCCCGCTTCGGATAACCGACCATCTCGGGAAGCCGCGGCCCCAACGCCGTGAGCGTCCCCACTCCGGCGTATCTCCGCGCGACCGGATCGGCATGCTCCGGTGGGACAGAGAGCACGCCGCGCTCCGGCGTCGCAACCCCGAGCACGGGATGAAACCTGCCATCCCAACCGGGCAGCGCCCGTCCCGGCTCGCCGACGATGTCAAGCTCGCGACGCGGCGGCCATGAGCCGAGCCAACGGGCGAGGTGTTCGGCGAGCCGGCATTCTGGCGACATGATCCACTCCTATACGGTGCAGGGGTATAGTATCCACACCATAAGTCTGAGGAGGGAACATATGCGACGCCTGACCGCACTCGACCCCGCTGATGCGCCCGGCAAGTCACGCGAGCTGCTGAACGACATCATCAGCCGCAGGGGGAATGTCGGTGAGATGGTGTCCACCATGGCCCACTCGCCGGCGATGCTCCAGGGCTACCTCGACCTCTCAGGCGCCATGAAACGGAGCAAACTTCCCCGTAGCCTGAGCGAGAAGATCTCGCTCGCCTTGCAGGAATGGATCGGCTGCGGCCTCTGCATGGACGCGCACACGCAGGCAGCCCGGGCGGCGGGGCTGAGCGACGCCGACATCGCCCTTGCCCGGCAGGGCACCTCCGCCGACGCCCGTGAGGCCGCCCTCATCGCGGTCGCCGTCCGCGTCCTGGCCGAACCGTCCTCACTCACCGACCAGGACATCGCCGACCTACGCGGACACGGATGGAACGACCGGATCATCGCCGAGATCCCCGGTCTGGTCGCCCTGAACCTGCTGACCGGCTCCTTCAACCTCCTCGCCGGACTCGAACCCGCCGAGCAGACGGTATAGACGGACAGGCGCCGCCGGGCTCGTCACCCTGAATGAGCCCTTCCGGACGCGGGGCATGCCGGCGTCCGGAAGGGCACCTGGTCAGGAGCTCAGGATGTCGCAGCCGGCGGCATCGATGGCGTCCCTGATCCAGGCGTCGTCGACCGGGCCGTCGGTCAGGACGCTGATCTTCGACTCCTCGGCGTTCAGGTCGACGCCGACGATGCCGGGCACCAGGATGAGCTCGGAGCGAATGCTCGCCAGGCAGTGTTCGCAGCTCGCCTCGGAAAGGCCGTTAACGCGGTAGGTGGTCAGGCTGTAGGCGACAGTGATCATCCATCCTCCAAGTATCGAAACGGTGGAAATCGGCGCGCGCCTAGGTGGAAATCTTGCCGCACCGGGAGCCGAGTGGCGGGCCTTGGAGGGTTCGAGATCACGCCATGGCGCGAACAAGACACGCCGGTTTGGTGAATCACTTGGCGATATGTCATGTTTTTCGCGATGACGGGGACTGTGACGTGAGCGATGATCCCCCTGCCGAGGCCGACCGCCTCGCGCAGGCCCTGTACGAACGCGTCCACACCAGAGGCGAGAGCGTCGCCGACGCGTCGGCCGCTCTGGGCCTCACCGCACGGCAGCGGGCCGCCGCGCGCGACCGCCTGGTCCGTCTCGGCCTGCTCATCCCCGGGTCCGAGCTGAGCGTCGAGACGTCCACAGCGCTGGCGCTCAGCCTCGAACACGGTCATCGAGCCCTGGACAAGCTCGTGGAACAGCACGTTCTGACCGCCTCTCTGGCTCGGGACTACCTGGGGCTGGCACAGCGGCCGCACGACGACACCCAGGTGGAGTTCTATCCGCGGCAGGAGCGTGCCACCCGGCTCAACCAGCGCCTCAACGAACTGGCGGAGATGGCCCGGCACGAGATCGTGGGCATGCACCCGGCCGCCACCTGGTCCGCGCGGGGACTGGACGGTGGCACCGAACGCACCAAGATCTCGCTGGGCAGAGGCGTCCGCATCCGCAGCATTCACGCGCAGATCACGCTGTCCGACCCGCTGATGCGCGATCATCTGCGCGACCGCGTGGCGGAGGGCGTCGAGGTCCGGGTCGCGCCGGTCGTACCGACGCGCATGCTGGTGTACGACCGGCGGGTCGCGGTCGTCCAGGCCGACCCCGAGGACGTCGGGGCGGGGGCCGTGCTGATCCGCGGCGCCAACGTGGTGAGGTCCCTGGCCACGATCTACGACTACCTCTGGCTGACGGCGTCGGAACCGCAGGACGTACCTCGCTCCGCTGACGGCACGGCGCTGACTGAGCAGCAACGCGCGGTGCTCCTCCTGCTCGCGGCCGGCACCAAGGACGACGTGATCGCCCGCAGGCTGGGTGTCTCCACGCGCACCGTGACCCGGCTGGTCGGCGAGCTGACAACGATGCTGGGCGCGAGCAGCCGCTTCCAGGCCGGCGTACGCGCGGCCCGCTTGGGCTGGCTGGACTAACCTCCCCAAGTCCGTAAATGTGACCCCCTTACCCGACAACCTTGGCTACTCACCCGTGATGAGCAGCACATACGACAAATTACCCCGTGGGGGTACTTGACGCTCCGGACATTTTGGCCCACCGTATGTGCCATGGACAGATAAGCCCTATCCAGGGGATGTCCACGGTTCACGGGGGTTCAGAGCCGGGCTACTACCGCGTCACAAGGAGCCCACGGTGGCAAACAACGTACGTATCCGATCAAGCCTCGTGTCCGCCGCTCTACTGATCGCCCTGTCCGCGTGCGGCCACGGCTCCGCGGACGCCGCCGATCTCCTGCAGCGGGTCAAGACGTCCGGCATCCTCCGGGTGGCCCAGACACAGGCGAACCCGCCGTGGAACTTCCTGGACGGCGGCAAGCCCGCGGGCTACGACGTCGACGTCGCCAACGAACTCGCCAAGCGGCTCGGCATCGCCAAGGTCGAGTTCGTCGCCTCCAACTACCAGAGTTTCATCGCGGGCGTTCAGGCCGGCCGGTTCGACGCCGTCATCTCCGGCCAGACCATCACACCGGAACGTGCCAAGCAGGTGGACTTCTCCCGCCCGTACCAGGTCAACGGGATCTCGATCTTCGTGGCCGACACCAATTCCGCCATCGGCGGGCTGACCGACCTCCAGGGCAAGAAGATCGCCGTGACGGCCGGGACCACGCAAGCGGCCTTCGCCAAGAAGAGCGTCGCCGACGCCGACATCAAGACCTACGACAACGCCACACTCGGGCTGACCGAGGTAGCGCGAGGGCGGGCCGACGCCGTGCTGGTGTCGCGGTTCCAAGGGGCGTTCCTGGCGGCGAAGAACAATCTGAAGGTCAAGACCGCAGGACCACTGCTCGAATCGGAGGTCAACGGGATCTCCTTCGCGAAAGGCTCGGCGAGCTTCAAGCAGGCCGTCGACAAGGCGCTGGGCGCCATGATCGCCGACGGCACCCTGGCCGCCATCTCCCGCAAATGGCTGGGCGGCCTCGACATGACCCAGGAACTGGCCAAGGTTCCGGCGAACTGAACAGGGAAGGCACTGATGGATCTGCTGGTCGACTCCTTTCCCGACCTCCTCACCGGCATGATGATCACGCTTCTCCTCGGTGTGATCTCCTTCATCCTCGGCAGCATCCTCGGGGCCGCGATCATGCTGGCGAAGATCTCCGGCAACCGCGTCCTCTCGGCCGTGGCGACCGCGTACGTGTCGGTCTTCCGCGGCACACCGCTGCTGATCCAGATCATGATCATCTACTTCGGGCTGCCGCAGATCGGCCTGGAGATTCCCCCCATCCCGTCGGCGATCATCGCGTTCACCCTGTTCACCGCCGCCTACCTCAGCGAGAACTTCCGCGCCGGCGTCCTGAGCGTCGACAAGGGACAGTGGGAGGCGGCGGCCTCGATGGCGATGCCGTACTGGAAGACGCTGCGCCGCGTCATCCTCCCCCAGGCCATCAGGATCGCTCTGCCGCCCGTTGGGAGCCGGTTCATCGCGCTGATGAAAGACACCTCACTTGCGTCCGCGGTGACCGTGGTGGAGCTGACCAGGGTGGCTGAGGGCATCGGCACCTCGACGTTCCGCTACATGGACGCGTTGCTGATCGTCGGGCTCATGTACTGGCTGATCAACACTCTCCTACAGGTCGGCCAGCAGGCCCTCGAACGCCGGATGAGAAAGGCCTACGCCACATGACCACCCCAGAACCCATCGTCAGCGTGCGCGGGCTGCGTAAGCGCTTCGGCGACAACGAGGTGCTCAAGGGCATCGACCTGGACGTACGGCCCGGAGAGGTAGTCGTGGTCATGGGCCCGTCGGGCTCCGGCAAGACCACCCTGATCCGCTGCCTCAACTTTCTCGAAGAGCCCGACACCGGCACGGTGAGCATGTGCGGCAACCAGGTGGACTGCGGCGGGCGCGGGCGTTCCAGGGCCGCGCGGGTGCGCGAGATCCGGCGGCGTTCGGCGATGGTCTTCCAGCAGTTCAACCTGTTTCCGCACCTGACGGCACTGCAGAACGTCATGGAGGGTCCGATCTCCGTACGGGGCCTGCGCCGGACCGAGGCGGACGGCCTCGGACGGCGACTGCTCGCGCTCGTGGGCCTCGACGAGAAATGCGACTGCTATCCGGCCACCCTGTCCGGTGGGCAGAAGCAGCGCGTCGCCATCGCCCGGGCACTGGCGATGGAGCCTCAGGTCATCCTGTTCGACGAGCCCACCTCCGCGCTCGACCCCGAATTGCACGCCGAGGTCCTGCAGGTCATCCGAGACCTGGCCGGAAACGGCATGACCATGGTGATCGTGACGCACGAGACCGCCTTCGCCCGTGACGTGGCCGACCGGGTGGTGTTCATGGACGGTGGGAACGTCATCGAAGAGGCTCCCCCGCAGCGCTTCTTCACCGCGCCCGCCCACCCCCGCGTACAGGCTTTCCTGCGCCTCATCGGCCCTTCACACAACGGCCACCCCTCACCCCAGAACGTGGAGCGAACGTGATCGACCTCGCACGGGCCCGGGAGCTGACCCCGGGCACCGCGAACACCGTCCATCTCAACAACGCCGGAGCCTCGCTGCCCTCCACGCCCGTGTTGGAGGCGACCGTCGGGCATCTCCGGCTGGAAGCCGAAATCGGCGGATACGAGGCGGCTGCCCGCGCCGCCGAAAACGTCGAGGCGACGTACGGCTCCGCCGCCAGGCTGCTGAACTGCTCCCCCGACGAGATCGCCATCGTCGACAGCGCGACCCGCGCCTGGGACCTGGCCTTCTACGCCATCCCCTTCCGCCCCGGGGACCGGATCCTGACCAGCAAGGCCGAGTACGCCAGCAACTTCATCGCCTACCTGCAGGTCGCCCGCCGCCATGGCGTGCGGGTCGAGGTGGTGCCCAACGACGGGCTCGGCCAGCTCTCCGTGGACGCGCTGCGGGCGATGATGGACGAGCGCGTACGCCTCATCTCGGTCACTCACATCCCCACCAACGGCGGCCTGGTCAACCCGGCCGCGGAGATCGGCAAGATCGCGGCTGAGGCGGGCGTGCTGTACCTGCTCGACGCGTGCCAGTCGGTGGGCCAGATCCCCGTCGACGTCGAGCACATCCGCTGCGACATTCTCTCCACGACCGGCCGCAAATACCTGCGCGCGCCCCGCGGGACCGGGCTGCTGTACGTCCGGCGGGCCGTGCTCGACCAGCTCGATCCGCCCTTCCTCGACCTGCGTTCCGCCAGGTGGACGGCGCCCGACCGCTTCGAGATCCAGCCGGGCGCCCGCAGGTTCGAGAACTGGGAGTACGGCGTCGCAGGGCGGGTCGGCTTGGCGACCGCGATCGACGAGGCCCTGGCCTGGGGGCTTGAGGACATCCGGGACCGGGTCTACCTGCTCGGCGACACCCTCCGGGAACGACTGGCGGCGATCCCCGGCTGCACCGTGCGCGACGTCGGCGCCGAACGCTGCGGCATCGTCACCTTCACCCTCGACAGCTTTGCCGCCGAGACGATCAAGGAGTACTTGGCGGAGCGCCGGATCAACGTCAGCGTGTCGCGGGCCCCGTCAACGCTCCTGGACATGACCGATCGCGACATTTCCGAACTTGTGCGTGCATCGGTCCACTACTACAACTCCGAGGAAGAGTTGGCCCGCTTCTGCGAGGAACTGACCCGACTCCGTGCATGACGAAATCTCCCCGGGCACGGTGCCCGGGGAGATCGCGTTCAGTGGTGGTGTGCCACCGGTTCGTGGTGGTGGGTGTCGGCGGGTTGGCGGCGGTCAAGGGCCGCCCAGGTGATCAGGGCTGTGAGCAGGCCCGCGGTGGTCAGCAGGCCGCCGACCCAGTTGACCGAGGCCAGTCCGAGGCCGCCGTCGATGGCCGCGCCGCCGAGATAGATGCCGACGGCGCTGCCGAGGGTGAAGGCGGAGATGTTGGCCGCCGAGGCCACGTCAGGCGCGTGCCCCGCCGCGGTCATCACCCGCAACTGCAGCGGCGCCACCACGGCGAAGGCGGCGGTGCCGAACACCAGCATCATCACCACGGCCGTCGCCTGCGCCTCGATCGTGTACGTCATCACGAACAGCGCGATCGCCAAGGCGGCGAGCGTGCCGATCACGGCGGGCATGGTCCTCTTGTCGGCCAGCCGCCCACCGAGCGCGTTACCCGCGAACAGGCCCACCCCGAACAGCAGGAGCAACGGCGTCACCCAGCCGGACCCGAACCCGGTCACCTCGGTGAGCTGCGGAGCGATGTAGACGTAACTGGTGAAGACACCGCCGTAGCCGAGCATCGTGGTCAGCAGCGCGCCCCACACCGCCGGGCGGCGCAGCGCGGCCAGTTGCTCGCGCATCGACGGCCCCTGGCCACCGCCTCCCAGATGGGCCAGCGCGTGCGCGTCCAGCCCCTCGAACTCACTCCCGGCAACGTGCTGCTCATGACTGGCTGCGGGCCCGTGGTGCTCGTGCTGGTGCTCGGGCTGGTGTTCGTGCTGGTGGACGTGCTGGTGGACGGCGGTCTGCTGGGGCAAGGCGGCCAGCAGGCCGAGCAGCGCCAGCCCGCCGAAGGCCACCAGCGTCCAGAACGTGAACCGCCAGCCCAGCGCCTGCCCAACCGCCGCCCCGATGGGCGCGCCGAGGATCGTGGAGGCGGTCAGCCCGGAGAACACCACCGCCACCGCCCGCCCCTTGCGGGCCGGATCCACGAGCTCGGCCGCGAAGACCGCCGCGATGCCCAGGAACGCCCCATGTGCCATCGCGGAGACGACCCGGCCGGACATGATGAACGCGTACGTGGGCCCAAGGGCCGAGATCAGGTTCCCGAGCAGGAAGACGCCGGTGGTCAGCAGCAGCATCGACCGCCGGCCGAACCGGGTGCCCAGCGCGGTGAACACAGGGGCGCCGACGGCCACGCCGAGCGCGTACACGCTCTCCAGATGACCGACCGCACCGATCGAGACGTTGAGTGCCTGTGCTATCTCTCGTACGACTCCGGCGACGATGAACTCGTCGGCCCCCATGGCAAAGGCGCCGAGCACCATCGCCCAGATCGCGAGCGGCAACTTCCTCATCGCAAGCTCCTCTGAGGTTGGAAGACCGGCCTCCCGGAAGATCCGGCAGACCCTCACACCCGCCCGGAACCATATACCCCCTATGGGTATTCCGATTACGATGCGGATTTCTCAGGGGACGCTTCATCTGCTATGCCATTTAGTAGCGAATAGTCCGCAGTTGCTAGCCTTGTGCAGAAGCTACGGAGGGCTCCCATGCAGACCAGCAGTCGACGATTCACCCGGACCGACGTCCTACGTCTGATCCCCCTGTTCGGCGTCGTCGCCGCCCTGCACGTGGCAGGCTTCGGACTGTTCGCCTATTACAACGCCCAACCCGCCTATCACAACCTGACCGACGGCCGCGGCCAGCTCGTCTTCGCCTCCGCCGCCGGGATCGTCTACCTGCTCGGCATGCGCCACGCCTTCGACGCCGACCACATCGCGGCCATCGACGACACCACCCGGCTCCTGCTGCAGAAGGGCCGGCCCTCGCAGGGCGTGGGGCTGTTCTTCTCGCTCGGCCACTCCACCGTCGTGCTGGCGTTGTCCGTGGCGGTCGCGTTCGCCACGCAGGCGGCCGTGCGGTTCCAGAGCTCGTTCGCCGACATCGGCGGCATCATCGGCACCACCGTCTCAGGCGCCTTCCTCTACCTGGTGGCCGGGCTGAACCTGGTCATCTTCGCCGGCATCTGGAAGATGTGGCGACAGGTACGCCACGGCGCCTACGAACCGGAGCGGCTCGAACGCCTGCTGGCCGAACGCGGCCTACTGAACCGCCTGCTCAAAGGCCGCTACACCCGGCTGATCAACGCCAGCTGGCACATCTACCCGGTCGGCCTGCTGTTCGGGCTCGGCTTCGACACCGCCACCCAGGTCGGCCTGATCGGCGTCTCCGCCGGAGCAGCCGCGGGCGGCCAACTCCCTCCGCTGGCCATCATCTCGCTACCGTTGATCTTCGCCGCAGGCATGTCGCTGTGGGACACCCTCGACGGCGCGTTCATGTCCCACGCCTACGACTGGGCCTTCAGCAACCCGCTCCGCAAGATCTACTACAACCTCTCCACCACCGGCCTGTCCATCTTCGTCGCCTTCGCCGTCGGCACCGTCGAACTGCTCGGCATCCTCGCCGACCAACTCGGCCTGGCCGACCGCCAGCCCTGGGCCGCTCTCGCCGCCATCGACCTCAACACCATCGGCTACGTGATCGTCGGCGCCTTCCTGCTGACCTGGCTGGGCAGCGTCGCGTACTGGAAGCTCGCCAAGCTCGAACAGCGCTACGCCCAAGCGGTGACCGCCGAAGCCGACTCCCGATGAACAGATCTACTATTCACGTGTAGTACTAATGTGGACACGGGGAACATCGCGCATACGGAAACCGGGACGGGGGAAGACGTCGTCCTCATCGGCGGGTCAGGCATGACCGCCGGTGTCTGAAACCTGCCGTTCAAGCCCTCGCGGAGCCGCTACGGACTGGCATCCGGCGAGCGCGAACACCGACGGGCATCCAAACGCACCGCTCATGGCGTACATGGGATCGGTATCGGACTTCAGCATCTGCGAACCGAACCTGTCCTTCTCTCTCGGTGACCGGAACCGAGTCCACACCCAGTACAGCGAGCCGACCGCCTACAACAGCTCGATGGGCATCATGGTGGCGTTCGGAGGTGGTTGAACGGGGCCGCGGGAGGCTCGGATCAGGGGGTACACCCCGGCGACAAGAACTACCCCCACCGCCACGAGCGCGATGCGAAGGCGCCGTTCCCCGGACATTGTCGAACCCTCCATCGAGATGAGACCGCCCGGGCGCGGGAGCGCGCCCGGGCAGGTCTTCGGCTGTCAGAGCCTGTCGGCGATCTTCTGGAGTTGTTCCACCTCGGCCTGCTGCGCGGTCTCGATGGTCTTGGCCAGTTCCTTGGCCTCCGGGTCGGAACCGTTGGCCTGCTCGGTCTTGGCCATGTCGATCGCACCCTTGTGGTGTTCGATCATCTGCTGGACGAACAGCTTGTCGAACGCCTTACCCTTGGCGGCCTCCAGCTTCTTCATGTCCTCCTCCGACATGACGCCCGGCATCGCGTGGCCCATTCCGCCCTCGGGTAGAGGCTTGCCCCAGTCGGTCAGCCAGCCCTTCATGGTCTGGATCTCCGGGTCCTGAGCCGCCTTGATCTTGGTAGCCAGCTCCTTGACCTCCGAATCGCCGGCACCCGTGGCGGCCATGTCGGCCATCTCGACGGCCTGCTCGTGGTGCGGAATCATCATCTGCGCGAACATCACGTCCGCGTCGTTGAACGTCGCTGACGCCGACGGCTGCGCGCTGGCCGAGGTGGCGGCCGGGGCGCTGCTGCTGGCCATTCCCCCATGTGTCGCCATGGAGTCGGCGTTGGAGTCGCCGCTGCTCCCGCAGGCGGTCAGCAGAGCGAGCGCGCCCCCGGCGACGATGTACGAAATCTTGTTCATGGTGGTGTGTTCTCTCGATGTGTTGGGACTGCCGGCCTGGTCGCGGACAGCCTCGGAGCCCGTCCGCGTGGGCGGCGGCCTATATGCGCAACATCGAAAGACGTGCCAGGCGCAAGGAGGTGGTCTTCGGCGGGGGTCTGGCGACCCGCTGGACAGATGAGGAGGACCGGGTGTTCGCGCTGGTACGGCGCCGGTCCTTGATCCAGGCGGCCAGCACCAGCACGATCACCAACGAGGTCAGGACGGCCAGGCACACGCTCGTCGGATCGAGCCCGGGCATACCCCCACCGGGCACGACCCCCTGGCTTCCCGAGGAAACAGACTCCCGCAGCATGACGGACGCATCGCCCGGCGAACCACCGTGCCTGCACTCGGCATGCCCCAGCGTGTGCATCCCGTATACGCCCAAGGCGAGGATGACGAGCAGGAAGCCGCGCACGACCCGCAACGCGAGACGCCGCTCCAGCACTCCCACCAGCCCTCTCCTCGGTGAACGGATACCTTCCGTGGCGCACCACTCTACTAACACACTTCGTAGTACGCCGATATGGAGAGGTACGGCGCGCAGCAGGCATCCGTTCACCGGAAGGAAGGTCAGACTGCGGTCAGTTCGTAGCCCGCCCCTTCGACGGCGTCGCGAACCAGGGCCTCCTCAGCGGTTCCAGCCACGGTGACCGTGCCGCTGGTGAGTCAACTTCGACGCCGGTGACCACGTCCACCTTGGAAATCTCCGTCCGCCGCAGGTCATTCGCTCACCTTGTACGTGCCGCTCATGACGTCTGTCTCCTCTTGGTGCAGATAACTAACCCCCGAGGGGCGCCTCCCTGGCCGGCCTGCGTGCCGTGCAGACGCTCAGGCGAGAAGGCTTCACCGGCGACATCACCCTGATCGGCGCCGAGCGCCAAGCCGGATGCCGGCCTCCCCTCCTTCGCCACCCATATGCACGGCGCCCGCAGCCAGACCGCCGGACTGCCGCACCTGGCTGACGAGAGCTGCCTGGTAACCGGGGAACCGGACGTGAACCGATTCGCGATCGCCTTCGCCAGGAGCGGCGTGCCCGTCGGCGCCGTGAATACCCCCAAGGACCTGATCCGCCTCCAGCGCGCCACAGTCGCGGCCGACCGCCTGGACGCTGTCGCGTGACCCAAGGCCGCTATCTACGATCCCCGGTAGCATGGGACTGACCGAAGGTGGAGAGGACTGTCCGATGGTGCGTGGCCTGGGAGAGCTGGAGTCCACGATCATGGATCGGATGTGGGCCATCAAGGCGCCCGCGTCGGTCAGGGACGTCCTCGAGCACCTGTTGAATGACCGCACCCTCGCCTACACGACCGTTATGACCGTGATGGACAAGCTCCACACCAAGGGCCTGCTCAAGCGAAAGCCGATTGGCCGGGCCTACATCTACGAGGCGGTGTCCTCGAAGGAGGCGTACACCGCCGACGTGATGCGCGAATCCCTGGGCAGGAGCGGCAACCAGGCGGCCACGCTGGTGCACTTCCTCGAAGGACTCAGCCCCGAGGAGGCGAGCGCGCTGGAGACGGCACTTCAGGTCTACCCGCGAGCAGGACGCCACTCATGACGGTGGCGGTCATCCTCGCGCTGTACGCCGTCTTCGCGGCCGTGGTGCTGCCGAGGGTGCTGGGGCGGGTTGGCTGGGCCGATCGCGCGCCGAGGCTGGCGATCGCGATGTGGCAGGCGGCGAGCGCATCGGTGGTCGCCTCGGCGTTGCTGGCCGCGTTCGCGGTGGCGGTGCCCGCCTCCGTGGTGGGGCACGGGCTGGCCGGGCTGTTCGAGGCGTGCGCCATGCTGCTCAACGACGGGGCCACGCTGAGCACCACCAGCACCCGGATCGGCCTCACGGTGGGCGGGCTGCTGCTGGCGCGACTCGCGTACATGGGCGGCGCGGTCTTGTTCGGCGCCCGCCGGGAACGACGGCGACACGCCGACGCGCTGGCTCTGCTGGGGCGGCACGACGTCGATCTCGGAGCGATGGTGGTCGACTACGAGCAGCGGCTGGCGTACTGCCTGCCCGGCCGGAACGGGCACGCGGTCATCACCACCGGGGCGCTGCGCTCGCTGGCACCCGAGCAGGTCGCGGCGGTGCTCGCACACGAGCAGGCGCACCTGAACGGACACCACCATCTGGTGCTGGCCGCCGCCGACACCTTGACGCGAGCCTTCCCGAGGGTGCCGCTGTTCGCGCGGGCCCGAACCGAGATCATCCGGCTGGTCGAGCTACTGGCCGACGACGTCGCGGCACGCCGCCACCCGCGCATCCACATCGCCGCCGCCCTCGTCCAGTTGGCGACGGGCAAGGTGCCCGCGTTCGCCCTCGGGGCCGGCGGTGCGACCGCCCTGGCTCGGGTACGTCGGATGCTCGGACCGCAAGCGCCGCTGGACCGGCGGGAACGCCTGGCCGGCCTGCTCGCGGTGACGCTGCTGCTCGCGGGTCCCGTGACCCTGGCCATGGTGCCGGGGGTGAGCGCGTTCCTCGCCCACCACTGCCATTCGCTCCTCGGTCTCTGACTTCACTACGATAGACCGTAGTAGTATCTGGCCATGCAACATGTGGGTCGGCGGCTGCTTTCGGCAGCCGCGCTGAGCTTCGCCTTGGTCGCGTGCGGACAGGCACCTCCAGAGCACGGCGGAACGAGCGGGTCCGATCTTGGGGTGGGCCACGTCCACGGAGTGGGCGTCGATCCGGCCGATGGCGCCCTGTACGTCGCCGGGCACTATGGGCTGTTCAAGGTCACCTCCCCGACCACCATCGCCCGCGTCGCCGACCGGAACCAGGACCACATGGGCTTCACGATCACCGGCCCCAAGACCTTCCTGGCCAGCGGCCATCCCGCCGCCGAGGACGTCTCATCGGATCGTCCGCCGCACCTCGGACTGATCCATTCCACCGACGCGGGGCTCACCTGGAAAACGATCTCGCAGGACGGCTCCGCCGACTTCCACTCCCTCCAACTCGCGGGCGAGAACCTGTACGCCTTCGACAGCCAGACCTCGAAGGTCTGGCGCAGCGCGGACGGCGGCGCCACCTGGACCCAAGGCACCGAAGAGAAGGTCCTCGACCTGGGCGTGAGCGCCGAGAAGCCCACCCGCCTGTACGCCACCACCCCGCAAGGACTGAAGGTGAGCGAGGACGGCGGCGTGAACTTCGTCGAGGTGCCGAACGCCCCGCTGCTCAGCCATGTGGACGTCCTGGCGACCGGCCTGATGGTGGGCGCAGGGGCCGACGGCCGCATCCACACCAGCCAGGACGACGGCAAGACCTGGACGACCGTCGGCAAGCTACCCGGCCAGGCCACCGCGTTCACCGCCGTGGACCGCCGGCGACTCCTGGCCGCACTGGAAGACGGCACCGTCCTTGAGTCCAAGGACGGCGGCAAGACGTTCACCACAGCCTTCGCCCCCGCGAACTAACCTGCCAGCGCATACGCCACAAGCCGGCCTGCCGCCCGCTCATGCGGCCATGCCCGGATGCCTGCCGGGTTGCTGCGCCGCCGACGGTCGCGGATCGCCGTCCACGCAGCCTGCGGGAGCTCCCCCGTAGCGGCAGAACCTCGGATGGGCGATCGGCTGCGACTGCCCATCCGACGTGACATGCCGATGGCTCCGAGCGGTGCTGCTCGGAGCCATCGGATGGGGGGTTACTTGAAGCGGCGCAGCCGCAGGCTGTTGCTGACCACGAAGACGCTGGAGAACGCCATCGCGGCTCCGGCGATCATCGGGTTGAGCAGCCCGAGCGCGGCCAGCGGCAGGGCGGCCACGTTGTAGGCGAACGCCCAGAACAGGTTGCCCTTGATGGTGGCCAGCGTGCGGCGGGACAGGCGCAGAGCGTCAGCGGCCACCCGCAGGTCGCCGCGGACCAGGGTCAGGTCGGAGGCCTCGATGGCGGCGTCGGTGCCGGTGCCCATCGCCAGCCCCAGGTCGGCCTGGGCCAGCGCGGCGGCGTCGTTGACGCCGTCGCCGACCATGGCCACGACCTTGCCCTCGGTCTGCAGCCGCTTGACCACGTCCACCTTGTCGGCGGGTAGCACCTCGGCGATCACCTCGTCGATGCCCACCTCGGCGGCCACCGTCCGGGCCACGGCCTCGTTGTCACCGGTCAAGAGGACCGGTGTGAGGCCGAGGCCGCGAAGCTGCGCGATGGCTTCCTTGCTGGTCGGCTTGACCACATCAGCGACCACGAGCACGGCGCGGGCCTCGCCGTCCCAGCCCACCGCCACCGCGGTGCGCCCGGCGGCCTGCTCGTCGGCCAGCTTGCGTTCCAGCTCGACGGGCAGGTGCTGCGACCATTCGGCCAGCAGCCTGGGGCGGCCGACCAGCACCGCGTGCCCGTCCACGATGCCCTGGACGCCGAGGCCTTCGACGTTGGCGAAGTCCTCGGGGGTGGGCAGGTCACCGATGCGGGCGGCGGCGCCCTTGGCGATGGCCTGGGCGATCGGGTGCTCGGAGGCGTGCTCCAGCGCTCCCGCCAGCCGCAGCACCTCGCTCTCGTCCTGACCTTCGGCCAGATGAACGCCGGTCAGCGTCATCTTGCCCTCGGTCACCGTGCCGGTCTTGTCCAGCACGATCGTGTCGATCCGGCGCGTGGACTCCAGCACCTCCGGTCCCTTGATCAGGATGCCCAGCTGGGCGCCGCGCCCGGTGCCGACCAGCAGCGCCGTCGGCGTGGCCAGGCCCAGCGCGCACGGGCAGGCGATGATCAGCACCGCCACCGCGGCGGTGAACGCCGCGCCCACGCCGTCACCGGTGCCCAGCCAGAACCCGAGGGTGCCGATGGCCAGGGCGATCACGATCGGCACGAAGATGCCGGAGATCCGATCGGCCAGCCGCTGGACCTGTGCCTTGCCCGTCTGCGCGTCCTCCACCAGCTTGGCCATCTGGGCCAGTTGGGTGTCGGCGCCGACTCTGGTCGCGCGGATGATCAGGCGGCCGCCGGCGTTGACGGTGGCGCCGGTGACGGCGTCGCCGACCCCGACCTCGACCGGCACGGATTCGCCGGTCAGCATGGAGGCGTCAACCGCTGAGGTGCCCTCTTCGATCATCCCGTCGGTGGCGATCTTCTCGCCGGGTCGCACCACGAACCGGTCCCCGACCTGAAGCTGGTCGCTGGGGACGCGGGTCTCGACGCCGTCGCGCAGTACCGCGACGTCCTTGGCTCCCAGTTCCAGCAGGGCCCGCAACGCGGCGCCGGCGCGGCGCTTGGAACGGGCCTCGAAGTAGCGCCCGGCCAGGATGAACGCGGTGACCCCCGCTGCGGCTTCGAGGTAGATGTTGCCGGAGCCGTCGGTGCGCTCGATGGTGAAGGCGAACGGGTGCGTCATGCCGGGCGTGCCCGCGATGCCGAAGAACAGCGCCCACAGCGACCAGCCCAGCGCAGCGATGGTGCCGATCGAGATCAGCGTGTCCATCGTGGCGGCGCCGTGCCGCAGGTTGGTCCAGGCGGCCTTGTGGAACGGCCAGCCCGCGTAGACCACCACCGGCGCGGCCAGCGTCAGCGACAGCCACTGCCAGTTGGTGAACTGCAGCGGCGGGATCATCGCCATCGCGATCACCGGCACCGCCAGCACCACCGAGGTGATGAGACGGCTGCGTAGCGGACGCAGTTCGTCCTGCGCCTCTTCCTCGGCCGTCGCCGTCTCGCTCCTGGGCGGCGCGGGCAGGGCGGCGCTGTAGCCGGCCTTCTCGACTTCGCTGATCAGCGTCTGAGGGTCGAGGTCGTCGGAAAAGGTGACCTTCGCCTTCTCCGTCGCGTAGTTGACCGTGGCCGTGACGCCGTCCAGCTTGTTCAGCTTGCGCTCGATCCGGTTGGCGCACGACGCGCAGGTCATGCCGCCGATCAAGAGTTCGACCGCGTTGAGCGGACGGTCATCAGTGATAGAAGACATCACCGTTCTCCTTCCTGTCTCGATCAGTGGCCGTGCGTGTCTTCGGCGGCCGGAGTGCCCGCCGTCGCGGGTGCCGCCTCGGCGGTGAAGTCGGCGGTACGGACCTTGTCCTGGTGCTGGAAGTCCAGGAACAGCCGGTAGTCACCACCGGAGGGCACCTCGGCGTAGAAGGTGATCTCCGGCCCCGCCTTCTCGCCGGCCTCGGGGTGTACGTGCAGGTAGGCCAGGTCCTTGGCGCGCAGTGCGACCAGATGGCCGTACGCGCCCAGGTACGGCTGCAGGTCGGTGACCGGCTTGCCGTCCTTGCTGACCTTGAGGGTGAGCTTGCTGGCCTTGCCCGGAAGCAGGTCCCCTTCGAGGGTGACCGTGTAGCCGTCGACCGTCGCCGTACGGCTGACCGGAGGCAACGCCTTCGGCTGGTAGGCGCCTGCGACGGACAGATCGGTGCCGAGGGTCAGCCCGCTGCCGCCGGTGGGGGCGAAATCGGCGAACGCACGGTAGGCGCCCGCCTCGGGCAGCGTCAGCTTGACCGACCAGACACCGCCCCCTGCCTCGACCGGGTGCAGGTGCTGGAAACTCGTCAGATCCCGGGACGCGACGATGAAGTGCAGCTTCTTGTCGTGCTCCACCTGGTAATCAGTCACCGGCCTGCCATCGGGACCGATCACGGTGAATTGGAAATCGGTGGGCTCGCCCGGCTTGATCGCCGTGGTGAGCGCGTTGAGGGTGTAGCCGTTTTCGGACACTTGGAGCCCCCCAGGGGTATCACTCTTCGCCTGCTCGGCAGGCATCGCCATTGCGGCGTGGTCCTCGGCCGGTGGGGCGCCGATCGGGCCCACCACCTTGCCCGCGCCCAGGGCGCCGCCGAAGACGACGGCGAGCCCGAGGACGTAGGAGCCGAGTTTGGCGGCGGTATTCATGACCCGCTCACCACCTCGTAGCCGGCCTCCTCGACAGCGGCGGCGATCTTCGCCGCGCCAACCGGGCCGTCACTGGCAACGGTCAGCAGGCCACTGGCCAGGTCCACCTCGACGTTCGTCACGCCGGGCACCTCGCCGACCTCTTCCTTGACCGAGCTGACGCAGTGTCCGCAGGTCATGCCCTTAACGGTGTAAGTAGCGGTGCTCATATCAATGTCTCCTTCAACGCGGTCAAGAACGGACGAGCCTGGCGATGGCATCGGAGGCTTCCTTGACCTTGGCGTCCGCCTCGGGGCCGCCCTTCAGAGTGGCCTCGGCAACACAGTGGGCCAGGTGCTCCTCCAGCAGCGACAGGGAGAACGACTTCAGCGCGCTGGTCGCCGCCGACACCTGGGTCAGGATGTCGATGCAGTACTTGTCCTCGTCGACCATCCGTTGCAGGCCGCGGATCTGCCCTTCGACGCGACGCAGCCGCGTCGCGTGATCCTGCTTGCTGTTGCTGTATCCGGCCATGTCCAGCCTCCCGTCGGGTGCGTCGCCGAGAACAACACCATACCCCCCTACCGTATTCCAGCCGAACCTCGGAATGTTGAAATGCCACACGTGATCCGCAAACCAGGCGTGCTCGAAGGGCCCGCCGAAGCCTCCCGGCGACACTCGAGGCGGCGCTGGACAGCACGGGCAGCCCGCCCTCGACCGCGACCCGACGGCGCCGAGATGCGGTGCTCGACACGACGACAAGTCCTGGACCGGAAATACTATGCACAATAGGCGGTGGCACTATTCTGGAGGCATGAGCCGAGCACATCGCATGGTCTTGCGACTAGTGTTGCTCGTAGCTTTGGTGCTCGGCGTTGTGGCGATGCACTCGCTGGGCCATCTCAGCGAACCCGGCATGTCCATCGACACCCACCATTCCTCCATGCAGGCCACCAGCCTCTCCCACACCGGACAGCCTCCTGCCGGCGACCACGCCACCATGGCGGGCTGGGTGTGCTTGGCGATCATCGGCATGGGTGTGCTCCTGCTCTGCCTGGAGTCGCGCGGTCGCCGCACCTCCAGCGCACCCTCCCGTACCGGCCGCTGGTTGCGGCTCTGGTCACAGGTTCTGCGCGACCCACCGCCGACTCGCACGGTCGTGTTGCGGATCTAGAGCGTCCCCGGACCAGCTCTCGATCCCTTCCCTGTACGACCTTCCAAGCGAGGCATCACCATGACCATCGATCGACGCACCCTGCTCAAAACCGGCCTCGGCCTGCTCGGCGGGGCCGCCCTCACAGCCTGCAGCGGCAATGAGAGCCGTACCTCCTCCCCCTCCTTCGTCACCCCGACCGGGACTCAGGTGCGCGCCGCCGAGCAGGCCCGCCGCCCGGGCGCTGTCAGGGATTTCCGCCTGGTCGCCGCCGAGACCCAGGCCGACCTCGGCGGCCTGACCGTACGGACCTGGGCGTACGACGGCCGCATCCCCGGCACCCCGATCCGGGTGAACGTCGGCGAGACAGTACGCGCCCGCCTGGACAACCGACTTCCCGCTGACACCAGCATCCACTGGCACGGCCTGGCGCTGCGCAACGACGCCGACGGCGTGCCCGGCGTCACCCAGCAGCCGGTCAAGACCGGTGCCGGGTACGTCTACGAGTTCACCGCACCCGACCCGGGCACGTACTGGTTCCACCCGCACTCCGGCACCCAGCTCGACCGTGGCCTGTACGCGCCGATGATCGTCGAGGATCCACGCGAGCCGCTCGGCTACGACGAGGAGTGGGTCGTCGTCCTCGACGACTGGCTCGACGGCGTCACCGGAACTCCAGAGGACGTCCTGGCCGAGCTCTCCCGAGGCATGGGCGGCATGAACCACGGCGGCATGATGGGCGACGGCGCGTCCCCCAGCCCATCGCCCAGCTCATCGCCAGGCAAGGGCGGCCACATGCTGATGGGCGCGAGGAGCCCGCTGCTCGGCGGCGACGCGGGCGACGTCCGCTACCCGCACTTCCTGCTCAACGGCCGCCTCCCCACCCAGCCGGAGACCTTCACCGCCAAGCCCGGCACCCGGCTGCGCATCCGCCTGATCAACGCCGGCGGCGACACCGCCTTCCGCGTCGCCCTGGCCGAACACCGCCTGACCGTCACCCACACCGACGGCTTCCCCGTACGGCACACCGACACGCAGGCACTGCTCATCGGCATGGGCGAGCGCTACGACGTGCTCGTCACCCTCAAGGACGGCGTCTTCCCCCTGGTCGCGCTGGCCGAAGGCAAGAACGCCACCGCCCGCGCCCTCATCCGTACCAGCGAACAGTCCCGGGCCCCACGCGCGGACCAGCGCCCTCGCGAACTCGACGGCACGGTGATCCGCTATGCCGACCTCCGGGCAGACGATTCCGCGCGGCTGCCGTCCAAGCAGCCGGACCGCACCGTCAAGCTGGAGCTCACCGGCGGCATGATGGCCTACGACTGGGCGATCAACGGCCGCAAGTACGACCCAAAGATCATCACACCGATTCGCTCCGGGGAACGGGTGCGCCTGTCCTTCGTCAATCGCACCACGATGTGGCACCCCATGCACCTGCACGGTCACACCTTCGCCCTGCAGAGCGGTGCCCGCAAGGACACCGCGATCGTCCTGCCGAACAGCACCCTCGACGTCGACTTCCAGGCCGGCAACCCGGGCATCTGGATGATCCATTGCCACAACGTCTACCACGCCGAGTCCGGCATGATGACGTTGCTCGGCTACGAGCAAACCTGACCGAGCTACCGTGCTGTCCCCTGGGCAGGCTTCAAGCGACAGACCGTCTCGTGGACCTGCCCCAGGCGGCGGCCGCCGGCCAATGGGACCGCGAAGGAGTGATCGGCGTACGGGAGTCGTCGCCGAGACCGATGGTCAAGATCCGCGCTAGAAGAGGACCACGCCGGACGGCTCCCTCTAGTGGACGTCAAGCCGCACCTGATCGAGTCCGCACACACCGAACAGGTCCGGGAAGCGACCCGTCTCCTGCAGGAGCACCACAAAGCTTGATCAGGATTGGCGGCGGCTGCGGTAGGCGGCGGTCTTGGCGCGGGCCGTACACGCCGTGCTGCAGTAGCGGCGGGAGGCGTTGCGGGTCAGGTCGATATAGACCGCCTCGCACTGGTGCGCCTCGCATATCCCGAAGCGGTCGGGGCCGTAGCCGTCCACGATGAGGGCCAGCGCCGTGGCGAACTCGCCGCCGAGGGCCTCCACCTGAGTACCGAACGAACCGTGGAAGTGCAGGTGGAACGGCTGGCCGACGTCCTCGACCAGGTACGGTTGCGCCCCGTACTTGCGGATCATCGCGTTGATGCGGGCGGCCTGGTCCGCCGGACGCTCGGCCAGCAGCGCATGCCGCAACTCGGTGGCCAGCTCGGCCAGACGCTCCCCCGCGTCCGGAACAGCGCGCAGGGCCGCGCTCGTACGGTCGCCGAACTGGGCGGCGAACGCCGTCGCCAGGTCCTCTCCCGACAGCGGCTTCACCGAGCCGCCACCCCGCGAGCGCGTCGTGGCCAGATTGACCAGCTCAGCGATCAGCGGAGCCTGCCGAGTCACGTTACAGGCTATCTCCACTTGACCAGTAACACCTTTCCTTGTGTTATAGGCGTAATCGAGTTAGATAGTAACGGAGCCTCAATGTTCGCGCCCTATCGCCGTCTGCTAGCCCATCCGGGCGTCCTCAACTTGCTCATCGCCGGGCTCATCGTCAAGCTGGGCACGCCTGTACTCAGCCTCGCCCTGCTGCTGGCCGCTGTCGACCGGCTTGGCTCCTACTCCACCGCCGGACTCGTGCTCACCGGCCACGCGTTAGCCCTGGCCACGTGCGCGCCGCTCGGCGGACGTCTCGCCGACCGGTACGGCCCGCGACCGGTGCTGACTGGCTACCTGACCGCCCACGCCCTCGCCTACGCCCTGCTTCTGCTCGCCCCACCTGCCCTGATGATCAGCGCGGCGGTACTGCTCGGCGCCACCACCCCGCCCGCCGGATCCGTCATCAGAAGCGCTTGGCCACGCCTCGTCCCCGCCGCCTCCCTGTCCGTGGCCTACGCGGTCGACAACGCCGTCAACGAGTTGATGTTCATCGCCGGCCCCCTGTTCGTGCCGGTCCTGACCTGGGTCATCCCAGCCCACAGCGTGGTGACCGCCGCCGGTGCCGCCGTACTGCTCGGCACCGCGCTACTTCTGACCTCCCCCGCGATACGGCAGGCCGCGCCCACCCCGCCAGGCAAGTTTCACCTGGCCGGGCCGCTCACCCACCGGCGCACCCTCCTGCTGCTGACCGTCGCCGCCTTCGGCACCTTCACCTTCGGCTGCCTGCGTATTGCCACGGTCGCCTCGGCCACCGCCTTCGGCTCGGCCGCCTCCGCCGGCGTGATGATGGGCCTACTGTCAGCCGGCGCCCTCCTCGGCACCCTCGGCTACGGCGCGCGGGCATGGCCCATCACCGGCAGTCGCCTGCTCGTCCTGCTCTCACTCGCCGAGGCAGCCGTCCTGCTCGGCGGGGCCTGGGCACCCGGCTTCGCGGCACTCGCCGTACTGATCACTCTCATCGGACTGGTGACCGGACCGCGCGACGCCGTTGTGCCAGCCCTGCTCGCCGACCATGCCCCCGCCCGCTACCGCACCGAGGTCTTCGCCTGGCTCAACACCTTCATGTGGACCGGCTACGGCCTGGGCACCGCCGTCGCCGGCCAGCTCACTGGTCCCCACGCCACCGGCGGCGCCGCGTTCGGCGCCGCCACGGCCGCGGCCCTGACGGGTGCGATTCTGGCAACCGTCGCCTGCCGGTTCGTCTCGCCCGTACCGACGCCCATGGCAGTGCCGACCGAGGGCCCTCACCGCGAATCTGATCACAAGGCTGACAACTGAGGCTCAACCGAGGGCCAGGTAGAGATTGCTCGTAGGCGCATTTGGACAGTAGGAAAGCGAGGCCCGGGTCAGTCCTCGCCTACGACGGTCAGGGCGTCGTCCAGCGCAACGGCGATCGCCGCGGCGCGGGAATGATCGTCCAGTCGTCGCGTCAGGTAGGCACAGCCGTGCCGGTGCTTGAGCGACCACCTGAAGGTGGACGGGCAACCCCAGGAACAGACCGCACCAGCCGATCCGCCGCCTCGCTCTTCGCCTGCCGACTCGGAACTGCTCTCTGACCTGTAAAAAATACCCCCGCCGCCCAGACCGCTGGAGCCGCCGCAGGAGGGCGGGCCGGCTCCAGGGTGCGGACGTCACATGGCGTTCAGACGCGGGTCCACTTCTGGTTGTTCTGGCTGTTGCACGCCCAGATCTGCACCTTGGTGCCGTTGGCGGTGCCGGCGCCGGCGACGTCCAGGCACTTGTTCGCCCCCACCGCCGTGATCGTGCCGTCGGCGTTGAGGCGCCACTTCTGGTTGTTCTGCCCGTTGCAGTCCCAGATGATCGCGGCAGTGCCGTCCGCCGTCCCGGCCCCGTTCACGTCCAGGCACTTGTTGCCGAACACCCGCAGCTCACCCACGGCGGTCGACGTCCACTGCTGGCCGGACTGCCCGTTGCAGTCAAAGATCTGCATCTGTGTGCCGTTCGTCGACGAGGCTCCGTTGAGGCACCGGTTCGACCCCACACCCCGCAGCGCGCTCGTGCTGCCGGGGGGCGGGCCGTCACCCTGCCCGACGCCCTTGCCGTTGAAGGTGAACGAGTCCACGTCGAACGAGTTCGCCGACGACGCCTTGAACACGACGTAGACATTGCGGGTGCCACCGGGGTCGGTGACCCGCACCGCGGGCAGGGACGCGTAGGTGTTCCATCCGCCGGTGGCCGTCACGGGACTGGAGGCGATGAGCGCCCCGGTCGGCGAGTCGGCGTGCAGTTCGATGGACGCCCCGGTGTTGGACGGCGCCGAGACCCGGAAGGACACCGTGTCGATCCCGGACAGGTTGATCGGGCTGAAGGAAGTCCAGTCGTTGTTGGAGATGTCGCCGATGCGCCTGCCGCCTTCGGCTCCGGGCTCGTCGACGATCCGGATTCCGGACGAGCCGGTGAAGTGCTCGGCCTGCTTGTGCTTGGGCTGCAGGGTGATGCCGGCGCTGCCCTTCAGACCGCCCTTGTCGGTGTAGTCGGCGGACAGGGCGTAGTAGACGTTGGACGCCTCGTCATGGCCGGAGGCGGTGGTCGTGACCGTTCCGGAGCAACCGGTGTACTGGCCGGTGTCGTGGGCGTGCTGGTCATGGCCGAGCGCCGTGATCACGTTGACCTTGGTGCAGTCGACGGCGCCGTCCTCGAGGTCGGTGACGTTCACCGTGTAGGCCACTCGGTCGCCGAAGTCGATGAACCCGCCGTCGGGCGGAGCCGAGAAGACGACCTTGGGACGGGTGTTGCCGACGACGATGGGCAACGTGACGCTGCCTGTCTTCCCGCCGGAGTCCCGTACGGTCAGTTTGACGGTGTAGGTCCCGTTGACGCTGTAGGTGTGGGACGGGTTGGCGCTGGTGGAGGTCCCGCCGTCGCCGAAGTCCCACGCGTAGGTGATCGCGTCGCCGTCGGGGTCGGACGAGCCGGCCGAGGAGAACGCCACCGTCAGCGGCGCCGCGCCCGAGTCAGGGTTGGCGTTTGCCTTGGCCAGGGGTGCGCGGTTTCCGACCACGTAGTCGACCCGATAGACGCTGTCATCGGTGTTCTCGTGGCCGAAGCCGTTGCCCCAGTCGGCCATGTACAGGGCGCCGTCCGGACCGAACTTCATGTCGATCGGCGCATGCGGGGCGAGCTGTGCCACAAAGGGGTTGATCTTCAGGAGGTTGCCCGAGGAGTCCAGCCGGAACTCCTTGACGAAGTTGCGGCTCCATTCATAGAGGAACGGCGTGCCGTCGAAATACTCGGGGAACTTGCGGTCAGAGCCACTGGCCGGGTCGTAGCGGTAGAAGGGGCCGCCCATCGGGGCGGCACCGCCGCAGCAGTTGATCTCGGGAAACTCGGCCGAGGCATGGTAGTTGTACCAGACGGTCGCGGGCTTGGCCGCGGGCAAACTGGTCACGCCGGTGTTGTTGGGCGAGTCGTTGACCGGTGCCGAGCAGTTGAACTTCGCGCCGGAGGTGTTGGTGGCGAAGTTGTAGTCGTTGAACGGGATGTTGTTACCGACGCAGTACGGCCAGCCGTAGAAGCCCGGCTGCTTGATCAGGTTCCACTCGACGGTGCCCTCGGGACCGCGACTGGGGTTCGCGGCGCCGGCGTCCGGGCCGTAGTCACCCAGCGAGATCCAGCCCGTCACCTTGTCGACCGAGAAGCGGAACGGGTTGCGGAAGCCCATCGCGTAGATCTCCGGCCGCGTCTTGGCGGTGCCGGACGTGAACAGGTTGCCGGACGGAATCGTGTAGGTGCCGTCGGGCTCGGGGTGGATGCGCAGGATCTTGCCGCGCAGGTCGTTGGTGTTGGCCGCGGACCGCTGGGCATCGTAATGCTCCCGGCCCGGCCGCTCGTCGATCGGGGCGTAGCCGCTGGACCCGTTGGGATTGGTGTCGTCACCCGGGCCGATGTACAGGTTCCCGCCCGGCCCGAAGGCGAGGTAGCCGCCGGTGTGGCCGGGTTCGTCGACGTTCCGGTACGCCGGAACGTCGATGATCTTCTTCTCACTCGCCAGATCGAGGCTGGTGCCGTTGAAGGTGAACCTCGATACCCGGTTCACCTCACCGCCATTGGACGGCGAATAGTTGACGAAGATCCAGCCGTTGGTGGCGAAGTTCGGATCCAGCGCCAGCCCGATGCCACCGTCCTCACCGCCGTCGTACACCGGCAGGGTGGCGATGACGCGCGTGCCCCCGCCATTGGCGGGGATCAGATTCACCTTGCCCGAGCGCGAAACGTAGAAGACCCTGCCGTCGCCGGCCACGTCGAGTTCCATCGGCTGGTCCGGTGCGCCGTCGAGGGTCACCTTCTGGAACCGGGCCGCGACGGTGCCGCCGCAGTCACCCGGCGCCGCACCCGCCGCCCACTTCACCCCACCCAGCAGGTGCTGCTTGAACGGCGACTCCGAATAGGAGGACGCCTGGTGGCCCATCGCGGTGGCCCACACCCGGCCGCCCTCCGGATTGTGACACCAGGAGATCGGGTGATCGGCACCCATCTTGCTGGGCCCCGCGTCATAGGTGGTCTCGTCCGCGCTCACCAGCACGTGCACCGAGCCCCGCAGGTTCTTGTCGAAGTTGTACCACTCCTCCGAGCGCACCCACCGATCCGGCAGCCCCTTCGTGGAAGGGTGAACCTTGTCGGCCACCTTGGCGGTGCCCTGCAGGATCGCCGAATGCGCGGTCATGTGCGCGCCGGCCAGGGCGACCTGGTCCCACCAGGGGAACTGCGTCTCGATGTTCATGTCGGTGGCGTTGTGGATCGCGACGACGCCGTGGCCGCTGCGCACGTACGCCTGGAAAGCCTGACGCTGGGCGTCGTTGTCCCACACCATGCCACTGGTCTGCAGCATGATCACAGCGTCGTAGGTGTTCAGGGTCGCGGTCGTGAAGACGGCGGAGTCCTCGCTCTGGTCGAGCTGGAAGTTGTTGTCGGCCGCCAGCTGCTGGAACATCGCGACACCGGCGGGGATGGAGTCATGCCGGTAGGCGCCGCTCGCGGTCTTGCTGAACAGCAGCACCTTGAACTGCGGAGCGGCCGCGTGCGCCGCCAGCGGCACCGCGGACAGCCACAGCCCTAATAAGGCCGCGGCGAGGGCGGAAAGCAGGCGTGATCTTCGCATGAAGGATCTCCTGGGGGGTTACCGGCAACGGTCGGAGCTGAAGGGCGGGAAGGCGTGCGTCGTCTCGGCCGATGCCGGTCGTCTTCAGCAGCGGCCCACCCATCGATCCGGGCGGCGGGGCCTGACCATGCGACAAGGTGTCGAATCGATTCGAAACGAAAATAGGTCGGGCCAAGGTAGGTGTCAAGCATGCTTATCCGGCCAGCTGATCCACGACCACCTTTCCGCTTCTCCTGGCCAGGGTCTCGCTTCCTTTATCGGAAATCTGCAGGTACAGGCGGTATCGCGAGTGCTGCGCCGTCCTACCGACATTCAATGGGGCAAGAAAAGCCAGTAAATAAGTATGAAACTTTCATGGCCGGATGCCGCCGGCTCGCCCAATGAGTCCTTGATCAGAGGGTGCGCAGGTAGGCGAGGCCGTCCACGGCCAGCGCGTCCTGGCTTTTCGCGAGGGGCCGCCAGATGGAGGCCGCGGTGGCGATGGTCTGGTTGTAGGCGGTGAACGACTCGATGACGAGCGGCCCTCGATAGCCGACGTCGTGCAGGGCTCGGGTGAAGCCGGGCCAGTCGAAGCGGTCGGCCCCCGGCGTGCCGCGATCGGTGCCGCACACCTGCACGTGCGCGATCCGATCCGCCGCGACCCGCACCGCCTGGGCGGGGTCTTTCTCCTCGATGTTCATGTGGTAGGTGTCGAGCGCCAGGTGGCAGTCCTCAGGCAGCGCGTCGAGGGCCTGCTCGACGGTGTTGACGAGGCTGGTCTCGTACCGGTTGAGCGGCTCGACCGCGAGCCTCACCCCATGCTCGGCCGCGTAGTCCAGGACAGGCCGCAGCCGCTCACGCAACTCGGCGTAGACCGCCCGGCGCTCGTCCGGTGACAGCCGCCACGTACGGCCGACCGAGGCGTACGCCGGCCCCCCGATCACCGGGGAGCCGACGGTCACCGCCACGTCGACGCAGTGCCGCAGATAGTCCTGGGTGTCGCGGACGGTCTCCGGGGAGGCGGCCACGAGCTCGCGCCCCGGCGGCATGACCAGCACCACGGACGCGGCCAGCCCGTGCTCGGCCAGCACCGCCGCGGCCTTGTCCGGGTTCCAGTCGCCGGGTTGCTCGACGGGCAGCTCGATGACGTCGAAGCCCCATCCGGCGATGCGGGGCGCAAGCCGCGCCAGGTCGTCGTCGGTCAGCGGGGAGACCCAGACCCAGGTGTTCACTCCGATGGAGAACATGGCGTCCCTCTTCGTCGTCGGTTCGCGGAAGGAGCCGATCAGCTCTTCTTCCCGCCCCAGGCCTCCGGGAACCCGGGAAGGTCCTCACAACCGCACAGGGCGTAGTGCAGCGGCGGCATGTTGGGCTTGAGATAGGTCGACAGGTTCTCGCTGGTGACCTTCGGCTGCGGCAGGTTCCACATCTTGGGCACCTCCGCGCCCTTGAGGATCTTCAGCGCGGCGATGATCGGCGTGCGCCACTGGTAGGTGGGGTAGGTGGGTGCGACGGCGGTGAGGCCCGCGTCCTTCCACTTCTGCAGGAAGTCCTGCTGGTCCTCGCCGTTGATCGGCGGCACCGGCACGCCCGCGTCCTCGAACGCCTCGATCGCCGCCACCGCCGTGGCGCCCGAGTCCATCCAGACGCCGTCGATCTTGCCGTGCCGCTGGATGTAGTCACTGACGATGCTCTTGGTCTTGGCGGCGTCGCCGTCGGTGAACTCCACCCCCACCACCTGGAGCCGGCTCTTGTCGAAGGCCACCTTCGCCGCCGACCAGCGGGTCTCCAGCACGTCCACGCCCGGCAGGATGCGCAGCGCCAGCACCTTCCCGCCCGCCGGCACCTTCTCGACCAGGAACTCGGCGGCGTCGGCGCCGAAGGCGTAGCCGCCGATGGGCTTGATGAACGTCACCGGGCAGTCCGTCTCCACACCCCGGTCGAACACGATGACGGGCACCTTCCCGCAGGCGGCCGTCACGGCGGGGGTGAGCGTGGCCGTGGTGTTCGGCGAGACGATCAGCGCGTCGCAGCCCTTGGCCTGCAACTCGGCGATGTCGGAGATCTGCTTGTCGTCCTTGCCCTCGGCGTCGAGGGCCGTGAACTTCTCGATCTCCTTGTGCAGGCCGGCCTCTGCCTGCATCGTCTTCCAGCCGACCTGGCGCCAGGGGTTGTTGACCGCGGCGTTGGAGAAGCACAGGTGGTACGGCCCGTCCTTCTTGTACTTCGCCGTGTCGACCATCTTCGGGGAGATGGCCTGCTCCCAGGGCTTGTCCGTGGGCCCCTGCGGCGTCTGGGAGCGCATCGCCAGCTGGGCGTCGAAGTCCGCCCGCACGAAGAACTTCGACTGCGCGCCCGTGCCCGAACCCCGAGCGCTCGCGGCGGGCGCCGCGGGTTGTGTGGTGGCCGCCGGCTTGTCGGTGGTGCAGCCGGCGAGGACGAGCGTGGTGACCACGGCGACCGCGGCCTTATGACGCGGCATGTGCGTCTCCTCTTCGGGGGGTGAACTTCCGGGGAAGCCGGATGGCTCCCGCCGCGACCGCGGCGATGATGATGACGCCCTGCACGGTGAACTCCAGCGCCCCCGAGATTCCGTACAGGTTGAGCAGGGTGAACAACGCCTCCAGCGTGAAAGCACCGGCCATGGCGGCGAGCACGGAGCCGCGGCCGCCGCCGAGCACCACGCCGCCGAGCACGACCGCGGTGATGGCCGAGAACTCCAGTCCCTGGCCCGCCTGGGCCGAGACGCCGGCGAAGCCGCCGAGCAGGATCGCCGCGACGGCCGCGGCCAGACCGGAGAGCAGGAAGGCGAAGATCTTGGCCCGGTCGACCCGGACCCCGGACAGTGCCGCGGCACGCTCGTTGTCACCGGTGGCGATGAGCGTCTTGCCGAAATCGGCGCGCGTGAGCCAGATCGCCGCCGCGCCCACGGCCAGCAGGATCAGCACCGACCACGGCACCGGCCCGAGCCCGCCGCGGCCGAACGTCCGGAAGCCCGCCGACAGCGCGCCACGCGGCGCGCCGCCGGTCCAGAGGAAGACCGCCCCGCTGAGGACGAGCAGCATGCCGAGCGTCACGATGAACGACGGCACCCGCAACTTGGTGGTGACCACGCCGTTGAGCAGTCCGACGAAGAGCCCGAGGACGATCAGCAGGGCGAGGACCGGCCAGGTGGCGGACTCGTCGCCGTCGATGAGCCGCGCGGCGATCACCACTTCGGCCGTCACCAGTGAGCCGACCGACAGGTCGAACTCGCCGGAGACGATGACGAAATACTGGCCCGCGGCGAGGATCACCAGCGGCGCGGCCCGTTTGAGGAACGCCAGGAACCCGGCGGGCTCCAGGAAGTAGGGGTTCACGACCGCGATCGCGGCCAGCAGCACCACGAGGACCGCGAGGATGGGAAGTGCCCGCTTCATGCCGACCGCCTTGTTCCGCGCCGGGCGTAGACGGCCACCGCGATGACGATGACCACGCCGCGGACCACGTCCTTGACGAAGGAGTTGACCTCGAGCTGGTTGAAGATGGTGTCCAGGACGGCCAGCAGCAGGACCCCGCCCACGGTTCCGGCGACACCGCCCTTGCCGCCGGCCAGTGCGGTCCCGCCGAGCACGACCGCGGCGATGGACTCCAGGTCGTAGCCCCCGTCGGTGCCGACTGTGGGCGCCCCCGCCCCCAGCCTGCCGGCCAGCAGCAGGCCCGCGACGCCGGCGCAGACGGAGCAGAGCATGTGGGTGATCACGATGACGCGGCCCGTACGGATCCCCGACAGGCGGGCGACCTCCTCGTTCCCGCCCACCGCGTAGATCCGGTATCCCAGCCGGGTCCTGCTCAGCAGGAACCAGGCCAAGACGGCCACGCCCGCCCAGAGCATGGCGGAGACGGGGATCGGCCCGAGGCGGGAGTAGCCGAGGAGCTGGAACGACTCGGGCACCTTGCCCGCCGGGCCGTCGTACAGGTGGTCCACGATGCCCTTGATGATCAGGGCGACGCCGAGCGTGGCGATGAAGGCGTGAACCTGGAGCCCGGTGATGACCAGCCCGTTCACCAGCCCCACCAGCGCGCTGATGGCCAGCACCGCGGCGACCGCGGGCACGATGTTCCCGTCCTGGCCCGCCATGATCTCCGCCGCGACGAGCGAGGCCAGGCTGATCAGGTACGCCACGGACAGGTCCAGCGACCCGGCGAGGATCGCCAGCGTCTGCCCGATCGCCACGATGCCGAGCGCCGCCGAACGCTGCTGGATCCCGACGACGCTCTCCATGGTGAGGAACTGGTCGCCATGGAGCGCGACGAGGGCCCAGCCGACCGCGACCAGAGCGAGCAGCGCGAGGAACACCACCTGCGTGGGTTCGCGCAACCGCGCCGCCAGGCCGCCGCGCGCCTCACCGCGGCGGGCGGGACGGCGGACGCGCACGAGCAGGTTCATTCAGGCCACCTCTCCGGCGGCCAGGCGCATGATGGCCTCCTCGGAGGCCCCGGCCGGCAAGGTGCCCGCGACGCGGCCGTCGCGCAGGACGACGACGCGATCGCTCATGCCGATGAGCTCGGGCAGCTCGGAAGAGATCATCATGATGGCCATGCCGTCATTCGCCAGTTCGCGCATCAGGTCGTGGATCGCGGCCTTGGCTCCGACGTCGACGCCCCGGGTCGGTTCGTCGAAGAGCAGCACCCGCGGCGCCATCGTCATCCATTTGGCGAGCACGACCTTCTGCTGGTTGCCTCCGGACAGGTAGCGGACCTCCTGTTCCTGGCGCGGAGGCGAGAGGCGTACCCGTTGGAGCAGGTCGCGGAGGTCGTTGCGGTGCCTGGCGCCAACTGCGCGGGCGACGAGCAGGGCGTTGTCGCGCACGGACTGGCGCGATGCGAGCCCTTCGGCCTTGCGGTCCTCGGTCACCAGCCCGATGCCCATGGCCACGCCTTCCCGGACCGAGCGCGGGCGCGACGGGCTCATCTCGCCCGTGGTGAACGGCTCCGCGCCGAAGATCGCTCTAGCGAGTTCCGATCTGCCGGATCCCTGCAGGCCCGCGATGCCGACGATCTCCCCGGCACGCAGCTCCAGGTCGATGTCGCGGAGCTTGTGGTTGCCCGCTCCGCGGAGGCTGACCCGAACCTCGCCGGCGCCCGCCGAGCGGGGCGGGAAGTAGGTGGCGAGGTCGCGGCCCACCATCAGGCGGATCAGCTCGTCAGGGGTCACCTCGCCGATCGGGCACGTGGTGACGCGCGAGCCGTCCTTGAGCACGGTGACCCGGTCGGCGAGGTCGAACACCTCGCGTAATCGGTGGGAGATGTACACGACGGCGACGCCGCGTTCCCTCAGCCGCCCGATCAGCCGGTGAAGCAGCTCGACCTCGTGCTCGGCGAGCGCCGCGCTGGGCTCGTCCATGACGACGAGCCGGGCCTTCACCGACAACGCCTTGACGATCTCGACAAGCTGCTGCTGTGCCACCGACAGGCGTTTGACGGCGTCGCGGGGGCCGAAGGGGTCCTCACCCAGCTCGTCGAGGAGCCGTGCGGTCGCCGTCTCCATGGCGGTCCGGTCGACCAGGCCGCGCCTGACGGGCTCACGTCCGAGGAAGACGTTCTCGGCGACGGTGCGCTCGGGCAGCAGGTTGAACTCCTGGTGGATGATCGCGATGCCGGAGCGCTGCGCCTCGAGCGGGTGGCCGAAGGAGATGGGGCGACCGTCGATCTCGATCGTGCCCTCGTCCGGCGCGTGAATCCCGCAGATGATCTTCATCAGGGTGGACTTGCCGGCGCCGTTCTCGCCGACGACGGCGTGGACCTCACCGGCCGTCACGTCCAGGTCCACTCCGGACAGCACCCGCACGCCCAGGAAGCTCTTGCCGATGCCGCGCATGCTCAGCACGCGGCCCACCGGCTATCGGCAAGTTCCCGGCTTATATCTCTCATCCTGCGGGATGCTAAGCGGGCTTATATCGACGGTCAAGCAGAGCTCGCACCTGATACGAGCGGTGATGCCGGTAAGCGGCGGATGATTGGACAAACAATAAGCCTGCTTATGCTTGACCATTAACAAAATTAACTCATACCATCGCAGATACTTACATATCGGATGCCTTCCGCATCCAGGGCTAGTCCCGACACGATGGAGCTTTCATGGACAAGCTCGGTGTGTGGCTTATCGGGGCACGGGGATCCGTGGCGACCACTGCCATCGTCGGCGCCGCGGCCATCAGGGCGGGAGCAGCGACCCCCCAAGGATGCGTGAGCGAGTCCCCCGGCTTTCCCGGGCACCTGGTTCCGCTGACCGAACTGGCTTTCGGCGGCCATGACATCACCGAGACGTCCTTACGCAAGCGCGCCGAGCAGCTGGGCAGAGCAGGGGTCATGTCACCGGACCTGCCGGGGCTGCTCGCGTCCGATCTGGACGCCGCCGACGCCGAGATCCGGCCCGGCTACGTCACCGGCGACGGCGGCCGGGCCGCGACCCGGCTGATCGGCGACATCGCCGGCTTCCGCGCCCGGCACGGGCTGGCCCGGGTGGTCGTCGTCAACCTGTCGTCGACCGAGCCCCCGGTGGGTCCGCACCCCGAGTTCGAGAGGCTGGCCGACCTCGAGGAGCGGCTCGCCGCGGGGGACGACGTCCTGCCGCCGAGTTCGCTGTACGCCTATGCGGCCTTCCACGCCGGGTGCGGCTATGTGGAGTTCACCCCCTCCACCGGGCCGACCCTGCCCGCCCTGGCGGAACTCGCCGCCCGGCGGGGCGTGCCTTACGCGGGACGCGACGGCAAGACCGGCGAGACCCTGGTCAAGAGCGCCCTGGCGCCCATGTTCGCCGACCGGGCGCTGCCGGTCCGCTCCTGGTCCGGGCTCAACCTCCTCGGCGGCGGCGACGGGGCGACACTCGCCGATCCGGCCGCCAGATCCAGCAAGCAGCTCTCCAAGGACCAGGTCGTCGCGAAGGTCCTGGGAGGACCCGTCGAGGGTGAGACGCACATCGACTATGTCCCGGATCTCGGAGAGTGGAAGACCGCCTGGGACCACGTGACCTTCGACGGCTTTCTCGGCGTGCGGATGACGCTGCAGTTCACCTGGCAGGGCTGCGATTCGGCGCTGGCCGCTCCGCTAGTCCTGGACCTGGCCCGGCTGGTCGCCCGTGCGCACGAGAAAGGGCGGCACGGCGTCCTGCCCGAGCTCGGCTACTTCTTCAAGAGCCCGCTGGGGACGGACGAGCACGCGCTGGCCGCCCAGTACGCCCGGCTGCGCGCCTTCGCCGAGGAGCTGTCATGAGGGCGATGCTCGAGCTGGTCCGCGCACCGGCCGCGCTGTCGGTGCCGGGGGACAGCATGGCGGGGGCCGCCGCCGCGGGGCGGCGTCCGGCACCCGGCCTGGCCCTGGCGTCGGTGCTCATGTACTGGTCGGGAATGGCGCTCAACGACTGGGCAGACCGTGAGGCGGACGCCGTCGAGCGTCCTGAGCGCCCGATCCCGTCAGGCCGGGTCCGCCCGGGCGCCGCGCTCGGGCTCGCGGCCGCCCTGACCGGCGCGGGCCTCGCCACCGCCGCCCTCGCCGGCGGCCGACGCGCTCTCACCGTCGCCGGCCTGCTGGCCGGTGCGGTGTGGGCCTACGACCTGGGCCTCAAACGGACGGCGGCCGGACCGGCGTCGATGGCGGCCTGTCGTGTGCTGGACGTGCTCCTGGGCGCGGGCGAGCAGGCCGGGGCCGCCGTGCCGGCGGCGCTGGCGATAGGCGCGCACACCTACGGGATCAGCGTCCTGGGCCGGGCCGAGGTGACGGGGGCGGCACGCGGGACCGCCGAGTGCGCGTTCGTGGCCAGCACCGCGGCGGCCGGGCTCGCGGCCATCTCCTGCGTGCGCAACGGAGCCGCCGCCCGGGCCGGAGCGGGCGTCCTCATCGCCGGCTATCTCGCCTCCACCCTCCAGGTCCAGGCCGGATTACGGGCCCGTCCCGACCCCGAGAGCGTGCGGCAGGCCGTCCGCCTGAGCATCCTCGGCCTGATCCCGCTCCAGGCGGCGGCGGTCGCCGGTGGCGGGCGGTTCGCGACGGCGGGCGCGTTGCTGTGTTCGCTGCCCCTCGGAAGGTGGCTCTCGTCCCGGCTGGCGACATCGTGAAGTGGGCCTACTGCACCAACGGCTTCGCCGGCCACCGGCTTCCCGAGGCGCTCGGGGTCTTGGCCGATCTGGGGTACACCGGTGCGGCGATCACGCTCGACCACGGTCATCTCGACCCCCACTCCCCCGGCCTGGCCGCGGAGGTGTCGCGAATCGCCGGGCTCCTCGAACGCCTCGGCCTCGATGCCGTCGTCGAGACGGGCGGGCGTTACACCCTCGATCCCCTGCGCAAACACCATCCGACCCTCATCAGCGACGACGCCGAGCGCAGAGTGGAGTTCCTGACCACCGCGATACGGGTCGCCGCCGATCTGGGCGCTCCCGTGGTGCATCTGTGGAGCGGGGTACGGCCCGGCGGCATGCCGGAGACGGAGGCGTACACGCGGCTGGCCCGCCAGTGCGCGCGGCTGCTCGACGCGGCCGACCAGGTGGGCGTCACGCTGGGATTCGAACCCGAACCCGGGATGCTCGTCGCCGATTTGGATGGGTTCGAGCGGCTGCGTGCGATGCTCGGCGCCCATCGTCGGTTCGGTCTCACCCTCGACATCGGGCACTGCCACTGCGTAGAGCGGGAGGACCTGGACACCTGTCTCCGCCGGGCGCTGCTGCACACCGTGCACGTGCAGATCGAGGACATGCGCCGAGGAGTCCACGAGCACCTGGAATTCGGCGAGGGGGAGATCGACTTCGTGCCGGTGCTCGCCGCTCTGCACGGTTACTCGGGTCTGGTGGCCGTGGAGCTGGCCCGGCACAGCCATGCGGCCCCGCAGGTCGCCCGCCGCTCGATCGACTTCTTGAGGAGAGCGCATGAACGAGCCGGCACAGGAGTGGCTGACACGGGCCGTCCGGCAGGTCGAGGCTGACCCGTGCGCGATCCACCGGCTCTTCCCGCAGGCCGAACGGCGGGGCGGCCCCGGTGCCCGCCGCGCGCTGCTCGGCGCGCTGCACGGCGACCACGCGGTGATCCGCGGCCTGTACGAGGCCGGCGACAGCGGCGAGCGGCTGGCGATCCTGACCGTCCTGCATGAGCTCGACCTGGGAGGGACGGCGGTCGGGCTGGTGGAGGACGCGCTGCGCACCAATGACGCGCGACTGGTCGCCGCGGCCCTCGGCCCGTACGGCTCGACGTGGCTGGACGACCACTCCTTCCGGCAAGGGGTGCTCAAGTGCGTCTTCATGTCGATCCCGCTGGCGGCGGTGGCCGGGCTGGACCGCCGCTTCGACGCCGAACTGGCCCGGATGCTGTCGGACTACGCGGCGGAACTGCGGGCGGCCGACCGGCCCGTCCCGCGCGACGTCCTGGAGAGGAGCTGAATGCGCATCTTCGATCCCCACATCCACATGACCTCCCGGACCACCGACGACTACCAGCGCATGCACGCAGCGGGGGTCCGGGCCGTCGTCGAGCCCGCCTTCTGGCTGGGGCAGCCCCGTACCAACGTGGGCAGCTTCCTCGACTACTTCGACGCGCTGCTCGGCTGGGAGCCGTACCGCGCCGCGCAGTACGGCATCCACCACCGCTGCGCGCTCGCGCTCAACCCGAAGGAGGCGAACGATCCGCGGTGCGCGGGGGTGCTGGCCGAGTTGCCGCGATACCTGCTGAAGGGCTCCGTCGTCGCGGTCGGCGAGATCGGCTACGACTCGATGACCGCGGAGGAGGAACGGGCCTTCGAGGCCCAGCTCGCCTTGGCGCAGGAGAATGACCTTCCGGTGCTCGTGCACACTCCGCATCGGGACAAGGCCGCGGGCACCCGCCGGACGCTCGACGTGGTCCGGGCCGCTGGGATACCCCCTGTGCGGGTGCTCGTCGACCACCTCAACGAGCTGACCGTCGGCATGGTCGCGGACTCGGGTTGCTGGATGGGATTCTCGATCTACCCCGACACCAAGATGGACCCGGACCGGATGGTGGCCCTGCTCAAGGAGTACGGCACGGACAGGATGCTGGTGAACTCGGCCGCCGACTGGGGTCGCAGCGACCCGCTCAAGACGCGCGAGGTAGCCGATGCCATGCTCGCGGCCGGCTTCGGCGCGGACGATGTGGATCGGGTGCTGTGGCGCAATCCGGTCGCGTTCTACGGGCAGAGCTGCCGCCTCGACCTCGAGACCGGCTCGGAAGCCGGCCCGGACTATGCCGGCAACACGATCAAGCGGGGCTGACCATGCGGCTGCGCCATCCGGACGGCTCGACGGTGCACCTGTCCTACTGCACCAACGTCCATGCCGCCGAGGATCTCCCCGGCATCCACGCTCAGTTGTCCGGCGTCGCGGCGCGGGTCAGGCGCCTGCTCGGCGTAGAACGGCTCGGGCTCGGGCTGTGGCTGTCGCAGCACGCCGCCGCGGACCTCCTCGCCCGGCCCGAGGAGCTCGCCGGGCTGCGCCGGCGGCTGACCGTGCTCGGGCTGGAGGTGGTGACCCTCAACGGATTCCCCTACCGGGGCTTCCACGACGAGATCGTGAAGCACCGCGTCTACACCCCCGACTGGGCCGACGCGGAGCGGCTGCGCTACACGCTCGGGCTCGCCGAGATCCTCGCCGCGCTGCTGCCGGACGACGTCACCGAGGGCACGATCTCGACCCTCCCCCTCGCCTGGCGGACGGGGTGGACGAGAGAGAAGGCGGCGGCGGTCATGGCCAATCTCGACGCGGTCGCCCAGGGGCTGCGCGCGCTGGCCGGCCGTACCGGCAAGGTGATCCGGCTGGGCTTCGAGCCGGAGCCCGGCTGCATCGTCGAGACGACGCCTCAGGCGACCGCCCTGCTGGGCGACGTGGATCACCACCATCTCGGCCTCTGCCTGGACGCCTGTCATATGGCCGTGGGTTTCGAGGAGCCCGGTGCGGGCGCCCGCACCGGGCTGCCGATCGTGAAGCTCCAGGCGTCGTGCGCCTTGGTGGCCCCGCCGGGGGCGCAGCGGGCGCTGGCCGCGTTCGACGAGGCCCGTTTCCTCCACCAGACGCGCTCCGCCACCGGATACGCCGACGACCTGGGCGAGGCCCTGGCCGGCGGCCTGCCCGCGGACGAGAGCTGGCGCGTGCACTTCCACGTCCCACTGCACGACGCGCCGCCCCCTCCGCTCGCCACCAGCGCCCCCTACCTGCGTGACCTGCTGAACGTGCTCCTCGGCGGAAAACTGCCGCTGACCAGGCACGTCGAGGTGGAGACCTACACGTGGAACGTGCTTCCCGGCGCGCCGCCCGACCTCGCGGAAGGCATCGCCGCCGAGCTCGACTGGATGCGGGGGCAGCTCGCCGCCCTCGGGCTGAAGGAGACGTGATGGCACCGCTGATCGTGATCAATGTCGTCGGGCTCACTCCACGCCTGCTCGCGCACATGCCGAACGTGGCGAAGGCGGGCGCGGCCGCCGCGCTGCGGCCCGTGCTCCCGGCCGTCACCTGCTCGATGCAGGCCACCCTGCTGACCGGTTCGATGCCGCGCGACCACGGCATCGTCGGCAACGGCTGGTACTTCCGGGATCTCGGCGAGGTGCTGCTGTGGCGCCAGCACAACGCGCTCATCCAGGGCGACCAGCTGTGGACCGCCGCGCCCGGTCTGCGCACCGCCAATGTCTGCTGGTGGTATGCGATGGGCGCGCCGGCCGACCTGCTCGTCACCCCGCGCCCCGTCTACCACGCCGACGGCCGCAAGTCGCCCGACTGCTACACGCGCCCGCCCTCACTCCACGACGACCTCGAGGCCGCGCTGGGGCCGTTCCCCCTGTTCACCTACTGGGGCCCCAACGCGGGGATCGCCTCCTCCGAATGGATCATCGCCGCGGCCCGCCGCATCCTGGCCCGTGAACGGCCGGATCTGCTGCTGGTCTACGTGCCTCACCTCGACTACGACCTCCAGCGGTATGGCCCCACCGGTCCCGAGGCGATCGCGGCGGCGCGCGCCGTCGACGCCGCGCTGGCTCCGCTGCTGGCCGAGGACGCCGAGGTGGTCGTGCTCTCGGAATACGGCATCACCCCGGTGTCCCGCCCGGTGGGCATCAACCGGGCGCTGCGTACCGCGGGCCTCCTGGAGGTCTACACCCAGGCCGGGATGGAGTACCTCGACCCGTGGACGTCCCGGGCCTTCGCCGTCGCCGACCACCAGGTGGCCCACGTGTACGTCCGCGACCCCGCCGACCTCGACCGCACCCGCGCCGTCATCGCCGAGCTGCCCGGCGTGGACGAGGTGCTCGACCACGCGGGGAAGGCGAAGTACGGGCTCGACCACGAACGTGCCGGCGAGCTCGTCGCGGTGGCGGAACCCGACGCCTGGTTCGCCTACTATTACTGGCTCTCCGACGACCGCGCCCCGGATTTCGCCAGGCTCGTGGACATCCACCGCAAACCCGGCTACGACCCCGCCGAGCTGTTCATGGACCCGAGTGATCCGTTCGTCAAGCTCCGCGCGGCGGCGGCGCTGGCCAGGAAGAAACTGGGCTTCCGGTACACGATGCGGGTGGTGCCGCTCGACCCGGCGCCGGTGCGGGGCAGTCACGGCCGGCTGCCCGACCGCCCCGACGACGGCCCGCTGATCATCGGCCCGTTCGACCGTGACTCCTACGAGGCGACCGAGGTCAAGGACCTCCTGGCCGGCCTGGCCCGGGGAAGCCGCTGACCGCGGACACCCCGGGCCGCCATATCGGCCTCAGACGCGGGTCCAGCGCTGGTTGGTTCCTCCATTACAGGTCCAGATGCGCGCCTTGGTGCCGTTGGCGGTGCCGCTGACGTCCAGGCACTTGTTCGCGCCGACGGCGGTGATGGTGCCGTCTGCGTTGAGGCGCCACTTCTGGTTGTTCTGGCCGTTGCAGTCCCAGATGATCACCGCGGTGCCGTCCGCCGTCCCGGCCCCGTTCACGTCCAGGCACTTGTTGCCGTTCACCCGCAGCTCACCCGAACCGGTCGACGTCCACTGCTGGTTGGCCTGCCCGTTGCAGTCCCAGATCTGCGCCTGCGCGCCGTTGGCCTGCGAGCCGCTGACGTCCAGGCACCGCCCAGACCCCGCACCCTTGAGCGCGCCCGGACCGCCCGGTGCGCTGGTCAGTTCCTTGACGCGGATGTTGCGGAACGACACCACGTCGCCGGACCCGTGGTTCTGGATGCCGATGTAGCCCTGCTGGAGCGAGCGGACCGGATCGGTGTTGGTGAAATCATTGATCTTGGTGCCGTTCAGGAACACCTGCAGCCGCTCACCTTCCACCAGCAGCTCATAGGTGTTCCACTGACCCGGCGGGTTCAGCGCCGCGTCGCGGGCGGCGATGTCGGCGGTCTTGAACCCGTAGATCGCCCCGGTCGTCTTGTCCGGGGTGTCGGTCGCGTCGATCTGCACCTCATATCCGGTGTTGAGCGCCGCGTCGGGGTTACTGGTGGCCGGGAAACCGACGATCACGCCGGAGTTGGAGTCGCCGGTCATCTTCCAGTCGAGCTTGACGGAGTAGGAGCGGAACTCCTTGGCGTTGTACCACAGCATGCCCATGCCGCCCTGGGAGGTCAGCGTGGCGTCGCTGTTGGCGAACGACCCCGGCCCGGCCTGCGCCCAGCCCGTCGTCGAGCCGTTGTACAGCGTCGTGTACCCGGTCTCCGGGCGGCAGTCGGCGTTGGTGGCCTTGGCCGCGTACCGGATTCCGCCCAGCAGCAGCGTGCGGAAGTTCGGATCGGCGTACGACTCCTTGGTGTGGCCCAGGCCGGTGTAGAAGGCGCGGCCGGAGGACTGGGGGTGGCACCAGGTGATCGGGTGATCGCCCATGCCGCCGCCGCTGTAGCTGCCCTCGTCCAGGCTCTGCAGCACCCGGACGTTCGGGCGGGGGTTGGTGCGGTAGTTGTACCACTCGTCGGTACGTGACCAGGTCGCTCCGAGGTGGGCGGTCGCGGCGTGCGCCCGGTCCTCGGTCCGCACGGTGGCCTGCTGGATGGCCGGGTGGTTGTTGAACCAGGCCCCTATCAACTGCCCGTAGTACGCCCAGTTGTACTCGGTGTCGGCGGCCGAATGCACCCCCAGGTAACCGCCGCCGCCGTCCACGTACGTCTGGAAGGCGGCCTGCTGGTTGTCGTTCAGCACATCACCGGTGGTGCTGAGGAACACCACCGCCTTGTACTGGGCCAGGTTGGCCGTGCTGAAGGCGTTCGAGTCCTCGGTGGCGTCGACGGCGAAGTCGCCGGCGGCCCCTAAGTCGCGGATGGCCTGGATCCCGTTGGGGATCGAGTCGTGCCGGAACCCGGCCGTCTTGGAGAACACCAGCACCTTGAAGGCGGCGGCCTGGGCGGGGATGGCGGGGATCACCGTCGCGGCGGCGGTGATCGCCACCACCGTCATCGACAGGCGTCGCAGCACAGATGTCTTTCGGTCGCTCCCCGCGATGCGCCCGAGCGCGGCGGGGATGAGGTGTCGCAGCATGGGTGTCCTTTCAGACGCGGGTCCAGCGCTGGTTGGTTCCTCCGGTGCAGGTCCAGATGCGCATCTTGGTGCCGTTGGTGGTGCCGCTGACGTCCAGGCACTTGTTCGCCCCCACCGCCGTGATCGTGCCGTCGGCGTTGAGGCGCCACTTCTGGTTGTTCTGCCCGTTGCAGTCCCAGATGATCACGCTGGTGCCGTCCGCCGTCCCGGCCCCGTTCACGTCCAGGCACTTGTTGCCGTACACCCGCAGCTCACCCACGGCGGTCGACGTCCACTGCTGGCTGGACTGCCCGTTGCAGTCCAAGATCTGCGCCTGCGCGCCGTTGGCCTGCGAGGCTCCGCTGACGTCCAGACACCGCCCCGACCCCACGCCCTTGAACGCACTCGTGCTCCCCGAGGGCGGGGCGCCGGTGTCGAGAGTGAAGGCATCCACGTCGAACAGGTAGCCCTGTCCGGTCGGGCCGCGGAAGACCAGATAGAGCGTCGTGGCGCCGGTCGGCGCGCCGCTGAGGTTCGCCGAGACGTCGGTGAAGGTGTCCCAACTGCCGGTGCTCGCCACGTTCACCGTTCCCAGCAGTGTGCCCGTCGCCGAGCCCGCGCGCACCTCGATCCGGCCGCCCGCGCCGGCCGAGGACACCCGGGCGGTGATCCTCGTCGCGTTGCCCAGGTTGTACGGCTGGAAGGAGATCCAGTCGCCGTCATCGGTGAAGCCGACCGTCTTGCCGCCTTCCGCGGTGGCGTGGTCAGCCGTCTGGACGCCCTGCTGGACGCCGAAGTGCTCGGCCTGCCGGTGCCGCGGCTGGAGCGTACGGTCGCTTGTGGAGGTCAGACCGCCCTTGTCGGTGTAGGAGGCCACGAAGACGCCGTAGATGTTGGCCCCGGCGTCATGCTCGCCGTCCACCGGCACTGAGATGGAGCCCGAGCACCCGGTCTTGGAGGTGATCTGGTGGCGGTGGCTGTCGTGGCCGAGGAAGTAGGCGACGGTGACCGCGGCGCAGTCGATCGTGCCGTCCTCCGGGTCGGTGACGGCGACCTGGAAGGGCACGGTGTCACCGAAGGAGAACAGCTGCCCGGCGGCAGGGGTGGTGAGGACGACCGTCGGCGCGGTGTTGCCGACGTTCACGATCACACTCGCCGTGCCGGTGAGACCCTGCGGGTCCCGGACCGTGAGCGTCGCCGTGTAGGCGCCGTTCGTGGTGTAGGTCTTGCTCGGATTCGCCGCCGTGGAGGTGGTGCCGTCGCCGAAGTTCCACGAGTACGTCAGCGCGCCACCCTCCGGGTCGGAGCTGCCCGCCGAGGAGAAGTTCACCGTCAGCGGAGCCGGTCCCGACGTCTTGTCGGCGGACGCCTTCGCGATCGGATTGCGGTTGGCACTGCCGATGTACTCGACTCGATACAGCGCCTGGTTGTTGTTCCCGTCGCCGTAGTCGAGGACGTACAGGGCCCCGTCAGGACCGAAGGCCATGTCCATCACCTGCGTCCCCGACCAGGGGAACGCCGAGATCTCGCCATAGGCGCCGTCCGGCTTGACCTCGATCGCCTTGATCCAGCGCCGGCCGTACTCACCGGCGAAATACCGCCCGTCGAGCGCCTGGGGGAACTTGACGGCGGAGTTCAGGTTGGGGTCGTAACGGTAGACCGGACCACCCATCGGCGACTCCGACCCGGAGCCGAACTCCGGCGGACTTCCGGCGTCCCCCGCGTACCTGATCCACGCCGGCTTCGCCGGAGGCAGCGTGGTCAGGCCGGTGTTACGGAAGGAGTTGTTGGTCGGGCCGCCCGCGCAGTTGTACTTCGGACCGGTGCTGTTGGTGGCGAAGTTCCATTCGTTATAGGTCTCGCTGGTGGTGTTCGTGCCCGTGCAGTACGGCCATCCGTAGTTGCCCGCATCGGTGATGCGGTCGAACTCCACCTGCCCGCTCGGCCCCCGGTTGGCGTTGGTCACGCCCGCGTCCGGCCCGTAGTCGCCGAGGTAGACGATGCCGGTCGCCTTGTCCACGCTCATCCGGAACGGGTTGCGGAAGCCCATCGCGTAGATCTCCGGCCGGGTCTTCGCCGTCCCCGGCGGGAACAGGTTGCCGCTGGGAATCGTGTAGGTGCCGTCGGGCTGCGGCTTGATGCGCAGGAGCTTGCCGCGCAGGTCATTGGTGTTGCCGGCCGAGCGCTGGGCGTCGAACTGCGGGTTGCGGTCGCTCCGCTCGTCCAGCGGGGAGTAGCCGCTCGACTCGAAGGGGTTGCTGTCGTCGCCGGTGGTCAGATAGAGGTTTCCGGCGGCGTCGAAGTCGAGGTCCCCGCCCACGTGACAGCACAGGCCGCGGTCGTTCTGGACCCGCAGGACCACCTTCTCGCCGGCCAGGTCGAGAGTGTCGTCCGGCTTGAGGACGAACCGGGACACGTACAGCTCGCCCTTCCACTGGTCGAACTGCGCCTGCGAGCCGTTGCTCGGCGCATCACCGTTCGGCGTGCTCAGCCGCGGCGAGTAGTAGAGCCAGATGTACCGGTTGGACGCGAAGTCGGGGTCCACCGCCACACCCTGCAGGCCCTCCTCGTCGTGACTGTAGACGTTGAGCCTGCCGGCCACCTTCGTGTTGCCGTTGACATCGGTGACCCGCACCGTGCCGTCGCGCGCCGTGTGCACCACCGACCGGTTCGGCATGACGGCCAGCGACATCGCCTCACCCAGCTCGGCACTTCCCGACGCGAGAGACACCTGCTGGTAGTCGGCCGCCGGAATGGCGAGGGCGTTCGCCGGGGAGGCGTCGAGCGCGAGCGCTCCGGGAATGATCAGCGCCATCGTGGTCAGCAAGGTGAGCCACGGACGTCGGGACATGAGCGTTCCTCTGCTATCGAATCGATTCGAACGAAAGGAGGGCCTGCTTCTCGTCCACGCCAGACGGTGTCAGGCGCGGGCCCACTTCTGGTTGGTGCCGCCGGTGCAGGTCCAGATGCGCGCCTTGGTGCCGTTGGCGGTGCCGCTCACGTCCAGGCACTTGTTCGCGCCGACCGCGGTGATGGTGCCGTCGGCGTTGAGGCGCCACTTCTGGTTGTTCTGCCCGTTGCAGTCCCAGATGATCACGCTGGTGCCGTCCGCTGTCCCGGCCCCGTTCACGTCCAGGCACTTGCCGGCGTAGACCCGCAGCTCACCGGAGTTGGTGGCGGTCCACTGCTGGTTGGACTGCCCGTTGCAGTCCCAGATCTGCGCCTGCGCGCCGTTGGCCTGCGAGGCTCCGCTGACGTCCAGGCACCGCCCAGACCCCACACCCTTGAACGCACTCGCACTCCCCGAAGGCTGGCCCTGGGGACCGGCGGACGCCATCACCGCCTGAGCGCCCGCCGGCCAGGCGCCGTTGGTGACGGTGACGTTGTTGTTCACCACATTGCCGCGGTCGCCGTTGGTCACGTTGGTGCTGCCGTTGGTCGACCAGTTGCCGGTGACGGTGAAGTTCCCCATGTTCTCGCCGCCCCAGTAGTTGGCGGTGGCCCAGGTGCCGGTGTTCGAGAGCACGTTGCCGTTGACGGTGTAGTACTTGGAGCCCTCGTCGAAGTAGATCCCGAACCAGCCGTTGGTCCGGAGGCAGTGGTTGCCGCTGATCACCGCGTTCGGGTTCCACGACAGCGTGTAGATACAGCCCCCATCGGTCATCTGCCGCATGACGTCATGCACGTAGTTCCCGATGAGCTTGTTGCCGGACGCGGTGGTGGGAGTGGTGTAGCGCGGCTGGTAGTTGTACAGGCCGCGGTTGGCGTACTGGTTGCTGCCGCCCGGCTCGTTGGCGCCCCAGCCGTACCCGATCGACATGCCGGTGTACGGCAGGTTGTAGACCTCGTTGTGTGACACGTCGGTGTTGGTGACGTAGGTGGTCAGGACCGAGACGATGCCCCGGTAGTCCAGGCCGAGGTCGTGGATGCGGTTGTTGCTGACGGTGATGTTCCGGTTGACCATCCGCTGGTCACCGGGGTGGTGCGCGTCGGCGCGCACGCCGCCGACCACGATGCCGCCGGCCGAGCTCTGGGCGATCTCGGACCGGGTGACCGTGATGTCGGCGGCGCCCAGGCCGACACCGCCGGCATGCGCGTTGGCGTCGTTGCCGATGCCCACGGCCGTCTGACCGAGGTTGACGAACCGGGAGTCGGTGAAGGTGATGTTGTTGGCCGCGGACACCTGTACGGCCGCCGGCATCTGGTACCAGTTCGGCCGCGCGGCCTCGAACTGCTGGCAGCCCTCCTGACAGGAGGTCAGCCTGTCGGCGGGCCAGTTCCAGTTGCCCGCGATGTAGGCGCCGGTCTGCTGGTCCGCGTAGCCCTGGTTGCCGCTGGGCCCGAGCCAGGTCGTGCCGGAGAACGTGATCCCGCTGAACGTGATGTGGTGCGCGGGCGCGTCGTAGGTGCCTCCGACGTTCACCAGGGACTGAAGAATCGGCAGCTCGACGCTGATGTCGCTCATGTTCTGCCCGGCAGCCGGGATGTAGTACAGGACGCCGGTGCCGGGGTTGATGTACCACTCCCCCGGCGCGTCCAGGAACTCGTAGGCGTTCTCCAGATACAGCGGACCCGCCCGGTGCGGCTGCGTGAAGGTGTCGTACCCGAAGGTGTTGTTGTTCCAGCCGGGCTGCTGCATCGTGATGACGTTCCCGCTGATGCCCTGCACCGTCACGTAGCGGTCCGTGAACGAGCCCACGCTCTCCATCTCGACCCGGTTCTGGTTGGCCAGGTTGTTCAGATAGTTCAGCGCGCTGTTGCCGAACCTCAGGCCGGTGCTGCTCGCGGTGAAGTCCGACCGGTTCACGACCGTACGCGCCCGCGTGGCGAGGGCGCCGTTGACGTACAGCTGCCGGGTGTCGATCCCGGTGCCGACGTCGGCGCGCCAGATGTTCTTCCCCGAGTCGGCCACGGTCCATCCGGTGACCGCCCTGGCTCCGCTGATGACGGGATGGGCGCCCGCCGCGGCCTGCCATTTGACGGAGTAGCCGTTGTTCCCGGAATCGGCGGCGGACAGCCGGAGCGGCGCGGAGAGCCGGTACACCCCGTCGGCCAGTTCCACGACGATGTCACCGGACATCGCGCCGTTCAGCGAACGTACCGCTGTCTGCGCCGCGGCCGGGGAGCACGGCTGGGCGGACGTGCAGGCGGTGCCGGTGCCGGCAGGTGACGCGTACAGGGTGGCGGTGGCCGCTAAGGCCGGGGTGGCGGGGGCGACGAGGGCGAACGCCGCGGCCAGCGCCGCGGCGACGATGCCGATCAGAGTCGGTCTCGACTGCACAGTTGTTCCTTTGGGGGGTACGGGTGTGGCCAGGTCACGCCCTGCTGCTCAGGCAGGTGACACGAGGGTCCTCGCTTCTCATTACGTTGTGAGTATTGACACCCGTCAAGCCCTTAAGCCCGCTTATTTCATCATTCGCACACCCAACGCATGGCCATAGTTAGCCGCATTCCTCCTCCACCAGCGGCAATACCGGCGATCGCGGATACCCGCGCCAATCGTCCTCGTATGAACCGTTCATATGTGTCGTACTAATCGGCACAACGTCTGAGCTGGGAAGGCACTCACATCAGTCATACTTTGCAGGGAACGGCGAGGAGGAAGCACGGTGACCGACACCCCGCGCGAAAGCGGATACCGGCCGGGCTACGAGGTGGCTGCCGAGCAGGTACTCGAATACATCGTCCGGCTCGGCCTGCGGCCGGGCGACCGCATGCCGACCGAGATCGAGCTGGCCCGGCAACTGGGCACCAGTCGCACCGTGGTGCGCGAGGCCGTGAAGATACTCTCCGCGCTCGGCCGGGTACGCGCCCAGAAGGGCCGCGGCCTGTACGTGGCCGACGACGAGGGGATGTTCGGCACCGGGCGCTGGGCCTCCTTCTTCCTCCCGACCGACCTCGACCACGTCTACATGCTGTTCGAGTTCCGCCGGGCACAGGAGATGGAGACCAGCAGGCTCGCCGCCCGCCGCGCCACCCCCGCGGAGCTCAGGGCCATCGAGGAGGCGGCCGGCGTGTGCCGCCACGGCTTCGAGACCGGGCAAGAAGACCTGTTCAACAAGGGCGACGACACCTTTCACACCGCCGTCGCCACGGCCTCGCACAACATGTTCCTCCAGGTGGCGGTGCGGGAGTCCCGCAGGCTGCAGGCGCAGTCCAACCTCATCGGGCTGCGCGGCTCGGTGGGCGGGCACGCCGCCAAGGCCGTCGAGGAGCACGAGGCCATCTACCAGGCCATCCGCGCCGGCGACCCGGAAACGGCCGCCCAGGCCGCGGCCACGCACATCGACAACACCCTCGACGACTACCGGAGAGAGATCCAGCAGCGCCTCTTCTCCTCCCAGTGATCCGCCCCTCCGAACCGGTTCGCCCAGCGGGAGTTGACGGGACCTGATCAGCCGGGCCCACGGCGGCTGAACGTTTCATCGAGCCCGGCTACGAGCGTCGCCGATGAGCGCCGCCGGGCAGGGATTCCGGCAGGGAGCCGGACAGGACGGAGCCTTGACAGGCCGTCCGCGCGTCGTATGTGCTTCGTTGGCGAATCGATTCGCACCTCTCCCAGCGCGGCTGTCTCCGTCTCGTCCTACCTCAAGGAGTACGACAATGCAGCCTTCATCCGTTCCCTTATCGAGCCGTGTGCGGCGTGGGTGGCGTTCTCGGGCGGCCGTCGTCGCAGCCGTGGTGGCGGCGCTGGCAACGCTCCTGGCCACCGCCCTGACCTGGTCGGCACCGGCCTCGGCAGCGACCACGCCGCTGGTGGGCGTAGGCTCCGGGCGTTGCCTGGACGTCAGCGCCTCGCAGGCGAATGGCGCGCAGGCGCAGATCTGGGACTGCAACGGCCAGTCCAACCAGCAGTGGACCGCCACCAGCTCCGATGAGCTGCGGATCTACGGCACCAAGTGCCTGGACGTTTACGGCGCCGGCACCGCCGACGGCACCAGCGTGATCATCTGGGACTGCAATGGCCAGAACAACCAGAAGTGGCGCCTCAACGCCGACGGCAGCATCACCGCCGTCGGAGCGAACAAGTGCCTGGATGTCAGCGGTGCCGGCACCGCCAACGGCACCAAGGTGCAGATCTGGACATGCCACGGCGGCACCAACCAGAAATGGACCACCGGAGCCGGGCCCACCCCGACGCCGACCCCGCAGCCGCCCGGCGCGCGCCCGTGCGACATCTACGCCTCCGGCGGCACGCCGTGCGTGGCCGCGCACAGCACGACACGGGCGCTCTACGGCTCCTACAACGGCAACCTGTACCAGGTCAGGCGCTCATCCGACAACACGACCAGGAACATCGGCGTGCCGACCGCGGGCGGTGTCGCCGACGCCGCGGCCCAGGACTCGTTCTGCACCGGCACCACGTGCGTCATGACCGTCGTGTACGACCAGTCCGGGCGGGGCAACGACCTGTGGTACCAGGGATCCAGCGTGGTCCCCGGCTCCCCTCAGAGCAGGCCCGCGATCGCGACCACCGAGTCGCTCACCGTCGGCGGCGGCAAGGCGTACTCGCTCTACATCAACCCCGGCAACAGCTACTGGCGGGACGGCCACCTGACCGGCGTGCCCACGGGGACCGCGCCCGAGGGCATGTACATGGTGACCAGCGGCACCCACGTCAACGGCGGCTGCTGCTTCGACTACGGCAACAGTGAGACGACCAGGAAGGCCGACGCCGCCGGCGCCATGGACGCCATCAACTTCAGCACCCAGTGCTGGTTCGGCGGCTGCCAGGGAACCGGCCCCTGGGTCCAGGCCGACCTCGAATGGGGGCTCTATCCTGGCGGCAGCCAGTCCTGGAACCCCAACCAGCGGGCGCTTCCCCACAAGTTCGTCACCGCCACGCTGAAGAACAACGGCACCAGCCGATTCGCTATCAAGGGCAGCAACGCGCAGTCCGGCAGCCTGTACACCCTGTACGACGGTCCGCTGCCCAACGGCTACAGCCCGATGAAGAAGCAGGGGGCCATCATCTTGGGCAGCGGCGGCGACTGCTGCAAGCCCGACGGCGGCGCCAACCTCAGCGCCGGAACCTTCTACGAAGGAGCCATGACCGCCGGCTATCCCACCGACGCCACCGAGAACGCCGTCCAGGCCAACATCATCGCCGCCGGCTACCGCTGACCCAGTCGCACGAACCTACGGACGAGGCCGGGCACCGGCGAGGGGGCATGACACTAGGTCTGATGGAAACCGCCGGTGACCTCCAGCAGCCGTCGTCCGGCGTGCTCCGGCCGGATGTTGGGGCCCGCTGCGGCCCTTGCGTCCGGCCGGCGGGTGAACGCGTTGATCGCGTTCTCGTCGATCGTGATGCCGAGACCCGGCGCGTCTCCGAGGATGAAGGCGCCGTCCTCGATGTGCAGGTCGAGCGACATCCCGACCGGCGGGTGCAGATCCTGCAGCTCGCTGGCCAGGTGGTTCGGCACCGATGTCGCGGCGTGCAGCAGCGCGACCGGCGTGTTGCCGATCGGGCTGACCGGCAGGTCATGGGCGTGCGCCAGGGCGGACACCCGGAGGAAGTGGGACACTCCCCAGACCACGGCCGTCTGGACGATGTCGACGGCCCCCGCGGCCAGCAGCGGACGGAACTGCTCGAGCCCGGTGAGGTTCTCCCCCGTGGCGACGGAGGCGCGGATCCCGCGACCGACCACGGCCAGGCCTTCGGAGTCCCACCGCCGGACCGGCTCTTCGATCCACGTGAGATCCAGGGTGCGTTCGAGTTCGCAGACGTGCCGGACCGCCTGCTTGCGGGTCCAGGCCTCGTTCACATCGAGCATCAGGCCCGGCCGCGATCCGTGCCCGGCCTTGGTCAGGACGTCCCGTACCAGCGTCAGGCGGTGCCGGTCGCGTTCGATGTCGAGGCCACCCTTGAGCTTGGCCGCGCGCAGACCGTGCTCGGCGTAGACCTGGTAGACCGAGACGAGTTCGTCGTCGGTCAGGCCGATGTCGAGGCCCGAGGCGTAGGCGGGCACCCGCCGGTCGCGTCCGCCGAGCAGCCGCCAGAGCGGTTCGCCGGCCGCCTGTGCCTTGATGTCCCACAGGGCGGTGTCGAACGCGCCGATCGTACCGAACACGGCGCCGGCGTGGCCCGCCTTGAACGTCTGCCGCAGCATGCGGTCGTAGAGTGCCGTCACCCCGCGCGGATCCTCGCCCTCGATCGCGGCGAAGACAGCCGCGATCTCGACGTGCGGCCCGAGGCCGATGCCGGTGATCCCCTCGTCGGTGTCCACCATGACGAGCGGCACCGAGACGACTCCGTCGGCGAAGACGCCGTTGGCGTCACCGACGGGACGGCCCCATTCCTGGACCGTCGTCGTGGTCCGATACCCCGTGATCCGCATGTCAGCCTTTCGTGGAACCGGCGGTGACGCCGTCGGCGATCTGCCGCTGGAGGAACAGATAGATCATCAGCACGGGTACCGCGGCGATCAGGACCCCCGAGGCGAAGGTGGGGATGTCGTCGGAATACTGTCCGCGCAGCGCGTTGACCCCGATCATGAGGGTGCGATGCTCGGGCGACGGCATCATGAGCAGGGAGATGAGCACGTCGTTCCAGCAGAACAAGGCGTCGAGAATGCCGACCGACAGCAGCGCCGGAACGCCCAGCGGCAGCATGATCCGCCGGTACACGCCGTACACCGTGTTCCCGTCGATCCTGGCCGCGTCGACGATCTCCACCGGAATGGTCCTGTAGTGGCTCGTCATCAGGAAGACGGTGAAGGGCAGGAACTGCGCGACGTAGGCCAGGATCAGCCCCGGGTAGGTGTCGATGAGCCCGCTGTCGGCCATGACCCTGGTGAGCGGCACCATGATCACCTGGAAGGGGATGAACAGCCCCGCGAGACAGCCAAGGAAGATCACCGAGGATCCGCGGAAGCGCAGTTGGCTCAGCGCGAAGCCCGCCATCGACCCCAACAGCAGCAGCAGGGCCACGGCGAATGCCACCACGATGAACGAGTTGACGAAGTACCGTGCCATTCCGGCGCTGGCCCACGCCTCGGCGATGTTGTCCCAGCGCAGGGAACCCGCCGGGGAGAATCGGTCGAGGATGTAGTCGCGCCGGGTCTTCATCGCGACGTTGACGGTGAACACGAGAGGATAGATCGTCGCCAGCGCGAGAACAGCCATCGGAACGGCGGCCATCCACCTGGCCAGACGCATGCCGCGCATCAGTCCTGCCTTCCCGCGCGGCGGAGCAGAGTGATCTGCAGGAGTCCCACCACGAGCATGACGACGAAGAGGACTGTCGAGGCGGCCGAGGCGAGCGCCGGGCGGTTCATCTGTCCCTGTTGGTGCCAGATGTAGTACTCCGGCAGGTAGGTCGACCCCTCCGGGCCCCCGCTGGTCATGATGAAGAGCAGGCCGAACATGGACGTCAGCATCCCGATCATCGTGGTCACAAAGACGAACTGAATGGTGCGCGTCAGGCTCGGGATGATCACGTGCCAGATGATCTGGCGGAGCGACGCGCCGTCCACGCGTGCGGCGTCCAGCAGCGAGGCGTCCAGGGTGCTGAATCCGGCGAGGAACACCACCAAGGCCATTCCGAACGTCGCCCATATGTGCACCCCGACCACGGTGAACATGGCGATGCCCGGGTCGCCGAGCCAGTCGACCGGGCCGACGCCGATCCCGCCGAGCAGGGCGTTCAGCGGACCGTCGAACCCGAGCATGAGGTTGAAGATCGCACCGACGATCACCGGTGAGAGCACGGCGGGGAAGAAGTAGACGCTGCGATAGACCCGATGGCCCGGCACACGCAGATAGATGAAGGTCGCGAGCAGACCCGGAATCGCCACCGCCACGGGAAGCAGCAGCACCAGCAGCCCGACGTTGCCCAGCGCGGTGTGGAACAACGGGTCTCCGAGCAGTTCCAGGTAGTTACTCACGCCGACCGTGGTCCCATTGAGCTCGCCGTCACCCGTGAAGGAGAAGTTGACGCCGAGAACCAGCGGCCACAGCCGCAGCACCACGATGATCAGTACGGCCGGGGCCACCAGAACATAGGGCGCGAGGCGCTCCGCGCGCGCCCCACGGGCGGTCGCGTGGACGCCCCCGCGGTGTCCACGCTGCTTCACCATGTCCCCACCGGCGCGCCCGGATCCGGCCGGGCGGACCGACGGCGACAAATCTCCGATCGGCACGCGGTCAGCTCGCCCGGTCGGAGGCGGCCAGCTGCTTCACAGCCTTGTCCACGGTGGTCGACCCGCTCAGGAGCTGCTGGGACAGTCTTCCCATCAGGTCCAAGGTCTTGGAGGACAGCGCGACGTGCAAGGCAGGCTTGCCGGTCTTGATCTCGGACACGATCGAGGCGACGGCCGGGCCGGCCTGCGAGACGTCGATCGTCGTGTCGGACGCGATCGCGCCGGCCTTGGAGTAGAACGCGGTCAAGGCGTCGGTCGAGGTCAGGGATCGCACCAGATCGGCGGCCAGCTTCGGATCCTTCGTCCACTTCGCGACCGCGTAGCCGATGCCGCCGTCGTACGGAAGGCTCGGGGTGGCTCCGTCGGTGACGACGGGGGCCGGCATGACGCCGATCTTGTCGGGCGGCAGGAACTCGCCGAAATCCTTCCAGTGCCCGATGTCCGACATCAGCCCGATGATGTGAGCGGCCTTACCGGTCTCGAAGACTCTGAAGATGTCGGTGAACATCGCGGTGGAGTTGGCACCGTCGTTGTTCAGCCCTTTGTCGCCGGCGTCCTTCCACAGCTCGAAGATCCGCCTCACATGAGGAGAGGTCCAGTCGCGCTTCCCGGCGATCCAGTTGTCGTACTCCTGAGGCGTCAGGACGCCGGATCCGAGGCCCGACATGAAGAACTGGATTCCGAAGCCTTCCTTGTTGCCCAGCGCGAAGCACGCGGCCCCGGTCGCCTTCTTGATGGCGGCGCAGCCGCTGACCAACTCGTCCCAGGTCTTGGGCGGGTTCGCCGGGTCGAGACCGGCCCTTTCGTAGAGCGTCTTGTTGTAGTAGATCGGGTGGCCCTGCAGGGTCACCGGCGCGGCGTAGGTCTTGCCGTCCTTGCTGAAGGCCTCCCAGCCCGCCAACCGGCTCTTGTCCTCGCTCACGTACGGGTCCAGCGGTAGGAGCGCGTTCACCCGGTCGCGGATCTGGCCGCCCCCGTTGAAGAGCATGACGTCGGGCCCCTTGCTGGACTGAATGGCCGTGCCGAGCAAGGTGTAGTACTGGTCGAAGGGCTGGGCGACGAACTCGACGGTGACGCCGGGATGCCGCTTGGCGAAGTCGGCCTTGGCCTTCTCGATGTAGGCGGCGGCCGTCGGTTCGCCGGACTTCCAGTCCCACACCACGAGCTTGCGCAGCTTGGGCTGCGACTCTCCGCCGGACGGGGAATCCGTCCGCGCCGCGCTCCCGCAGCCGGCCACGGCCAGCCCCGCGGCCAGCAGGACCGACCATAACGCTCGCTGCTTCATAGCTGTTCGCCCTCCGAGAGCGGCCGACGAACCCGGCCGTCTTGGGCCGAAACATAATTCGTATGACGTATTACGGTCAAGAGGGGACATGTACACTGATGCGGTCGCGCTGTCCTTGCCAGGTCACCGGAGGGGAGACATGACGGCACCGCAGGAAACGGGCAGCGCTGTCCCGGCACCACCGGCCTGGGCCCAGCGTCCGGCCAGTCTCGCCAGAGCGGTGACCGCCGAGCTGGTGGAGCGCATCGTTCGCGGCGTGCACCCGCCGGGGACGCCGCTGCCCACCGAGCCCGCGCTGTGCGAAGCCTTCTCCGTGAGCCGCACCGTCGTCCGGGAAGCGGTGAAAGTCCTGCAGGAGAAGGGACTGGTACGAGTCCGTCAGGGCTCCGGCACCATGGTGACCCCTCCGGTGATGTGGGACATGCTCGACGAGCTCGTCCTCGCCGCGGCCATCGCCGCGGACGACAGCCTGGCGATCCTCGACGACCTCGTCGTCACGCGGCGCGTGCTGGAGTCCGACATGGCCAACGTCGCCGCCCGCCTGGCCGGGCCGGACACCATCGAGCAGCTGCGCGCACTGGTGGATCGGATGGACGAGCTCGTGGCCGACCCGGTCACGTACGCCGAAAGCGACCGCGCCTTCCACGACACGATCATGCGGGCGTCGGGAAACCGCATCGCCCGTGGCGTCGTACGGGCGATGGAAGGCCAGGTCATCAACACCGCCCGGTACATGGGCCGGACCGAGCGGGCCCTGTGCGTGGCGTCGAACCTCGGCCACCGCCGCGTCTACGAACGCATCGCCGCCCACGATCCCGCGGGCGCCGCCGAGGCGATGTTCCAGCACATCACCGAGGCCTGGATCGTCCGCCGCAGCGGAACGGCCGATCCCGTACGGCTACAGCGTTAGCACGAGTACATCCCGCGAGACCGGGCGCGCGGAACGATTCGATTGACCGCCGTGAAAGTTTCATCGCGACGCGTCAGTGGCGGCCACGGCCGCTTCTCCTGGTCAGGCGCCGAAGCGACGGGGCCATCTCAGGCGCGGGCGCTCAACGTCGAGAAGGCCGATCCTTGACAGGTCTTGTCACGGTCATATTTGCTCCGCTGCACCATCGCCTCCAGCCGCCAGGAAGAAAGGAGATCCCATTACGGCGGCGTTGAGTGAGCGCTAACACTCCACCGCCCTCACTCCCGGAAAAGGTGGTAGAAGTGGCTTCCCTTTTACGTTGTCCCCCCAAAAAAAGGGAAAGGAATTTGCGTGATGTCGAGGCTTAGATACCTCTTCACCGCTATTGCTTCCGTAGTACTGCTCGTCGTCCTGGCCACGGTGCATACGGCGCTGGGCGACAGCACTCCCCCGCCCCTCGCACAACAGAGCGCTCTCGCGGGCAGCGCTGGATGCGGCAAGAGCCCGACGCTGAGAAGCGGTCCGCAGTCGATTACCACCAGCGGAAAAAATCGTAGCTATATCCTGAGAATTCCTGACAACTACAACAACGCCACCCCCTACCGGTTAATCTTCGGATTCCACTGGAATGGCGGCACCGCCAACGATGTCGACGGGGGCGGAACCAGCGGGTACCCCTGGTCCTACTACGGGCTCCGGGCATTGTCGAACAACACCGCGATCTTCGTCTCGCCTCAGGGCTTCAACAACGGCTGGGCCAACTCCGGCGGTGAGGACATCACCTTCGTCGACGACATGATCCGCCGGATCGAAGCCGACCTCTGTGTCGACACCTCCCAGCGCTTCGCCATGGGCTTCAGCTACGGCGGCGGCATGAGCTACTCGCTCGCGTGCACCAGGGCGACGGTCTTCCGCGCCGTGGCGGTCTACTCCGGCGGGCAGCTCAGCGGGTGCAGCGGCGGCAACCAGCCCATCGCGTACATCGGGCTGCACGGCCTCAGGGATCCGGTGCTCAACATCTCCACGGGCCGGTCGCTACGTGACAGGTTCGTCAGGAACAACGGCTGCACCCCCCAGAACCCGCCGGAGCCTGCGCAAGGGAGCCTTACGCACATCGTCACCAACTACTCGGGGTGCCGGGCCGGGTATCCGGTCGCATGGGCGGCGTTCGACGCCGGCCATACCCCCGGTCCCGTGGACGGGAAGCCCGGCGACTTGGAGCCCGGCGAGAAGTCCTGGACCAGGCCAGTGGTGTGGAACTTCTTCGCGCAGTTCGGAGGCAGCGACCCGAATCCGACGCCGACGCCGACGCCGACGCCCACGGTTGATCCGCCGACGACAGGCGCGTTCAAGGGTGTGGGGTCGGGGCGGTGCCTGGACGTCAGCGGAGCCTCGCAGGCCAACGGCGCGCAGGCGCAGATCTGGGACTGCAACGGGCAGTCCAACCAGCAGTGGGCCTCCACCGGTTCCGGTGAGCTGCGGGTCTACGGCGGCAAGTGCCTGGACGTGAACGGGGCCGGGACGGCGGACGGCACCGCGGTGATCATCTGGGACTGCAACGGTCAGAACAACCAGAAGTGGCGCCTCAACGCCGACGGGAGCATCACGGCGGTGGGGGCGAACAAGTGCCTGGACGTGTCCGGGTACGGCACCGCCAACGGCACCAGGGTGCAGATCTGGACCTGCACCGGCGCCACCAACCAGCAATGGACCCGCGTCTGACAGCCCGTGACAGCTGACCACGCGCCATCGCCGGGACGAGTCATCGCCCCGGCGATGGCCACGAGCACGCAGGCACGTACACGGTGCAGGGCTCGTGCTCGTACCCAACGGAGGCCGACCGCCCGCGAAACCCCCATGGGCATGGAGAACCGAGATGACTGATTTATCGCGAAGGCAAGTGCTGAGATTCGGCGCGGCTGGAGCCGGAGCCGCGCTGTTGCCGTTGCCATGGACGGCCACGGCCCGAGCCGCGTCGGTGGCGCCTGCGGAGGTGCGCGCCGCGAACGATCTGGCGCTCTGGTACGACAAGAGCGCCGGCACGGAGTGGCTGCGTGCGCTTCCGATCGGAAACGGTCGCCTGGGCGCCATGGTGTTCGGCAACGTCGACACCGAGCGGCTGCAGCTCAACGAGGACACCATCTGGGCCGGTGGGCCGTATGACCAGAGCAACACGAAGGGCGCGGCGGCGCTGGGGCAGATCCGGCAGCTGGTCTTCCAGAACCAGTGGAGCCAGGCCCAGAGCCTCGTCGACCAGAACATGCTGGGCAACCCTTCGGCTCAGCTGGCCTACCAGCCCGTGGGCGATCTACGGCTCACTTTCGGCAGCGCCGCCGGGGTTTCGGAGTACAACCGTTTCCTGGACCTCATCACGGCCACCACGACGGTGACGTACCTGCAGAACGGCGTGCGGTACCGGCGCGAGGTGCTCGCGAGCGCGCCGGACCAGGTGATCGCCATCCGGCTGACCGCCGACAGGCCCGGCTCGATCACGTTCTCCGCGACGTTCGGCAGCCCGCAGCGGACGACACGCTCCAGCCCGGACGGCACGACGGCGGCGCTCGACGGCGTCTCCGGCGACCAGAGGGGCCTGGCCGGCAAGGTCAGGTTCCTGGCACTGGCCCGGGCCGTCGCCGAAGGCGGCAGTGTCAGCAGCTCCGGCGGCACACTGCAGGTAAGGGCCGCCAACAGCGTGACGGTGCTGATCTCCATCGGCTCCAGTTACGTGAACTACAAGGACGTCAGCGGCGACTACCAGGGCATCGCCCGGCGCCATCTCGACGCCGCCGCCGGCCGGACCTACGACGACCTGCGTGGCCGGCACGTCGCCGACTACCAGCGGCTGTTCGGGCGCACGACGCTCGACCTCGGCCGCACCGCGGCGGCCGACCAGCCGACCGACGTCCGGATCGCGCAGCACGCCAACAGCAACGACCCGCAGTTCTCGGCGCTGCTGTTCCAGTACGGCCGTTACCTGCTGATCTCTTCCTCGCGTCCCGGCACCCAGCCCGCCAACCTGCAGGGCATCTGGAACGACTCCCTGACCCCGTCCTGGGATTCGAAGTACACCCTCAACGCCAACCTGCCCATGAACTACTGGCCGACCGACACGACCAACCTGTCGGAGTGCTACGAGCCGGTGTTCAGGATGATCAACGACCTCACGGTCAGCGGCGCCCGGACGGCCCGGGTGCAGTACAACGCCGGCGGCTGGGTGACCCATCACAACACCGACGGCTGGCGGGCATCGTCGGTTGTCGACTTCGCCGCGGCGGGCATGTGGCAGACCGGCGGCGCGTGGCTGGCCACCATGATCTGGGATCACTACCTGTTCACCGGCGACCTCGATTTCCTGCGGCAGTACTACCCGGCCATGAAGGGGGCCGCGCAGTTCTTCCTGGAGACCCTCGTGCAGGAGCCGAGCCTGGGTTACCTGGTCACGAACCCGTCGAACTCCCCCGAACTCAACCACCACTCGGGCGTCAGCATCTGCGCCGGACCCACGATGGACAACCAGATCCTGCGGGACCTGTTCAACGGCTGCGCCAAGGCGAGCGAACTCCTGGGCACGGACGCGAGCTTCCGGACGCAGGTCCTGGCCGCCCGGGACCGGCTCGCGCCGATGAAGGTGGGCTCGCGCGGCAACATCCAGGAGTGGCTGTACGACTGGGTCGAGACCGAGCAGAACCACCGGCACATCTCCCACCTCTACGGCCTGCACCCCAGCAACCAGATCACCAAGCGCGGCACCCCCGCGCTGTACACCGCCACGCGGCGGACCCTCGAACTGCGCGGTGACGACGGTACGGGCTGGTCGCTGGCGTGGAAGATCAACTACTGGGCGCGGATGGAGGAGGGCACGCGGGCGCACGACCTGATCCGCTCCCTCGTGACCACGGCCCGGCTCGCGCCGAACATGTTCGACCTGCACCCGCCGTTCCAGATCGACGGCAACTTCGGCGCGACGTCCGGCGTCGCCGAGATGCTGCTGCAGAGCCACAACGGCGAGCTGCACGTGCTGCCGGCGCTGCCGGCGGCCTGGCCGAGCGGGAAGGTCCAGGGTCTTCGGGGGCGCGGCGGCTACACCGTGGACGCGACGTGGAGCTCCGGCGGGGCCACCGAGATCCTCATCAGGTTCGACCGCGACGGGACGGTCAACGTGCGCGGCCGGATGTTCGCCGGGACCTACCAGGTGGTCGACACCACGACCGGCGACACCGTCAGCGTCACCAAACCCGAGAACGACGTCATCAGATTGACCGGCCAGGCCGCTCGTACGTACCGCATGACCGGGTCCGGCCCCGCGCCGGCGAGCTACGTGCGGATCACCAACGCGACCACCGGCCTGGCGCTGGACAGTGGCGGGAATGTCGCCTCCGGGGCGAACCTCAAGCAGTGGAACTGGGACGGCAGCACCAACCTGCAGTGGCAGCTCGTGGACCTGGGCGGCGGGTGGTACCGCATCGTCAACCGTGCCAACGGCATGGTCGCCGACAGCTGGGGCAACACCGCCAACGGAGCCAACGCCAGGCAGGCGGCGTGGGACGGCGGCAACAACCAGCAGTGGCGCCTCAACAGCACGGGCAACAGCCGCTACCAGATCATCAACCGCGCCACCGGCACGGCCCTCGACGGCATGGGCAACAGCACAGCCGGCTCCACCGTGGCCATGTGGACGCCGAACAACAGCACCAACAACCAATGGACCATCACGGGCGCGTGAACCCGACGACGCTCGCAGACCTTCGCGCGCTTCGCCGCAACCGGCCACCGGTTGCGGCGAAGCCATGGGCCTACCGACGCGGCGTCAGGAACGGTTCCACGTCCATTTCTGGTTGTTGCCGCCCGAGCAGTCGTACAGCTGGATCTGGGTGCCGTTGCCGGTGCCCGCGCCGATGGCGTCCAAGCAGCGTCCGGATTGCACACCGACGATGCTGCCGTCGGAGTTGACGCGCCACTTCTGGTTGTCGCCACCCCAGCAGCTGTAGATCTGCACCTTCGCGCCGTTCCCGGTGCCGGCGGCATCCAGGCACTTGTTGCCGTACACCTTGACCTCACCCGCGGAGGTCGAGCTCCACTGCTGGTTGGACTGGCCGTTGCAGTCCCACAACTGCACCTGAGTGCCATCCGTGCTCGAGGCGTTGGGCACGTCCAGGCACCGACCGGAGGCCACCCCCTTGATCTGACCGTTGTCGCCGGGCGGCGTCGGGGTCGGCGTGGGCGTGGGCGTGGGGCCGGGGTTGGCGGCGTTGAGGGCGTTGAGGACCGCGTCGTAGGCGGGCTTCTTGTTGGCGCCATTGAACAGCAGCGGGCTGGCGTTGGCGCCGAGCCAGGAGTCCTGGTCGCGCACCCCCCACACCGTGATGCCGGCGCAACGGGCCACCGCCAGGCAGTCGTTCACCACGGCGGCGTAGGTCTGCGGAGAGGCGCCCTGGATGTCCAGCTCGGTGATCTGCACGTCCACCCCGAGGGCGGCGAAGCTGGAGATGGTGGTGCGGTAGTTGCTGTTGTACGGGCTGCCGCTGTTGAAGTGGGACTGCAGGCCCACGCAGTCGATCGGCACGCCACGCTGCTTGAAGTCGCGGACCATGTTGTAGACGCCCTGCGTCTTGGCCCAGGACCAGTTGTCGATGTTGTAGTCGTTGTAGCAGAGCTTGGCGGCCGGGTCGGCGGCGCGTGCGGTGCGGAACGCCACCTCGATCCAGTCGTTGCCGGTGCGCTGCAGGTTGGAGTCGCGCCGCCCGCCTCCGCTGTCGGAGTAGGCCTCGTTGACCACGTCCCAGGCGTAGATCTTGCCCTTGTAGTGGGCCATGACACCGTTGATGTGGTCGATCATCGCCTGGCGCAGGCTGCCGCCCGACAGCGACTGCATCCAGCCGGGCTGCTGGGAGTGCCAGGCAAGCGTGTGCCCGCGCACCCGCTTGCCGTTCTGCACGGCCCAGTTGTAGATGCGGTCGCCGTTGCCGAAGTTGAACTGGCCCCGGTTCGGCTCGGTGGCGTCGATCTTCATCTCGTTCTCGGCCGTCACCATGGTGAACTCGCGGTTGGCGATCGTGGTGTACTGCGAGTCGCCGAGCCTGCCCGCGCTGATGGCGGCGCCGAAGTAACGCCCGCTCTGCGCGGCGGCCGCGCCGAGCGTACTCGCCGCGGCATCCGCTGGTAGCGGCGCCGTCAGCGCCGTGATCAGGCCGAGTGCGCCGAGAGCACCGACGATCAGGGACCAGCGTAAGCCGTTCAAGGGCCGCCTGGTTCCAGGCGAGGGTATGGCGTTTGCGCCCATGCCTGAGCCTCCATGTCTGAGATACGGAAACGGGATCGACGCCGCGCCCACCACCAAGGCGCCGCTTGGTGACTCAGTGTGGAAATACTCCCGAAACATTGTCAAGACGGATATAAAAGTTTCGGACACATTTGACCGCCTACTCCGGTGCTACAGGGCCTCAGCCACCCATGATGCACACCGAAACTTTCGCCCGTTCCTGCCGCAGAGGACGGTAAGCCCTGAAAGTTTCATACCTTTGCCCCGATCACGCGTCGATGGTGCGCCAGGTCAGCTGCGGGTCCAGCGCTGGTTGGCGCCACTGCCGCAGGACCAGATCTGGAGTTTGGTGCCGTTGGCGGTGGCGTTGTTCGGCACGTCAAGGCACTTGTTCGCGCCGACGGCGGTGATGGTGCCGTCTGCGTTGAGGCGCCACCGCTGGTTGTCCTGGCCGTTGCAGTCCCAGATGATGACACTGGTGCCGTCGGCGGTGCCCCGGTTGTACACATCCAGACACTTGCCGCCGTAGACCCGCAGCTCACCGCTCGCGGTCGCCGTCCACTGCTGGTTGGCCTGACCGTTGCAGTCCCAGATCTGCGCCTGCGCGCCGTTGGCCTGCGAGGCGCCGGAGACATCAAGACACCTGCCCGACCCCACACCCCTGATCGAGCCCGTGGGCGGAGGCGTGACGATGCCCCCTCCGGTCACGACGTACATGGCCGCCCCGTGTCCGGGGACCGACGCGCTGATCGTCCCGGACGAGGAGGACGTCGTGTGCGCCCACAGGTCGCGCACCGAGTAAGAGGACGCGGACCCCAGCCCCAGGGCGGAGGCGGTGGTGGAGACCGTCGAAGTGGAGGTGCCCCGGTTGAGCAGCACGACCGCGACCGAGCCGTTCGACATCGGCTTGCGCCAGACCTCCAGGTTGCCGTTGTCGCTGATCTTGTTGCCCTGCCTGCCACCCCAGTCCTGGTTGACCGCGATGACCTCGGTGTTGGTGAGGATCGTGCGCGTATCGGCGCTCATCGTACGGATGTCGTTTCCGGTGATGAGCGGCGCGTTCAGCAGCGACCACAGGCTGAAGTGCGCGCGGCCCTCGGTCCCCGTCACCCCGCCGACGCCCACCTCCAGCATGTCCGGATCGTTCCACCCGCCGGGGCCCGAGTACGCGTCGAGCCCAACCTGCTGGTCCAGGATGCCCATGATCGAGTTCCAGTTCGCCGCGATGTCGCCGGTGTTGCGCCAGGAGTTGCCCACCGGCATCCCCCACGTCCACACGCTCTCCTGCCCCCAGTTACACAGGCTGTACACGATCGGACGCCCGGTGGCGGCCAGCGCGTCCCGCATGGCCGTGTACCGCTGCTGCCCGTTCAGGCCCCGGTGGTCACCGCAGTTGTCGTACTTCAGGTAGTCGATTCCCCAGGACGCCCACAGGGCCGCGTCCCGCCGCTCGTTGCCCAGGCTGGCCGGGTACCCCGCGCACGTCGTGGTTCCGGCCGAGGAGTAGATGCCGAGCTTGAGCCCCTTGGAGTGGACGTAGTCGGCCAGGGCCTTGATGCCGTTGGGGAACTTCTGCGGATCCGGCACCAGGTCACCGTTGGAGTTGCGGTTCTTGGTGGACCAGCAGTCGTCGATGTTGACGTAGGTGTAGCCCGCCGACGCCATGCCGCTGGAGACCATGGCGTCAGCCGTCTGACGGATCAGCGAGTCGTTGACGTTGCAGCCGAAGCTGTTCCAGTCGTTCCAGCCCATCTGGGGCGTGCGGGCCAGGCCGTTGTCCAGCGCGGCGGCCGGCGACGTCTCACTGCCGATCGCGACAACGGAGCCGGCTGCGAGTACCGCCGCCATTGCTAAGCCAAGGATTCTGCGCATCTGATTCCTCTACCTACCGGGGTTTCGGGGAGATCTCCGGGCGATCCACCGGGGGGACGTCATGCGTTGAGGCGAGTCCAGCGCTGGTTGGCGCCACCGCCGCAGGACCAGATCTGGAGTTTGACGCCGTTGGCGGTGGAGTAGTTCGGCACGTCAAGGCACTTGTTCGCGCCGACGGCGGTGATGGTGCCGTCTGCGTTGAGGCGCCACTTCTGGTTGTTCTGGCCGTTGCAGTCCCAGATGATCACTGCGGTGCCGTCCGCCGTCCCGGCCCCGTTCACATCCAGACACTTGCCGCCATAGACCCGCAGCTCACCGCTCGCGGTCGCCGTCCACTGCTGGTTGGCCTGACCGTTGCAGTCCCAGATCTGCGCCTGCGCGCCGTTCGCCTGCGAAGCGCCGGAGACATCAAGACACCTGCCCGACCCCACACCCCTGATCGCACCCGCACCAGGGGTTCCGCTCCCCGGCTGGCCGATGCTGCCCGGTACCGACTGAAGCGCCTCGTGCCAGGCGGCGGCCATCTTGTCGTAGCCACCGGCGGTGGGGTGAATGCCGTCGATCAGGTCGGAGGTGGTCAACTTGCTGTGCATGTCGACCAGGTGGACACGTTTGCCGGTGTTCACCTTGCTCTGGACGATGCCGGGGATCGCCGCGTTGAAGGTGCGGGCGGCCGACTCCTGGCCGGAGTTGGACAGCGGGATGATGGTGGCGACGAAGACGTCCGCGTTGGGCACGGCTGTGGTGATGTGGTCGATCAGCGTGGACACCCGTTGCGGGGCACCGGCCACGTTGTAGTTCTGCAGGACATCGTTGGTGCCGATGTGCAGCAGCACCGTGCGCGGTGTGTACGTACGCAGCCAGCCGGTGATGTTCGCGTCGATCTGGTCGATCCGCCAGCCGGGATGGCCCTCATGATCGTGGTCGCCCAGGCTGCCCGGCCCGTTGAACTGCGACCCGACAAGGTCGACCGTGTAGCGGCCGGCGGCCAGGCGCTGCCACAGCCCGATCCGGTATCCGCCGGGCACCTGCGTACCCTCGGTGATCGAGTCGCCCAGCGGCATGACCCGGACCCCGCCGTTGGATTCGGCGCCGACGACACCGGCCCCCGCCACCACCAAGGCCACGGCCATCAGCGCGACGGCGCACCATCGTCCCCACGTACGCGTGCTCAACCCCTCACGGCGGTCAGGGGGCAGGTCGAATCGTGTAGCAATGTATGCGCTGACGTACTTGCGCTCCGGCCCGCCTGTTGTGGACACGGGGACCTCCTTCGGTAAGAATCGGCGACTTGGGATCGTGCTCGGTGGTTGCCGTAACGGACCCACGGTGGGGACGCTCGGGTGCTGCCTGATTCGGCATGCCGGCGGAGGCTCCCGATCTAGTTGTTAGCGCTAACATCGCTTTGGCTCAAACCGGTGCTCCTTCCAGACAGGCCAGCTGAGGTGGTGGTGTGGCGGAGCAAACATGACGCGGGAAGATCCGTCAAGGGCCCGCTCTCGTCCATCGCGGTTCTGCCGCGCGCCGAAGTGGCCTGATCAGAGCTGACCGGGCGCGGTCGCACAGTCGCGGCCGGCGAGGTGATGAAACGTTCATCCGGCGGCCGTGTGGCATGACCAGGACGCACCAGCGCACCGGCCTCCTGAGTGCGACCATCCCATCGAACCGATTCGTCCATGGTCTTGACATGTTTCGTAGCCGTTTCCACACTGAGTCCGCAAGGCGGTGGTGAACGGCAGGAGTCCTCGGCTGTGACGCGTCCGGCGATGGACCGGTCGTGGATCGCGGCTGCCTCCCCTGATGCCTCATGGGAATCGCGCGGCCGGCCAACCGGATTCCCACGGCAGTACATCGCTCTCACATGTCGGGCCCTCTTTCCCGGCGATCGAAGGAGGACACAATGGTTGCCATCGGCGGGGCCCGGCAGGCCTTACCGGGGCGGCGTGGCTGGCGGTCACTGGTCGCCGTCCTCGTGACCGCCGTCCTGGCCGGCTCCATGTTCGCGCTCGGCACCGCACCGGCCTCGGCGGCGAGTGTCGACACCAGCGCCTGGTACGTGCTGGTGAACCGCAACAGCGGCAAGGCCCTGGACGTGTACAACCTGGCCACCAACGACGGGGCGCGCATCGTCCAGTGGGCTCGCAACGACGGCAACCAGCAACAGTGGCAGTTCGTCGACTCCGGCGGCGGTTACTATCGGCTACGCTCCCGCCACTCAGGCAAGGTGCTGGACGTCTACAACTTCTCCACCGCCGACGGCGCGGCCATCGTGCAATGGAGCGACCAGAACGGAACCAACCAGCAGTTCCGGCTGGCCGACTCGACCGGAGGCTACGTCCGTCTGCTCAACCGCAACAGCGGAAAGGCGCTGGAGGTCCAGGGCGCTTCCACCGCAGACGGCGGGAACATCGTGCAGTACTCCGACTGGGGCGGGAGCAACCAGCAATGGCAGCTGGTCCGGGTCGGCGGCTCAGGATCGGGTTCCCTGCCCTCCACCTTCCGATGGAGCTCCAGCGGCGTGCTGGCCGGTCCCAAGCCGGACGCCACGCACCCCAGCGCGGCGATCAAGGACTTCTCCGTCATCCGGTACAACAACCAGTGGCACGTCTACGCCACCAACGCCACCGGCAACGGCTGGGGCCTGCTGCAGTTCTCCTTCAGCGACTGGCCGCAGGCCGCCTCGGCGCCCTACGCCTATCTCGACCAGTCGCCGATGGGACCGGGCTACCGGGCCGCGCCGCAGGTGTTCTACTTCGCGCCGCAGAACCTGTGGTACATGGTCTACCAGACCGGCCCGCCCACCTACTCCACCAGCAGCGACCCCACCAACCCTCGCTCATGGTCGGCCCCGCGGACCTTCATCGCCAGCGAGCCGCCCATCGTGACCCAGAACAAGGGCAACGGCACCTGGATCGACTTCTGGACCATCTGCGACACCGCCAACTGCTACCTGTTCTTCAGCGACGACAACGGCCACCTCTACCGGGCGCAGACCAGCCTGGCCAACTTCCCCAACGGCTTCGGCAACACCCAGATCGTCCTGTCCGACAGCCAGTTTGCTCTGTTCGAAGCGTCCAACGTCTACAAGATCGCCGCCGAGAACCGGTACCTGCTCATCGTCGAGGCCATCGGCTCGACCGGCCGACGCTACTTCCGGTCGTGGACCTCCCCCAGTCTCACCGGCTCCTGGACCCCGCTCGCGGCCACCGAGTCCGAGCCGTTCGCCGGCCGTAACAACGTCACCTTCCCGGGCGGCGGCTGGACGCAGGACATCAGCCACGGCGAGCTGGTCCGGGCGAGCAACGACCAGACCCTCACCATCAACCCCTGCAAACTCCAGTACGTCTACCAGGGCATGGACCCGGGCGCCGGCGGCGACTACGGCCGCCTTCCCTGGCGGATGGGCCTGCTCACCCAGACGAACTCACCCTGCTGACCTGCGCGCCCGCGGCCCGCTCAACCTGCACCGCCCCTCCGTGACCAAGGAGTCACATATGGACGCCACACTCCGCAGGCGGCACAGAGGCCGCCGCCGGATCGCCGCCCTCCTTGCCGCAGGCGCACTCGTCGCCGCCTCCGTCGTGACGGCCGCCACGCCGGCCCTGGCCGCGGACCAGGCCATCACCGTCGACTTCTCCGCCGGTGGTGGCTCTCCCACCTACCGCGCCGCCGGATGGATCTACGGCATGACCGAGAACGCGTCGGCGCCGCCGGACCGCTTCTACACCGATGTGAAGTTCCGGTACATGCGCGCCGGCGGGGCGCAACTCGACAGCCCGGGCGGGTGGGTGTCGGGCAAGTACGACCGCCGATGGAACTCCACCCGCGCTCAGCTGCTGCGCACCCGATCGCTGGGCGGGGAGTTCATCCTGCTCGTCCACGACCTCTGGGGTGCCGACGGCTACCCGATCTCGCGATTCCCCGGCGACAACGGCGACTGGACCGACTACGACAACTTCCTCACCCGCCTGATCAACGACGTGCGGGCGACGGGCGCCACCGTACAGTGGGACCTCTGGAACGAGCCCAACATCACCTTGTTCTGGAACCGCCCTCAGTCCCAGTACTTCGAGCTGTGGCGGCGCGCCTACCAGCGCATCCGGGCCGCGTTCCCGACGCATCTCATCGTCGGGCCGAGCTGCGCGTGCGTGCCCTCGACCACGAACCCGTTCTGGAACCAGTACCTGGACTACGTCAAGGCCAACAACGTGGTCCCCGACATCATCAGCTGGCACTCCCTGCCCGGCGACCCGGTCGCCAACGTGGCGGCGGCCGACACCACGCTGAACTCTCGCGGCATCCCGCATCCGCGCCCGTACCAGATCAACGAATACGGGGCGTCCAACGAGCAGAACCCCGGTGACGGATCCTGGTACATCGCGCGCCTGGAAAGGGCCGGCGCCGACGGCCTGCGCGCCAACTGGGCGGGCGGTGGAAACCTGCACAACGACCTCGGCAACCTGCTCGTCCGCAACTCGGCAGGCGAGTACCAGCCGAAGGGCGAATGGTGGGTCTACCGCTTCTACGGCTCTCAGACCGGCCAGATCGTGTCCGTCACGCCCAGCTCCTCGTACGACGCGTTCGCCACCAAGGCGGCCGGGACGGTCAAGATCCTGGTCGGCGGCGGCAGCACGACCGGCAACATCGCCGTCAACCTGCGGCGCCTGGACACCACAAGCGGCATCGTGCAGAACAACCAGGTAAGGGTCGTCGCCGAGCGCATCCCCTACAACGGCGGCGGCGCCGTCCAGGGCCCGGTCCTCGTCCAGAACTCCGTGGTGACGCTGTCCGGCGACGGCGCGACGGTCAACCTGCCGCACACCGCCATCGACGACACCTACACCCTCACGCTCCTGCCCCCCACGGACCCCGGCCCCGGCCCCGGCGGCGGGTCGACGTCGGTGTTGCGGAATGTCAACGCCGGCCGGTGCCTGGAGGTCCCGAACGCGAGCACCGTCAACGGCACCCAGCTCCAGCTCTGGGACTGCGGCGGCGGCACCAACCAGCAGTGGACCCTCACCTCGTCCAGGCAATTGCAGGTGTACGGCAACAAGTGCCTGGACGCCAAGGGGCAGGGCACCGGCAACGGCACCCAGGTGATCATCTGGGACTGCAACGGGCAGGCGAACCAGCAATGGAACGTCAACAGCGACGGCACCATCACCGGCGTGCAGTCCGGCCTCTGCATGGAGGCGAGCAACTTCGGGACCGCGAACGGAACGAAGGTGCAGCTGTGGTCCTGCACCGGCACGACCAGCCAGAAATGGACGAAGAGCTGACGTTCGACCTTGTGAGGAGCGCCGGGTGAACATCGGCGAGATCGCCAGGCGATCGGGCGTGTCCCGCAGCACCGTCTCGTACGCCCTGAGCGGCAAGCGCCCGGTGTCGAAGGAGACCCGGCGGCGCATCCAGGCCGTCATCGACGAGCTCGGCTACCGCCCCAACGCGACCGCCAAGGCGCTCAAGGAGGGCAGGACCCGCACCATCGCCCTGGTCATTCCGCCGGCCAGCCGACGCCTGACCGACGTGCAGCTCGGCTTCGTGGCCAGCGTCGTCGACGCAGCCGGCCGCGCCGACCTGGACGTCCTGCTGTCACCCTCGGGCGGCGAGCACGAGCGTTCCTTCGAGCGCGTCATCGGCGGCAGGCGCGTGGACGGCGTCATCCTCATGGAGATCCGGCTGGAGGACGACCGCGTCACCCGCCTGCGGCAGACCGGACTGCCATTCGTCGTCGGCGTCGCCGCACGGCACCTGGCCGAGAACCTGCACCCTCCGCTCACCGCGGCCGACATGCCCGCCGACGAGCTCGGCTCCCACGCCGTCGAGCTGCTCATCGAGCGCATCGCCGATCCCGCGGCTGCGCACCGCAATCTCCTCCTTGCTCCGCCCATCTCCCTCCGCGGGACCACCGCACCCGCGCGCCCCCCGCGACTTCCTGCTCTCCTGACTAGGGGCGGTGATGATATGCGGCCGGCTGCCCGAATTCGGCTCAGGCGGGTTCAAGGCGGTCGCGAAAGTGCGGCCCTGCCTCGACGGGCAGCCGGGAAAGGATGGGGAGTTCGAACCCTGATCCATCACCTCGACGCGGACCCGTCGGGGGTCGAGCCACATGCGGACACGGAACGATCCGTGTCGCCATCGGCCGGAGATCGTGTGCTTTATGGCGTTGGCCGACAGTTCGGTGGCCAGGAGGCGCAGATTATCGAGGAGATCTTCGTCTTCGGCGGTCTCGGGACATTCGACAACGAGCCACCGAGACGCATAAATCCGCACATCACTAATAATGTCCGGACGACCGGGAAACTTCATCTCGCCTACCATCCGCATGCCAAGCGCTGCCATTTTCACCATCTTTGTCCTATACATCTGCTTCCCTGTATATGCCAGCAAAGACCGCCGCCGGCCTCTGCCATATGAACAGCGGCCTACTATCTGCCGCCAGCCACTTCACAACACTGCTCGCGGCCAGCTACCTTGTGTGCGATAAAAGCCCCAGAGCGGTCCCAGACTTTCGCTGGCACTGAACCAGAAAGCTGGAATGGACCTGGCGCAGGGAGCAGCGATGCCGCCACTTAAAGAGCTAGACCCGACCGCCAACCCAACAGCGCGTTTCGGTGCGGAACTACGAAAATACCGACTCGCTGCAAATTTGACTCAGGCCCATCTCGCCGATCGCATCGGCTACAGCAAAAGCCGCATCGGCAACGTGGAGCGCGGTGACGAGAATCCCACGTACGAATTGATAGAACTCTGCGAAAAGGCGCTCGGCCTGGAGGGAGCGTTGCTCACCCACTGGCCGGCCATCAGCGGCAAGGGGATGCCCAACTGGTTCCAGCAATGGCCGCCGATCGAGCGGAAGGCCGACCAACTCATCACCACGGCTCCGTTGATCGTCCCTGGGCTGGCGCAGACGGAGGAGTACGCGCGCGCAATCTTCGAAGGCGAACCTCACTCCACGCCGCAGCAGGTGGAAGAAGCGGTTCAGGCTCGCATGGAGAGGCAAGCCATTTTCGACAGACCGACTCCTCCGCAGTTCCTTGCTGTGGTGGACGAGGGAATCCTGTACCGTCCGGTTGGAGACAGGTCCGTGACCCTACGACAACTGGAACACCTGATCACCCTTCAGCTACTCCCGTACGAAGGCCTCTGCACAGCAGTGCTGGTGGGTTCGGCTCTCTTGGCGCAGGAGGACGGAGTGCCGACTGCGGCATACGTCGAATCAGCCCTCCTCGGTCGCGTTGTAGACAAGCCCCACGAGATCAAACGCATCGTGGATCGGCTCGAACGCGTACGCAGCACGGCGCTTCCCGAGTACTTGTCAGTGCAGCGGATCAAGGAAAGAGTGGCGACGTGGAGCTGAATGAGGTAATCACGAGAGAGATCGCAGACCCGGCTGGATGGATCACCGCGTCCAGTGGCCAGGGCGGTGACTGCCTGGAGGCCAAGCACCTGTCCGACGGCCGCGTCGCCCTGCGCGACACAGAGCAGCCCGACACCCAGCCCTGGGTTCTCCGCCGGGCCGTCTGGGACAAGTTCATCACGGGCGCGAAGAACGGCCTGTTCGACTGACCACGCGGCCCCTGGCGATCTGCCCGGGGCCGTCGCGTGTCTTGCCCAGAAACACACACGTGGATCCATTCTGAGGCGCACGCGCGCGCCTCGCGTGGCGGGGCCGACGCCAACCGAGCGAACTCTATGACCGCATCACCCGCGAACACCCGTTCTACGCCGACGCCAGCGAAGACCTCGCCTCACGCGGCGACCTCGCTGACAAACACCCCGTTATCGACCTGTGCGGTGGGACGGGCGTCACCGCAGCCAGCCTCCTGAAGCGCCCTCCCATCACACGGCCGCACTATCCGCCGTGACAACCCTCTCGCATACATCCGGATCCTCAGCTGATCCTCCGGGAAGACCCCCTCCCAATCGTGCTCCAGGGGAACCCATGCCGCAGGCTTGCCGGAGGCCGATACCGGCCTGGCCGGTCACGACGCGTCGTAGCGCAGGCGGGCGGCGGCCACATATGCGCGGTGCTGCTCGGCCCATGCGATGAGCCCGGCGGCCTGAGCCGAGAGCGTCTGCCCGACCGGGGTCAGGGCGTAGTCGACCCGCGGCGGCGAGGTAGGGGTGACGGTGCGTTCCACCAGGCCGTCGCGCTCCAGGCTGCGCAGGGTGAGGGTGAGCATCCGCTGGGAGATGCCCTCGATGGCGCGCTGCAGTTCGGAGTAGCGCTTGGGCCCGCCGCCGAGCAGGTTCATCACCAGCACGCTCCACTTGTCCCCGACGCGGTCGAGAATGTCGCGCAGCTGACAGGTCGGGTGGTCCTCGCTGACCGTCTCACGCACATCGGTGTGCCTTGCGCGGGTCAAAGTGCCTTCTTCCGTCATGGCGGCATTGTGGACGAAGCTCGGTGCACGCACAAGGAGTAACCAGCGCACAGAAAGTGGTGTTGCGATGAGCATCGACTTGACCGATCCTCCGCCCCGATCCGGACCACGCCCGCGGACCACGGGCCTGGAGATCCCGCATGACCAGCTCGACCAGTTCTCCCCACCTCACATCAGGGCCGCCTTGGTTGCGCGGGCGCAGGCGCTGGCCGGCGTGTTCACCGGCCCCAGCCAGGTGTCCGAGCCCGCCTCGCTGGCGCTGAGGCTGCACGAGGCCGCCGGGCCGTGGGCGGCGTTCCTGCACCCCAGCCGTGACGAATTCGGGCACATCCACCGCTCGGGTTTCCTCCATCTCACCGTGCCCGAGCCGCTGATGGCGCCGCTGGAGCGGGCAGGGTGGACCGAGCCGCATCCGATCAGCCGGCGCCCCGAGTGGCCCGACACGATCGTGATGCTTTATGCCCCCCGCGACGAGGCTGAACTGGCCGTCGCCCTTGCCGTCCTGCGCGCCTCCTGGCGGCAGGCCGCCGCATCGTCTGCTACGGAAATGGAGTGATCATCATGCGTGCCATGGCTTTCACCGACTTCGGCGCCGACTTGGTGGCCGCCGACCTGCCCGTGCCCGAGCCCGGTCCGGGCGAGGTGCTGGTCCGGGTGCTGGCCTCCTCGGTCAACGGCTTCGACCTCGGCGTGCTGGGCGGCTATCTCAAGGGCATGTACGAGTACGAGTTCCCGGTCGTGCTCGGCAAGGACTTCGCCGGCACCGTGGCGGACGTCGGTGAGGGGGTGACCCGGTGGACGCCGGGTGAGGACGTGTTCGGCGTGGTCATGCGCCCGACCCTGGGCCAGGGCGGCTTCGCCGAGTACGTGGTGGTGAGCGAGCAGTACGGCCTGGCCAAGATCCCCGACGGGCTCGGCCACACCCGCGTGGGCGTGCTGGGACTGGCCGGGACCGCAGCGCTCAACGCCGTTGACGCCGTCGCCCCGGCATCGGGGGAGACCGTCCTGATCTCGGGGGCGACCGGCGGGGTAGGCGCGTTCGCCATCCAATTGGCCGCCGCGCGCGGTGCCCGAGTGATCGCCACCGCCCGGCCCGGAGCCGAGGCCGCCTTCGTCACCGGCCTGGGGGCCGCGTGGGCCGTCGACCACACCGACCTGCGCGCGCAGGTACGCGCCATCACGCCCGGCGGGGTGGACTCCGCGCTGCACCTGGCGGGCGACGGCTCGGCCGTGGCCGCCCTGCTGGCCGACGGCGGGCGGCTGGCCTCCACCCTGCACTACACCCCTGACGAGCCCGGCCGGGACATCAAGGCCACAGCGGTGATGGCCGACCCGAACCCGGCCACCCTGGCCCGGCTCGCCGCCGATACGGCCGAAGGACGCCTGCGGGTGCCGGTGGCCCGCTCGTACTCGCTGGCCGAGGCAGCGCGCGCGATCGGCGACTTCGCCGCGGGAACGGTCGGCAAGCTCGCCGTCACGATCTAGAAGACGTCGGCAGTGACAGGAGCACCCTCCGGCCCGGCCACACCGTTTCGTGCAGAGCCGCCCTCGGCTGTGCACGTCTATTCGTACCTAGCTCTGCACGACCAGGGGTACGCCGACAGGTGTCCGCGCTCCTTCATGAAAGCGATGAGGGCAGCGAGGACAGCGGGGTCGCGGCTGCGGAGGGACTCGTCCAGTTGGCAGAGGAGCTCGGCGAGTGCATCACATGATGGTGTGGCCTGAGCCGTCTGGTCCGAGGTCACTGCGTTGGGCACTGATCTCGCCGAAGGCGTGCTTGAGGGCGTCCTCGCCGTTGAGGGCGCGGTCCTTCCACGACGCCTCGACCTGGGCCTTCCGCTGGGCCTGGTCATGTTGGCGGGTTCTGTCCGTGTCGGCGGCGGCCTCGGCGACCAGCTGGCGGGCTGCTCGTTTTGATAGAGGAAGGTCCGCGAGACCCCGGCCCGGCGGGCGACGGCCGCGTGCTCGCGCTGCATCTCACGCAGCGCCCGACGCGTCGCTGCCGGGCCTGTACCAGATCAACCGCAACGGCCACCCCGACCACGACATGGCGTCGCCGCTCGGCAGCATGCCGGCCCAGCTCCAGCAGCGCTACCAAGTGGCTGACCCGGATCTTGACACCATTGCGCGGCTGACGTCCACGCGGAGGTCGTGATGGGCGAGGTGCTGAACGACGACGCCGGAGAGAGGCGTAACCGGCGGCGCTCTGGGCTTGGCCGTCTGGTTGTCGCCCAAGCAGGAACGCGGCATCGCCGAGGCCAAGGCCCGGCTGAACATCTGGCACGGCGCGATCGGGTCGGGGAAGACGATCGCGTCGCTGTTCCGGTGGCCCCAGCCACTGGCTGAAGCGCGACTTCCTCGACCGGGCCGGCGAGCTCGACCTGCGGTACTGGGACTTCCGCCTCGACAACAACCACGCCTTAGACCCGGCGTACAGCCGTTCGCGCTCATCGTGGACCAGGCCAGCTCGCCTGACGAGGACGGCGGCTGGTCGATGCCCGCGCCGGCGGTGTGGGCCGAGCAGATCGGGGCCCGCGGCGTGTGGGCGACAGGGCAGACTGTGGAGATCGTGGAGCCGCACCTGTGTCCCCGACGCTGATCGCGCAGCGGCTCGACCACAACAGTGCTCAGGCGGTCAGCGCGGACATCGCCGCCGCGCTCAAGCGGGCCGCCAAAGCGGAGGGGCTGGGCGCCGAGCACCTGCTGCATCAGGAGATCGGCTGCCTGGACCGGATGATGGCGGCTCTGTGGACCAGTTCGGGTCGACGGCCGGCCAACATGGCCACCGACGCGCTACGCGGGGTCAACTTCGGCCTCGCCAGCACCACTCCCGAAGACCATCGGGAGCTCAGTGACGTGCTCACCCGGCTCCGCCTCGCCGGGGGCAACTCCGACGCCCCCGTTGAAAGCGCCACATTCGCGATTCACATTCTGAGTACTTGCCGTAACCGCCGGTATACGTGATGCTTACTGACCTCTTGAGCTAATCGGCGGAAAGCTCCCAGAACGCGTCACTCGTGCGGTCGAATCACGCTGACGTGGCGAGGGGAGCGGCAACCAGAGAGGTAGTACGTCCCCGTGAGTCATGGCACGTGGTCCCAGCAGCCCACCGAAACACTAGCGTCGACCCCCATAGAACCGCTGCTGACCAGGGACTACGACGCCGATCCCGCACTCGTGCACGAACGCCTGCGCGGCAGGTACGGACCGGTCGCCCCGGTCGATCTCCTCGGGGTGCCGGTCTGGTTCGTCCTCGGCTATGAGGACGTGCTGCGCGTCCTGCAGAACGCGGGCGGCATCTGGAGCAAGGACGTGGAGCGGTGGCACGCCTACATGGAGGGCCGGATACCGGCGGACTGGCCACTGCTCCCCGTCTTCCAGCTCAAGAGCTCGACATTCCAGGAAGGCGCCGCGCAGCACGAGTTGCGGGCCGCGTGGACCAGCGCGCTCATGCCGTTCCAGGACCTGTCCCAAGCGCAGGCGAAGAAGTTGGAACAGGCCATCGTGCGCTACGCCGACGAACTCCTCGACGTGCTGACGGAAGGCGGCTCCACGGGATGGGCGGACCTGGCCGCGCAATACGCGCGGCCGCTCCCGCTGATGGTCGCCAATCGCCTGCTCGGCTTCCCCGCGGCGCGCGGCGAGGACGTGATGATGGACATCTGGCGGATGGTCGACGCCGGGCCCGACGCGCCCGCGGCGTTCGAGCGTCTGTACGCCGCCATGAGGGAGCTCGCGGCCACCAAGCGGGAGCATCCCGGAGACGACCTGCCCTCCTACATGATCCAGGCCAAGCCGGACTTCACCCTGGACGAGCTGGCCCGCGAGCTCCTCATGCTGCCCGGCTTTCTGGACTTCATCACCAGCCTCGTCTGCAACGTGGTCGTCGAGGTCATCTCCAACCCGGATGTGCGGGAGAGCCTGTCGGTGGGATCCATCGACGAGACGGTGAATCGGGTCGCCCTGCTCAATCCGCCGATGGCCAACCTGAGCTTCCGGTTCCCGCTCACGGACGTGAAGCTGGGCAACTACACGATCGCCGCCGGCGATCCGGTGATGCTCTCCGTCGCGGGCGCCCACTCCGACCCGCGGTTCGCCGGGGCGATCGATCGGCAGGCCATCCGCAGCACCCGCGCGCACGTGGCTTGGGGAGCGGGTCCGCACAGCTGCCTGGGCCAGCGGCTGGCGACCCAGATCACCATCATCGCCGTGCGTCGGCTCTTCAACCGGCTCTCCAAGATCAAGCTCGCGCTTCCGGCTGATCAGCTGCCCTGGCGCCCGTCCCCGTTCGCGCGAGCGCTGCGGTCCCTGCCCGTCCAGTACCAACTCGCCGGCGACCACGTCCCCGCGCCTACCGCCGGTCCTGCCGACGCGCAGCCGTCCCGAACGGATGAGGCCGCCGGACGACCGGCCCCCCGTTCTTCCCCACTGTGGAATTTCCTGCGCGGGCTGCGTCGCCCACGATGAGGAACGGCGCCCGCCTGGTGACCCTCGCGAGGACGGTCTGAGGCGGACACCGGTCGTCGGCTCTCGCGGCCGGGTCCCGTCAGGCGCGGGTCCCGGTCGCGAATCGCACCGTACGGGGGAGCACGAACGTCTCGTACGCCAGGGCATCTTCCAGGGCCGCCCTGGCCTCCGGGTGCAGGTATTCGGGGATGGTCTCCAGGGAGGCGCGGCGGGCGGCCGACCACAGCCAGTCCCATACCTGTCCGGCCTCCACGATCACCTCGAACACCACGTCCTCACAGCGGACCCCGTCCAGGCCGCCCTCCGTGAGCAGCTCGGTCAGTTCCTCGGCCGTGCTGAGGGTGCGGTGGAAGGGGGCGGTGCCCGCGGCTGTGGTGTACGGGGCCAGGGCCCGTGCCACCACGCCCAGCAGCTCGATCTCGGCCGGGCTCGCCTGGGCCAGCAGGCTGGCGGCCAGCCGTCCGCCGGGCCGCAGCAGGCCGGTCATGGAACGTACGGCGGCCAGCGGGTCGGGCAGGAAGTACAGCATCATCCCGGCCAGCACGACGTCGAACCGCTCGCCGGGCAGGAGTTCCTCGGCCCGTTCCGCGTCGCCCTGGAGGACCGTGGCGTGCGTCAGGGCGTGCCGTTCGATCTCGGCGGCGGTGGCGGCGACCATCCCCGGCGCGAGGTCCAGCCCGACCACCCGGCCCGTGGGCCCGACCGCCCCGGCCGCCGGGACGAGTGAGGCGCCGGTGCCGCATCCGGCATCCAGCACCCGGTCACCCGGCTCCGGGGCGGCCTGCCGTACCAGCTCGGCGGCCACCGGGCCGAAGAACGGCACACCGACCTGTTCGTAGGTGCCGGACGCGCGGTCGAACACACCGGCCATGTACTGCTTGGCATCCAAGGCGTCTCCTTGCGACAGAGGGGGGTTTGTGCGGAAAGGTGACTCGTGGGGGCTGGCTGTGACGGGGAACGGCAGGCGCGTGACACCAGCCGGGTGGCCCGGCACACGACGATGCCAAGCCACCCAGCCTCGGAGCGTCAGACGCTGGATGGTCCCGTCGGGTCGAAGCGGATCCGGAAGGTGGCGGCACGGGCGTGGAGCTCGTACTGCGGCAGGGTGGCCGGTCCGCACGACGCGGTGCCCACGCCGTGCTGGGCGAGGTCCAGGTTGACGTGCACCCGGTCGCCCGGCTTCAGGTCGGGCCGGTGGCGGGCCGCCTCCAGTTCCGCGGTGGTCCAGCGGCGGGCGGTGAGGCCGAAGACGGGGTCGCCGGTCACCCTGAGACCCCCTGACGAGCTGGTCAGCTCGGCCCAGCGGACATCCGCCCGGTGCCCGTTCTCCTGCGGGTAGACGTACGGTGTCTGCAGGTCCTCCACGGTGGCGGACCAGCGGCCGACCCTGGCGGCCATGCCGGTGTCGGGGTACGCCTCGCCGGGGCCCCTGCCGAACCACGTGACGTCGCCGAACGCCGCGGGCAGCGCCATGACCACGCCGAGTCTCGGGAGCGGTTCGGTCCAGTCGCCGTCCGGCTCGACGTCCACCGTCAGCTCCAGCCCACCGCCTGTCGCGACCCATCGGTAGACGACGTGCAGACCGAGGTCGGTGGCCGCCGGTGCGACCCTGGCGCGTACGGTCAGCCCTTCGCCGGTCTCTATGGCGTCCACCCGGTGGGTGAGCCGGTGCAGGCCGAGGTGCCGCCACCGGTCCGCCAGCCCGCCGTAGGTGTCGTTGTCGATCGGCGCCCGCCAGAGATCCAGCCGCGGCCCCTCGACCTCGATCCCGAACAGGCGGGTGAGCCGCCCAGTAGCGGGGTCGAAGTCCAAGCCCGCCGAAGCTCCGGAGCCCGAGTCCGCCACAGCACTGAGGACCCGGTCCGCCGTAGCCCCCGCGCCTCCGGCCTCGGTTGCCGGGCGAGCCTGCTCCTGGGCGTCTGACCCCAGATTGTCCCCGGCATCAGGCGGGGTGCCGGGTGACAGGCGGGTCTGGCCCCAGGCCACCTCGTGGCCCGCGTCGGCCCACGGCTGGTCGGCGGCGAGCACCGCCCGTACCGTCAGCCACCGCTCCCCTTCCCCAGCAGGCAGGTCGGGCAGCTTGACCTCACCCCCCGCCGCAGGCACGTCGAGCGGGAACTCGGCGACCGGCACCCCCTCCTCCTCGACCACCGCGACGAACCCCAGATGGGACAGATCGCGGTACCCGTGGTGGTTCGCCACCCGCACGACCTGGTCCGCGAACTCGAACCGGACCGGCTCGAACACCTTCTTCAGGTCCAGCAGCCCCGGCGAGGGCGTCCGGTCGGGGAACACCAGCCCGTCGATCACGAAGTTCCCGTCGTGCACCGGCTCGCCGTAGTCGCCGCCGTACGCGTACTCGAACGTCGGGTGCGCCAGCCCGTGATCGATCCACTCCCAGATGAACCCGCCGGCCAGCCGCGGATACCGCTCGAACAGCTCCTGGTAGTCGGCCAGTCCGCCGGGCCCGTTGCCCATCGCGTGGGCGTACTCGCACTGCAGGAACGGCATGGCGCGCCGTCGCGCGTCCAGTTCGGGGTCGGGCAGCGGCTCCTCGACCCCCTGCCCGATGGCCTCCACCTCCGCGTGTGAGGCGTACATCCGCGAGTACACGTCGGTGACGGCGCACGAGCGGTCGCCCTCGTAGTGGATCGGCCGCGACGGGTCGCGCTGCCGGGTCCAGTCGGCCATGACGGCCAGGTTGCGACCGACTCCGGCCTCGTTGCCTAGGGACCACATGATGACGCTCGGGTGGTTCTTGTCCCGTTCGACCATGCGGCGCATCCGGTCCAGCAACGCCTCGGCCCAGCGCGGGTCGTCCGTGGGGTTGCCGCGCCAGCCGACCTCGCCGAAGCCGTGCGTCTCCAGGTCGCACTCGTCGATCACCCACAGACCCAGCTCGTCGCAGAGGTCGAGGAAGTCGGGGTGCGGCGGGTAGTGGCTGGTCCTGACCGCGTTGACGTTGTGGCGCTTCATCAGCAGGATGTCGGCGCGCATGGTCTCGTACGGTACGGCGCGGCCGTGCTCGGGGTGGAACTCATGCCGGTTCACGCCCTTGAGCAGCAGGGGACGGCCGTTGGCCAGCAGCACCCCGTCCTCGATGGAGATCGTCCGGAACCCGACGCGCACCCGTACGGACTCGCCGGGCAGCGTGACCACGGCCTCGTACAGGCGGGGCGTTTCGGCCGTCCACGGCTCGGCGTCGACGGTGATCTCGGTGCCGGGCGCCAGGTCGGCGATGCCGAGCTCCGCGATGGCGAGCCGTCCGGGGCCGTCGAAGCTCAGCGTGCCGCGACCGTCGGCATAGGAGGCGTGGACGAAGACGTCGGCGGCCGAACGGGTCAGCGACACGTCCCGGAAGATGCCGGGCAGCCACCACATGTCCTGGTCTTCCAGGTAGGAGGCGGCCGACCACTGGTGCACGCGGACGGCGAGCACGTTGCGGCCCGGCACCAGCCACGGTCCGGCGTCGAACTCGACCGGCAGGCGGCTGCCGGTCGAGAAGCCCAGCTCGTGACCGTTCAGCCAGACCCTGGCGAAGGACTCGACGCCCTCGAACCGCAGGCGCCCGCCGGTCCAGCCCTCGGGCAGGTCGAAGGCGCGGCGGTGGTCGCCGGTCGGGTTCTCGTTCGGCACGTGCGGCGGGTCGACGGGGAAGGGGTAGACGACGTTGGTGTAGGCGGGCGAGCCGTGCCCGTGCAGCTGCCAGTGCGACGGCACCGGCAGGGAGTCCCAGGCCGAGTCGTCGTAGCCGGGGTCGGCGAAGTCGTCGGGCAGGTTCGCGCCCGGCGAGAGGCGGAAGCGCCAGTCGCCGTTCAGGTCGAGGGTAGGGGCGTCAGAACGGAGTGCGGCCCTGGGGTCGAGGTGACCCGAACCAGGGGCGAAATTTTCGAGATCCATCGTCGTTGAGCCTAGAGGTTCTGGGCGGTTTCGTCAGCGATGAGTTTCGTGTCCGTACCGGCGCATTCGGTGTGCCTCCCTGCGCTCCTGCCGAAGCTCACGGACGGTCCTGGCCACGAACCGCAGCAGGGCCGGGCGATCGGTGCCGGGACGCAGCAGCGCTCGGGCCGTCCAACCGGCCAGGCGCGGCGTGGTGAGCGCTTCGGACGGGCGGATGATCCTGGAGTAGACGTCGAGGAAGCGGGTCATCAGGGCGGGGCCGGCGCGGAGGGCGCGGTGCATCTCGACGTCGAGCGGGCCGACCGGGTCCGCGCGGCCGGTGCGGTCGGTCCAGTAGAACGCCTCCAGGCACTCCCGGTCCCGCCGCCGCTCCCCCTCCGCGAGCACCGCGTCCACCTCGCCTGCGGAAAGATCTGTGTCGGCGAGCGATTCCCCCATGAGGCGGCCGAAGCGGAGGGCGTCGCGGATGCCCTGGGCGGTGACCGGGTCCTTGAAGTGCCCGGCGTCGCCCACCAGTGCCCATCCCGGCCCCGCCGACACCCGGAAGTACGACTCCAGCCCCGCCGCGCCGAACACCCGGGAGCGCCGCGCGCACCCCCGCAATCGCTCCGCCAGACCCGGCAACAGCTCATCGATCGTCCTGTCGTACTCCTTCTCGGGATATTTCCGGAAATCGGGCGCGCGGGCGTCCGGCGGCATGAGCAGCACCAGTGTCAGCCCGCCGTCGCACGGAAAGGCCGTCCCCAGCTCCGCCCCCTGCCGCCACTGCGAGGCGACCGCCCGCAACGACTCGTCCGGATCAGCGAAGTAGGCGTAGTAGCAGGCCCGACCGTCCCTCCGCCTCAGGTACGGATCGGCCGCCCCGGCGAGGCGGGCCACCGTGGACCGCCGTCCGTCGGCCCCTACGACGACCGGCGCGCGCAGCGCGTAGGAGCGCCCGCCACGCTCGTTCACCTCGACCCCGGCGACCCGCCCCTCGGACCAGAGCAGCCCGGTCACCCGGCATCCCTCACGCACCTCCGCCCCCTCCGCCCGGGCGGTCTCCACGAGCGCCAGGTCCAGCCCGGCGCGCCGGGCGCACATCGCGTACGAGATCCCGTCGACGGCGCTGTACCCGCCGACGGCCCGCACGCCGGGGATCTCGACGGAGGCCAGCGGCAGCCGGGGCGCGCCCAGCGCCGCCACCCGGTCCAGCGCGCCGAGCCGGGCGAGCTCGGCCAGGCCGCCCGGCCACATGAGGTGGGTGGAGATCGTCGGCGAGGGGAAGCGCGCGGAGTCGACCGCGATGACCCTGCGACCCGCCCGGGCCAGGGCGATGGCGGCGGCCGACCCCGCACAGCGGGCGCCGACGATCACCACATCGGCGTCCGCCCCGCCCGCCGGGTGCCGCGGATGTCCGTCCGTCATGGCCGCCGGGTGTCGCGGATGTCCCTCCGTCATGGCCATCGGGCGTCGCGGATGTCCCTCCGTCATGGCCATCGGGTGTCGCGGATGTCCCACTTGTTGGGCAGGCCGAGCCGGTACCGCAGCTTGTCCTCGGCCTTGTCCAGCTCGAACAGCGGCGAGCGGTAGAGCTGGTGCACCGAGCACCGCGCCGCGCCGGACCCGGCGGCGTCCAGCAGGGCGTTGACCGCCTGGCGAGCCCCCTGGTTCGCGCCTTCCATGGTGGTGACGTTGATCGGCGTGCGGACCCAGTCCCCGGCCAGGAACAGGTTCGGGATGGCGGTCTTGGAGTCGGGCCGGTCGCTCCAGGAGCCGGGGTGCTGGATGAACAGCGGCTCGTCGTTCGTGCCGCTCTGGATCGCCGGGTCGAGGAACCAGGAGTGGAGCAGGTCGTCGGTGACCTCGGGAATGTGGGCCTTGATCTCGCTCCAGGTCTCGGTGGCGATCTCCTGCGGCGTGCAGTCCTTGGCCTGCCTGCCGTTGAACGTGCCCGGCGTGAACCAGTCGGAGATGATCGTGGACAGGCAGTCCTTGACGGTGCCGTCGCCATACGTCGAGAAGTCGCGGTTCCAGAACTGGGCCTGGCTGATCGAGGTGACGGCCCAGGCGGAGTCGACGTAGTTGACGTGACCGGGGGTCAGCGGTAACTCCTTCTTGAGGTAGAACATCAGGCCGTTCATCCAGTCCTGCCGCAGCCGGGCGATCCCGGCCAGCCGGGGGTCGGCGGCGACCAGCGCGGGCGTGATGAGCCGGGTGGCGCGCTCCGACGGCATGGCGACGATGAACCAGTCGGCGCTGATCGTCCCCGAGGCCCCGGCCGTCGCCCCGGTGATCCGCCCGCCGGACAGGGTGAGGCCGTCCACGGTCCAGCCGACGTTGAACTGGACGCCCTTCGAGCGGAGGTAGGCCACCCACGGGTCGATCCACATCTCGCTGGTGGCGCCGTCGAGCACCCGGTCGATCGAGCCGCCGGGCTCGTTGCCGAGGCCGAGGGCGCTCCACAGCGTCGCCTCGCCGACCAGGCCGATCGAGTGGGTGCTGGCGTCCTTGGACTTGGTGGCCGCGAGGTTGCGTACGGTGCCGTCGGCGACGATCTTGTTGTACTCGTCGGAGAACCAGTCGGCCCGGATGAAGTCGGCCCAGGTGATGCGGTCCCACTGGCCGAGACGCCGTTCGTCGCTGCTGGTGGCGTACACGGCGATCTTCTGCGCGAAGAACGACGCCTCGGTCAGCGAGATCTTGTAGAGGCTCTGCAGACCGGAGATCAGGGTCGCGATGAGGCTGCTGAGCGAGTAGATGCTGGGGTTGGTCGGCAGGGGGAAGGGGAAGGGCGCGGTCAGGTCGGGGCGGTCCTGGCGGGACATCAGGTAGGAGGTGGCGCGGGTCAGGTTGCCCCAGCAGCCCTGCGCGTTACCGGGGAACGGCGTGCGCCGCATCGTGTCGGTGAGGTCGAAGTAGAAGCCGGGGAAGAAGCGGAAGCCGTGCTCACCGGGTAACCCGCCGGGCGCCTCGATACTGCGGGCCTTGCCGCCCAGGGCCTTGCGCTCGTACACGGTGACCTCGAAGCCGCGTTCGATCAGCTCGTGGGCGGCCGACAGCCCGGCCACACCGCCGCCCAGGACGGCCACCCGCTTTCCCGGCGCCTGCGCGGCGCCCAGGACGCCGACGGTCGCGGCCGCCGCGGTGATCTTGAAGAAGTCTCTGCGCGTCCCCTCACTCATGTCGCCTCCAAGGCGTGAGGTGGCTTTGCAGAGATTCGTAACACGTTGTTGGCGCTCCGCCAATAGAGATTGGCGACGCGCCAACCGGGAAAAAATCCGGCGTGGAACGGATGGACCCCGACGACCGCCGGCAGCAGATCCTGGACCGCGCGCGGACGATGTTCCGCGAGCGTCCCTACGGGGAGGTGTCCAACACCGAGATCGCGGCCGCGGCCGGGGTCAGCCGGGGGCTGCTCAATCACTACTTCGGCACCAAGCGGGAGCTCTATCTGGCGGCGGTGGCCGAACTGCTGAGCGTGCCACCGGTGCCGGTGCCCGAGTACGTCGAGGGCGCGAGCGTGCGCGACCGGGTCTGCGAGAGCGTCCACGGCTGGCTGGAGCTGCTCGAACGCAACCAGGAGACCTGGCTGGCCGCTCTCGGCACGGGCGGCGACCCCGAGCTGGAGCGGATCGTCGACGAGGCCAGGGAGCGGGTGGTGGACCACATCATCGAGGTGGTCGGCCTCGGACCGGTGGCCCGGTCACGGCCGGAGGTGCGCGGGATGCTGCGCGGGTTCAGCGGCATGGCGGAGGCCACCTCGTCGGAGTGGCTCAGGCGCGGGCGGCTGACCCGGCATCAGGTGCACGTGTTCCTGGAGGAGGCGCTGGTCGGGCTGCTCGTCGACATCATTCCGCGAGTGCTGGACGACCCCCCGCCGTGAGATATCCGGCCAGCAGCGCCTCGGCCGTGGCCCCCACGGCGTCCTCGCGGGGCAGGAAGTCCGGGCTGTGCAGTCCGGCGCCGGTGTCGACCCCGACGAACATCATCAGCGACGGCATCACCGACGCGTAGGCCGCGAAGTCGTCCGCGCCGCACGAGCGCAGCTCCTCGGTGACCGTCCATCCCCGGTGCCGCAACAGGTCTCCGCTCTGTACGGCCAGCGCCTCGTCATTGGCGAGCACCGGCTCGCCCAGCAGCACGCGTACCTCGCCGTGGCAACCGTGCGCCCTGGCCACGTCCTCGGCCACCTGGGTGAACCGGTCGTGCAGGCCGCGGCGCCACGGCTCGGACATGGTCCGCAGCGTCCCCCTGGCCACGGCCTCGCCGGGGATGGCGTTCGGCGCCGTGCCGGCGTTGACCATGCCGAACGTGACCACGGTGGGCACCATGGGGTCGGCCGACCGGCTGACCAACTGCTGGGCGGCCACGATGATCTGGGACATGGCGACGACCGGGTCACGGGCCAGGTGGGGGTAGGCGGCGTGACCCTCGGCACCTCTGACGGTCAGCTCGAACTCGTCGGCCGAGGCGTTGACGGCACCCGGTGTGCAGGACACCACGCCGGAGGCGAGCACGGGCTGGACGTGCGCGCCGATCATGGCGCGTACCTGGTGACGGTCGAGCACGCCGGACTCGACCACGTCGAAGGCGCCGGAGGGGTAGGTCTCCTCGCGCGGCTGCAGCACCACGACCAGCGGCGCGACCGCGTCCCAGCTCCAGGAGTCCGTCCGCTCGGGGGAATCCACGCCCTCCTCCACCGTGGCGCGGACCTTCGACACCGCGCGGGCCAGGGCGACGACGGCGGCCAGGTGCACGTCGTGGCCGCAGGCGTGCATGGCGCCGTTCGTGGCGGCCCATCGGACGTTGGTGCGCTCGGCGATCGGCAGCGCGTCGAGCTCCCCACGTACGCCGACCGCGGGACCGGGGCCGCCGATCCTGATCACGGCGCCGGTGCCGGCCACGTACTCCACGAGGCCGCCCGGCAGCGCGTCGAGCACTCGTCTGAGCGCCGGCCCCTCCTTTCCCGACAGGCACGGCTGCGCGTGCAGCTCCCGCCTGAGCTTCGCGGCCGCGGGCAGCTCGGCCCGCAGCGCCTCGCGCAACAGTTCCCCCGGACTCACTCACGTACTCCCCTCGTCACTCCTGTTCCCCCGCTGCCCATTCCGGCGCCGTCCTCACGTTCCCGGGCCCAGGTCGTACACGCGGCGGGCGTTCTCGGCCCCCACCATGGTCGCCACCCGCACCGCCTGCGCGGCCGACCACTCGCCGTCGGCCACGAGGCCGCCGAGCACCCGTCCCATCGCGCGTCGCCACAGCTCGGCCCCGAGATGGTGCAGCTCGGTGGGCCCCCAGGCGTCGGAGGAGAACAGGATCTTGGCGAACGGCGCCAGCTCCAGGCTCTCCGCCACCAGCTCGGCGCTGCGCGCGCCGGTGTAGGTGACGCCCAGGCCCACGTCGAAGTACACGTTCGGATAGGCCTGGGCGAGGAACCCGGCCTGCCGCTGGTACGGGTAGCAGTGCAGCAACAGCAGCGGCACCCCCGTCGGCTCCGCCAGCTCGATCAGCCCGCGCAGCAGCAGCGGGTCGGACCGGCGCAGGTCCACGTCGGGATCGCCGAAGCCGGTGTGGAACTGCAGGGGCAGCCCGAGCTCCAGACCGGTCCAGATGATGTGGCGCAGCAGCACCGGGTCCCGGAGCCGGCCGCCCTCCGCCAGCCATCGGCCCGCCGCCTCGGTCACCTCGTCCGGGCCGGGCGGCGCGGGGTCGAAGTCGAGGCCGTGCCGGTAGGCGGCGATGCTCTTGAGGCCGCGGGCGGTGCGGGTGCGTTCGTGGAGCGCCTCGGCGAACCGTCCGGCGAACCCGGCCGCGTCACCGCCCGCGACCTGCTCGGCGACCGACTCCAGGCGGACGATCTCGTCGGCGGGCCGGCCGCTGGCCTCGGCCATGCCCGCCGGGCTGAGGATCTCCTCGCCCCGGTAGCCGGTCTCGACGAGGAAGTGACCCACCCCGCCGGCCGCCAGCAGCCGCCTGTTGACCTCGGCCGCGCCCAGCCTGACCCGCCTGGCCAGGTATTCCTCGGGCGTGGCGTACGGGTCGAGGCCGAGCACGGGCGCGCAGTGGCGCAGGATCGCGTGGCCGACCTGGGAGTCGAACTGGGTCATCCAGGGCGGCACCGGCCGGTCCGACTCGGTGATCAGCTCTTCGAACGCGGTGCGGGTCAGGTCGTGGGCGGTGGCTCCATGTACGTGGTGGTCGACCAGGGCGAGCCGTTCGATGGTCTCCACGAGGTCGGTCATGACCCCATTGTGGGGGTCACCCTTCTGAGGTGACCCCCACCCCTGAGGTCAGGCGGCGGCGTTGGCCGTCAGCGCGACCGTCGCCTGGCGGGTGACACCGCTGACCGTCAGCGCGACCGTCACCTGCCCCTTCCGCAGCGCCGTGAGCGTCCCCGTCGCGGGGTCGAGCACGGCGACGTCCCAGGGCTTGGCGCTCTGCCGCGACCCGATGTGCAGGTTCGGCGAGCCCGACCACGCCACGGACACCGGGTAGGCGGCGGGCACCACCCGGGTGCCCTGCGTGAGCGTGGCCGTCACGGCCGCCGCCTTGCCGACCTGCACGCTCTCGGGGGCCGTGAGCGCGAGGTCGTCCACGTGCGGCCGTACCTGGGCGCCGAGCCAGTCGGGCGCGTCGGCGAACCAGTTGCGCCTGACGTGCTCGGCCTCCTTGGCGGTCACCGGGTCGACGCCCCACAGCGACCAGCCGGTGAAGCCGCCGTCGTCGGCCGCGGTGGCCGGGTTCTTGCCGGAGTTGCCGTTGATGAAGTACGGCACCGCGTCGACGTGCGAGGCGTTGAACGTGCCGACGTGGGCCCCGATGTAGGCGGCGCCCTTGCCGGTGCTCCGCTGGAAGTCGGCCAGCCAGCCCTCGACCAGCGCGGCCTCCTTGCGGTCGCCGAGCTGGCTGCCCTTGCCGGGCGTGGGGTCGCGCGGCGGCACGTGGAACAGCACCGCCACCGAGCCGACGGACGCGTCACGGGCCGCCGCGTCGAGCTGGGCACGGAGCAGGGCGACCTGGTCGAAGCCGCCGCCCCGGAGGTTCAGCCGCGAGGTGTCGAGCGTGACGAACCGCGTGCCCTTGTGGTCGAACGTCTGGTACGTGTCGCCGAAGACCGCCTTGAAGTTGTCGATCTTGCCGCCCATCACCTCGTGATTGCCCGGGATGTAGTGGTAGGGCAGCGTCCCGCCGAGCTCCTCGTCGAGGATCTTCTTGGCCAGCGCGAAGTCCTCGGGTGACGCCTCGTCCACCAGGTCACCGTTGATCAGCAGGAAGTCCGGCTTGACGGCCTTGATCTCCCGCAGCGTACGGCGGGCGTTCTTGACGATGTCGCTGTCCGGGTCGCGGGCGACGAACTGGGCGTCCGACATGACGGCGAAGCGCCACGGCATCTTCGCCACGTCGGGCTTGACGACGGGGTCGGCGACCTTCTGCGCGGGCGGAGCCGTCACCGACGGCGGCACCTTGGCCACCAGCCCGTCGATGAGGATGTCGTTGGTGTACTTCTGGTCGGCCTTGGTCTCGGCCACGTAGAAGCGCCGCAGCTTGAGCGGGTAGCTGATGCCGGGCGGCACGGCGAACTCGACGTACTTCCAGCCGGTCCAGGTCATGTACGGGCCGCGCAGGATCTGCGACTGCCCCTGGCCGTCGTAGAACTCCAGGCTGGGCCACTCGCCCTTGCCGGTGGAGTTGATCCACAAGCCGAACGCCTGCGGCTGCCCCGCCACCACGATCTGCTGCGGCGGGCTGGCGTAGGCGGCGCGGGTCGCGGTGGACTGGGTGAAGTCGTACGACAGCTTGAGCCCGCCCCCGCTCTGGCCGGGCGCGGCCGACAGCGAGCCGGTGGCCCGGGCGGCGGCGAAGCTCCACTGGGCGGCGTTCTCGAAGTCGGCGACCGCCTTGTCCTCGAAGCCCACGGTGACGGGCACGGCGGTGCTGATCTTGCCGACCTTGGCGGTGATCAGCCCCGCCGTGGTCGCCTTCTTGGACTTGACGGTGAAGTAGCCCTGGTCGGCGGGCGTCACCTCGAAGGCGTCGTGGTCGTAGTCGAGGGTGAGGTCGGCCGGTTCGATGGGCGCGGTGTTGCCGTTGTGGTCGTAGCCGACGACGCCGAAGGTGGCCGTGCCGTCCGTGCCGGCCAGGCCGACCCGGTCCACGGTGGTGCCGAGCCGCTGCAGCGGCTGCAGCACGGTGAGCTCCAGCGTGCCCTTGGCGCCGCCGCGCGAGGCGGTGACCGTCGTCTGGCCGGGGACCAGGGCGTGGAATCTGCCGTCGCGGATGACTCCGTGGACCGCCGGCTCGGCGCGCCAGGACGGGGTCCCGGCCGCCGGGCCGTACGTCTCGTCGTAGCCGGCGGCGGTCAGCCGCCGCGTGAGGCCGGGGAAGACGCGGTCGGGACGGCCGCCGGCGATGGGGGCGGCGCCGGGCGCCTTGGCGGGGTCGCCGGCCGTCTCCAGCCAGAAGCCCTTGAGCTTGCCGCTGCCCTCGGGGGCGAACAGCGCCAGCCCGTTCGGCACGTGGCGCTCGCCGCCGTCGGACGGGCTGTTCTCGACCTGGACGTCGGCGGAGCCGGGCTCGCGGGCGAGCATGGTGGAGGAGCCGCCGCCGTCGAGGTTGAGCGCGTTCGCGGCGCCGAGCTCGACCATCATGGCGGCCAGCTCGTTGAGCGTGACGCCGCGGCTGTCGGCCTGGCGGCCGTCCACGGTGAGCAGGTACATCTTCCTGCCGTCGGCGGAGAAGCCGACCGCGGTGCGCGGGTGCGCGGCCGGGTCGGTGGAGCTCTGCACGGCACCGTCCTTGACCAGGACGTAGTTGCCGCCGACCGCGGCCTTGACCGCCTTGCCGTCCGACGACTTCGGCTGGTACTTCACGTCGACCTTGTCGCCGGCCTTCAGCCCGGCCAGGGCCGCGGCTCCGGCGTCACGGCCGAGCAGGATCGTGGTGCCCGCCGGGATCGGGCCGGTGCCCGGCGCCTGCCGTACCGCGGAGACCACCCCGTCGACCAGCTCGACCTCGGTCACGGCGGTGGCGCCCTCGACGGCGCGGGCCCGGTTGTAGGAGCCCCACAGCGGCGTGAACAGGCCGACGCCGCCCGCCTGGACGATCTGGTTGAACTGGGTCAGCGTGACCGGCGCGCCGCCCGCGGGGGTGGCGGTGCCCTCGAAGTACATGTTCAGCACCCGCCCGAGACCGTCGCCGGTGACCGCGACGGCCTTGTCATGACCGGAGGCGGGCGACTGGACGAGCGTGCCGTTCTGGATGCCGATGCCCAGGGCGGCGCCGGAGCTGTTGATGTCGAAGAAGTCGCCGTTGACGGCGGCGACGGCGTGGGCCCGTTTGGCCGGCCCGGACAGCGGCTCGGTCTTGGACACCTCGCCGGAGTAGACGTAGTCGGCCTTCGCGGCGCCCAGTTCGGCGGTGACGGCGTCGGCCCGCAGCCAGCCGAGCTCGTCGTAGCGGTCGAACGAGGTCAGCGAGATGCCGGGGGCCACCGGCCGGGTCTTCTTGGCCGTCTCCAGTTGCTTGCCGGTGACGGCCTGGGTCAGCAGCGTGGAGGGGGGCGGATAGGACGACGCCTTGAGCGCGTCCTCTATGGGGGGTTGGGGATCTGCCTGCGCGGGCGCGGCGATCCCTAAGACGAGCGCGGCCGCGGCGGCCGCGTAGCGGAGGGTGTGCACGACCGAACTCAATCGTTCGTGGTTATAACTTTCAAGACTTGACGGTGAACTAAAGAAAAATTTCAGCCCCTGCGCGCCGTGGGATCTCTGTTACCCGAGGTACGTCTGCGGCGGCAGGGCAGTCACAGAGAGATCCAAAACCACCCATCACTGGCGTTGTGCCTCTCATCGGCGCAGACTGGAAAGACGGCGATCCCGTAGAGCAGCACCCGTGAAGCAGTGGAGCACCCGTGGACAATCAGCTTGATCACATGCCGGTTCTGTCACGCGGCAGGCATCGCAACCCGAAGCGCGGCGCCTGTTTCATGGAGCTGGCGTCCTACCTAGCCGGAGAGCGGTGGAGTGACCACCCGGCCTGCACGCACCCGCTGCTGGCCGCACTCGCCCGCTTGGTCAACGACAACACCAGCGACGCGAACCGGGGCCGGCTCGTGCGCCTCGTCCCCTCGATCATCGACCTGGCCACCGACGACCTCCGGGTGGACGCCCGGATCGCGCTGCGATGCGCGACGACCGCGCTGCCGGTCTCGGCGGCCGAGCGTCAGCTGGCGCTCGCGGTGTCGGTCCTGGCCGCCGAGGAGATGCTGGCCCGGCTCGACGGCAGCCCGTCGGATCGGTTCAGCTCGATCACGTTGAGCGAGGAGAGCCAGCTCGCGATGGCGCAGGTCCCGCACGCGGCTGAGCAGGCCAGGCGCTTCAGCCGCGCCGCCCGGATCACGGAGAAGGGCTTCCGCCGGTACGCCGCGCCGAACGCGGTGCAGCTCTCGGTGGTGGGCATCGTCCAGGCCTGCATCACTGACCCGGACACCCTGCTGCGCAACCTGCTGACAGGCGCCATCGCCGACTGCACGGCCCTGATCCGCGGCACAACCGCCGAGACCCCGCGACCCGCCCTGCCCACCCGCGTCTGACCGCCCTCTGGGGAGGCACCACGCCTCCCCACCGGCTCAGGTGTCGAGCAGGTCCGCCGGGTCGAAGGAAACCGCGAACGGGTCCGAAATCGTCAACCTGATTGCCCAGTCCTGGACTCACGACCTCGATGTGCTCCCCGGAGTCGGGCAGCTTGAGCCAGTCGGCGAGGTCCATATGACCGAGTCTCGCACGCCGGCGATTTCGGCTTCATTCCTTTCGAGGATCCGTACGCACGTTCGCACCCCGCTGCTCCGCCGCAGGTCAGGGAAGCCTCCCCTTCGTTGCGGATCATCGTGACTTCTGCCTAAATTTCGTACTAAGGCGTTACTGAAGCGGAGGATGTTCATGACCATCGAGCTCGACCGGCCGTACTCTCCCGAGAGGCACCACAGCCACCGAGACGTGACCGGCGGCTGGCTACGGCCGGCGGTGTTCGGGGCGATGGATGGGCTCGTGTCCAATTTCGCCTTGATCGCCGGAGTCGTCGGAGCGGCGGGCGCGGGGCGGGGCGCGGTGCTCGCCGGGTGCGCCGGGTTGATCGCCGGGGCGTGTTCGATGGCCGCGGGCGAGTACACGTCCGTGAAGTCGCAGACCGAGCTGATGCGGGCCGAGATCGCCGTGGAGCGTCGTGAGCTGGCCCGCGACCCCGAGGGGGAGCTGGCGGAGCTGGCCGCGATCTACCGGGCCCGCGGGCTGGACGCCGAGCTGGCGGGGCGGGTGGCGGCCGGGCTGTCAGCCGACCCCGAGCAGGCGTTGCGGGTGCATGTGCGTGAAGAGCTGGGTGTGGATCCCGATGACCTGCCGTCGCCGTTCGTCGCGGCCGGGTCGTCGTTCGGCGCGTTCGCGGCCGGCGCGCTGGTGCCGCTGGTGCCGTTCCTGTTCGGGGCGTCGGGGCTGACGGTGGCGCTGGTGCTGAGCCTGGTGGCGCTGTTCGGGTTCGGTGCGGCGGTGGCGCGGATGACGGCCCGCCCGTGGTGGCTGGGCGGCCTGCGCCAGCTCGCGCTGGGCGCCGGGGCCGCCGCCGTGACGTTCGGCCTGGGCCACCTGCTCGGCGTCACCGTCTCATAGGTCGCTCTTCTCAAAGAGCGGCTACGGCCGGGTGGCGATGGCCAGGTTGACGCCGAGGGCGATGAGGGCCGCGCCCGTCAGCCCGTCGACCGCCTTCCGCACCGCCGGCCTGGCGAAGACCTTGCGCAGCGCTCCCACGATGTTGGCCACCAGCAGGAACCACAGCACGGTCCCCGCCAAGGCGATCACCGACAGCGTCAGCGTGTCGGCCATGGACGCCCCCTCGCTGACGAACTGCGGCACGAGCGCCACGAAGAACAGCGCCGCCTTGGGGTTGAGCGCGTTCGTCAGCAGCCCCTCGACGAACGCCGCCCAGGAGCTCCGCTTCCCCGGATCCAGCGGCTCCAGCCGCGGCTCGCCGCCCTTGCGCAGGGCCGCGCGCCACGCCTTGACCCCGAGGTACAGCAGGTAGGCGGCCCCGACGATCTTGACGATGGTGAACGCCAGCGCCGAGGCCGCCAGCAGCGCCGCGACGCCGGTCGCCGCGGCCACCACCCAGGCGAACACGCCGACCGAGATGCCCAGGGCCGCCGCCATGCCGTACAGGCGCCCGGAGATCGCCGAGCGCCGCACCACCACGGCGAAGTCGGGCCCCGGGGACATGGCCCCGAGCATCACCACACCGCCGAAGGCCACCACTTGCGGCACAGAAGTCATGACGCTCACCTTATGCAAGGAAGATCAGCGCTTGCGGCTTTTCTTGAGGCCCTTCTTGAGGACCGCCCGGATGGTCAGCAGCAGCACGACGGCCACGATCTGGCCGCCGATGACGATGCGGTTGACGTCGACCGCCGGCTGCCAGCGGACGTCGCCGTCCTTGATCACGTACACCCCGGCGGGGATGGCGCCGTAGCCGAATCCGCCGCCGCTGCCTTCGCCGCCGGGCGCGGCGTCCGGCCCCGAGGAGGCCTCCTGCCTGCCCATTCCCCCGCCACCGCCCTGGACGATCCGGGCGACGGGGATGACCGTGACGTCTCCCTGCTGTATCGGGTCGCCGAAGACCCGCTTGACGGTCACGGCGTCCTTCGAGCGCTCCACCAATTCCATGAAGTTCATTCCCACATGCTGACCCTAGACCCGGCGCAGCACCACCATCTCGCTGCGATAGTCGGGGCCGGAGTGGAACCACGTGGGCAGGGTGAGCCCGTGGTGCATCAGCGTGGCCCCGTGCCAGGAGCCGTCGGACCCGGCGTAGACGGCCGACGGGTCGAGCCCGGCCAGCCGGAGCCGCCGGGGCGGCTGCTTGTCCAGCGCGAACGGGTTGTAGGCGAGCACGACCACCTGGTCGCCGAGCGTGTACTGGACGGCGGAGGCGCTCTCGCCCGGCGTCCCGGCCAGCCGGTGCAGCGTCCCGTGCTGGATCACCGGCCGGACCGCCTTGTAGTCGGCGATGAGCCGCCTGGCCTCGTCGAGCTCCGCGGCGCTCCATCGGGTGAGGTCGCCGCCGACGCCGAGCGTGCCCGCCATGGCCACGTGGAAGCGGTAGCGCAGCGGCACCTCCCGGTGGGTGATCGGGTTGGGGCTGTCGGTCACCCAGCACGACATGGTGCTCGCCGGGTAGAGGTAGGAGAAGCCCCGCTGGATCACCTGCCGGTCGCGGGCGTCGGTGTTGTCGGAGGTCCACACCTGGTCCGTACGCCGCAGCATGCCGAAGTCGGCCCGGCCGCCACCGCCCGAGCAGGATTCGATCCGGAGCCCCGGATGGCGCCCGCGCAGCTCGTCCATGATCGCGTAGACGCCTCGGGTGTGCTCGATCCAGACCAGGTCGCCGCCCTCGGCCCAGCCCGCCTGGCTGAAGCTGCGGTTCATGTCCCACTTGAGGTAGTCCAGGCCGTACTCGCGGACGAGCTGGTCGAGCCAGCCGAGCGCCCACTCGCGCACGTCGTCGCGGGCGTAGTTGAGCACGAGCTGGTTGCGCATGGTGTCACGGCGGCGTTCCGGGTAGTGCAGCACCCAGTCGGGGTTCTTCCGGTACAGGTCGCTGTCGGGGTTGACCATCTCGGGCTCGACCCAGAGCCCGGCGCGCAGGCCGAGATCGTGTACGCCCTGGAAGAGGGGGCCCAGGCCGTCCGGGAAGCGCTCGGGGTTGGGCCACCAGTCGCCGAGCCCGCGCGTGTCGTCGGTGCGGGCGCCGAACCAGCCGTCGTCCACCACGAACAGCTCCACGCCGAGATCGGCGGCACGGCGGGCCAGGTCGAGCTGGCCCTGCTCGGTGACGTCGAAGCCGGTGGCCTCCCACGAGTTGTACAGGACGGGCCGTTCCTCGCCGGGCGTGGGCAGGACGTGCTTGCGGGCGTAGTCGTGCCAGGCCCGGCTGGCGGCGCCGTACCCGCCGGCGGTGTGCAGGCCGAGCGCGGACGGGGTGCGCAGCGACTCGCCGGGGCCGAGCGGCCAGGTTAGGCCCTCGTGGCCGAATCCGGCGCTCACCGCGACGTCGCCTTCGGGGCGGCGCTGCGTGGTGAGCCGCCACGAGCCGCTCCAGGCGAGCGCGACGGTCCAGAGGTCGCCGGTGTCCTCGGTGGCGTCCCCGAGCATGATCCACGGGTTGGCCTTGTGCGAGGTGGTGCCGGTCCGGCTGCCGAACGTGGTCTCCCCCGCCGGCAGCTCGCCGCTCTGGAGGTGCGTCTCGCGGCCCCATCCTCCGGCGGCGCCGGTGTAGCGGAAGCCCGCCTGTTCGGGGATGACCCAGCTGCCCGAGTCGAGGCGGCGCAGCCGTACGGGCGCCGCCGACTCGTTGGTGACGCTCACCCAGCGCTCGACGACGTCGCAGTCATCCTGGACGCGCACGTGCAGGCCCACCCGGAGGCCGTAGGCGTGGTCGCGCAGGACCACCTCGATCTCGTTCTCACCGAGGACGGCGTCGTCGAAGCCGAGCTCGACGGAGCGGATCTCACCCTCGTAGACGACCTGGAGCGAGGGCACGCCCCAGCGCCGGCCGCCGTCGACGGGCAGCAGCTCCGAGGCGTCGTCGGGGTCGAGGAAGCCGGTGACGATCCAGCCCGGGGCGTGCTCGGTGACCTGGCCGAGGGCCGCGGCGGGTAGCCGCGGCCCCCAGTACCACTGCACGACCCGGGTGTCCTCGCCGGATTCGACGCCGAAGACATAGGAGGTATTGCGGGTGAGTGCCGCCCAAGTGTGCTCGTGGGCCGGAACAGGGATGAGGGGCATGCCTGTGATCGTCGGACCTTTCGGCGCCGCCGTCAAATGCCGCCCACCGGTCCCGCCCGCGCGGGATCAGTCGAAGGAGTTCGAGATCTCGTGCCACCCGCCGGGCGCGATCCTCTCGGCCTCCTTGGGTCCCCAGCTCCCCTTCGGGTACGGCAACGGCCGGTCCGGCAGGTCGAGGATCGGCTGGACGATCCGCCACGACTCCTCCACCAGGTCGAACCGGGCGAACCGCCGTGGATCGCCGCTCCCCGCGTCGGTCAGGATCCGCTGGTAGGCGGCCTCCATCGGCCCGAACACCTTGGTGAAGTCGACGCTCACCGGCACCACCCGGGTCCGCTGCAGGCCGGGCTCCTTGGCCAGCACGTCGAACGTCACCCCGGCGTCGGGCTGCAGCCGGAACCTGACCAGGTTGGGGCTCAGGTGCGGGTCGTGCTCGAACAGCGTGACCGGCGGCTTGCGCAGCTCGGCGACGATCTCCAGGTCGGTCACCGGCAGCGCCTTGCCGGAGCGGATGCAGAACGGCACCCCGGCCCACCGCCAGTTGTCGACGTAGGCGCGCAGCGCGACGAACGTCTCGGTGGTCGAGTCCTTCTTGACGCCCTCGGTGTCGAGGTAGCCCTCGTACTGGCCGCGGACCACGTCGTCGGGCTTGATGGCCTGCACGGCGCGCAGCACCCGCCACTTCTCGTCCAGCATGGCGCGGGCGTCCTTGGACGGCGGCGGGTCCATGGCCAGGATGGCGAGGAGTTGCAGCAGGTGGTTCTGGACGACGTCGCGGATCGCGCCGTTGGCGTCGTAGAAGGCGCCCCGGTCGGCCACGTCGAAGTCCTCGGCCATGGTGATCTGGATGCTGCGGATGTAGTTGCGGTTCCAGATGGGTTCGAGCAACATGTTGGCGAACCTGAACACCATGAGGTCCTCGACCGGCTCCTTGCCCAGGAAGTGGTCGACCCGGCGCAGGTGGTCCTCGTCGAAATACTTCAGCAGCTCGGCGTTGAGCGCCCGGGCCGACTCCAGGTCGCTGCCGAACGGCTTCTCCACCACGAGCCTGGCGTCCCTGTTGAGGCCCTCCGCGGCCAGCCCCTCGGCCACGGGCTCGAACAGCACGGGCGGCACGGCCAGGTAGTGGACCAGGAACCCCTTGCCCTCCACCTCGTCGCGGAGCCGGGCGAACGTCGCGGAGTCGCGATAGTCGCCGGCCACCAGCCGCAGGTTGCCCGCCAGCTTCTCGAACGCCGCGTCGCGCACGCCGCCGCACGCCGCGCGGGCGTGCTCGCGCAGCCCGTCGAGGTCCAGGTCGGTCTTGGCCACGCCGATGATCGGCAGATCGAGCTCGCCTTTGGCGGTGAGCTGGTAGAGGGCGGGCAGGAGCATCTTGCGCGCGAGGTCACCGGTGATGCCGAACAGGACGAGCGCGTCCGCGCGCTGGGTCACCTCCACCTCAGACGCGCCTTCCGCGCAGCTCGCGGTAGCGCCGGACGAGCCGTTCGGTGGAGGCGTCCGGGAAGTCGCCCGGCGGTTCTTCCGAGGTGAGCGCGGGCGCCAGGTCGAGCGCCATCTTCTTGCCCAGCTCGACGCCCCACTGGTCGAAGGAGTCGATGCCCCAGATGGTGCCCTCGACGAACGTCATGTGCTCGTACAGCGCCACGAGCTGGCCGAGCGTGGACGGGGTGAGCTTGGTGGCCAGGATCGTGGAGCTGGGCCGGTTGCCGGGCATCACCTTGTGCGGCACGATCGCGGCGGCCGTGCCCTCGCCGGCGATCTCCTCGGCCGTCTTGCCGAACGCCAGCGCCGACGTCTGCGCGAACAGGTTCGCGGTGAGCAGGTCGTGCATGCCCTCCCGGTCCTCGTACGGCTCGGCGAACCCGATGAAGTCGGCGGGCACCAGCCGGGTGCCCTGGTGCAGCAGCTGGTAGAAGGCGTGCTGGCCGTTGGTGCCCGGCTCGCCCCAGAAGATCTCGCCCGTGTCGGTCGTGACGGGCGTGCCGTCGGCGCGTACGGACTTGCCGTTGGACTCCATGGTGAGCTGCTGCAGGTAGGCGGGGAAGCGGTGCAGCCGCTGGCTGTAGGGCAGGACGGCCCGGGTCTGGGCGCCGAAGAAGTCGTTGTACCAGACGCCCAGCAGCCCGAGCAGCACCGGCATGTTGACCTTGAACGGCGCGGTGCGGAAGTGCTGGTCCATGGCGTGGAACCCGGCCAGCATCTCGCGGAACCGCGCGGGCCCGATCGCGATCATCAGCGACAGGCCGATGGCGCCGTCGTAGGAGTAACGCCCCCCGACCCAGTCCCAGAAGCCGAACATGTTCGCGGTGTCGATGCCGAAGCCGGCGACCTTCTCGGCGTTGGTCGAGACGGCCACGAAGTGCCGGGACACGGCGTCCTCGCCGAGCGCGCCGACCAGCCACTGGCGGGCGACCTTGGCGTTGGTGAGCGTCTCCAGCGTGGTGAACGTCTTGGAGCTGACCACGAACAGCGTGCTCGCCGGGTCCAGCCCGGCCAGGTTGCCGGTGATGTCGGCCGGGTCGATGTTGGAGACGAACCTGGCCGTGATGCCGGCGTCGGCGTAGTCGCGCAGCGCCTCGTAAGCCATGGCCGGGCCGAGGTCGGAGCCGCCGATGCCGATGTTGACCACGGTGGTGATCGGCTTGCCGGTGGCGCCCGTCCAGTCCCGCGAGCGGACCCGGTCGGCGAAGGCGCTCATCTTGTCGAGCACGGCGTGCACGTCGGCGACCACGTCCTGGCCGTCGACCTCCAGCTTGGCCTCCCGGTTCATGCGCAGCGCGGCGTGCAGGACGGCCCGGTCCTCGCTGACGTTGATGTGCTCGCCCCGGAACATCGCGCCGATCCGGTCGCGCAGCCCGGCCCGCTCCGCGAGCTGGACGAGGAGGTCGATCGTCTCGTCCGTGGCGCGGTGCTTGGCGTAGTCGAGGTAGAGATCACCGGCGGTCAGCGTCATCCGCTCGGCGCGGCCGGGATCCTCCGCGAACAGCTCGCGCAAGTGCTTGCCCGCCAGCTCCCCGTGGTGCTTGTCCAGTGCCGCCCACTCCTGGCTCTGGGTGATGTCGCCGCCCACTCTTCCTCCTGATGCCGTCAAGCCGATCACATTAGTCCCGTATCGGGGAAGATATCGCGCGGGACTCCAGGTCAGTGGGATTCCCTGCCCACGGCGTCCCCACTCGAACCTGTGAGGAAGTCCAGGTCGACGCCCTTGTCCGCCTGCATGACGTGGTCGACGTACAGGCGCTCCCAGCCGCGCAGCGGGGCGGCGTGCCCGTTCACGACCGCCTGCCTGGCAGCCAGCTCGGCGGCGGGGAGGTCGACATCGAGGCGCCTGGCCGCGACGTCGAGCACGATCGGGTCTCCGGTCCGGACCTTGGCGAGCGGGCCGCCCGCCGCCGCCTCGGGCGCGGCGTGCAGCACGACCGTGCCGTACGCGGTGCCGCTCATCCGGGCGTCGCTGATGCGGACCATGTCGCGCACGCCCTTGGCCAGCAGTTTCGCGGGCAGCGGGAGGTTGCCGACCTCGGGCATGCCCGGGTAGCCCTTGGGGCCGCAGCCGCGCAGCACCAGCACCGACGTCTCGTCGACGTCCAGGTCCGGCGAGTCGAGCCGGGCGTTGAGGTCCTCGACGCTGTCGAACACGACGGCCCGGCCGCGGTGGCGCAGCAGTTCGGGCGAGGCGGCGGCGGGCTTGATCACCGCGCCGTCCGGCGCGAGGTTGCCGCGCAGCACCGCGATCCCGGCGTCGGGCAGCAGCGGGTCGGCGCGCCGGCGGATGACGGTCTCGTCCCAGATCTCCGCGCCGGCGAGGTGCGCCACGAGCGGCCGGCCGCTGACGGTCAGCGCCGCCGGGTCGAGCAGGTCCTCGACCTCCTTCAGTACGGCCGCCAGCCCGCCCGCCCTGAACAGGTCGTCCATCAGGTGCCGCCCCGCGGGCTGGAGGTCGGCCAGCAGCGGCACCCCGCGGCCGGTCCGGTCGAAGTCGTCCAGCTCCAGTTCGACGCCGAGGCGCCCGGCGATGGCCAGCAGGTGCACGACGGCGTTCGTGGAGCCGCCGATCGCGGCCAGCGTCACGATCGCGTTGAGGAACGAGCCCCTGGTCATCACCTGGCTCGGCCGGCGTCCCTCCTTGACCAGCTCGACGGCCAGGCGGCCGGTCTCGTGGGAGCGTTCGAGCAGCCGGCTGTCGGGGGCGGGGGTGCCCGCCGTGCCGGGGAGCGTCATGCCGAGGGCCTCGGCCATGCAGGCCATGGTGGAGGCGGTGCCCATCGTGTTGCAGTGGCCGCGGCTGCGGATCATCGACGACTCCGAGCGCAGGAACGCCTCGCCGGACAGCGTCCCCGCGCGTACCTCCTCGCTGAGCCGCCACACGTCGGTGCCGCAGCCGAGCGGGACGCCGCGGAAGTGGCCGGTCAGCATCGGGCCGCCGGGCACCACCACGGCGGGCAGGTCGACCGAGGAGGCGGCCATCAGCAGCGCCGGGATGGTCTTGTCGCAGCCGCCGAGCAGCACCACGCCGTCGATCGGGTTGGCGCGCAGCATCTCCTCGGTGGCCATGGCGGCCAGATTGCGCCAGAGCATCGCGGTGGGCCGGACATTCGTCTCGCCGAGGGAGACGACGGGCAGGTTGAGCGGGACGCCACCGGCCGCCCACACGCCCTGTTTGACGCTGTCGGCCACCTCGTCGAGGTGGGAGTTGCACGGGGTGAGGTCGGAGGCGGTGTTCGCGATCGCGATGTGCGGACGGTCCCCGTCGAACGCGGCATCCGGCAGGCCGCGGCGCATCCAGGCGCGATGGATATAGGAGTTGCGGTCATTGCCCGAGTACCAGCGTGAGCTGCGGAGCGGCATGCCCTCATCCTGACATCCCCCTATATGGGGATGAAACCGGCGGCCCGTGCAGGGGCACGGGCCGCCGGGGGCGTGATCTCACCGGCCGCCGGAGCGTGAGATCACGATCCTGGGTGGATACATCTCTAAAGGCGTTCCATCCAGTTCCATGCCGTTCCATTCACGCCGGGTGATAACTACATCGCACCCCCGTCTGTACGGCCGAGCGCAGCCGCTCCCCGATGACCGCGTCGGCCTCGCTGATCCGCACCAGGGCCCGCCTGATGGCCTTGCCCACGGCGATCCTGGCCCGCTCCTCGCTCCCCGCGAACTGGCGCGTCCGCCCGGCCAGCCCGGTGGCGGCGGCCAGCTCGTCGATCAGCCAGTCGCGCTCGGCCCGCAGCGTGGCGGCCCGCTGGAGATCGTTCATCCCCTCCAGTTCGTCGATCTCGGCCTGCAGCCCGGACAGCCGCCGCTTGTAGGTCTGCCTGGCCTGCTCGTCCAGCACCGGCTGGGCGGACTCGGCGGCCTCGCTCGCCGCCGCGCCCGCGGCCAGGTCCACGGCCGGGATCTCCCGGCCGGGGTTGGCCAGCAGGGTCGCCAGGTGGGCCATCCCGACGATGTGATCGACGAGCACGGACCGGCCGTCCAGCTCGATCCGCCACTTGCGGCCACGGCGCACGCAGACGACCTCCGCCGGTGGCATCGGACAGTCGGCGGGCAGCGTCATGCCCATCGACGCGGCCTCCTGCCGGGCCAGTGCCAAGATCCTGCGCGACTCCTCGGTCCCGCGCAGGGCCTGGCCGAGCCGCAGGCGCGAGAGCGCGACGGCGGGCCAGTGCCCCAGCGCCAGGTTCTCGTGCACGGCGGCCCGCAGGTGGACGATCGCCTTGTCGGTCTCGCCGCAGGCCAGCATGGCCACGCCGAGAGGATGGTGGACCGAGCCCAAGCAGGTGACACCCAGGCTGACGATGACGGGCAGCCGCTCGAAGGGGCGGAGCACGGCGTAGATCTCGGCCGCCGTGGCGGCGTCGCCGAGCAGGTACGCCGCCTCGATCCCGCCGTACATCGAGATGAGCCAGGTACTGGAGCGAGGCAGCACCGTCAGATCCTGACCGCGCAGCCGGGCCAGCGCTCCCGCCGCCAGCCGCCGCTCCCCCGCGGTGGCCGCGGACACCGCGAGCACCGCCAGCAACGACCTGTCCACCTCGCTGAGGTCCGGCGAGTTGACCATGTCCGTCACCATCGGGATGAGTTCGGCGACTCGTCCCTGATACCAGCGGATGGCCGCGATCTGACCCGCGTACCAGCCCGCGCTGTCGATGTCACCGGCGGCCGCTCCCCGATCGGCGCAGGCGCCGGCCATCGCCTCGGCCTCGGACAGCCGGCCGCCCCTGATGCTGAGCATGACCTCCATCGCGTCCACGACGAACCCGACCGCCAGGTGGTCCTCCTTGGACAGCAGCCCGCGCAGCTCCACCAGCGCCCGCTCGGCGTGCGGGTCGGCGGCCAGCACCAGGTCCACGGTCCGCCAGAGCAGCCCCATCAGCAGATCGCCTCGGCGCCCGGTCCGCTGCGCCTCCTCGATCAGCTCCTGGGCCAGCGCCAGGCGTAAGGCGCCGTGCTCGGGCCCCAGAACGCAGTGGTGGGCCAGGCTCAGCGCCTCGGCCAGCGCCACGGCGTCGCCGGCCCGCCTGGCCTCCTCGACCATGGCCAGGATCCTGTCGTACCCGCCCGTGCGGTAGTCGTCCTCGCCGGCCAGCCGTACCCGCAGCCGTAACGCCAGCGAGGACTGTGGTCCGACCAGCGCCAGAGCCTGGCGCTGACGGGTGCGCACCACGGCCGCCTCGGCCGCGGTCCGATGCTCGTGCACCCACAGGCCGCCCAGCCCGAGCGCGGCCCGTGCCATGCCGTCCGTGTCACCCTGCTGTTCGGCCTCCTGATAGGCAACGTCGAACCACCGGCGGGCGGCCCGCAGGCTGCCCTCCACATATAGTGCGTGCTCTCCCGACAGCAACGACATCTCGATGCCGTCGCGTACAGCCAATCCCCGCGATCCGCCCATAGGCGTCCTCCGCACCCCGTGGTGGTAGCACGCGTTCAACGCGTACTTCCAGCGACTGCGGCCCCCCATCGCTATGACGGATGCTAACCGAATGAGGTTCAACTAGATGACATCATGTTCAACTAATTCGGCTCAAGAGATTTTTATCGCCATCCGTATGGCGGTGCCGTGCGGTCCGGTGGTGATGGCCACGCGGTCGGCCAGGCGGCGCATCATCCATATCCCCCAGTGGCCGCGCGTCGCGGGCGCGGGCGGGTCGGTCTTCGCGAGGTAGCGGGAGGGCAGGCCGGGGCCGGAGTCGCGGACCTCGCAGAGCAGGCTCACGCCCTCGCGCCAGAGGCGGAGCCGCCCACGGCCGCCGCCGTGGATGAGCACGTTGGCCACCGCCTCGTTCACCACGATCACCAGGTCGGCGGCGCGTTCACCGCGCAGGCCGTGCTCGTCCGCGAGCCTGAGCGCGGCGCCACGCGCCCGCCCCAGGTCGCCCTCGGTGAAGTCCATCGCGAACGCGTCCATCGTGCGGAGCCCCCCTTGACCTCTCGGCCCGCCGGCACACCTTCACCTCTGCCACAGGAAGCGGCTTCTAATCTGGTTGAGCGGCGTTTCTGGAGGAATCAGCAAAGGCATGGAGCGAATAGATGCCTACTGGCGCGCGGCGAACTATCTGTCGGTGGGCCAGATATATCTGCTGGACAATCCACTACTAACAACGCCATTGACCCCAGAGCACATCAAACCCCGCCTGCTGGGCCATTGGGGCACCACACCCGGACTGAACTTCTGTTTCGCCCACCTCAACCGGATCATCCGCGAACGCGACCAAGACCTGATCTACATCGCCGGCCCCGGCCACGGCGGCCCCGCCGCGGTCGCGCACGCCTGGCTGGAAGGCACCTACTCCGAGCGCTACCCCGACATCTCCCAGGACGCCGCCGGGATGCGCCGGCTGTTCCGCCAGTTCTCCTTCCCCGGCGGCATCCCCAGCCACGTCGCCCCCGAGACACCCGGATCCATCCACGAAGGCGGCGAACTCGGCTACTCCCTCGCCCACGCCTACGGCGCCGCCTTCGACAACCCGGGCCTGGTCGTCGCCTGCATCATCGGCGACGGCGAAGCCGAGACCGGACCCCTGGCCGCCAGCTGGCACTCCAACAAACTCCTCGACCCTGCCCGCGACGGCGCCGTCCTGCCGATCCTGCACCTGAACGGCTACAAGATCGCCAACCCCACCATCCTGGCCAGAATCCCCGAAAAAGACCTGCTCGCCCTGATGGAAGGCTACGGCTACCGCCCCCACCTGGTCGGCCCCGACCACCAGCAGATGGCCGACACCCTCGACACCGTCTTCGACCAGATCACCGACCACCGGCAGGGCCGCTCCGACCGGCTCCCCATGATCATCCTGCGCACCCCGAAAGGCTGGACCGGACCCAGCGTCGTCGACGGACTGCCGGTGGAAGGCACCTGGCGAGCCCACCAAGTGCCGCTGGCCAACGTACGGGAGAACCCCGAACACCTGGCGATGCTGCAAGAGTGGATGCGCTCCTACCGCCCCCAGGAACTCTTCGACGACGACGGCCGCCCAACGGCGTCGATCCTGGAGACCGTGCCCCCGGGCGACCGCAGGATGAGCGCCAACCCGCACACCAACGGCGGCGAAAACCTCGAACCACTACGGCTGCCCGACTTCCGCGACCACGCCATCGACGTCAAAACCCCCGCCACCCAGTCCACCGAACCCACCCGGGTGCTCGGCAGGCTGCTACGCGACGTGATCGCCGCCAACCCGCGCACCTTCCGCCTCATGGGCCCGGACGAGACCGCCTCCAACCGCCTGTCAGCCGTGTTCGAGGTCACCGACCGGGCCTGGAACGCCCAGCTCGAACCGACCGACGAGGACCTGGCCCCCGGCGGCCGGGTCATGGAGGTGCTGAGCGAGCACCTGTGCCAAGGCTGGCTCGAGGGCTACCTGCTCACTGGGCGGCACGGGCTGTTCACCTGCTACGAGGCGTTCATCCACATCATCGACGCCATGTTCAACCAGCACGCCAAATGGCTGGAATCCTCCCAGAAGATCCCCTGGCGGCGGCCCATCGCCTCCCTCACCTACCTGCTGTCCTCGCACGTCTGGCGCCAAGACCACAACGGCTTCTCCCACCAAGACCCCGGCTTCCTCGACGTCGTGGTCAACAAGAAAGCCTCCGTGGTGCGTCTCTACCTGCCGCCGGACGCCAACACCCTGCTGTCGGTCGGCGACCACTGCCTACGCTCACGCGACTACATCAACGTCATCGTGGCTGGCAAACAACCCGTCCTCGACCTGTTCACCATGGACCAGGCCATCGCCCACTGCACCCGCGGCCTCGGCATCCTGCCCTGGGCCTCCACCGACCAAGGCAACGACCCCGACGTCATCCTCGCCTGCGCCGGCGACGTCCCCACCCTCGAAACCCTCGCCGCCGCCGCCCTGCTCCACGAACACCTGCCCGACCTCCGCGTCCGCGTCATCAACGTCGTCGACCTCATGCGCCTGCAACCCCCCTCAGAACACCCCCACGGCCTGCCCGACGCCGAATACGACACCCTGTTCACCACCGACAAACCCGTCATCTTCAACTTCCACGGCTATCCCTCCCTCATCCACCGCCTCACCTACCGCCGCCACGGCCACACCAACCTGCACGTCCGCGGCTACAAAGAAGAAGGCACCACCACCACACCCTTCGACATGGCCATGCTCAACGACATCGACCGCTACCACCTGGTCATGGACGTCATCGACCGCACCCCCGGGCTCGGCGCCAAACAGGCCCACCTGCGCCAGCGGATGACCGACGCCCGCCTGCGCGCCCGCGCCTACACCCGTGAGCACGGCGAGGACGCCCCCGACATCCAGGAGTGGACATGGCCGGACAGATTCTCGTCCTGAACACCGGCTCCTCCTCTATCAAGTACGAGCTGGTGGACGTGGAGTCGCGGGCCCGCCCGGCCAGGGGGCTGGTGGAGCGGATCGGGGAGGAGGAGGGGCTGCTGACGCATCACGCCGGCGACGGCCCGCCGTACGAGCGGAAGGAACGCTTCGGCGATCACGCGGAGGGGCTGGCCGCCATGCTGGCGGCCTTCACCGACGCGGGGCCCGCGCTCGATCCGGTGGCGGTGGGGCATCGGGTGGTGCACGGCGGGACCCGCTTCCAGGAGGCGGTCCTGGTGGACGACGACGTGATCAGCGCCATCGGCGAGCTGTCGCCGCTCGCGCCGCTGCACAATCCGGTGAACCTCACCGGCATCCGGGTGGCCCGCGAGGCCTTTCCCGGCGTGCCGCAGGTGGCCGTGTTCGACACCGCCTTCCACCGGACGCTGCCGCCCGAGGCGTACACCTACGCCGTCCCGCTCGACTGGCGTGACCGGCTCGGCGTGCGGCGCTACGGCTTCCACGGCACCTCCTGCGCGTACGTGTCGGCGCGGGCGGCGGCGCTGCTGGAGCGGGATCCGGCGCGGACGAACCTGATCGTGCTGCACCTCGGCAACGGCGCGAGCGCCACCGCGATCGAGGGCGGCCGCAGCGTCGACACCTCCATGGGGCTGACGCCGCTGGAGGGGCTGGTCATGGGCACCCGTTCCGGTGACGTGGACCCCGCGCTGCCCGGCTACCTGGCCCGCGCGGGCGGCATGGACGTCGCGCGGACCGAAGAGGAGCTGTCGCGCCGCAGCGGCCTGCTCGCGCTCGCCGGCACCGGCGACATGCGAGAGGCCCGGCACCGCGCCGGCGAAGGCGACGAGCGGGCGCGGCTCGCGCTGGACATCTACGGCCGCCGGATCAGGAAGTACGTCGGGGCCTACTACGCGCTGCTCGGCCGGGTGGACGCGATCGTGTTCACGGGCGGCGTCGGCGAACACGACCCGGCCACCCGCGCCGCCGCGCTGACCGGGCTGAACCGCCTCGGCATCGCCCTGGACCCTGCACGCAACGAGGCCGCCGAGACGGACGAGCGGCGGGTGTCCACACCGGAGTCGGAGGTGGCCGTGCTGGTCGTACCCACGGACGAGGAATGGGAGATCGCCAGCGAGGCGCTCGCACTGATCCGTCTGTGACCTGTTTCGCCGCCGGACGCTGTTGTGCCTGCGCGGACCAGCCGAGTACGTCGCATAGGATCGGCAGCGCCCGCTGCCGCGGCGGCAGGCGCCGGCTCTTCCCCTATGAAGGCCGGCTCGATCGTCTCGCACTAGATGACCTGTTCCGCCGCATCCAGCAGCTGATCGGGTACGGCACCACCGTCGAAGTGGGCGGCCGGCACGCGGATCCACTCACCGAAGTCCTGGAGCCCCAAACCCGTCATGGCTCGCGAAGCGTATCTCCTGACCTCGGCGAGTCGCGGAGGTAGGGCCAGCCCTACCTCCAAGACGGGTGACAGCAGGACTTCGCGATCTCGGTTATCCCGAAATGCTAATAGCGAACGATCAGCAATCGAGTCTGGAGCATCGGAGAATCTGTGACTGACGTGAGCACTACTCGCGCCGCCACGGCCTCGGAAGAGAGGGGGAGCGACTTCGCCCGCCTGTCACGCCGGGTGGCTCAGGCGGGCCTCATGGAACGACGACCCGTCTACTATGCCGCGCGCATCAGTGTGGTGATGGGCCTCTTCGCGGCAGGCTGGGTGGCGTTCGCCCTGGTAGGCGACTCCTGGTGGCAGCTTCTGATCGCGGTGTTCCTCGCGGCGACGTTCGGCCAGGTGGCCCTGCTGGCGCACGACCTGGCCCATGGGCAGGTGTTCCCGTCCCGGCGCACCAGCGCGAACGCGGGCCTGCTGGTCGGCAACCTCGGCATCGGGCTCAGCTACGGATGGTGGCAGGACAAGCACACCCGCCACCACGCCAACCCCAACCACGAGGACCACGACCCGGACGTCGCGCCCGACATCCTGCTCTGGTCGATCAAGCAGGCCGAGGCGAGCCGGGGACTGCCCAGGCTCGTCGGCCGGTGGCAGGCGTTCCTCTTCTTCCCGTTGCTGACCCTGGAGGGTCTCAACCTGCACATCTCCAGCGTCCGGGGCCTGCGCCGCGAAGGGCTCAAGAACCGGACCGCCGAAGGGTTGCTGCTGCTCGCGCACTTCGTCCTCTACCTGGGTGGCGTGTTCGCGGTCCTGCCTGTCGGCAAGGCGCTGCTGTTCCTGGTCGTGCACCAGGCGTGCTTCGGCGTGTACCTGGGCTGCACGTTCGCCCCCAACCACAAGGGCATGCCGGTGCTCACCGCCGAGGACGAGCTGGACTTCCTCCGCCGTCAGGTGCTCACCTCCCGCAACGTACGCGGGGGCCGCGTGGTCAACACGGCGCTGGGCGGGCTCAACTTCCAGATCGAGCACCACCTGTTCCCCGGCATGCCGACCCCCAACCTGCGCAAGGCGCAACCGCTGGTGCGGGAGCACTGTGAGTCGCTGGGGGTGGCGTACGTCGAGTGCGGTCTGCTGGCCTCCTGGGGGCAGGCGATGCGGCACCTTCATGAGGTCGGCGCGCCCCTACGGGCTCGCCGCTAGGCCCGGGGCGCCCGGTTCTCCGGCGCCCCTTGAAATCCCTCGCCCCTCCCCCGGCTCACGGACGGGGCGAGGATGTCCTGCACGGCGCGCTCCCACATGCGCGCCGTGCACGCGTGGGCACTGCGCCCCGCCCAGCGTCATGCCCGCCGCACTGCCCATGTGCATGGCGCGGGCCATGCACGCTGCGCTTCCAGATGCGCGCCGTCCGGCGTCACGCGCGCCGCACTTCTCCATGCGCGCCGTCCGGCGTCATGCGCGCCGCACTGACATTCACCCCCGCCGGGCGCCGCACACGCCTGCCAGGCTTGGCCGCGTTCGTGGCGTTCCTTCAACTCCCTGGACCCTCACCCAAGCGCCGGTAGGGTGGTGTGGTGATGCGGGTCGGGGTGGCCAGGGAGGTCGCGCGGCGGTGGGTGGCCGAGGTCGGGGCCGGGCTGCCGGGGTTCGGTGGGGCCTTTCTGACCGGGTCGGTGTTGTGGTCGCCGGCGGACGCGGTTCTGGCCGCCAGCTCCGATGTGGACGTGATGGTGGTGCTGGACGTCGCGGAGCCGCCGGTCAAGCCCGGCAAGATGCGATACGGCGGCGTGTTGTTGGAAATTTCGTTTATGTCGGCCGAGCGGTTGGCATCGGCGGAAGGTGTCCTGGGCGACTACCACCTGGCGGGCAGCTTCCACCTGCCCGGGGTGCTGGCCGATCCGAGCGGGCGGCTGACCGAGCTGCATGAGGTGGTGTCCCGCGAGTTCGCCGACCGGCGGCGGGTGCTCCAGCGGTGTGGCGCCGCGATGGACGGCGTGCGACGCGTGATCGCCGCCATGGACGAGGCGGCGCCGCCGGCCGACCAGGTGATGTCGTGGCTGTTCGGCACGGGGATCACGACCCACGTGCTGCTCGTCGCCGGGCTGCGGAACCCCACGGTGCGCCGGCGGTACGAGGCCGTCCGGGAGTTGCTGGCCGTACACGGGATGCTTGATCACCACGAGGCGCTGCTGGAGCTGCTCGGCTGTGCGGGGATGGGGGCGGCGCGCGTGGAGCGGCATCTGGGGGCGCTGGAGAAGGTGTTCGACGCGGCCAAGGACGTCCGGGCGGCGTCATACCCGTTCTCGTCGGACATCAGCGAGGCGGCCCGGCCGCTGTCGATCGACGGCAGCCGGGAGCTCATCGCGCGCGGCCTGCCCCGGGAGGCGGTCTTCTGGCTGGTGGCGACGTACGCGCGGTGCCTGAAGAAGCTGGCACTGGCGGGGGTGTCAGGCGAGGCGTACGAGGAGGGGTTCCGCGAGTTGCTCGCCGACCTCGGTGCCGAGACCTTCGCCGACCGGCGGCGGCGCGGGCAGCACGTGCTGGACGCGCTGCCCGGCCTGTGGCGCACCGCCGAGACCATCGCACCCGCCTGACCCCACCGGCCAGGTTCGAGTACGCGGGTCAGAGCCCGTACTCCTCCAGGAGGCGCAGCCAGATCTCGCTGACCGTGGGGAACGACGGGACCGCGTGCCAGAGCCGGTCGAGCGGCACCTCGGCGGTGACCGCGATCGTCGCCGCGTGCAGCAGCTCGGCCGCGCCGGGGCCGGCCAGCGTGACGCCCAGCAGCACCCGCCGCTCCTCGTCCACGACCGCCTTGGCCCGGCCGCGATAGCCGTCGCCCAGGAGGTAGGCCCCCGAGACCTTGCCCAGGTCGTATTCGACCACCCGCACCGGGAACCCGGCCTCGCGGGCGGCGGCCTCGGTGCGGCCGACCGCGCAGATCTGCGGGTCCGTGAACACCACCTGCGGCGCCCCGTACTCGTCCGCTATGTCGCGCATCGCGGGGAGAGTGTCGTCGCCGCCCTTGGCGCGCGCCGCGATGACGTCGCCGCAGGCCCGCGCCTGGTACTTGCCCATGTGCGTGAGCAGCGCGCGGCCGTTGACGTCGCCGACCGCGTACAGCCAGCCGCCCTCGACGGCCGTCGCCCGCATGCTGTCGTCGACCTCGACGGTGCGGCCGCCCGGCAGGCCGACGGTGTCGAGCCCCAGGTCGGCGGTGGCGGGCACCCTGCCGGTGGCCACCAGGAGTTCGTCGGCCTCCAGCGGCGGGCCCTCGGCCAGGTGCACGGTGACCTTGCCGCCGGGCTCCGGCCGCTCGACGCGGGCGATCCCCGTGTGGGTCCGCACGTCGATCCCGGCCTCGGCGAACGACTCGGCCAGCAGCTCGCCGGCGAACGGCTCCAGCTTGGACAGCAGCGACCCGCCGCGTACCAGGACCGTGGTCTGCCGTGCGCCGAGCCCGTGCATGGCCTGCGCCATCTCACAGGCGACGACTCCGCCACCGAGGACGACCAGCCGCTCCGGCACCTCCTTGGCGGCCGTGACCTCGTGGCTGGTCCAGGGCTTCGCCTCGGCCAGCCCCGGAATCGGGGGGACCAGGGCGGTGCTGCCGGTGGCCAGCACGACGGCGTGCCGCGCGGTGAGCACGCGTTCCGCTCCACCGTCTCGCGGGGTCACCCGCACCCGCTTGACACCGTCGAGCCGTCCCCTGCCCCGCACGAACTCGATGGGCACGCTCTCGATCCACCCGACCTGCCCCGAGTCGTCGAAGTGCGACACCGCCTCGTCGCGCCGGGCGAGCACCTTGCTCACCTCGATCGGGCCGAGCGACAGGCCCGGCACCCGGCTCACCTCGGCCGCCAGATCTATCGGGCGCAGCAGGGCCTTGCTCGGGATGCAGGCCCAGTAGGAGCATTCGCCGCCGGCCAGGCGGTCCTCCAGGATGGCGGCGGTCAGGCCGCCGCGCACGGCTCTGGCCGCGGCGTTCTCGCCGGCAGGACCGGCGCCGATCACTATGACGTCGAACTCGTCGGTCATGCCTACCTCTCCCATAACGCTCGCCACGCTGTCGCGGCTCTTCCCAGCAGTCTCCCACCGGTGCCCTTCGACCATCGCCAAGGGAGGTCGGCCCGGCTCAGTTCTGCTCGGACATCGCTCCGGGCGGCCAGTCCCCCCGCTCGAACGCCGTACCGGGCGGGTTGGCGATGACCAGCATCTCGCTGCCGCCGAAGTCGCCGACCACCCGGAACCCGGCCTGTACGAGGATCGTCCGCACGGCGAGCTGTACGGCGGTGCGGATGGTCTCGTACTTCACCGTGCCGGCTCTGGCGAGATCGGGAGAGGCCTCCCACGAGACGACAACACCGCGACCGGGCTCGTGCCGGAGGCTGAGACCGCCGTCGCCCGGCGTCCCGGACGGCCCGTTGGATCCGGGCGGCTTCGGTGGCTCGACGGTGAATCCCGCGTTCGTTAACTCTTGCCGGATCAGATCTTCCAGGTTCGCTGGGTCGTACCGTGCGGGGTTCACCTCGTCCTGCTGCCCTCACACCGCCCTCTCATGCGGGCTCTCCGACGCACACAGCTCCGGCAAATCCGTACTCTCCCGAAATGCCAGTCGATGCGGCACGCACACCTCGTGTGCCTTGTCCGTCTCGCCGCTCAGCCGCTCGGCCAGCAGGTCCACCGCCGACTGCGCGATCAGCGCCTTGTCGGGCGCCACGGTCGACAGTGTGGGCGTGGCGAACCGGCCGTCCTCGATGTCGTCGAACCCCATCACCATCACGTCGCCCGGCACGTCGTACCCCCGTTTGAGCAGCGTCCGCAGGGCGCCCAGCGCGAGCGTGTCGTTGAAGCAGAAGACCGCGTCCGGCGGGCCGGAGTCGAGCAGGCGGCTCATGGCCTCGGCGCCGTCGGCGCGCCCCCAGCGCGCCACCAGCGCGACCAGTGACGGGTCTGCGGGGACGCCGGCCTCGGCGAGCGCCTGCTGGTAGCCCTTCAGCCGCAGGCGGCCCGTCACGGCGGCGGCCGTGCGCTGCACGCCGATGGCGGCGATCCTGCGCCTGCCGCGCTCGGCCAGGTGCAGGGTGGCCGCCCGCGCGGCGGCCACGTTGTCGATGCCGACATGATCGTACGGCGAGCGGCCCGTCCCGATGCGCTCCCCGAGCAGCACCATCGGCGTACGATCGTCGCGCCCGGCCAGGTCCTTGGCCGTGAGCGCGAGCGGACTGAACAGCAGCCCGTCGATGAGGTGGTCGCGGATCCCGGAGATCACCACGCGTTCCTTGGCCCGGTCGCCCTGGGTCTGGTCGATGAGCACGGTCCAGCCTCGCCGGTCGGCCGCCTCGATGACGTTCGTGGCCAGTTCGGCGAAGTAGGGGTTGTCCAGGTCGGGCACCGCCAGCGCGACCACGCCGGAGCGGCCCGCGCGCAGGCTGCGCGCCGACAGGTTAGGCCGGTAGGAGAGCTCGGCTATCGCCGCCTCCACCCGGGCGCGTGTCTCGCCGCTGACATGGGGATAGTCGTTGACCACGTTGGACACGGTCTTGATCGACACCCCGGCCAGCTCGGCGACATCCTTCAGCCTCGGCCGCACCCTGCCCCTTTCGCCATCGGCACCCTACCTTCTTTACAACGATGTAACGAACTTGCGCCAACCAATTTACAACGTTGGAACCAACGATGTAGAACGTCCGTAACCTCACGGTCAGGAGTGATCTGGCATGTCCCAAAACGACCTTTCCAGGCGACGCGTACTGGGCCTGGGCCTCGGTGCGCTGGTCATCGGCGCCGCGGGCTGCGGCGGAGGCGGCGGCGGCCCCAAGCAGGCGCAGGCGCCGGCCACCACGGCGGCGGCCACCGAATACACCGGGCCCTCGGTCTCGCTGAAGTTCTGGAACGGCTTCACCGGCGGCGACGGCCCGTTCATGAAGAAGCTGGTGGACCAGTTCAACGCCGAGCACCCGAACATCCAGGTGTCGATGAACGTCTACCAGTGGGCCGACTACTACGCGAAGGTCCCCGCGGCCGTCTCCGCGGGTCAAGGCCCTGACCTCGGCATCATGCACGTCGACAGCGTCGCCACCAACGCGGCACGGCAGGTGGTCCTGCCCCTCGACGACGTGGCCAACGCGCTCAGCCTCACCGAGGCGGACTTCTCCCCGCCGGTCTGGAAGGCCGGCGTCTACAAGGGCGCGCGCTACTCGATCCCGCTCGACGTGCACCCGCTCGGCATGTTCTACAACAAGACGGTCATGAAGAAGGCCGGGCTCGACCCGGAGCAGCCGCCCAAGTCCGGCGAGGAGTACATCGCGGCGCTGGAGGCGCTGAAGAAGGCGGGCATCCAGGGGCACTGGGCCACGCCGTTCCCGTTCACCGGAAGCATGCAGTTCGGGACGCTGCTCTACCAGAACGGCGGCCAGCTCTTCGCCGACGACGCCGGCGTCTCGCGCTTCGCCGAGGACCCCGGCGTGCAGGCCCTGACCTGGCTCGTCGACCTCGTCAACAAGGGCTACAGCCCCAAGAACGTCGGCCAGGACGCCGACTTCATCGCCCTGCAGAACGGCAAGGCCGCCTTCAACTGGAACGGCATCTGGTCCATCAACACGCTCAAGGAGATCAAGAACCTGGAGTGGGGCGTCGCGCCGCTCCCGCAGATCGGATCGAAGCCGGCGGCGTGGGCGGGCTCGCACCAGTTCGTGGTGTTCAAGCAGCGGACGCCCGACCAGAACAAGCTGACCGCGGCCAAGGTGTTCATCAACTGGATCAGCGGCCACTCGCTGGAGTGGGCCAAGGGCGGCCAGGTGCCGGCCCGCAAGTCGATCCGCGACGGCGCGGAGTTCGCGGCGCTGAAGGAGCAGGCCACGATCGGCACCCAGATCGACTACCTGTACTTCCTTCCGTCGGTGGCGGGCATCGGGGACGCCTCCGCGGTCGTCGACCAGGCGATCAACGCGGCGATCCTGCTCAAGAAGAGCCCCAAGGACGCGCTCACGGAGGCCGCCGCCAAGGCCGACAAGATCCTTGAGGCCAACCGGAAGAAGTACGGCGCCTGATGGTCGCGATCTCAGCGGAAGAGACGGTGGGGCGGGAGGTGCGCGTTCCCCGATCGGGCAAGGCGACGCCGTACCTGTTCCTGGCGCCGTACCTGATCCTGTTCTCCGTGTTCGTGCTGGCCCCGGCCCTGTTCGGAATCTGGGTGAGCCTGCACGACTGGGACTACATGCTCGAGGGCAAGCCGTTCGTCGGCCTGGACAACTACACGGCGCTGTTCGACGACCAGTCGCCCGTCTACGGCGACTTCTGGATGTCGATGCGGGCGACCGGGATCTTCACCGTGTTCAGCGTGCCGTTCCTGGTCGTGCTGCCGCTCGGGGTGGCGTTACTGCTCAACCGGCCCTTCCGGGGCAGGACGCTGTTCCGGGGGCTGTTCTTCGCGCCGTTCGTGCTGGGCGTGGCGGTGGTGTGCCTGATGTGGCGGCTGCTGCTCGACCCGAACCTCGGCCTGGTCGACTGGATACTCGGCACGCCGATCCCCTGGACCACCGCGACGCCGTGGGCCTGGATCGCGCTGGTCGGGGTGACGGTCTGGTGGACGCTCGGGTTCAACGCGGTGATCTACCTGGCCGGGATGCAGGACATCCCGCGCGAGCTGTACGACGCGGCGAAGATGGACGGCGCGGGGCGGTGGGGCGAGTTCGTCCACGTCACGCTGCCGGGGCTGCGGCCCGTCGCGCTGTTCGTGGTGACGACGACGATCCTGGCCTCGGCGAACATGTTCGGGCAGTCGTACCTGCTGACCCAGGGCGCGCCGGGCGGAGACACGCGGACCGCGATCATGTACATGCTCCAGCAGGGGCTCAGGGAGTACAAGATGGGCAGCGCCTCGGCCATGAGCTACCTGCTCACGCTGCTGCTGATCCTGGTCAGCGTGGCCAACTTCCGGCTGTTCAGGACCCGGTCATGAAGCGCTACACGGGCCTGCTGGCCCTCGCCGTGCTGTTCGTGGGGCCGCTGGTGTGGGCCTTGGGCGTGTCGTTCAAGACGCAGACCGAGGCCACCCAGGTGCCGCCCACGCTGCTGCCCGCCGAGCCGACGACGTCCGCGTACGGGACGGTCTTCCAGGGCACCACGGACACGCCGGTGCTGCGCTGGTTCGCCAACAGTGTCATCGCCGCCACCGGGCACATGCTGCTGGTGCTCGTGGTGTCGTCGCTGGCCGCGTACGCGCTGGCCAGGCTGGAGTTCCGCGGCAAGAAGCTGATGTTCGGGGTGATCGTCGGCACGCTGCTGGTGCCGGGGTTCGTCTTCCTCATCCCGCAGTTCCTGATCGTCGACCAGCTCGGCTGGCTGGACAGCCTGACGGCGCTCATCGTGCCGGGGGCGGCGGGCGCGTTCGGGGTGTTCTTCCTGCGGCAGTTCTTCCTCGGCCTGCCGGGTGAGCTGGACGAGGCCGCGCTGATGGAGGGCGCCAACCACTGGCACATCTTCTGGCGGATCACGCTGCCGCTGTCGCGGCCCGCGCTGGCCACGCTGGCCGTGCTGAGCTTCCTGTCCAACTGGAACGACTTCATCTGGCCCATCTACGTGATCTTCAGTCCCGAGTACTTCACGCTGCCGCCGGGCCTGTCGATCCTTCAGGGCGCGTACACGATCCACTATCCGGTGATCATGGCGGGCGCGGTGCTGGCCAGCATCCCCGTCCTGATCCTCTTCAGTCTGACCCAGCGGTACGTCATCGAAGGCATCTCCCGTAGCGGCCTGAAAGGCTGACCTATGCACCTGGCTGTCATCGCCACGCTGCTCCTGTCCCTGTTCACCAATCCGGTGTCCGGCTCCTTCTCCGACACGTTCGCCGACCCGTCGGTGATCCGCGGCCAGGACGGCTACTGGTACTCCTACGGCACGTCGGACCCGCTGCGCGAGGGCGAGAAGGTCCTGCACAACCTGCCGATCGCCCGCTCCGGCGACCTGGTCAACTGGACCTACGTGGGCGACGCGTTCGGGCCGGACAACCTGCCGTCGTACGCGGCGCCGGGCAGTCTGTTCTGGGCGCCGGACATCCGTTACCTCGACGGCCGGTACGTCATGTACTTCACCGTCACCGACACCGCCACCACGCCCGCCAACTGGGACTACTCGATCGGCGCCGCCACGGCGCCCACGCCGACCGGGCCGTGGACGCACCTCGACGCCCCGGTGGTCGCCCCGCGCCCCTCCGGCAACTCGTACTGGAACACGATCGACCCCTCGCAGTTCACCGACGTGGACGGGCGCAAGTACCTGTACTTCGGCGGGTTCTTCGGCGGCCTGTGGGTGACCGAGCTGTCCGCCGACGGGCTGCACGCCACCGGGCAGCCGCAGCAGGTCGCGATCGACAACAAGTTCGAGGGCGCGTACGTGGTGCGCCACGACGGCTTCTACTACCTGCTCGGCTCCTCGGCGAACTGCTGCGCCGGGCCGACCACCGGCTACTCGGTGCTGGCCGGGCGCTCGACCAGCCCGCGCGGCCCGTTCGTCGACCGCGAGGGCGTGCCGTTGCTGGCCTCGCGCGCCGGTGGCACCCCCGTCCTGGACCAGAACGGCAACCGCTTCATCGGCACCGGCCACCATGCCCAGCTCACCGACCTTTCCGGTCAGGACTGGATGCTCTACCACGCCATCGATCGAAGCGACCCGTTCCTGGACGAGCCATACGGGATCAACGAGCGGCCCATGCTGCTGGACCGGCTGGACTGGATCGACGGCTGGCCGGCCGTGCGTGCGGGGGCCGGGCCTTCCGAGCAGTCGCGGGAGACGCCGGTGACCCGCGGCGTCGTGGACGATCGGTTCGCGGGCGATCTGTCGGGCTGGCGGAACACGGCCGGCTGGACCGTACAGGATGGACATGTCCATGGCCAGGGCACGCTCATCAGCCGCAAGTCGCTCGGCGGGGACGTCCGCGTCGAAACCGACCTCAGGACGGACAAGTCCGCCGGGATTCGCCTCGGCGGCACGACCGCGGTCGTTTCGCGCGACGGGTTGACGCTTACCTCGGGTGGCGCGTCCCGTACGGTGGCGCTGCCCGGAGGGACCGCGACCTGGCACAACCTGGCCGTCACCGTCAAGGGACGGACGATCACCGCCGAGGTGACCGAGGCCCGGCTCCGTGACCCGCGGGCGAGCGTCACCGTCACGGGCAGCGCGAACGGCCCGATCGGGCTGGTCGCCGACGGGGGCGCCGACTTCGACAACGTCTCCGCCGCCCCGCTGTTCAAGGCCGTCACCAAGGCGGCGCCGACGCCGCGTACGGGCAGGCTGCTGGACACCGACGAGTTCAACGGGCCGCTCGACTCCCGCTGGACCTGGGTGCGGCAGGACGCCGCAACCAAGATCGAGGAGGGCGTGCTGCGCTGGCCCGTCCAGGGCGCCGACCTGGTCGGGGCCGGCAACAAGGCGTCGGTGCTGCTGCGCGAGGCCCCCAAGGGCGACTACGTCGTGGAGACCAAGGTCACGCTCGACCTGGGCGAGGACGCCGTACGCAACTACCAGCAGGCCGGCCTGGTCGCCTACGCCTCCGACGACGACTTCGCCCGCCTGTCCCAGGTCGCCATCTGGAACACCCGCCAGGTCGAGTACGGCCGCGAGCTGACCTTCGCCGGCCGCCTGTCCTACGGCGGCAACATCGTCGGCCCGCCGGCCAAGACCACCTGGCTGCGGCTGGCGCACCACGTGGACCCGGCCAACGGGGAGCACGAGTTCCGCGCCGGATCCAGCCGCGACGGCAAGACCTGGACCTGGGGCGGCGTGTGGACCTTCCCCAAGGAAACGGCCGTGCGCATCGGCCTGGTCGCCCACGGAGGGGCCCAGCCGGCCGTCAACGCCGACTTCGACTACGTACGCGTCTACCGAGGAGCCTGACCTGTGCCGCAAGCACACCTGACCCTTGACCCCTCTTTCCGCATCGCCCCCGTCAACCGGCGCCTGTTCGGCTCGTTCGTCGAGCACATGGGCCGGTGCGTCTATACCGGCATTTTCGAGCCGGGGCACCCGGCGGCGGACGACAACGGCTTCCGCACCGACGTGCTGGAGCTGACCCGCGAGATGGGCGTGAGCGTGGTCCGCTACCCGGGAGGCAACTTCGTCTCCGGCTACCGCTGGGAGGACGGCGTCGGCCCCGACCGGCCCTCCCGGCTGGACCTGGCCTGGCGGCAGATCGAGACGAACGCGTTCGGGCTCAACGAGTTCATGACCTGGACCCGGGCCGCCGGGGTGGAGCCGATGATGGCCGTCAACCTCGGCACCCGGGGTATCCAGGAGGCCTGTGACCTGCTCGAATACACCAACCACCCCTCGGGTACGCAGTGGTCGGACCTGCGCGTCAAACACGGAGTGACCGACCCGTACGGGATCAAGCTCTGGTGTCTCGGCAACGAGATGGACGGACCCTGGCAGATCGGCCACAAGACCGCGCACGAGTACGGACGGCTCGCCAACGAGACCGCCAAGGCCATGCGGCTCGTCGACCCCGACCTTGAGCTGGTGCTGTGCGGCAGCTCCAACAGCGGGATGCCGACGTTCGGCGCGTGGGAGGCCACCGTGCTCGAACACGCCTACGACGCGGTCGACTACCTGTCGCTGCACAACTACTACGAGGAGAACGGCGACCTGCCCGGCTTCCTCTGCAGCGCCGTGGACATGGATCGCTACATCTCGGCCATCGTGGCCACGGCCGACCACATCGGGGCGAAACTCCGGCGCACGAAGAAGATCAACCTGTCCTTCGACGAGTGGAACGTCTGGAACCAGAGCCGGTTCACCGGGCGCGAGCGCTCGCCGTTCCAGGAGGCGCCGGAGCTGATCGAGGACACCTTCACCGCCGCCGACGCCGTGGTGGTGGGCGACTTCCTGATCACGCTGCTGCGGCACGCCGACCGGGTGAGCATCGCCTGCCAGGCGCAGCTCGCCAACATCATCGCGCCGATCAGGACCGAGCCCGGCGGCCCGGCCTGGCGTCAGACGATCTTCCACCCGTTCGCGCTGACGGCCCGGCACGCGCGCGGCACCGTGCTGCGGGTGGAGCCGTCCGGACCGCTCCTGGAGACCGAACGGTACGGCGAGGCGCCCGCGCTGTCGGCGGTGGCCACCGTCGACGGGTCCCAGGTGGCGCTGTTCGCCGTCAACCGGTCGCCCGACCAGGACCTCGACCTCACCGTCCGGCTCCCGGCGGCGGTCAGGCCGGTGTCGGCCTCGGTGATCGCCGCCGGGGACGACCCGCACCGGGTGGAGGCCCTTCCGCGGCCGCTGACCGTACAGGCTGACGGTGACCGGCTGACGGCGCGGCTGCCCGCCGCCTCGTGGACGATGATTCTCGCGGAGTGCGACCTGTAGACCGGAGGCATGACCGGGCTACTGCTCTGTCGGGGGGGGGGGGGGGGCGGCGGCCGGGGGGGGGGGGGCGCGCCCGCCGGCGGGGGGGGGGGGGGGGGGGGGGGGGGGGGGGGGGGGTGGGGCGGCGGGGGGGGGGCCGGGGGCGGGCCCCCCCCCCCGCCCCGCCCCCCCCCCCCCCCCCCCCCCCCGACGTCCGGGTCGAGGACATGGCGGAGGCGACGGGTGTCCATCTCTGCCGCCGGGCTGAATGCGGTGCTCAGCGAGATGTCCTTTCCGTAGGGAGGCGGGAGATCAGCCACGTGACCAACAGGGCGGCGGCGCACAGACCGGCCAGTGTCCACAGGCCGCCGTCGAAGGAGCCGGTCGCATCCTTGAACGCGCCCAGCCCGAAGGAGAAGACCACTCCCCCGAGGTTGGCGCAGAAGTTGCTGAAGCCTGTGACCAGGCCCGTGTTGGCGGTGCCGACGTACTGCAGCGGCACGGCGAACAGCGGCCCGAAGTAGAGCTGAAGGAAGATCGAGTTCACCGCGATCACCGCGATCAGCGCGGGGAGAGTGTCGACGAAGGGGATCAGGAAGATCGTGACGGCCAGCATGGCCAGGGAGGTTCCGACGACGGCCAGGGGCCGGCCGAGGCGGTCGGACACCCAGCCGCCGAGGAAGTTGGACGGGGCCGTGACCGCCGCTCCGATGGCCACGACGACGCCGGCCATGCCCAGGGAGTAGCCCTTTTCCTCGACGATGAGGCTGGGTAACCAGAACGCCATCCCGGTGACCACCGCGAGGCGGACGAACTGGATGAAGCCGCTCAGCCACACGGCACGGTGAGACAGGAGCTCGCGGGCGTCCGCCCAGGTCGGCGGCCTGGCATCGGCCTTGGGCGGGGCCGAGTCGCCCAGCTTGGCGAAGGCCAGCACAACCAGCATGCCGGTGGCCGCGAAGAGCACCATCAGCCAGCGCCAGCCCAATGGACCGACCAGCACCGGGCCGAGCGCGTTGAGCAGGATGTTGGAGGAGAATCCGCCCGCCACGTAGAGGCCCATGGCCGTGGCCCGGCGATCCTCGCGGAACTGGCGGCTGATCAGCATGAGCCCAGGTGCGAACACCAGTGCCCGGAACACTCCGGAGACCGCCTGGTTCGCCAGCAACCAGCCATAGGAGTCGAGCAGGGAGAAGGTGAGCGAGAGCACGTTGACGCCGAGCAGGCCCACCACGAACAGGCGTTTGGTGTCGAACCTGTCCGAGAGATACCCGGACGGGATCTGCATGAGCGCGTACGTGAATGTGCCGGAGGCGGCCAGCAGCCCCGCCTGCGAGGGGCTGATGCCGAGGTCGTGCCGGATGAGCGGGAGGAACAGGGCGATAGCCCCGAAGGCGAGACCCTGCATGCTCTGGCACACCACGATCAACGTGGAGTTGAGCGCCCGGGCCGGAGGCGCGCCGGCCTCTACGGTCACGCCCCCCATCAGAAGCGCATGATGGACGCGGGCGACGGTAGCTCGCCGATGTAGACGTTCTTGGTGTCGGTGGGATCGTGCGAGGCGAACGTGCGGGCGGCGAGTCGCCGCATCATCAGCGGGTCCTCGATCGGTGTCGTGAACTGCGGCGTCATACCCCGCTTCATTGTGCGCACATATTGGACCATAGCGTCCAGCGCACCGACGCCGACGCCCGCCACCTCGCTCGACGAAGCCGCACCCCAGGAGTTGTGCGAGCGGGTGCGGCACCAGTTTTTCGGAGCGGTCATGGACGTAGTCCGGCCAGGGTGACGGCGACCAGGCGGTGGATCGCGTCGTGGCCGGGGGCGGCGCCGGCCGCCGTGAGGGCGTGCAGGCAGTAGTCGGCCAGTTCATCAGCCGGTACGTCGTCGCGCACCTCACCCGCCCTGGCGGCCTCGGCGAGCAGACCCTGAACGAAGTCGCGTAGTCGTCGCCGCGCGCGGTCGACGTGCTCGTCGCGGTGCAGCAGCGTGGCGAGTTCGCCGCCGTGGTGGGCCGCCGCCGAGTGGTGCTGGATCCGCGCGTAGGTCTCCAGGACAGCTTGCAGGCGTGCAAGTGCCGGGTCAGCGGGCTCGGCGGCGGCGGCGAGTTGGTCGAGGTGCGTGGTGATCTGACGTTCGTGCCAGGCGGTGAGGACGGCGTGGGCGTCGGGGAAGTACTTGTACAGCGTCGCCCGGCCGATGCCGGCCCGCTCGGCGATCTGCGACATCGTCAACGCGACCAGGCCGTGCTCCGCCACCAGCGTGGCCATGGCGTCCAGGGCCGCGTCCCGCACCGCGGCGCGATGCTTGTCGATCGTCTCGTTCCACAACTTGGGCACGGCCTCGATCGTACATGCCGTTGATGACCGAAACATAGTGACGTTGACAGAGACAGTATGTATCGATAAATCTGATGTCGGCAGAACGCCACCCCGGCGACCAGAAGGAATGCGATGCCGACCCTGACAGCCCAGATCGAGACCGAGCGTGCGAGCCGGTACCTCGTCCAGTTCTGCAAGCACGCCGCCGCCATGGGCCGCGGCGGCGGTCACACGCCGCGCATGCACCTGCGCGGCATGATGGCCCGCCGCGAGTTGCAGGTCACCGCTGAATGGTCCGACACCGACGGGACGGTCACCTTCGTCCCGTGGGGCCGGTGCACGCTCACCGCCGAGGCCGGCGCCCTTACACTGCTCATCGAGGCCGCCGATGAAGACGGCCTACGTCAGATCCGGGACGTCGTCAGCCGGGACTTCGAGCGCTTCAGCCAACGCGATCCGCTGACCGTGACCTGGCATCGGTCCGAGACCTCCGACGCTCCGGAGACGTTGACACCCACGCGCCGGCGAGGCCGGCTGCGCTCCAACCTCCAGGCGATCCTGCTCGCGGCGGCCGTGGTCGTGATCATCGGCCTGCATGTCGGGCTGGCCGGCACCGTCGTGGCGAACTCGGCGTGGACCGGCATGGCCGCCAACGTCGTCGTGGCGCTGGTCGTCCTGAAGGTCGCGTTCATCGCCCTGGCCCGCTTCGGCTTCCGGCGCCGCAAGGCCGCCAAGACGCCCGACGGCGGCTGAAGGAAGGCCGCGTCACGCGGTCAGTACAGCTCTCCCCACCGGGCGGTCACCTCAGTGTGGACACGCCCCACAACTCGGCGATGCGCCCGTCCCGCACTCGGAAGATCTCCAGCATCGTCGGCGGACGCTGCTCGACGGCGTCGGCCGGGATCCCGCGCAAGGTGGTGCGGACGGCGACCTTGTCCCCGTCGACGAGCATGTCCTCGACGACCACCCGGACGTCGGGGAACCTCTCGTGGAACCGCGTCCACGCTCGGGTGACGCTTTCCACGCCCGTGGTGCCCAACGGGTGGCTGACGAAATCCGCCGAGAAGATCCCCTCGGCGGCCCCGAAGTCCTGGGTGTTGAACGCCTCGTACATGCGCCGCCCAACGGCCCTTACGTCGTCGGTCATTTGCTCGTTCCTGTCTCAGGGCGGGCTTTCGGCCCGGCGGCCGGGTCGATCCCGGCCATGGTGGCGCGCAAGCGCTCCAGGGCGCTCAGGACGATCTCCCGTTCATGCGCGGGGATGCCGTCGAGCAGCCGCACCTGGTAGGCCTGATGAGACCGCTCGAGGTCGGCGGCGGCTCGTTCGCCGACGGGTGTCAGGCTCGCCAGCGTGTAACGGTTGTCCGCCGGATCGATGCGGCGGCCGACCATCCCCTCGGCCTCGAACTCTTTGATCAGCCGGGTGACGCTCGCCCCGTCGAGAGACAGGGCCTGACGCAGATCGCTGTGGCTGGTCTCCCCGTTCCTCCACAGCCGCATCAGCAGCTGAAGCCTGGACGAACTCATCCCCACATGCCGCGCGAACGCCTGGCGCATCTCGGCGCAGGCGCCGCCCAACTCGCGGAAGAACCGGTCCTCGGAAGTCTCCACGCCTCATCTTTCTGCCATCGGAACGATCACCTCTACTCTTTCTATCAACAACTCTTGATGGCATCAAGAGTATGCGGCGTCAAGAATTAGGAGGCCACCGAGACGGCGTGGCGCACCGACGCGGGATCAGCGGCCAGCGCGAGCAGGCAGTGCGCCAGGTCGGCGCGGGTCGTACTGAGGCCGCCCCTGAGATTGGTGTCCCACGCTGTGCGGTAACGGCCCGTCAGTCCGGCGTCGGTCAGGCGGCTCGGCCGGACGATGGTCCAGTCAAGGTTCGTCGCCCGCAGCCGCCGTTCGGCTTCGCGCAGGTCGGCATAGGAGTGTTTGAAGAGCCGCTGCACGATGAGCGGCTTGACCACGTACCGGACGATCACTCCGTCGCCCGCGTCGGTCACGAGGCCGCCGGCGCTGGTCATGAGCAGGCGCCGGGTGCGGCCGAGCGCCATCGCCGTGGCGATGGCGCTGATGCTGTCGGCGCACACCGTCGTGGGCGCCCGACCGCGGGAGCCCATCGCGGACAGTACGGCATCGCGGTCCTTCACGGTGGGCGCGATGGCGTCGGGGTCCATCAGGTCGGCCTGGCGGATGTCGAGACCGGACAGCAGGTCGGCGGGCAGCCGCCGGGGATCGCGGACCACCGCGGTCACCTCGTGCCCGGCGGCGAGCGCCTGACGAAGCAGCTCGACGCCGGTGCCTCCGGTAGCTCCGAAGATCGTCAGCTTCATGGTGGATCCTCCTCAGCTCATCGCCTATCGTGAGTGAGTACTCACCAACCCGTCAAGTCCGAAGTGCCGGTGGTCGCCGGCGCGCCCGGCTCTCAGCGGCGAGCCCTACTCGGTGACCCACCGCGCGGCCGAATCGGCCCTGCCGATCAGCACCGCGGGCTTGGGAATCTGCGTCTTTGTCATGTATGCGCCGTCCACCTCCCTGGAAGGCGGGCACTGACAGGGCCACGATCCGCCGGAGCCGGGCCGGTAGTGTCCGTGGCGTGAGTACGAACGAGCTGGGCGCCTTCCTGCGTGCCCGACGCGAGGCCATCACGCCTGCCGAGGCCGGGCTGCCCAGCGGCACCCGGCGGCGCACGCCCGGCCTGCGCCGCTCGGAGCTGGCCACCCTGGCCGGGATCAGCGTCGAATACCTCGCGCGCCTGGAGCAGGGCCGCGACCGCCACCCTTCGAGCCAGGTGCTCGGCGCCCTCGCCGACGCCCTGCGCCTCGGCTCGGCCGAACGCCTCCACCTGCGCCGCCTGTCCAAGGTCGTCGACGGCGACTCCCTCTGCCCGTCCGCCATCCCGCCGGCCCGCGTCGTCCGGCCCACCGTACGAGCCCTGCTCGACCGGCTTGAGCCGGCGCCCGCCATTCTCGTCAACCGGCTGGGCGAGATACTCGCCCACACCACCGGTTATGAACGTCTCGCCGCCCCCATCGGCCTGCTCGACGGGGAGCCGCCCAGCCTCGTCCGGTTCGTGTTCACCGATGTCCGGGCGCGGGCGGCCTACCCCGACTGGGAGCGGGTCGCGGACGAGCAGGTGGCCAGCCTCAAGATCGAGTCGTCCCGCGCCGATCCGCATGTCCGTCACCTGTCGGAGGAGCTGACCGTCCTCGCGGGCGCCCCGTTCGCCACCCGCCTGTCGAAACCGGCCGGCCTGCCCCAGCGCGCGGGGACGCAACGGCTGGTGCATCCCCTGGCGGGCGAGCTGCGGCTGTCGTACGAGACGCTCGACCTCCCGGACATCGAGGGCCAGCGCCTGATCGTCTACCTGCCGGCCGACGAGGCCACCTCGACCGCCCTCGACCGCCTCACCGGCCGCCAACCGGGAGCCCTCCGCGCGGTCACCGGCTGACGAAGGCTGCCGATGCCGGTGGCTTCGCGGACGCCGGCACGCTCCTCGATCCCCCGGGGGTGACGTCCGCCCCCGCAGTCAGCGGACTCCCGTTCGCTCCTCGACCTCTTCGGGCGTTCGGCACGCCGCACGCGACCATGGGGACGATGTGATCATCATCAAGGCGACCCTCCTACGCGCGGACGTCGAAGCCCAGTGCGGTGGCCACCACGGTCGCCTGGAAGGAGTCGATGATCGCCTTCTTCAGCGTGACGGTCGACGGGTCCAGGTCGGACAGGTCGCTGCCGCGCAGATCGCAGCCCGTGAGGTCGGCGCCGTTGAGCCACGCCCCCGAAAGGTCGCAGCGCAACACCTCGGCCTTCTCCAGCCGGGCGCCCGTCAGGTCGGCCTCGCGTAGGCGTACTCCGTGAAAGGCGCTGCCCCGCAGGTCGGCGCCGGGCAGACCGGTGAACGACCAGTCGCCACCCTCGACCTTCAGCAGCCCGTAGGAGCAGCCGTCGAACATGCTGCCCGTCATCTTGCACGCCTTGAACCTCGCGTCGAAGAACGAGCAGCGCGAGAACGTGCAGTTGAGGAACATGGCGTCCTCGTGCTCGGACACGTTGAAACGGACGCTGCTGAACGTGCACTCCTCGAAGACGCAGCCGCTGTTCGTCAGCTCCGTCATGTCCACATCGACGAACAGGACCTGATGGTAGGTCTCCTGCGCCAGGTCGCGGCCGTCCCAGTCGGCCGATCGGACCGCCGTGCGGGTCGGGAGCGCGGGACGGCCCTGTCTGCGGTCGGCCATCATCCGGCGCCCTCCGTTCGCTCGACGGCGACCACAACCGGGCTGTCCGTGATCTCCCGCGCCTCCATGAAGCCCCTCCTTCCGCGTCCTCGCGAGCCTCCCATGCGCGACCGACAGAAACCGTTCCGGCCCGCGTGCAGGATGTGGCACGGCTCGCTCGATACCGGAGCGACGCACAGCCGCTCCCGCTGGTTGAGCGCGTCGGGGGCCAAGCGACAAGTGAAAGTTTCACCCGATCTCGGCTGTTTCCGCTGGTGTCGCAGGCGGGCCAGGGTGGGGTTGTGGGCGGGCAGGGGAATGGCGGAGCGGTGACCTAGAGTCGAGATTGGGAGCGCTCCCAACCTCCACCTCGACGCACTGACCAAGAACGGCGGGCCAGGGCCATGAGAAACGCGAGCCTGAAATGGACGACGCGGGCGGCCGTGACGTTACTGGTCGCCGCCGTGCTGAGCGTTCCCGGGGGGCCCGGGCCGGCCGTTTTCGCGTCGGCCGCGTACCCGTACCAGGATCCGAGCCTGCCCGTGCCGTCCCGGGTGGCCGACCTGATGGGCCGGATGTCGCTGGACGAGAAGCTCGGGCAGATGACGCAGGCCGAGCGCGGCTCGGTCAGCGCCGCCGACGTCACGACGTACCGGCTCGGTTCGGTGCTGTCGGGCGGCGGCTCCGGGCCGTCCCCGAACACGGCCGCGTCCTGGGCGGACATGTACGACAATTTCCAGAACGCTGCCCTGGGCACGCCGTTGGGCATCCCCATCCTGTACGGCGTCGACGCCGTGCACGGCCACAACAACGTCGTCGGCGCCACGATCTTCCCGCACAACATCGGGCTCGGCGCGACCCGGGACCCCGCGCTGGCGCAGCGGGTCGGCCGGGCCGTGGCCGAGGAGGTCTCCGGCACCGGCGTGGACTGGAATTTCGCGCCCTGCCTGTGCGTGGCACGCAACGACCGATGGGGCCGCACGTACGAGTCCTTCGGCGAGACGCCCGAGCTGGCCTCGTCGATGACCACGATCGTGACCGGCCTGCAGGGCGCCGTGCTGAACGGCCCGGCCTCCGTACTGGCCACGGCCAAGCACTACCTCGGCGACGGCGGCACCACGGGCGGCGTGGACCAGGGCGACACCCAGCTGCCTGAGGCCGACCTGCGGGCGATCCACCTGCCGCCGTTCAAGGCCGCGGTGGAGCGCGGGGTGGGCTCGGTGATGATCTCGTTCAGCAGTTGGAACGCCGCCAAGCTGCACGGGCACCAGTACCTGATCACCACCCTGCTCAAGGGTGAGCTGGGCTTCTCCGGCTTCGTGGTCTCCGACTGGGACGGCATCGACCAGATCGACGGCGCCGCCGGCACCTCCGCGCTCGACGTGCGCACGGCCGTGAACGCCGGCATCGACATGGTGATGGTTCCCACGGCCTGGCGGCGGTTCATCGACCTGCTGCGGGCCGAGGTGCAGGCGGGCCGGGTGACCACGGCCCGGGTCGACGACGCGGTCCGGCGCATCCTGACGAAGAAGTTCGAGCTCGGCCTGTTCGAGAAACCGCTGACCGACCGGTCCTACACCGCGACCGTCGGCAGCTCGGCGCACCGCGCCCTGGCCCGCGAGGCGGTGGCCAAGTCGCAGGTCGTGCTGAAGAACGGCGGGAACATCCTGCCGCTCGCCCGGGGTGGCAAGATCTTCGTGGCGGGCAAGAGCGCGGACGACATCGGCAACCAGAGCGGCGGCTGGACGATCTCCTGGCAGGGCTCGTCCGGCGCCATCACCCCCGGCACCACCATCCTTCAGGGCATCAGGAACAGCGCCGGCTCGGCCACAACCGTCACCTACGGCCGCGACGGCAACGGCATCGACGGCTCCTATCGCGTGGCGATCGCCGTGGTCGGCGAAACGCCGTACGCCGAGGGCCAGGGCGACCGCCCCGGCGGCCTGGGCCTGGACACCACCGACCTGAACACCATCGCCACCCTGCGCGCGGCCGGGGTGCCCGTCGTGGTCGTGCTGGTCTCGGGGCGCCCGCTCGACATCGCGGCCCAGCTACCCGGCTGGAACGCCCTGGTGGCCGCCTGGCTGCCGGGCACCGAGGGCCAGGGCGTGGCCGACGTGCTGTTCGGCACGGTACAGCCCACCGGCAAGCTGCCCATGACCTGGATGAGCAGCGCCTCCCAGCAGCCGATCAACGCGGGCGACGGCAAGACGCCGCTGTTTCCGTACGGCTTCGGCCTGACGTACGGGCAGCCGCAGGACGACACCAGCCCGCCCACCGCGCCCGGCACACCGATCGCGTCCGAGATCACCTCCTCGTCCACGAGCCTGTCGTGGTCCGCCTCGTCCGACAACGTGGGTGTGACCGGCTACGACGTGGTCCGCGTGCAACCGACGGGCGAGACGACGGTGGCCACGGCCGCGACCGCGACGGCCACCGTCACCGGCCTGGCCGCGAGCACGTCCCACACCTTCGCCGTCTACGCCAAGGACGCCGCCGGCAACCGCTCGCCGCGCTCGGGGACGGTCACCGTGACCACGCGCGCCGACGGCGGGACGGGCGGCTGCACGGTCACCGCGACGGCGCAGAGCCAGTGGAGCACCGGCTACGTCATGCAGGTGACGGTGACCAACACCGGCACGAGCACCGCGAACGGCTGGGGCGTCACCTTCACCCTGCCGTCCGGCCATCAGATCACCGGGTCGTGGAACGCCTCCCTGACGGTGAGCGGCCAGGCCGCCACGGCAGGCAACGCCACGCACAACGGGACGCTCGCGCCCGGCGCGAGCACCTCCTTCGGTTTCCAGGCCAGTCGCCCATCCAGCGACACCCGCCTGCCATCCGGCTACGCATGCGCGTTGAAGACCGCCCGCGGACCCTGAAAATTACATCGTCGGCGGCGGCCGAACGCGCAGCTTGCGGGCCCGCGCCGCGGCAGGTGACGGATCAGATCATTGTTGACGCGTCGAAAACTACATAGGGTGCCATTGACAATGATCTCGACAGATCAGTCAAGGAGCCCGCCATGCGCGTGCGAACGACCCCGTCCCTGATCATGATTCTCTTAGCCGCCGTGGGGGGGGGGGGGGGGGGGCCCCCCCCCCCCCCGGCCCGCCCCGCGCGCCCGGCCCCCCCCCCCCCGCGGGCGCCCCCCCCCCCCCCGCGGGGGCGGGGGCGGGGGGGGGAGGCCCCCGC